>NZ_JBNCKZ010000006.1:0-362288 GCF_049841795.1 Micromonospora sp. DT31 | reverse complement strand
GCGCGCGCCGCGGGGGGCGGCGGACCGCCCCCCCCCCCGCCCCCCCCCCGACGCAGCCGGTGGGCGGCGTGGACCTGCTCACCGACGCCGAGCGGGAACAGGTGCTGCGCGCCTGGCAGGGCCCGCCGGGCGGAGCGCCGCACCGGCACCTGGCCGAGGCGTTCGCGGTCCAGGTGCGCCGCCGCCCGCACCACCCGGCGGTGGAGGCGGCCGGCGGCACGCTCACGTACGCCCAGTTGTCCGCCCGCGCCGACCAGATCGCCGCACGCGTCCCCGCCGGCCCGGGTGCCGTCGTGGCGGTGGCTGCCACCCGTGGACCCGACCTCGTCGCGGCCCTGGTCGCCGTCGCCAGGACCGGCGCGGCCTTCCTGCCCGTCGACATCGACTACCCGGCCGAGCGGATCGCCTTCATGCTGGCCGACGCCGCGCCCGCCCTGCTGATCACCGACGGTGCCGCCGCCGATCGGCTGCCGGCGGGTGGACCGCCCCGGCTGCGACTCGACCAGCTCCCGCCGCCCGACGGGGCACAGCACCCGCTCCCGCCCCGGTCGGCCCACCCCGCCGAACTCGCCTGTGTCCTCTACACCTCCGGCTCCACCGGGCAGCCGAAGGCGGTCATGGTCACCCGCGGTGGGCTGGCCAACATGGCCGCCAACCAGATCGACCGGTTCGGGGTGACCGCCGAGGCGCGGGTGTCCCAGCTCGCCGCCTTCAGCTTCGACGCGGCCATCTCCGAGGTCTGCACCGCGCTGCTGTCCGGGGCCACCCTGGTCCTGCCGCCACCCGACACCGTGCTGGTCGGCCCGGCCCTGGCCGCCTGGGTGGACGAACAGCGGGTCACCCACGTGCAGCTCTCGCCCGCCGTGCTGGCCACCGTGCCGGCCGGTGCCATGGCGTCGGTGCGGACGCTCGTGGTGGGCGGGGAGGCCTGCCCGGCCGCGCTGGTGCGGACGTGGGCGCCGGGTCGGCGGATGGTCAACACGTACGGCCCGACGGAGGCCGCCGACACCGTCTCGCTGTGGGACTGCCGAGCCGACCTGGACGCCGCGCTCGCCCCGATCGGCCGGCCGATCCCCGACACCCGGGTCTACCTGCTGGACGCCGGCCTGCGGCCGACACCTGTCGGCGTGGTGGGGGAGCTGTACGTGGCAGGAGCCGGCGTGGCGAACGGCTACCTGCGCCGGCCCCAGCTCACCGCGCAACGCTTCGTCGCCTGCCCGTTCGGCCCGCCGGGAGAACGGATGTACCGGACCGGCGACCTCGCCCGCTGGAGCCCCGACGGCCAGCTGGAGTTCCTCGGCCGGGCCGATGGGCAGGTGAAGATCCACGGGCAGCGGATCGAACTCGGCGAGATCGAGGCGGCGCTGCGCCGGCAGCCCGGCGTCGACCAGGCGGTCGCGGTGGTACGCGACGAGCGGATCGTCGCGTACGTCACAGGCGAGGTGGACCCGGCCGCTGTCCGGCGTGGACTCGGCGACCTGTTGCCGCGCTACATGGTGCCCGCCGCGGTCGTGGCGCTGGCGGCACTGCCGCTGTCACCCAACGGAAAGGTCGACAGGCGCGCGCTGCCCGACCTGGCTCCCGTCGGCGGGGGCAGCGGCCGGTCGCCGCGTACGCCGGGTGAGGCGGTGCTCTGCGGGCTCTTCGCGGAGGTCCTGGACCTGGCCGAGGTCGCCCCGGACGACGACTTCTTCGCCCTCGGCGGCCACTCGCTGCTCGCCACCCGGCTGACGACGCTGGTCCGCGCCGTACTGGGCGTCGAGGTGGGGCCCCGGGAACTCTTCGCCCACCCCACCCCGGAAGGGCTGGACCGCCGGTTGCGTCAGGGCTCCGTGGTCCCGCACCGCCGGCCGCCCGCCCCGTCGTCCCGCCCGCAACGGATACCGCTGTCCTTCGGGCAGCGCCGGTTCTGGTTCCTGGAACAGCTGCACGGCCCGGACGGCGCCGCCGCGCTGCCGCTGGCGATCCGGCTGCCCGAGGTGGACGGGGCGGCGCTCACCGATGCGCTTGCCGACCTGGTCACCCGGCACGAGATCCTGCGGACGGTCTACGCGGTCACGGACGGCGTGCCGCACCAGCGGATCCTCGACCCGGAACAGGCGGTCCCGCACGTGTCCATGGTGGACGTCGGCGACGCGCCGCCGGCCGCCGTACTCACCGAGCTGACGGCACGCCCGTTCGACCTGGCCCAGGCGCCTCCGCTGCACGCGTACCTGGTGGTCGGCGGCACCGGCGGCCCACTGCTCCTGCTGGTCGTGCATCACATCGCCGCCGACGGCTGGTCGATGGACGTGCTGTCCCGGGACCTCCGGCACGCCTACGCGGCCCGGCTCGGCGGTGCCGCCCCCGACTGGCGGCCGCTGCCGGTCCAGTACGCCGACTACGCGCTGTGGCAGACCGGGCGCGCCCAGGCCGACGCCGGGCAGCTCGACCACTGGCGGGCCGCGCTCGCGGACCTGCCGGACGAACTGGCGCTGCCCGTCGACCGCCCTCGTCCGGCCCTGCCGACCGGGGCTGGCGGAACGGTGAGCGTCACCCTCGACGCCCGCCTGCACGAGCGCCTGCTGACGGTGGCCCGGGGCACCGGCACGACCCTGTTCATGGTGTTGCAGGCCGGCCTGGCGGCGCTGCTGAACCGACTCGGCGCGGGCACCGACATCCCGCTCGGCACGCCGGTCGCCGGCCGCGACGACGACGTGCTCGACGACCTGGTCGGCTGCTTCATCAACTTCCTGGTGCTGCGCACGGACACCTCCGGCGACCCGAGCCTGCGCGCCCTGCTGGAGCGGGTGCGGGCCGTCGACCTGGCCGCCTACGGCCACGCCGACGTGCCGTTCGAACGGCTCGTGGAAGAACTGAACCCGCCGCGGGTGGCGACCCGGCATCCGCTGTTCCAGGTGGTTGTGTCGCTGCTGGACCGGGTGGTCACCGGCACTGGGGACGGTGCCGGTGACATCCCGGTCGACCCGGCGAACGCGCAGTTCGACCTCTTCCTCGAATGCGTGCAGCGCCGCGGTGAGGACGGCCGGCCCGAGGGCGTCGACTGCCACCTGGGCTACTCGGCGGACCTGTTCGACAGGTCGTCCGCACGGCGCCTCCTGGACCGCCTGCACCGGCTGCTCGCCGCCGCCACGGACGACCCGGACCGCCCGATCGGCGACCTGGAACTGCTCGACCCCGACGAGTACGCCGACCTCGACCGCCACAACCGGACCCGGACGCCTGTCGCGGCCGGGCGGATCAGCGACTGGTTCAGCGCCCGGGCCACCGTGGCGCCGCACGCCCCGGCCCTGCTGGTGGGCGGGCGCACCGTGACCTACGGCGAACTGGATGCGCGGACGAACCAACTCGCCCACCTTCTGCGGGCGCGCGGTGTCGGGCCGGAGTCGGTCGTCGCGGTCGGCCTGCCGCGGGGCGTCGACCTGGTGGTGGCGCTGCTCGCGGTGCTCAAGAGCGGGGCCGCCTACCTGCCGCTGGACCCCGACCACCCGGCGGACCGCATCCGCTACGTGCTCGACGACGCGGCGGCGGTGCTGCTGCTGACCGACTCGCCCACCGCCGCCCGCCTGCCGGCCGACGGTGGGGCGGCCCGCCTGCTGCTGGACGACCCGGGGGCGGCGGCCGACGTGGATCGGGCGCCGCGTCACGCACCGGAGCCGCTGGGCACCCCACTCGACGCCGCCTACGTCGTCTACACCTCCGCGTCCACCGGGCCGGCGAAGGGCGTGGTGGTCACGCACGCGGCGTTGGCCAACCTGGTCGCCGTGATGGGCCGGGAGTTCGGGCTCACCGCCACGGACCGGCTGCTGGCCAGCACCACAGTCGCCTTCGACATGGCCGTGCCCGAGCTGTACGCCCCGCTGGCCTGCGGGGCCGCGGTGGTGCTCGCCACCGACCAGGACCCGTTCCGGCTCGCCCGGCTCGCGGATGAGTCCGGGGCGACGCTGCTCCAGGCGACCCCGTCGCTGTGGCAGTCACTGCTGACCGCCGCCCCGGAGACGGTCCGCCGGCTGCGCCGGTACGTCGGTGCGGAGGCGCTGACCCCGGGGCTCGCGGCCGACCTGCTGCGGGTCGGCGGTCCGGTGACCAACCTCTACGGCCCCACCGAGACCACCGTGTGGTCGACCGCCGCGCAGCTGGCCGACCCGACGGTCGGGGCGACCGCCACCCCGCCGATCGGCCGGCCGGTGGCGAACACCCGGGTGTTCGTGCTGGACGCGCGGCTGCGTCAGGTGCCGGCCGGCGTGGCCGGCGAGCTCTACATCGCCGGTGACGGGCTGGCCCGGGGCTACCTGAACCGGCCGGGGCTCACCGCGCAACGGTTCGTGGCCTGCCCGTTCGGCCCGCCCGGCGCCCGGATGTACCGCACCGGTGACCTGGTGCGCTGGGGCCGCGGCGGGCAACTGGAGTTCCTCAGCCGGACCGACAACCAGATCAAGCTTCGGGGATACCGGATCGAGCCGGCCGAGGTCGAGGCGGCGCTGGCCGCCGTGGCGGGCGTGACGAGGGCCGTGGTGGTGGTCCGGGACGGACTCCTGACGGCGTACGTGGCCGGGAGCGGGTTGACCGACGCGGAGGTCCGGACGGCCGCCGCCGCGCGGCTGCCCCGGCACATGGTGCCCGCGACGGTGGTGGTCCTCGACGCGCTGCCGCTGACCACGAACGGCAAGGTGGACCGGCGCGCGTTGCCGGCGCCGGTGTTCGCCACCACGGCCACCGCGCCCCGGACCCCGCAGGAGCGGACGCTGTGCGACATGTTCGCCCGGGTGCTGGGGCGTGCGGAGGTCGGTGTCGAGGACGACTTCTTCGCCCTCGGCGGGCACTCGTTGCTGGCCACCCGGCTGCTGGGCCTGGCCCGGAGCGCCTTCGCCGCCGACCTGACCATCCGTGACCTGTTCCAGCATCCGACCCCGGCGGCGCTGGCCGCACGGTTGGCCGGTCCGGGGCGGACCGACGCGCTGGACGTGCTGCTGCCGTTGCGCCCACACGGCAGCGGTACGCCGCTGTTCTGCGTGCATCCGGTCCTCGGTCTGGGGTGGAGCTACTCCGGCCTGCTCGCGCACCTCGACCCCGACCGTCCCGTGTACGCGCTCCAGGCCCGCGGCCTGGTGCCGCCCGAACCGCTCGCGGGCAGCGTCGAGGAAATGGCCGGGGACTACCTGGCCCGGATCCGCCAGGTCGCGCCGGACGGGCCGTTCCACCTGCTCGGCTGGTCGTTCGGGGGCCTGGTCGCGCACGCGATGGCGACCCGGCTGCAGGCGGAGGGGGCCGAGGTCGGCCTGCTCGCGCTGCTCGACTCCTTCCCGGTGGAACCGGGCGCGGCGGACGGGCCGGCGCCCGAGGTGCTCGTGCCGGGGGAGCTGGAGATCGGCCCCGCCGTGCGGAGCGCGCTCGACGCGGTGGTGGCGAACAACCTGCGCCTGGCCGCGCGGTTCCGTCCGGGGCGGTTGCGGGGCGACGCGGTCCTGTTCACCGCGGCGCTGGACCACCCCGGGGGCGCGCCGGTCCACTCGTGGGCGCCGCACGTCACAGGCGACATCGAGGTCCACGACATCGCGTGCGGTCACGACGACATGACCCAGCCCGGACCGCTGGCCGGCATCGGCAAGGTCCTCGAGGCGCGGCTGCGGCCGTGCCCGTGAGCAGAGAAGGAGCACGATAAGCGTGACCAATCCGTTCGAGGATCCGGACGGCACGTACTGCGTCCTGGTGAACGACGAGGGGCAGCATTCGCTGTGGCCGTCCTTCGTCGACGTGCCTGCGGGGTGGGTCGTCCGGCACCCCGCGGACACCCGCCAGGCGTGCCTTGACCACATCGACCGACACTGGACCGACCTGCGTCCCCGTTCGCTGGCCGAGGCGATGGACGGGGACCGGGAATGATCGAGGTCAGGGGGCTGCGCAAGAGCTTCCGGGTCGGCAAGGACACCGTCGAGGCGGTCCGGGGTATCGACCTGAGCGTCCAGGCCGGGGAGATCTTCGGGCTGCTCGGGCCCAACGGCGCGGGCAAGACCACGTTGCTGCGGATGCTCACCACGTTGCTCAAGCCGGACGAGGGAACCGCGACCATCGCCGGCGAGGACCTGGTCCGTCAGCCCGAGCAGGTGCGCCACCGCATCGGGTACGTCGCGCAGGGCCAGTGGACGTGGAACAGCCTGACCGCGCGGGAGGAACTCGTCCTCCAGGGACGTCTCTACCGGCTGTCGAAGGCGGAGGCGACCGCCCGCGCCGTGCAGGCCATCGAGGCGTTCAACATGGGCAGCTTCGCCGATCGGCTCTGTCGCACCTACTCCGGTGGCCAGCGGCGTCGGGTGGACATCGCGTTGGGCATCGTGCACTCGCCCGCGGTGGTGTTCCTCGACGAGCCGACCACCGGGCTGGACCCGCAGAGCCGCACCCACCTCTGGCAGGAGGTGCGTCGGCTGCGGGACGAGGGCACCACGGTCTTCCTCACCACGCACTACCTGGAGGAGGCCGACGCGCTCTGCGACCGCATCGCCATCGTCGACTACGGCCAGGTGGTCGCGCTGGGTTCGCCCGCCCAACTGAAGGACGACCTCGGCGGTGACCTTGTCACGGTCGGCGTGGCCCGCGACGTCGAGAAGGCGCGCGAGTTGCTGGGCGCGGTGCCCGGGGTGCGGGAGAGCGAGGTCCACGGCGATTCGTTGCGGCTGGTGGTGAGCCACGGCTCGCAGACCGCCCCGCAACTGTTGAAGGCCCTCTACGAGGCCGGCATCGAACTCACGAGCATCGAGGTGCACCGACCCAGCCTCGACGACGTCTTCCTCGCGCGCACCGGACGTTCGCTGCGCGACACCCCTGATGAGTCGGACTGAAGGGACCAGCAGTGAGACTCGCCCGAGACACCTGGATCATCATGCAGCAGTCGCTGCTGATCAGCCGTCGCCAGCGACTGTGGGGCATCATCGGACTGGCCCAGCCGCTGTACTTCGTCATATTGTTCGGGCCGCTCTGGGAGCGGTCGCTACGGATGTCCGAGGACGAGTCGTACGCGATGTTCCTGCCCGGCATCTTCATCGAGGTGGCCGTCTTCGGCACGCTCTTCGCCGGGATCGGCCTGGTCAGTGAGGTGCGGAGCGGGCTCATCGAACGGATGCGTGTCACGCCGGTGAGCCGGACCGCGCTGCTGCTCGGCCGGTGCGGCCGGGACATCGTCATGCTGCTGGCCCAGGCGGTGATCCTGGTGATCGTGGCGATCCCGTTCGGCCTGCCCCTGCGGGTGGTGCCGCTCGCGCTGACCATGCTGCTGATGGCCATGGTCGCCTTCGTGGCCACGTCGCTGTCGTACGCCGCCGCGCTGGTGGTGGAGTCGGAGACCACGCTCGCGTCGCTGGCGAATGTCGCCAACGTCCCGTTGATGCTGCTCTCCGGCATTCTCATCCCGATCGCCTTCGCGCCCGACTGGTTGCAGTGGCTCGCCAAGTTCAATCCGGTGTACTACGCGGTGGAGGCGGCCCGGGCCCTGTTCGCCGGCCGGCTGGTCGACTCCGGGGTGCTCCGGGCGTTGCTGATCGTCGGCGCGGTGGGCACGGTGGGCGCCGGGTGGGCGGTGCGCCGGTTCTCCCGGGAGGTCAGCTGACGGGTGTGGGTGAGCGGCGGGAGGTCGTCGGCGGGTGGAGATAGGCTGACGGGGACAACCCCCCGTCCGGCTGGACGTGGGGTAATCGGCCTGTCTGGAAGTGATCATGAGCACGCTCGCCGGTCTGTTCGCCGCCGCCCTCGCCGACCCCGGTCTGAGCCGGGCCCGTGACCTGGCGCGCTCGGGTGCGGCCCAGGTCGACGGCCTCGATCTGACCGCCCCCGCCGCGCTGCGCCCGTTCGCCGTGGCCGCCGTGGCCGCCGACGAGCCGGCCGGCGGCGCGGGTCGACCGGTGCTCGCGGTCACCGCCACCACCCGGGAGGCCGACGACCTGGCCTCCGCGCTGGGTAGCCTGCTGCCGCCCGAGCAGGTCGCGGTCTTCCCGTCCTGGGAGACGCTGCCGCACGAGCGGCTCTCACCCCGCTCCGACACCGTCGGGCGGCGGCTGGCCGTGCTGCGTCGCCTGGCCCACCCCGCCTCGGCCGACGCGCACGGGCGCACCGGGCCGCTGCGGGTGGTGGTCGCCCCGGTGCGGTCGCTGCTCCAACCGCAGCTCAAGGGCCTGGGCGATCTGGAGCCGGTGCAGCTCGCCGCCGGTGAGGAGGCCGACCTGGAAGAGGTGGCCCGCCGGCTCACCGACATGGCGTACGCGCGGGTCGACCTGGTCACCAAGCGCGGCGAGTTCGCCGTACGCGGCGGCATCCTGGACGTCTTCCCGCCCACCGACGAGCACCCGTCCCGGGTCGAGTTCTGGGGCGACGAGGTGGAGGAGATCCGCACCTTCGCCGTGGCCGACCAGCGCACCATCGAGGGCGTCGCGCACCTCTGGGCGCCGCCGTGCCGGGAACTGCTGCTGACCCCCGCGGTGCGGGAACGGGCCGCCGCGCTCGCCGTCGAGCACCCGGAACTGGCCGAGATCCTCGACAAGCTGGCCGAGGGCATCCCGGTCGAGGGCATGGAGTCACTCGCCCCGGCGCTGATCGGCGCGGACGCGCTGGAGCTGCTCGTGGACTGCATGCCGGCCGGCGCCCACGTCCTGCTCTGCGACCCGGAGCGCATCCGCACCCGGGCGCACGACCTGGTGCGTACCTCCGACGAGTTCCTCCAGGCCAGTTGGGCCGCGGCCGCCGTCGGCGGCCAGGCCCCGGTGGACCTCGGCGCCGCCGCCTTCAAGACGTTGGCCGAGGTACGCGCGGCGGCCCGCGCCCTGGGCCAACCCTGGTGGACGCTCGCGCCGTTCGGGCTGGTCGAGGCGCAGACGCCGTCGGCCCCGCAGCCCTGGGAGGACGAGCCGACCGAGGTCGACGTCACCCCCGACGACGCCATCGCGGTGAGCCTGGCCGCGCAGCCGGCCCCGCTCTATCACGGCGAGACCGCCCGGGTGGTCGACGACCTGAAGCGCTGGGCCGGTGAGGGCTGGTCGATCGCGTTGGTCTTCGAGGGCCACGGCCCCGCCCAGCGGGCCGTCGAGGTGCTGCGGGACGCCGGTCTGGGCGCCCGGCTGACCGAGGAGGTGCCCACCGCGCCCGCCCCCGGCGAGGTGCTCGTGTCGTGCGGCTGCCTGACCGCCGGTTTCGTCGACGAGGCGTCGAAGTTCGTGCTGCTGACCGGCGACGACGTCACCGGTGGCCGGGGCACCTCCACCCGCGACATGCGCAAGATGCCCAGCCGGCGGCGCAACACCATCGACCCGCTGGAGCTCAAGGCCGGCGACTTCGTGGTGCACGAGCAGCACGGCATCGGCCGCTACGTCGAGCTGGTGCAGCGCACCGTCAACGGCGCCAGCCGGGAATACCTGGTCATCGAGTACGCGCCGAGCAAGCGCGGCCAGCCCGCTGACCGGCTGTTCGTCCCCACCGACCAGCTCGACCAGCTGTCCCGCTACGTCGGCGGCGAGCAGCCCACGCTGCACAAGATGGGCGGCTCGGACTGGCAGAAGTCCAAGGCGCGGGCGCGCAAGGCGGTACGCGAGATCGCCGCCCAGCTCATCCAGCTCTACGCCGCGCGCAAGGCGTCCAAGGGGCACAACTTCGCCCCCGACACCCCGTGGCAGCGCGAGTTGGAGGACGCGTTCCCCTGGCAGGAGACACCCGACCAGATGGCCGCCATCGAGGAGGTCAAGCGGGACATGGAGCAGACCGTCCCGATGGACCGGCTGATCTGCGGCGACGTCGGCTACGGCAAGACCGAGATCGCGGTACGGGCGGCGTTCAAGGCGGTGCAGGACGGCAAGCAGGTGGCCGTGCTGGTGCCCACCACGCTGCTGGTGCAGCAGCACTACAACACGTTCGCCGAGCGGATGAGCCAGTTCCCGGTATCGATCCGCCAGCTGTCCCGGTTCCAGACGCCGAAGGAGAGCGAGCGGACGCTGGAGATGGTCGCCGACGGCACCGTCGACATCGTCATCGGCACGCACCGGCTGCTCCAGGCGTCCGCCCGGTTCAAGTCGTTGGGGCTGGTCATCATCGACGAGGAGCAGCGGTTCGGCGTCGAGCACAAGGAGCACCTGAAGACGCTGCGCGCCTCGGTCGACGTGCTGGCCATGTCGGCCACCCCGATCCCGCGGACGCTGGAGATGGCGATCACCGGCATCCGGGAGATGTCCACCATCGCCACCCCGCCGGAGGAGCGGCACCCGGTGCTGACGTTCGTCGGGGCGTACGACGACCGGCAGGTGGCCGCCTCCGTCCACCGCGAGCTGCTCCGCGACGGGCAGGTCTTCTACCTGCACAACCGGGTCGAGTCGATCGACAGGACGGCCCGGCGGCTCCGGGAGCTGGTGCCCGAGGCCCGGGTCGCGGTGGCGCACGGCCAGATGGGTGAGGAAGCGCTGGAGAAGGTGATGGTCGGCTTCTGGGAGAAGGAGTTCGACGTCCTGGTCTGCACCACGATCGTCGAGTCGGGCATCGACATCCCGAACGCCAACACGCTCATCGTGGAACGGGCCGACCTGCTCGGCCTGGCCCAGTTGCACCAGATCCGCGGCCGGGTCGGGCGGGGCCGGGAACGGGCGTACGCGTACTTCCTCTACCCGCCGGAGAAGCCGCTCACCGAGAACGCGCACGAGCGGCTGGCCACCATCGCCCAGCACACCGAGCTGGGCGCCGGCATGTACGTGGCGATGAAGGACCTGGAGATCCGGGGCGCAGGCAACCTGCTCGGCGGCGAGCAGTCCGGCCACATCGAGGGCGTCGGCTTCGACCTGTACGTCCGGATGGTCGGCGAGGCGGTCTCCGCGTTCAAGGGCGAGCGGCCGGAGGAGGAGACCGAGGTCAAGGTCGACCTGCCGATCGACGCGCACCTGCCGCACGACTACGTGAGCGTGGAGCGGCTGCGCCTGGAGATGTACCGCAAGCTCGCCGAGGCGCGCGACTCCGAGCGGCTGGACGAGGTGGTGGCCGAGATGACCGACCGGTACGGCGAGCCGCCCGCGCCGGTGCAGAACCTGGTCGCGGTGGCGACGTTCCGGTTGCTGGCCCGCCGCTACGGTCTCACCGACGTGTCGATGCAGGGCAAGCACATCCGGTTCAGCCCGCTGCCCCTGCCGGACTCGAAGCAGATGCGCCTCAAGCGCTACCACCCGGACTCGGTCTACAAGCCGGCGCTCGACCAGGTCAGCGTGCCCCGGCCGAGCACCCGCCGGGTCGGCGGCGAGCCGCTGCGGGACCAGGCGCTGTTGCAGTGGTGCGGGCAGCTCCTCTCCGACGTGCTGGGCGAGCCGGCCGTCGCCCCTGCCCCGGCGGGAGCACGATGAGGTGGGGGGCGTCCTCGGCGCGTACGGGGCGTGAGAGAGTGACCGTCATGCGTGCTCGCCGTCTTGTCGCCGTCGCCAGCGTGGCGCTCGGCCTCGTCGCCCTCTCCGGATGCCGTACCGAGCCGGGTGTCGCCGCCTACATCGGTGACCAGCGCGTCACCGAGGATCAGGTCACCTCGATCCTCGACGAGGTGCGCGAAGGGCTGGCCGCCTCGCCGGCCACCGCCCCGCAGGCCGACGCGCTGCTGCCGGCCCGGTCGCAGGTGGTCGCCACCCTGGTGCTGACGGACGTGTGCCGGAAGCTGTCCGCCGAGAAGGGCTACCAGCCGCAGGGCCAGATCACCCCGGACCAGGTCGCGCAGCAGAGCGGGTTGCCCGCCGGTGCGGCGTACCCACGGAAGGTGGCCGAGTTCTACACCTGTCTGTCCGGCGTGCCCGCCGGCGAGCAGACCGCGCCCACCGAGAAGGAACTGTCCGCGGTGATCGCCGCCGGCCGGTCCGCCGGGGCGATCCCCCCGGACGTGTCCGACGCCGAGGCCGCGCAGCAGCTCGACGGCGCCCAGCTGCGGTCCGCCCTGGCCACCCGGAAGGCGCTCGCCGACGCCGTCGGCGGATACGACGTCACGGTCAACCCGCGCTACCGCCCGCTCGTCTTCCCGCTGCTCAGCTTCAAGGGCGACGTGGCGGCGATCTCCGTGCCGCTGGGCGAGTCGGGTTCGTCGGTCACCGACATCTCCACCCCGGATGCCGACGAGTCGGTGCCGGTGATCGAGCCGTCGGCGGCGCCCTGAGCATGAGCGCGCGCATCGTCCTGCTGGTCACCTCGCCCCGGCTGCCCGCCGGCCTGCTGACCGCTGCGGCCTGGGACGCCGTACGCTCCGCGCCGGTGCTGGCGGGTGCGGAGAGCGAGCTGACCCGGGCGGTGCGGTCCACCGGTGCCGAGGTGAACGTGGTGGCCGGCGGCGCCACCCAGGCCCTGCTCGACGCGGCCGCCGCGCACGGCGGCGCGGTGTGGCTGGCCGGTCCGGCCGGTGACGAGACGCTCGCCCGTGAGCTGGGCCTGCGGCTGGCTCGCCAGCCAGGGTTGGCCGAGTTGGAGCTGATGTACGGCTCGTGGGATCCGCCGGGCGCCCGGCTGCTCGACGCGGTCGAGGTGATGGACCGGTTGGCCTCCCCGGGGGGTGACCCGTGGAAGCGGGCGCAGACCCACCGCAGCCTCGCCGCGTTCCTGCTGGAGGAGTGCTACGAGGCGTACGACGCGATAAGCGCCGACGACACCGACGCGCTCCGCGAGGAGCTGGGTGACGTGCTGCTCCAGGTGCTGCTGCACGCGCGGTTGGCGGAGGACCTGCCGGACGGGAAGAGCTGGACCGTCGACGATGTGGCCGGGACCCTGGTGGAGAAGATGGTGCGCCGCAACCCGCACGTGTTCTCCGGCGAGCCGGCCGGTTCGATCGAGGAGATCGAGGCGAACTGGGAGCGGATCAAGCGGGCCGAGAAGACCCGGGACTCGGTGTTGGACGGCATCGCGCTGACCCAACCCGCGCTCGCGCTGGCCGCGAAGATCCTGGACCGGGCCGGCCGCGTCGGTCTGGCGGTGCCGCCGCCGCTGGCCGAGTCCCAGGTGGACCCGGAGGCCCGGCTCGGCGCGAGCCTGCTGGCGACGGTCGCCGCCGCCCGTCAGGCCGGTATCGACCCGGAGGCCGCGTTGCGACGCGCCACCCTGGCGTACGCCGAGGCGGTCCGCACCGCCGAACGCGCTACTCCCGACCACCCCGCCTGACCCACCCCGCCCCAGCCGCCCTGCCCCGCTCCAGCCGCCCCGTCGCTCGCGACCGCGCACTCCGCCCAAGCCCGGCGCCCCGCAACAAACCGGGTCGGCGTGACACGTGTCGCCGCGCAAGAGCCCTCTCCCGCCCTACCCGCGATCTTGCGCTTACCGCCCGACAAATATCGCTGATGCCCCTTCTGCCCGGGCGGAGGTTGCAAGATCGACGGGTGGCTGTGGTGTCCCCCTGCCCGTGACACGTGGGTGGCTCGACCTCGCGCTTCAGGGGGGTGACCCGGACCGGTTCGCGTTCGTCCCTGCCGGGCGGCACCTGCGTCTCTCGTGAAGTGGGGTGCGTGGAGGGAAACGGGTGGATCTTGGTAGGAAAACGCCCCTCTGGGGGCCATTTCGTACCAAGATCTGGGGCGGGCGGGCGGGTGAAGGGCGGGTGGGGCGGCGGGGGAGGCGTGGGGGGACGTGGTGGGGGGCGGAGATCGGTAGGGTTCCGGTATGGAGTCGTTCGTGCCGCTGGCGGAGCGGATCGTGGAGGCGTTGCTGGAGAGCCGGCCCGGGCTCGCGACCGGTGTCGGTGACCACCGCTACGACGACCGTCTCCCGGACCTCTCCGCCGACGCCCTCTCCGCCGACCAGGCGATGCTGAGGGAGGCCGCCGACGCGCTCGCCGAGATCGACCCGGACGTGCTGGACGTGGCGGAGGGCGTCGACCACGCGTTGCTCACCAGCCTCGTCGACCGGGATCTGTTCGAGGCCACCGAGATCCGCGCCCACGAGTGGGATCCGTTGCGCCACAACCCGGGGCCGCTGCTGCACGCCCTGCTGGCCCGCCCCTACGCCCCGGTCGAGGAGCGCCTGACCCACCTGGCGGGGCGCCTGTCGGCCGTACCGGACGCGCTGGCGACCGCGCGCGCGACGCTGCGGGACATGCCGCGCATCCACGCGGAGACGGCGGTCGGGCAGTTCGCCGGCACCGCGGCGCTGGTCCGCGACGAGGTGCCCGCGTTGCTCGCCCAGGCGCCGGCGTTGCGGGACCGGGTCGGCCCGGCGGCCACCGCCGCGACCGCCGCGCTCGACGAGTTCGGGGCGTGGCTGCGGCGTGGCCTGGCCGACGACGCCGGCCCGGGGCGCGACCCGCGGTTGGGCCGGCGGCGCTGGGAGGCGCGGCTGTGGCACACGCTCGACACCGAGCTGGGCGCCGCCGAGGTCCAGCGCCGCGCGTGGGCGAACCTCGACCGGGTCACCGAGGAGATCCGCGCGGCGGCGGTCGAGCTGGTCGGTGGTCCGGCCGACGACGAGACGGTACGCCGGGCGTTGGACCTGCTCGCCGCCGAGCACCCGGACGACGCCACAGTGGTCGGCCTCGCCTCGGTCACACTTGACGAGGCCACCGATTTCGTGCGGCACCACGACCTGGTCAGCATGGTCGGCGACCCGTGCGTCATCGAGGAGATGCCGGAGTTCGCCAGGGGCGTGGCGGTGGCCTACTGCGACGCGCCGGGCCCGCTGGAGACGGCGGCGCTGCCCACGTTCTACTGCATCGCGCCCACCCCGGCGGCCTGGCCGGCGCGGCGGGTCGAGTCGTTCTACCGGGAGTACAACGACCACATGATCCGCAACCTGACCGTGCACGAGGCGATGCCCGGCCACTTCCTCCAGCTCGCCCACGCCCGGCGGTACGCCGGCCCGACCCGGGTGCGCGCGCTCACCGACTCCGGTGTGTTCGTGGAGGGCTGGGCGGTCTACACCGAGGAGTTGATGGCGGGGCTCGGCTTCGGTGGGCTGCCGGTGCGGTTGCAGCAGCTCAAGATGCAGTTGCGGATGACCATCAACGCGTTGCTCGACCAGCTCGTGCACTGCGACGACCTGCCGGAGTCGGAGGCGATGGCGCTGATGACCGGGCGCGGTTTCCAGGAGGAGGGCGAGGCGGCCGGTAAGTGGCGGCGGGCGCTGCTCACCTCCACCCAGCTCTCCACCTACTTCGTGGGCTACAGCGAGATGGCCGACATCGCCGCCGCCCGGCCGGACGGCGTGCCGGTGCGCGACTGGCACGACGCGATGCTGGCCCACGACTGCCCGCCGCCGCGTCACCTGCGGACACTGCTGGGACTGTGACGGCCGGAACGGCGGTGGCTATCCGGCCCGCGGTGGTCCGCCGCGGACCGCCGCATCGATCAGCCAGCGTGACAGCGAGTACGCGGGCGGCAACTCGGCGGGCAGCGCGTCCACCGGGAACCAGCGGGCCTCGGCCAGTTCGGTGCCGTCGACCACGGGTGCGGCGGTCGGGTCGGCCACCTCGGCGGTGAAGCCGACCAGCAGCGTGCCCGGCCCGGAGAACGCCCACGGCTGGCTGTCGACGTACGTGGGGGGCCCGAGCGTCAGGCCGACCTCCTCGGCGGTCTCCCGGTGCACGGCCGCCTCCAACGACTCGCCCGCCTCGACGAACCCGGCGACAAGCGCCCACAGCCCGGTCGGCCCGTAGGTGTGTCGGACCAGCAGCAGATCGCCGGCACCGCCGGCCGGGCCGGGCCGGGTGATCGCGGTGAGCACCGCGACCGTGAGCGGCAGGAACAGGGTCAGCCCGCAGTCGGGGCAGCGTCGCGCGGTTTCGCCGGGCACGTCGGCCAGTTCCGCCCGGCACGCCCCGCACCACCTGTGGGTACGCCGCCAGGTGATCACGGCCAGCGCCCGGCCGGCCAGGTCCGCCTGCGGTGCGGGCAGTTCGGCGGCGAGGCCGCGCCAGCCGCGCCACCGGCCGGGCAGCGACTCGGGTTCGGTGACGTCGACCGCCCAGGCCGGGGTGCCGTCGAGCGTGCCGACGGCCACCCAGGCGAGGTCACCGGGCAGCGTGCCGACCCGTATCGGCCGCCCGTCGTCCGCGGTCAGCAGTTTCCGGCCGGACACCGGCAGGGCCACGTCGTCGACGTGCGGCGGTCGGCCGTGGTCGGCGGCGGGCCGGAAGCCGACGGCGGGCGGCCCGGGGGAGGACGCGGGCGGGGAGCCGGCGGGCCCGGTCACGACGTGGTCGTGCGGCGGTCCACCACGCCGGCACCGGCCGGCACGGCGAACGAGGCCGCCTCGACCGTCTCGGTGTAGCGGCTCAGCGTCATCTCGGCGGGTTTGCCGTCGAGCGTGCCGGTGAAGCTGCCGAGCACCCCCTCGTTCGTGACGCAGGCGGCGAAGCGTTCCCCGGCGTGGCTGACGTCGACGCAGGTGGCGTGGTGACCGGCGAGCGTGGTGTCGCTCTGCTCGATGACCGCGTCGGGTGCCAGGGCGGCTTCGGTGAGCAGTCGGATCACCGCGGGCGGGGTGATCTGGCCCTGCTTGCGTACCTCGTCGTAGACGATCACCGACGGCTTGCCGGCGGTGAGCAGCGGCGGCGACACGGTGCAGGAGGTCCGGCCGGTGGTGCTCGCGCACCGGGTCACCGACTCCTGCGTCACCGTGATCTTGCCGCCGGGCCAGGCGTACGAGGAGCGCAGGGGCTTCCTGGTCTGTGCGACGGAGGCGACCTGACCGCCGCCGAGCTGGTATTCGGCGGCCCAGGTCCGTTCCAGTGCCCGGTCCATCCGCGCGGCCAGGTCGTTGACCAGGTCGGAGCGCCCGAGCGCGACGCCGGCGTCGTCCAGGGACTGGCAGCCGGTGACCGAGAGCGACGCGATGACCGAGGCGGCGAGCACGCGGAGAGTCGTCGAGGCGGCAGGCATGATGCCCAGCCTTGTCGATTGACGCAACGTATCGCAAACCCGTTGCCGGTTGACTACCGGTAATCGGGGGAATGTCCGTCTCGTGCAGCGGTTCGGTGCCCGCCCCGACCGCCGCACCGAAGGTCGGGGACCGATACGCTGCGTTCAACACCTGCCTCAGCCGCACCGTCGCGGCCCATCCGGACCGGAACACACGAACGAGGAGCGACTCAGTGGCAACCATCGAGGGAATCGTCGCCCGGGAGATCCTGGACTCGCGGGGCAACCCGACGGTCGAGGTCGAGGTCGGGCTCGACGACGGCACGATCGCCCGTGCCGCGGTGCCGTCCGGCGCCTCCACCGGCGCGTTCGAGGCGGTCGAGCTGCGCGACGGTGACTCCGATCGCTACCTGGGCAAGGGCGTCGAGAAGGCGGTCGCCAACATCGAGGACCGGATCGTCGACCAGCTCATCGGCTACGAGGCCAGCGAGCAGCGGCTGATCGACCAGAAGATGATCGACATCGACGGCTCGGACAACAAGGGCGAGCTGGGCGCGAACGCCATCCTCGGTGTCTCGCTGGCCGTGGCGAAGGCCGCCGCCGGCAGCGCCGAGCTGAGCCTGTTCCGCTACCTGGGTGGCCCGAACGCGCACCTGCTGCCGGTGCCGATGATGAACATCCTCAACGGTGGCGCGCACGCCGACTCGAACGTCGACATCCAGGAGTTCATGATCGCGCCGATCGGCGCGCCGACGTTCCGGGACGCGGTGCGTTCCGGCGCCGAGGTCTACCACGCGCTGAAGTCGGTGCTGAAGAAGAAGGACCTCTCCACCGGGCTCGGCGACGAGGGCGGCTTCGCGCCGAACCTGCCCACCAACGCCGCCGCGCTGGACCTGATCGCCGAGGCCGTCGAGAAAGCCGGCTACCGGCTCGGCACCGACATCGTCTTCGCGCTCGACGTGGCCGCCACCGAGTTCTTCGACAACGGCACCTACACGTTCGAGGGCAGCGCGAAGAGCGCCGAGGAGATGAGCAACTACTACACGAAGCTCGCGGGTGACTACCCGATCGTCTCGATCGAGGACCCGCTGGCCGAGGACGACTGGAGCGGCTGGGCCACCCTCACCGCCGCGCTGGGCGACCGGATCCAGATCGTCGGCGACGACCTGTTCGTCACCAACCCGCAGCGCATCGCCCGGGGCATCGCCGAGCGGGCAGCCAATGCGGTGCTGGTGAAGGTCAACCAGATCGGCTCGCTGACCGAGACGCTGGACGCCGTGGACCTGGCCCACCGTGCCGGGTTCCGCTGCATGATGAGCCACCGCTCCGGCGAGACCGAGGACACCACCATCGCCGACCTGGCCGTCGCCACCGGCTGCGGGCAGATCAAGACCGGTGCGCCGGCCCGCTCCGACCGGGTCGCCAAGTACAACCAGCTCCTGCGGATCGAGGAGGAGTTGGCCGACGCGGCGCGGTACGCCGGTGCGGGCGCGTTCCCGCGCTACCGTTCGGCCTGAGCCAGCGCTCCGGGGAGGGGTGTGACGATGCAGCAGCGCCGCACACCGGGCGGCCGGCGGCCGGCCCGGCCCGGCCAGGTCGGCCGGGCGGGCGGCGCCCGGGTCCGGGCCACCGCCCGTGACGGTGTCCGCGCCGAGGCGCGCGCCGCCGGCCGGGCACCCGGCGCGTCCCGGACCACCGACGGGGTACGCCCGGCGAGCCGCCCCGCCGCGGCTCGGCGTACCGCCGCGGGTGGTCCGGTCAAGCGGCTGACCGCACCCCAACCCCGGCGCTTCACCGGGCGGGCCACCGTGCTGTTCGCGGTGCTGATCGCGCTCGCGCTGGGGTACACCTACCCGGTCCGGGTCTACCTGGACCAGCAGGCCGACATCGAACGGATGGAGGCGTCCCAGGCCGAGCAGCGCAGGCTGATCGAGCGCCTCACCGCCGAGGCGGCCAAGTGGAAGGACGACGCCTACGTCGAGACGAAGGCGCGGGAACGGTTCTTCCTGGTCCGGCCGGGCGAGACGGCACTCGTGGTGCTCCGCGACCCGGAGGGGGCCGCCCGGGACGCCGGGAAGGGCGCGAAACCGGGCGCGCCGACCACGCCCGGGCCCTGGTACGACACCCTGTGGTCGAGCGTGCAGGCGGCCAACGCCGAGCGCGCCGACAAGTGAGCGAATTCCGAGAGGCACAACCCGTGAGCGTCGTACCACCGCAGGAGCCGGCGGCTGACTCCGTACCCCCGCCGGGACGCCAGCCGGCCACCGAGGCCGACCTGGCGGCGGTGGCCGCGCAGCTCGGGCGCCCGCCGCGCGGCACCCGGGCGGTGGCCCACAGGTGCCCGTGCGGCCTGCCCGACGTGGTGGAGACGACCCCCCGGCTGGCCGACGGGACGCCCTTCCCGACGTTGTTCTACCTGACCTGCCCGCGGGCGACGGCGGCGTGCAGCCGGCTGGAGTCGGCGGGGTTGATGAAGGAGATGGCCGACCGGCTCGCCGAGGACCCGGAGTTGGCCGCGCGCTACCGGGCCGCGCACGAGGACTACCTGACCCGTCGGGCGGCGATCGGCGAGGTGCCGGAGATCGCCGGTATCTCCGCCGGTGGGATGCCGGGGCGGGTGAAGTGCCTGCACGTGCACCTGGGTCACGCGCTGGGCGCCGGCCCCGGGGTGAACCCGTTCGGCGACGAGACGCTGGCGCTTGTGGAGAAGTGGTGGGCCGCCGGCCCCTGCGTGGACGTGCCCACGGACCGGTGAGATGACCGCCGCCGAGCAGATCACGATCCGCCGGGCCCGGACCGCCGACGTGCGGGGCATCCGGCGGCTGGTGGACACCTACACCGACGATCGCCGGCTGCTCAGCAAGGCGACGGTGACGTTGTACGAGGACGTGCAGGAGTTCCGGGTGGCGGTGACCTCGGACGGCACGGTGGTGGGCTGCGGCGCGTTGCACGTCATGTGGGAGGACCTGGCGGAGATCCGCACGGTGGCGGTGGATCCGTCGTGCCGGGGCCACCGGATCGGGCAGCGGATCGTCGGCGAGCTGATCGACTCGGCGCGGGAGCTGGGCATCGCCCGGATCTTCGTGTTGACGTTCGAGACCGGCTTCTTCGGCTCGTTCGGGTTCCGCGAGATCGACGGCGCCCCCGTCCCGCAGCCGGTGTACGAGCAGCTCCTGCGCTCGTACGACGAGGGTGTGGCCGAGTTCCTCGACCTGGAACGGGTCAAACCCAACACCCTGGGCAACACCCGCATGCTCCTGCGCCTCTGAGCTCGCGCGGGTTCGGGGCGGCCTGTCGTAGGGTGGGCGCCGTGAGTGAGCGTGTGGCCGCCATCGACTGCGGGACCAACTCGATCCGA
Organism: Micromonospora sp. DT31; assembly: GCF_049841795.1. Classification (NCBI taxonomy): domain Bacteria; kingdom Bacillati; phylum Actinomycetota; class Actinomycetes; order Micromonosporales; family Micromonosporaceae; genus Micromonospora; species Micromonospora sp. DT31. The sequence goes on along the minus strand of NZ_JBNCKZ010000006.1, from coordinate 342,107 downwards.
CTGCTGATCGCCGACCTGCCCGACCCGTCCGCCGGGCCGCAGGCGCCGCTGACCGACGTCAGCCGGCGGATGGAGATCGTCCGGCTGGGCCAGGGCGTCGACCAGACCGGCCGGCTCGCCCCGGAGGCGATCGAGCGGACCCGGGTGGCGCTCGCCGACTACGCGGCGGAGATCGAGAAGTCGGGTGTCGCGCGGGTGCGCATGTGCGCCACCTCGGCCTCCCGCGACGCCTCCAACGCCTGTGACTTCCGGGACATGGTGGAGCGCACGCTCGGCGTACCGCCGGAGGTGGTGACCGGCGACGAGGAGGCACGCCTGTCGTTCACCGGCGCGGTGCGTGGCCTGCCCGCCGAAGCCGAACCGCCGTACCTGGTGGTCGACATCGGCGGCGGCTCGACCGAGTTCGTGGTGGGCACCCGCGAGAGCGGCGTGCGGGGCGCGATCTCGGTGGACATCGGCTGCGTCCGGATGACCGAGCGGCACCTGCACGGCGATCCGCCCACCCCGGCGCAGGTCGCCGCCGCCGAGGCCGACATCGCCGCCGCGGTGGACCGGGCGCTCGCCGCCGTGCCGGGCCGGGACGCCGCCACGCTCGTCGGGCTGGCCGGTTCGGTCACCACCGTGGTCGCGCTGGCAAAGGGGCTCCGGGAGTACGACCCGAGCCGCATCCACCACGCCCGGGTCTCCTACGCTCAGGTGGCCGAGGTGACCGCGGATCTGCTCGGCAAGAGCCGCGAGCAGCGGCTGGCCCACCCGGTGATGCACCCCGGTCGGGCCGACGTGATCGGTGCCGGCGCGCTCGTGCTGCGGGTGATCATGGAGCGGGCCGGCCTGTCGTCGGTGGTCGCCTCCGAGCACGACATCCTCGACGGCATCGCCTGGAGCCTCGCCTAGCCTTCCGCGCCGGCGTTCCGGCCGGCCGGGGTGTGTCGTTGACGGTAGTACGCATTGCGTACTACTGTGCTGAGCGTGGATACCACGCAGCTCCTCAAGGGCGTCCTCGACCTGGCGGTGCTCGCCGTGCTCAAGGACGACGACGGATACGGCTACGACATCCTGCGGAGGCTGCGCGAGGCCGGGCTGACCGAGGTGGGCGACGCCTCCGTCTACGGCACCCTGCGCCGGCTGTTCGCGGCCGGACTGCTCACCACGTACGTGGTGCCCAGCGAATCCGGGCCGCACCGCAAGTACTACTCGCTCAACGCCGCCGGCCGTGACCAGCTCACCCGCTCCGGCAAGACGTGGCGCTCGTTCGCCACCACGATGGACGCACTGCTCGACGATCGGGGGATGGCGGCATGACCGTCACTGGGCAGGAGATCACGGACTACGTCGACCGGGTGCGGGCCGCGCTCGCAGACCTGCCGCCGGAGGTCCGTGACGAGTTGACCGAGGACCTGCCGGAACACCTCGCCGAGGTGGCCGCCGAGGGCGACGGCGCGCTGGTGGACCGGCTGGGCACCCCCGAGGCGTACGCGTCCGAGCTGCGCGCCGCCGCCGGGGCCGAGCCCGGCCGGCGACCGGCACGCCTGCACCGGCTGGACGAGATCCGCGAGCAGGCGGTGACCCAGGTGCGCCTGCTCGACAAGCAGCTCGGCCCGCTGTTCGGGCACGATACCGTGGGTGACTTCCTGCGCCCGCTGAGTCCGGCCTGGTGGCTGCTGCGCGGCTGGCTGGCCGCGATAGTCGTGGCCGCGGTGGTGGACGGACGGCCCGGCCTGCTGCCCCGGATCGGCGACAACACCTCCGCGGGGCTGCTGCTGCTCATCGGTGCGGTCGTCGCGTCGATGTGGTGGGGCCGTCGCTCCGCCGGCGTCACCGGGTGGACGCGGCGGCTGCACCACTGGGGAACCGCCGCTCTCCTGGTCCTCGCCGTCGTGGTGCTCGCCGAAGTGGACCAGCAGGCCAGCACCGGCTACTACACCGACTACGAGCAGACGTCGGTGGATCACCGGCACGAGATGATCGAGGACGTCTTCGTCTACGACCAGCAGGGGCGGCTGATCCGCGACGCCCAGCTCTTCGACCAGAACGGCGTGCCGATCCGCCTCGGTTGGCCGAACTGCCTCGACCGGTCCGGTGCCGTGCCCGCGCCGCGCAACGCCTACCCGTACTGCCCCGAGGCGGCCCCGTTCGGCCCGCCCGCCCCGAACGGCCAGCCCGCGCCCAGCGGTTCACCCGCGCCCGCGGACAGTGGTTCGCCCGGTCCGGGGGCGACCGCGACGCCCGGTCCCGCGGTGTCCGGCCTGCCGCCCGCGCCGACGGGGGCCGCCACGCCCGAAACCCCGGCGCGCTGAGGCAGGGCGGGCCCCGCCGGCCAGGTCGGGGAGCATCGATGTGGTGCCGCCTGTCGAGCTGATGTCGTCAACGACTCAGCTCGACAGGCGCCGTACCACCAGCCGCCCGCCGTGCCGGGGAGGGAACACACCTGTCCGGCGGGTCGACAGGAGGTGAATGCCACTGTTCTTCCGTCTTCCCCGGGCCGGTGACGGCGTGGCACGCTACCGACACGTAACAGCCACTGGGCGACCAGCCAACGTTGACTGACCGCTAGGAGGACGGGTCCATGGGCGAAATGGTGAGCTTCACCGGCACCGGGGGGATCAGCGAGGGGTATCTCGCGATACCCTCCGGCGGTGCGGCCAGCCCGGCGGTCATCGTCATCCAGGACTGGTGGGGCCTCGTGCCCCACGTCCGGGCCGTCGTCGACCGCTTCGCCGAGGCCGGCTTCGTCGCCCTCGCACCCGACTTCCGGCACGGCGGCCCGGCCGTCAAACCGACCGAGCCGCGGCTGATGCTGAACAGCTCCCAGATGGACGAAGCAGCCAGCGACATCGCCGCCGCCGCCGAATACCTGGCGGGACGGCCGGAGGTCGCCGGCAAGGTGGGCTGCGCCGGCTTCTGCGCCGGGGCCAGCCTCGCCCTGTGGTCGGCCACGTTCTCCGAGCGCATCGTCGCCACCGCCGGGTTCTACCCGCGCCTGCCGTGGGAGGGCATGGCCACCGACGGGGCGGACAATGCCGACGGGGCGGACAACGCCGGCTGGGCCGGCTACGCCGGTAAGGCCGCGCTCATCCACTGCTCCGAAGCGGACGGCCTGTCCGCCGCCGACGGGGTGCAGAGCGTCCGCCGGTCCATCGAATCCGCCGGGGGCACCTGCCAGACGTTCGACTACCCGGGCACCGCGCACGCGTTCTTCAACGAGGACCGCCCGGAGCACTTCGACCAGCGGGCCGCCGCCACCGCCTGGGCCCGCACCCTGGAACTGTTCCGGGCGAAGCTTGGCTGAGACGCGTACCGCCGAGGAGGTGGTCGCCCGCGCCGCGCGGGCGACCGACCTGGCCGACCTCGACGGCGCGGTCAGCGACTGTTTCGCCTGCCCCCGGCTGGTGGCGTGGCGCGAGGAGGTGGCCCGGGTCAAGCGGGCCGCCTTCCGCGACCAGGACTACTGGGGACGGCCGGTGCCCGGCCTCGGGCCCCAGGACGCGCGGATCGCCGTTCTCGGCCTGGCGCCGGCCGCGCACGGCGGCAACCGCACCGGTCGGATCTTCACCGGGGACCGCTCCGGCGACGTGCTCTTCGCCGCGCTGCACCGGGCAGGGCTGGCCAACCAGCCGACGAGCGTCTCCGCCGACGACGGTCTCACCCTGCGCGACACCCGCATCTTCGCCGCGGTGCGGTGCGCCCCGCCGGACAACAAACCCACCCCCGCCGAGCGGGACACCTGCGCCCCGTGGCTGCACCGCGAGGTCGAACTGGTACGCCCCACGCTGCGCGTCGTGGTCGCACTCGGCGCGTTCGCCTGGGCCGCGTGGTGGCCGGTGCTGCGCCAGGTGTACCGCAGACCGCCGCCCACACCGCGACCGGCGTTCGGTCATGGGGCACACTGGTCCGGCGAGTCCGTGCCGGCGTTGCTGGGCTGCTATCACGTCAGCCAACAGAACACGTTCACCGGCCGGCTCACGCCGGCGATGTTGGACGACGTGTTCACCCGGGCGAAAGACCTGGCCGGGGTGGACTGAGGAACACCTGAGGCGGTGGGATGGACTTCGACGTGCTGCGTAGGTGGTGGCCGCTCGCCGCGGTGACCCTGCTGCTCGCGGTCGCCGCGCTCGCCGCCGGCCATTCCGCCATCGGGGCCAGCCACATCCCGCCCGCAGCCGACACCATCCCGTACGTGCCGGACTATCCGTCACCGGAGGCGGTGCCGTCGATCGCGGTCGAACCCCGGGACGCCGGCGAATCCGCCTCGGGCGGGGTGCCCGACCTGTTGGCCGTCGTCGCCGTGGCACTCATGGTCGCGGTCCTCGCCGTCGCCGTCGGGTACGTGCTCTGGTCGGTGCTGCGGGGCGCGCTGCGGCGCACCACCCGGGCGGTGCCGACGCGCCGGACCCGGCGTACCGCCGAGGGCACCGCCCGCGAGGTGGTGGCCGCGCTGGACGCCGGACTCGTCGAACTGGACGACCACGCCACCGACCCACGGACCGCGGTGATCGCCTGCTGGGTGCGCCTGGAGGAGACCGCCGAGGACGCGGGCGTGCCGCGGCAGGCGGGTGACACCCCGACCGACCTGGTCAGCCGGCTGCTGCGCGGCGACCCGGCCGCCGGCATCCCGGCCGTCGCCAGCGCCGACGTGCTGGACGGTTTCGCGCACGTCTACCGGGAGGCCCGGTATGCCACCCACCCCGTCGACGAGCGCACCCGCGACCAGGCCCGCGCCGCGCTGCGCCGGCTGCGCGGCGAACTGACCAGCCTGGCGGGGGAGACCCCGTGAGCGCAAGCATCGACGACCTGCTCTCGTTCGGCGGGGAGTCCGCCGGGGAACCCGAGCGCCCGTCCGGGGCCGGCCGGGCGGGCCGGCTGCTGCGGACCGCCGCGGTCACCGCCGCCGTCGTCGTGGTGATCGTGGCCGGGTTTCGGGGGGTCGGCCTGCGGGTGCCGGTCTGGATCATCGCGGCGGGGGTGCTGGCCGTGCTCGCCGTACGCCGGGTCACCGCCGCGTTGTCGCCCCCGCCACCGCCCCGCGCCGGCTCCCGCAGCCCCGCCGGGGAGGAGCCCGGCAGCTGGAACTGGTCGGCCCAGGACGCGGTACTGACCGCCATCAACGGTTGGGAACGACCGCTGGACTGGTGTGCCGACAACCCGCAGCGGTTCACCGAGCGGGTCCTGCCCCGCCTGGGCGAGCTGGCCGACGAGCGGCTGCGCCAGCGCCACGGGGTCACCCGCGAGTCCGACCCGGGGCGGGCCCGCGCCCTGCTGGGCGAGCCGCTCTGGACGTTCCTCGACACCCCCGCCCGTCGCCCCCCGTCGCCGCGCGACCTCGCGGCGATCGTCGCCGAACTGGAGAAGATCTGATGAACGACGTGGACCCGGGCATGGCCCCCGCCGAGGTGGGCCGGCTCGCGCGCACCGTCCTGGACGCGGTCGGCACCGTCGTGGTCGGCAAGCGCGACGCTCTGGAACTGGTGCTGGCCGGCATCCTCGCCGGTGGCCACGTGCTGTTGGAGGATCTGCCCGGCCTGGGTAAGACACTCACCGCGCGGTGCTTCGCGCAGGCGCTCGGGCTGGACTTCCGGCGGCTCCAGTTCACCCCGGACCTGCTGCCCGCGGACGTGACCGGCTCGTTCCTCTACGACCAGAGCAGCGGCGACTTCTCCTTCCGGGCCGGGCCGGTGTTCACCAACCTGCTGCTCGCCGACGAGATCAACCGCACGCCGCCGAAGACGCAGTCGGCGCTGCTGGAGGCGATGCAGGAGAAGCAGGTCTCGGTCGAGGGCGTGACCTACCGGCTGGACGAGCCGTTCCACGTGCTGGCCACCGCGAACCCGATCGAGTACGAGGGCACCTACCCGCTGCCGGAGGCGCAGCTCGACCGGTTCCTGCTGCGGGTGTCGTTCGGCTATCCCAGCCACGACGAGGAGTGGGAGGTGCTGAGTCGGCGGCTCGCCCGCCGCCGCGAGGAAGCCGAGATCAAGCCGGTGGTGGACGCCGCCACGCTGCGGACCATGCAGGCCGCACTGGAGAGTGTGGTGGTCGAGGACTCGATCGGCCGCTACATCGTGGCCCTCACCGCGGCCACCCGGGAACACCCCTCCGCACTTGTCGGCGCGTCCCCGCGCGGTTCGCTGGCGCTGCTGCTGCTGTCCCGGGTACGTGCGGTGTTCGCCAACCGGGACTACGTGGTGCCGGAGGACGTGAAGGCGGTGGCGGTGCCCGCGCTGGCGCACCGGATCACGCTGCGGCCGGAGATGTGGCTACGCCGGGTCGACCCGGCGTTCGTGGTCGGTGAGGTGCTGGAGTCCACGCCCGCCCCGGCCAGTGGCGCGCTGCCCAGCTACGCCGCCGGACACTGATGGACCGGGCCGAGGCCGGCGGCTGGGCGCCCACCTGGGCGCTCGGACGGGCCGTGCTGCTCACCGGCGTGCTGCTGGTCGCGGCCGTGCTGCTCGGCCGGATCGACCTGGTGGTCATGGCCACCCCGTTCGCGCTGGGCACCGCGTACGCGCTGCGCCGCCGCCCCGCCGCGCCGCCCGAGCTGGAGTTGGGCGTCGCGGACACCCACCTGGTCGAGGGTGCCCCGCTGGCCGTCACCGTCGCGGTGGCCAACGCCGACCAGGTCGGGTACGACATGGTGGTGGTGCGGACCCGGATGTCCCGGTGGCTGCGGGTGGAACAGGTCGGCTTCGGCGGGGCCGGGCTGGACGTGAGCCGCTCCGGCGGGGCGGACCGCCCGTTCGTCACCTCCGTACCCGCGGGCAGTGCCGTCGACCTGCAACTGACCGGCACCGCGCTGCGGTGGGGCCGGCACCCGATCGGGCCGGCGGGTGTCCGGGTCGCCGCCGCCGACGGGCTGCTGGTGTCCCGCGCGGTGATCACCGAGGCGATCCGCGCCCGGGTCTACCCGCGTACCGAGCCGTTCGAGGCGGTCGAGGCGATGCCCCGGGCCGCCGGGCTGGTCGGCGCGCACCGGTCACGGCGGCCGGGGGAGGGCGGCGAACTGGCCGGGGTACGCGTCTTCGCCCCCGGCGACCGGCTGCGCCGCATCGACTGGCGGGTGTCGCTGCGGGCCCGCCAGCTGCACGTCGCCTCCACCCTGTCCGACCGGGACGCCGAGGTGGTGGTGCTGATCGACGTGCTGGCCGAGGCGGGCCGCTCCGGCGGGGTGAACGGGCTGGCGTCGGTGCTCGACACCACCGTCCGGGCCTCCGCCGCGATCGCCGAGCACTACCTGCACCGGGGGGACCGGGTCTCGCTGCTGGAGTACGGTCCGGCCGCCCGGCGGCTGCGCCCGGGGACCGGTCGCCGGCAGTACCTGACGGTGCTGGAGTGGCTGCTCGACGTGCAGCCGGAGTCGTCCCCGTACGAGCCGTACGACCAGGTCTTCGGCCCGCAACTGCTCTCCTCCGACGCGCTCGTGGTGGTGCTCACGCCGCTGCTCGACGAGCGGTCCGCGCAGATGTTGGCCCGGCTGGCCCGGGGCGGGCGGTTCGTGGTCGCGGTGGACACGCTGCCGGCGGAGCTGCCGGTGCCCAAGGATCGGGGCTGGGCCGAGGTGGCGTACCGGCTGTGGCGGCTGGACCGGGACACGATGATCACCCAGCTGCGCGAGCACGGCGTGCCGGTGGTGCGCTGGGCCGGCGCGGGCAGCCTCGACGAGGTGCTGCGTGACGTGGCCCGCTTGGCGACCGCCCCGAAGGCCGGGTTCCGGTGAGCGCGAACGAAAGGCCGGCACAGTGACGGAGGCCCTGGTCGAGCGGGTGCGGGCGCTGCGGTACGCCGCCGCCCGGGTCAGCCCTCTGCCGCTGCTGGTGCGCGGCGGGATCTTCCTCACCGTGCTGGCCGGCCTGCTGCTCGCGTACCCGGTGCAGCTTCTGACCTCGCGTGCGCTGCTGATCCTGACGGTGGTCGCGGTGCTGCCGGCGGTCGCGCCGCGGCGGATCTGGCCGACGTTCGCCGCGCTGGTGACGGTCGGCGGCTGGCTGCTGGCCACCCTCGGGTTCGACCGGCCGCCGGCGCTGTGGCGACTGCTCGCCGTATCGGCGCTGCTCTACCTGGCGCACTCGCTGTGCGGCCTCGCCGCGCTGCTGCCCCACGACGGTCTGATCGATCCGGACGTGGTGCTGCGGTGGCTGGCGCGGGCCGGTGGCGTGGTGCTGGCCAGCGCGGTGCTCGGGGTGGTGCTGGCCTGGCTGGGCGGGGTCGGCGGGACCGACGGTTCGCAGGCGTACACCGTGGTGGGGTTGCTGGTCGCGGTGGGAATGAGCGCGCTCCTGGGGTGGCTGCTGCGTCGCAGGTGACCCGGCGCGACGCACGTCGTGCAGGTCACACCGGTTGTGCTCCGTCACAGAAGGGGGTCTCAAGCGGGATTACCGGGGCCTGCCGGGGAAAGATGGATGACGTGAATCCGAAGCGGATCCTTGTCGTGGGTGCCGGGCACGTCGGCCTGTACGCCGCTCTGCGCCTGTCCAAGAAGCTGAGCTCCCGTGAGGCCGAGGTCGTCGTCGTCGACCCGCAGCCGCACATGACGTACCAGCCGTTCCTCCCGGAGGCGTCGGCGGGCAACATCTCCCCCCGGCACGCCGTGGTGCCGCTGCGGCGGGAGTTGCGCAAGTGCACGGTGGTGGCCGGCACGGTCACCCGCATCGACCACGACCGTAAGACCGCCGTGGTGCAGCCGATCAGCGGCCCGGCCCGCGAGATCGGGTACGACCACGTGGTGGTCGCCCCCGGCTCGGTCTCCCGCACCCTGCCGATCCCAGGCCTGCACGAGCAGGGCATCGGGTTCAAGACCATCGGTGAGGCCATCTTCCTGCGCAACCACGTGCTGGACCGGCTCGACGTGGCGGCCTCCACCACCGACCCGGCGGTCCGCAGCCGGGCGTTGACGTTCACCTTCGTCGGCGGTGGCTACGCCGGCATCGAGGCGCTCGCCGAGATGGAGGACATGGCCCGCGACGCCCTGCGCTACTACCCGGAGCTGAAGCCGGAGGAGATGCGCTGGGTGCTGGTCGAGGCCACCAACCGGGTGCTGCCCGAGGTCGACCGGGACATGGGCGCGTACACGGTGCAGCAGCTGCTGAAGCGGGCCATGGACATCCGGTTGGACACCCGGCTGGAGTCCTGCGTCGACGGGATCGTGAAGCTCTCCGACGGCGACAGCTTCCCGTCCGACACCATCGTCTGGACCGCCGGTGTGAAGCCATCGCCGATGCTGGACGCCACGGACTTCCCGCGCGACGAGCGGCGGCGGGTCACCTGCCGGCCGACGTTGCAGGTGGTCGACGGCGACCGGGTGATCGAGGGCGCGTGGAGCGCCGGTGACTGCGCCGCCGTGCCGGACCTGACCAAGGAGCCGGGCAGCTACTGCTCGCCGAGCGCCCAGCACGCGGTGCGGCAGGCGGCCCGGATGGCCGACAACATCGTGAACGTGATCCGCGGGCGCGAGCCGGTCGACTACAAGCACAAGCACGCGGGCAGCGTGGCCAGCCTCGGCCTGCACAAGGGCGTCGCGCAGGTCTACGGCATCAAGATGACCGGCTGGCCGGCCTGGTTCATGCACCGCACGTACCACATGTCGCGGATTCCCTCGCTCAACCGCAAGGTGCGCGTGGTGGTCGACTGGACGCTGGCGTTCTTCCTCAAGCGTGAGGTGGTCGCCCTGGGCCAGTTGCACGACCCGCGGGAGGAGTTCGCCGAGGCGTCCGCCCCGCCGGTCGGCGCGCGCGTCTGACCGATCGCCGCCGAAGGGCCCTTCCGTGCCGGAGGGGCCCTTCGGCGTGTCCGGTCAGGGGCGCCAGGTCCAGGCGTCGGCGATCCGGGTGCCGGGGCCGAAGAGCTGCTCCAGGGTGCGGCGCAGCGGTGCCGCGTGCGGTGTGTCGTCGGTGAGCGCGACGCACGACGCGCGCCAGAACTCGACGTCCCGGGCGGCCTGCCGGCGTTGCCGGTCGCCGACGGTCGGCGCCACGCCCCGCTGGGCGACGTCGGCGAGCAGGGCCGAGGTGGGCCGCTGCCAGGTGCCCATGGTCGCCGTGCCGCCGCGCCCGTACGGGCCGATGAAGAAGCCCTCCGGCATGGCGAAGTCGACGCCGGTGGCGGTGGCCCAACGCATCGGGTCGGGGTCCTTCGGGGTGGCGGTGGGCACCGGCACCAGCACCCCGCCGGGGGGTACGCACTGCCGCCAGTGGCCGCCGGTGACGAACTCGGGCAGCGGCGGGCGGTCCGTCGTGGGCAGCGGCGTGGGCAGGACGCTGAGCAGGGCCGCGCCGACCGCGTACGGGACGAGCCGGCGGACCGGGCCGACTTCGCCGAGCGCCCGGTGCACGGCGAGTGTGAGCAGGGTGCCGACCAGCGGCAGCACCGCCAGCGCGAACCGCATCGGCAGCGCGCCGTCGACCACGGGCAGCCCGGTCAGCAGCGTGTAGGGGCCGGGCACGCCGGTCCGTTCGCCGCCGACCACGACGTGCGGGCCGAGCGCGAACGCGGCCATCACCAGCGCGCCGGTGACCACGGCCACCACCGGGGCACGCCGGCCCAGCCAGACCGCGCACCCGGTGGCGACCAGCAGCAGCGGCCAGCCGAGGAAGGTGGTGAACTCGGCCGGGCCGGTGGTGAGTCGGACCGACTCGGGGCTGCCGAACACCGACAGCGCGGACAGGGTGGTCCAGCCGGCCAGGTCGGCGGAGAAGTAGGCCGGCGGGAAGATCCCGTCCGCCACGCCCTGCGGGCCGGCGAACTGCACCCGGAGCGGGACGGCCAGCACCAGCAGCGCCAGCCCGGCGGCGCCGAGCAGCCCGCCGGCGAAGCCCGGCAACGCCCGCCGGGACAACTCGCGGTCGGCCAGCGCGTAGGCGACGGCGATCACCGCCAGGGTGAGGGCGGCGAGGAACAGCACCTCCTCGCCGACGAAGACCTGCACGGTGACGACGGCGGCGAGCCCGGCCGCCGAGGACGCCGTTCGGCGACGGTCCGGGCCGTCGGCGCGACCGGCGGGGTCGGCGGCGCGCATCAGCCGGACCACCAGCCAGACCAGCACCGGGACCAGCCACTGCGCGGTCATGTGCAGGTGGCCGTTGCTCTGCGAGACCATGCCCGGCCCGAATCCGCACAGTGCCGCGCCGAGCCCTGCGGCGACACGGCGGGCCCGCAGCGTAGCGGTGAACAGCAGATACCAGGCGAGCGCCGTGCCGGCCAGGTTGACGGCGACGAGCAGGGTGAACGTGACCGGCGCACCGAACGCCAGGGTGACCGGGGCGAGCAGCACACCGAGCGCGACGACCGAGGTGTTGGCCATCAGGTTGACCCCGTCCGGCGCGTTCAGCCGGTCGGTGACCAGGTTGAACTCACCGCGCAGCGCACGTGCGTCCAAGGCCAGGAACCATTCGTAGAGCGTCTGGTCGGCCGGGTTGAGCGCCAGCATCCGGGTGTCCGGGGCCGGCCACAGGCCGTGGGTGAGCCAGCCGGCGAACGCGACGAACAGCAGTGCGACGAGCAGGTCCGCGCGGTGCCGCCGGGCGGCGGCCCACGAGCGGGCCCGCCGGCTCGCCCCCGCCGCCGGACGGATCGCCTGGTCGCGGTCGGTCCGCGCGGCCGTGCGGGCGGTGCTGGTCACGGCCTCGACCATATCGGCCGCACCCGTCGGGGTACGCCGTGTGACGGGCGAGCCGCTACGGTGAGATCTGTACCGCCGCGTGTCGACGCGCCGGTGTCACCCGCCCGGGTGGTGGAACGGCAGACACGGCCGCCTTAAAAGCGGCTGCCGCAAGGCGTGCGGGTTCGACCCCCGCCCCGGGCACGTGAACTCTCAGCTTTCCCACAGCTAGCCGTGGCGCGCGCGTTTGCGGCCACGTCTACCCTGGAGAAGCACGTCTACGTGCGATCGACCCCCTGAGGGAGGCCTGAGAAGTGAAGACCTCGAACCCGGTGCTCGCCCGGCTCGGCCAGGCGGCTGAGCGGGAGCGGGCGGCCGGGTACGCCCAGCCCGGGCCTTACGGTCAGCCCGGATACCCCCAGCAGCACCCGCAACAGCAGTACCCCCAGCAGCAGCCCTACCCGGGCGGTTACGGCCAGCCGGTGGCCCCGCCCACCGTGACTCCGATGACCATCGACGACGTCGTCGTCAAGACGGTCCTCATGCTCGCCATCCTGGGAGCCTCGGCCGCCGCGGCCTGGGTGCTGGTGCCGGATTCGCTCGTCGGCGTCGCCTGGATCGGCGCCGCCGTGGTCGGTCTGGTGCTCGGCCTGGTCATCTCGTTCTCGCGGATGGCCAACCCGGCGCTCGTCGTGGCGTACTCGATCATCGAGGGCGTCTTCGTCGGCATGGTCAGCAAGGCGTTCGAGACGCTCTACGACGGCATCGTGCTCCAGGCCGTCGCGGGCACGTTCGGCGTCTTCTTCCTGATGGCGATGATCTACAAGGCGCGCATCATCCGGGCCACCCCGAAGTTCGCCCGGATCATGGTGGCGGTCATGGCCGGCCTGTTCGGCGTCATGATGATCAACCTGGTGCTGGCGCTGTTCGGCGTGAACACGCACCTGCGTGACGGCAGCCCGCTCGCGATCGGGTTCAGCCTGGTCTGCATCGTGGTGGCGTCGCTGAGCTTCGTGCTCAACTTCGCCGACATCGAGGAGGGGGTCCGGATGGGCCTCCCGCAGCGTTACGCCTGGACGGCCGCCTTCGGCATCGTGGTCGGCCTGGTATGGCTCTACATCGAGATCCTGCTGCTGCTCAGCTACTTCCAGGGCGACGACTGACCGAGACGCCGCCCGACCCGCGACGCCCGCCTGCCGCATCCGCGGCGGCGGGCGTCGCCGTTTTCCCGTCCCCGCCGCGCCGCCCGGGGCAGAGTGGGACCGGGGTACGTCGGCGGGAGGTGGTCACGGTGCGCAGCGGCAACCCGGTGCTCGACCGGCTGGACGACGTCGGCCGCACCGAGCGGCAGGTCCTCGGTGTCGGGACCGCCGACGTGATGACGGTTGCCGACGTGGTCGGCCGGACCGTCGCTCTGCTGCTGGTCACCGGCGTCACCGCCGCGGTGGCCTGGGTGGCGGTGCCGCAGGCGACGTGGATCTCTGCCGCGCTGGCCGGCAGCGCCCTGGCCAGCCTCGCCGTGGTGCTCGTCATCTCGCTGCGGCAGGTCACCAACCCGCCGGTCATCATCGGGTACGCGGTGTTGCAGGGGCTGCTGCTCGGGGTGGCCAGCCGGGCCTTCGAGCTGGTCTATCCCGGCATCGTGGTGCAGGCGGTGGTCGGCACGTTCGGCGTGTTCCTCGGCATGGCCCTGCTCTACCGGGCCGGGTTGGTGCGAGCCACCCCGAGACTGGCCCGGCTGGTGCTGGGCACGCTCCTCGGCGTCGTGGCGATCGGCCTGGTCAACCTGTTCGCCTATCTGTTCACCGGGCGGCAGGGGGTGGCCGTCTACAGCCTCAGCGATCGGGTGGGTTGGTTGCCGTACCTGTTCTCGGTGGTGGCGATCATCGCCGGGGCGCTCAGCTTCATCCTCGACTTCGACCTGGTCGAACGCTCGGCCGCCAACCGCCTGCCTCGCCGCTACGCCTGGTACTGCGCGTTCGGCCTGCTGGTCGGGCTGATCTTCCTGTACTGGCAGATCCTCCGCCTGCTCAGCTACGTGCGCCGTTGACCGTAGACTCAGCGGCGATGAGCGCAGCGGAACTGGACCGGGCGGTGACCCTGCTGGTCCGACAGATCGGGCACTGGCAGCAGCCCCGCTGGTCGGCCTCGGCGCGGGGCGGCAACGTGTCCCGGGCCGACCTGGTGCACAAGTTGGTCCAGGAGCTCGCCGACCTGGCCGCCGACGCGGCCGGCGAACCGCGCCGCGACGTGCCCCGGCTGTCCGGTGACCTGGTCCTGCCCGACCAGTTGCGGGTGGTCGCCGCCGATCTGGCCCGGGCCGACCCGCCCGAGTCCGTGCTGGCCGAGGCCGCCGATGCCGTGGCCCGCACCCGGTCGGCTCTGTAGCTCTCCGCCGAAGCGTCACCACCCCTCCCGGCGCGAGGGTTCGCCCACCCCGCCTGCCTCGCCTTGTCTCGCCCTCGGGCCCTACGCGTCGTTGAACTGGTGGCGGTTCTCGCCCTCGCCGCGCCCCCGCCCTCGCCGCGCCCCCGCCCTCGGCGCGCCCTCGCCCTCGCTGGGAAGCGGTATCGGTTCGGAATGCCTATCGAGCTGATAGCGGAAACGACTCACCGCCCGTCCGGCCGCGTGCGTGTGATGCGGCCGTTCCAGCGTCCGCCGCGCGTTATGGAGCCGGTCCCGTCCGGCCTGGCTGGCTCCCGCCGGCTCGGCTGGTCCTGCCCGCCCCGTGACTCCCTGCTGGCTCGGCTGGTCCTGCCTGGCTTGGCTGGATCCCGCTGGCTCGGCTGGTCCTGCCCGCCCCTGTGACTCCCGCTGGTTCGGCTGGACGCGGCCGGCCCGATCGGTCGGCCCCGCTCGGCCGAGCGGTCGTGTTGTCCGGGTCGGTCCAGATCGGCCGGCCCGGGCGCTGAGTCGTTCCTGATATCAGCTCGAAAGGCATTCGAACAGCAGGTGCCGGGTGGTGCCCCGGGGCGGCGGCGCCGCCCGTCGGTGCCTGCGACCGCGCGAGCGCCGCTCCGAGGGCCGGTCGGAGCGCCGGCCGGAGGGCCGGTCGGAGGGCCGGTCGGCTCAGTGTTCGAGCCAGCGACGCACCTTGCGTCCTCGGGCCCGGTCCCGCGTCCGCAGCACCGCGGGCCGGTCGTGCCCGGCCGCCGCCGCCTGGCGGGCGTGCAGCAGGCCGTAGGTGAAGGTGTTCTCGCCCTCGGCGTACGCCCGGAGCGCCTGCCGGTGCAGCACCTCCCGGGTCACCACCGAATCCTGGTGCGTGCCGAGCAGGTTCTGGAGTGCCTTGAACCGCTTCACCAGGCGGGCGGCGGGTTTGCCGGCGACGGGCACGCGCAGCTCCACCGCGTACCGGGCGGCTTTGTACTTCTTGCGGGCCTCGTGCAGCGCGGCGTCCCCGTCCGGCCCGGAGTCGGCGAGCGCCCGGTCCAGCCGCGCGTCGGCGCGGCGCACCGCCCGGCGGACCCGGCGGTCCACCCAGCGCCGGTCCACGTTCTCGACCGGGCCGTCGACCAGCCGGTCCAGCCGAACCAACAGGTCGGGGTAGCGGTCGGAGTCCAGCGCCGCCCGCAGCGCCGTGCTCGCGTCGGCCAGGTCGGCGGCGAACCGTTGGCCGACCCGTGCGGCTACCGGGCCGAGCACCAACTCGGCCGGCAGTTCGTGCACCGCCTCGGTGAGCCGGGTGGCCATCACCTGGCCGTCACGGACCCGGCCCAGCTCGCCACCGAGCCAGCGCAGCTCGGCGCGGACCGCCTCGCTCTCCCGCCGGTCCCACAGGCCCCGGAACGTCCGCAGCGTCGCCCGCAACCGGCGGGTCGCCACGCGCATGTCGTGGACCGCGTCCTCGTCCCCCTGGTACGCCGCCGCATGGTGCCCGACGATCGCGTCCCGCTGCGCGCGGGCGTACCCGAGGACGGCCGCTGCCGCACCCGTCGGCGACCGGTCCGGGAACCGGGCGAGCCGGCCGGCGACCGCCCGGTGGGACTTGCTGACCGGCACCTCCCGGGCACCGGCCGCGCGCAGCCGGTCAGCGAGTGCGTCGAGCAGATCGTCGTCGCCCTCGACCAACTCGATCTCGATCTCGTGCCAGGACTTCCCGTCGCCGTCCACCAGATCCTCGGCCAGCACGTCGTCCTCGGCCATCTCGGCCAGCACCCGGCCGTCCGAGTCCAGCAGGCGACGCTCCCGGCGGCGATTCACCACCCGGGCGGCCGGTGTCACCGGACGTCCCCGCGACGCGCCCCGGATCAGCGCGAGCAACTCGGCCGGCGGGCCGTCGTCGGACGCCCCGACCGGGAACTGGTGCTCGACCCGGGTGCCGCCGACCGCGCCCACCTTGAGGTGCCAGCCCGCGTCGTGCCCGCCGGTACGCCGACGCAGCGCGTGCCCGCTCCGGGCCAGCCGCAGATCGTCGGTGTCCCAGTAGACGGCGTCCAGATCCGACACGGTGGCGTCGGACATCGTCACGACGCCACCGCAACCGGTCAGATCGGGCAGCCGGAAACCCTCGTCGCCGGCGTACTTGCGTTCGCGTTCCACGACGGTGGCCATGCGGCTTCCCGTACCCGTGCCGCGCGTCGGCGAACCTGGCTCAGTTCAGTCGCTCCAGCACCATCGCCATGCCCTGGCCGCCGCCGACACACATGGTCTCCAGACCGATGGTCTTGTCGTGCCACTCCAGCGCGTTGAGCAGGGTGCCGGTGATCCGGGCCCCGGTCATGCCGAACGGGTGCCCGACGGCGATCGCGCCACCGGCCACGTTCAGCTTCTCCTCCGGGATGCCGAGCTGCCGGTACGACGGGATCACCTGGGCGGCGAACGCCTCGTTGATCTCCACCAGGTCGACATCGTCGATGGTCATGCCGGCCCGCTTCAGCGCCTGCTTCGACGCCTCGACCGGCCCCAGGCCCATGATCTCCGGGGAGAGCGCGGTGACGCCGGTGGACACGATCCGGGCCAGCGGGGTGAGACCCAGTTGGGACGCCCGCTCCGCGCTCATGATCACCACGGCGGCGGCGCCGTCGTTGAGGGGGCAGCAGTTGCCGGCGGTGATCCGGCCGTCCGGACGGAACACCGGCTTGAGTCCGGCCACCGCCTCCAGCGTCACTCCGGCACGCGGGCCGTCGTCGGTGCCGACCACCGTGCCGTCCGGCGTGGTGACCGGCGTGATCTCGCGGGCCCAGAAGCCGTCGGCGATGGCCTTCTCGGCGAGGTTCTGGCTGCGGACACCGAACGCGTCCATGTCCTCGCGGGTGACGCCGTGAACCTGGGCCAGGTTCTCCGCGGTCTGCCCCATGCTGAGGTAGATGTCGGGGAGCTGGCCGGCGTCGCGCGGGTCGGTCCACACCTCGGCGCCGCCCTGGGCGCGGGCCGCGGACCGTTCCCGCGCCTCGGCGAAGCGGGGATTCTCCCAACCGCCGCCGACAAGCGCCTGCGCATCCGGCGGCAACGTGTCCGAGTTGCCCCGGGCGTACCGGGAGACCATCTCCACCCCGGCGGAGATGAACACGTCACCCTCACCGGCCCGGATCGCGTGCATGGCCATCCGGGTGGTCTGGAGGGAGGACGCGCAGTAGCGGGTCAGCGTCGCGCCCGGCAGGCCGTCCAGGCCCATCAGCGTGGCGACCACCCGCGCCATGTTGAAACCCTGCTCGCCACCGGGCAGGCCACACCCGAGGTAGAGGTCGTCGATGGTGGTGGGATCGAGCGCCGGGACCTTGTCCAGGGCAGCCTGGACGATGGTGGCGGCGAGGTCGTCCGGGCGGACCTCCCGCAGGGAACCCTTGAACGCGCGACCGATGGGGGACCGGGCGGTGGCGACGATGACGGCGTCACGGGGCGACTCAATCGGCATGTACCAACGTTAACCCGCGGGTAACATGCCGTGGAAGCGCGGGACAGGCGGGAAATGTCACCCCGCCGGAGGGCGGCGATGGTGCCGGAACGCCACCGCCGCGGCGGCCTCGACCGCCGGAAGCAGCGCGTGCGCCCAGACCCGGTAACCGTCGGCCGACGGGTGGAAGCCGTCACGGCAGAGCGTGCCCGCGTCCGCGCGGAACACCGGGCCGGTCTCCACGCCCAGGTCGACCACCGTGCCCCCGGCGTCTAGCACGGCAGCGGTCTGCGCCCGCGCCATCCGACGCCCGGACCAGCCGAGCACCTGGCGCAGCGGGGCGGCGACCGCGCGTACCGCACCGAGGTCGGGGCAGGTGCCGACGACGACCTCGACGTTCGACTCCCGAAGCCGACGCACCGCCGAGTTGAGGTATGCCGCCGCGTCGGCCGGACGGGTCAACGCGGTCGCGTCGTTCGCGCCGATCAGCACCACAGCCACGTCCGGCCGCTCGCCGAGCAGCGCCCGGGCGACCTGGGTGCCCAGGTCGGTGGCGCGTGACCCGGAGACCCCGACGCTCGACAGGTGCACCCGGCGGCCGGTCGGCCCCTCGGCGAGCAGTTGGGCGAGCTGCCCGCCGATCGTCTCCTCGAAGCGCTCCACGCCGACGCCGAGCGCCGACGAGTCGCCGAGCAGCACCAACCGCAGCGGTGGCGCGTCGGCCCGCCCGACCGTGGCGCGCAGCACCAGACCCAGCTCGGGCTGCGCGTACTCCCGGCTGCGGGCGGCGATGGCCTGGCCGGCGAGGACCGCCGCACCGCCCATCGTGCCGGCCAGCAGCGACAGGGCCGCAGCCCGGCCCCACCGTGCCGTCTCGTTCCGTCCGCTCATGCCGCCACCTCCCGGTGTCCGACGCCGCGCTCGCTCATCCGGTTCCCCCCAGCGTGGCCGGGCCGACGCCGCCGCCGGTCGCCGGTGTCGCACCGACGCCGAAGAAGGCTCGCCACCGCAGCTGCGCCCACCGCCCGCCGGGACCGCGGTCGTGGCCCCGTAGCTGGACGCCGCTGACCTCCGTGCCGGCGTGCCGCGCCGCCTCGTGCGCCGCCTCCGGGAGCGACCGTACGCCTTCGGAGCCGGTGCGAGAAGGCCGGTGCTCCGGGGCGGCACCCAACGCGGAGAGGACCACGGGCAGCAACGCCGCCGCGGCGACCGCGTAACCCTCGGCGGAGGGGTGGAAGCGGTCCCAGGCGAACATCCGGCCGGGCTCCGCGGCGAACCGCGGTCCGAGCATGTCACCGAGCGAGACGGTACGGCCGCCGGCCTCCACCACCGCCACGGTCTGCGCGGCGGCGAGCTGGCGGCTCCACCTGCGGGCCAGCCACCGCAGCGGCGGCTGGATCGGCCGGATCGTGCCCAGGTCGGGGCACGTGCCGACGACCACCTCACAGCCGGCGGCGCGCAGCGTCCGGACCGCGTCGACCAGGTAACGCACCGCCACCGCCGGCGGTGTGCGGTTGGTGACGTCGTTGCCGCCGATCAGCACCACGGCGATGTCCGGTTCGACCTCCAGGGCGGACTCGACCTGTGGCTTGAGGCCGGCCGAGAGGGAGCCCACCACGGCGAACCGGTGCAGGTGGACCGGCCGGTGCAGGCGGCGGGACAGCCCGGTGGCCAGCAACGAGCCGGGTGTCTCCCGACGCCGGTGCACGCCGTAGCCGGCCGCTGACGAGTCGCCGAGGACGACCATGGTGACCGGCGGGCCGGGAAACCTCGCGCCGTAGACACCGTCGCAGCGCGGCGGTGGGGCCTGCGCCATGGGGATGGTGCGGCGGGCCTGCCGGGCCTGGCCGAGCAGCATCCCGCCGGTGGCGGCGGTGACCGCCACCGTGGCGCCCGTGCCGATCGCCGCGAGGCGGGCGATCTGCCGGGCGCGCTGCCAGCGGATCGGCGCGACGGAACCAGCGTCCCCCATGCACCGACAGTATCGCGCCGGTACGACCACTGCTGTCCGTGATCGGATGGCTGGGCGGCGGCCGGAATGGGTACCTGAGGGGGAGCGGACGCGGAACTTGCCCGGGGGATGCACCCTGGTCGAGCGGAGAGAGGCGGAATCATGGGGAAGACGTTGAAGCGCAGCGCCGCGTTCGCCGCGCTGGCCCGGGCGCTGACGGCCGGGGCGCGGGGCGGGCCGTCGCTGGGCGCCCGGTTGGCGGCGCTGCCGCGGATGCTCCGCGCGACCACCCGGGGCGAGTACGACGGCGGTCTGCGCCTGGCGCTGATGGCCGGTGCGACGGCGTACATCGTCTCGCCGATCGACCTGCTGCCGGAGATCCCGCTGGCGATCTTCGGGCTGGCCGACGACGCGGTGATGGTCACCTGGCTGGCCGGCAGCGTGCTCGCCGAGACCGAGCGGTTCCTGGAGTGGGAGGCCCGTCGCAGCTCTCTCATCCCGGGTCATGTCGTGCCCTGACGGCACGTACGCTGGGCGGCGAACTGACGGCTGACCGGCCGCCCCGACGCCGGCGCAACGAAGGGCACAACGAGGTGCAGTACTACGACAACGTCGTCGAGCTGATCGGCAACACCCCGCTGGTGCGCCTGCGCAACGTCACCGAGGGCATCCAGGCCACCGTGCTGGCGAAGGTGGAGTACGTGAACCCGGGCGGCTCGGTGAAGGACCGGATCGCGTTGCGCATGGTCGAGGACGCCGAGAAGGCCGGCATCCTCGGGCCGGGGGGCACGATCGTGGAGCCGACCAGCGGCAACACGGGCGTCGGGTTGGCCCTGGTCGCCCAGCTCAGGGGCTACCGGTGTGTCTTCGTCTGCCCGGACAAGGTCAGCCAGGACAAGCAGGACGTGCTGCGCGCGTACGGCGCCGAGGTGGTGGTCTGCCCGACCGCCGTGGCGCCGGAGGACCCGCGTTCCTACTACAACGTTTCCGACCGGCTGGCCCGGGAGACCCCCGGCGCGTGGAAGCCCAACCAGTACAGCAACCCGGCCAACCCGCGCTCGCACTACGAGACCACCGGCCCGGAGCTGTGGCGGCAGACCGAGGGGAAGATCACCCACTTCGTCACCGGGGTCGGCACGGGCGGCACCATCTCCGGCATCGGCCGTTACCTCAAGGAGGCGTCCGAGGGGCGGGTCAGGGTGATCGGGGCGGACCCGGAGGGCTCGGTCTACTCCGGCGGCACCGGCCGGCCCTACCTGGTCGAAGGCGTCGGTGAGGACTTCTGGCCGGAGACGTACGACCGGTCGATCGCCGACGAGATCGTCGAGGTGTCGGACAAGCAGTCCTTCGAGATGACCCGGCGGCTGGCCCGCGAGGAGGGGCTGCTGGTCGGCGGTTCCTGCGGGATGGCCGTGGTGGGCGCGCTGGAGGTGGCCCGCAAGGCCGGCCCGGACGACGTGGTCGTGGTGCTGCTGCCGGACGGCGGCCGGGGCTACCTGTCGAAGATCTTCAACGACAGGTGGATGGCCCGCTACGGGTTCCTGGACGACTCGGGCACCGAGCCGACCGTGGCCGACGCGCTGGCCGGCAAGCCGGGCGGCCTGCCCGAGCTGGTGCACGTGCACCCGACCGAGACGGTCCGCGACGCCATCGACTACATGCGCGAGTACGGCGTCTCGCAGCTTCCGGTGCTCAAGGCCGAGCCGCCGGTGGTGACCGGCGAGGTGGCCGGCTCGATCGCCGAGAAGGACCTGCTCGACGCGCTCTTCACCGGCCAGGCCCACCTGCACGACACGATCGAGCGGCACATGGGCGAGCCGCTGCCGATGATCGGCGGTGGGCAGCCGGTCAGCGAGGCGGTCGGGTTGTTGGAGAAGGCGGACGCGGCGCTGGTGCTCGTCGACGGCAAGCCCAAGGGTGTGCTGACCCGGCAGGACCTGCTGGCCCACCTCGGCGCGCGCTGACGCGGTAAGGAAGGGCCCCCTTTTAACACCGCGCTGTTAAAAGGGGGCCCTTCCTCTACCGGAGGCGTTAATAAGGGGCCCTTCCTTACACCTTCCGGCCGTAGCGGAGCTGGGGCACCAGCGCGGGCCCGATGTGCTCGTCGCGCCGCAGGCCGGTGAGGGTCCAGCCGCCGCACTCGTAGAAGTGCCGGGCCCGGTCGTTGTCCCGCAGCACCCACAGCGCGGCCCGGGTCCAGCCCCGTGCTCGCATCGCGTCCAGCGCGTCGGCCATCAGCGCCCGGCCGGTGCCCCGGCCCCGCTCGTCCGGGTCGAGGTGGATCGCGTTGAGCAGCCCGGTCGCCGGGTCGCCCTCGTCGTCCGGCCCGAGGTAGGTGAACCCCACCAGCCGCCCGTCGCGCACGGCCACGGTCATCCGGTGCTCGGCGCCCTCCCAGGTGAGCCGCTCCACCCAGTAGTGCCCCATCGCCTCCGCGGTGGGTTCGGCCAGCGCCTCGGGCGGCAGGAACGACGAGTACGCCGCCACCCGGGACCGCTGGTGCAGGGCGCCGACCGCCAGCAGGTCGGCCTCGGTTGCCGCGCGCAGGGTGACCGTCACCCGGGCGACGGTACCCGCCGTGGTGGCACCGGCACCGCGCGCAGGTCCTCGGCGATCACGAGGTCGCCGGCGAAGTGCTCCCGGGCCTCGTCGTGGAAGCGGCGCGGGTCGGCGTAGCGCTGGGAGAAGTGGGTGAGCACGAGCGTGCGTACCCCCGACTCGGCCGCCACCCGCGCGGCCTGGCCGGCGGTGAGGTGGCCGACCTCGGCGGCGAGTGTCGCCTCCGACTCCAGGAACGTCGACTCGATCACCAGCAGGTCGGCATGTTCGGCAAGCGCGAACACGCCGTCGCAGAGCCCGGTGTCCATCACGAACGCGAACCGTTGCCCGGGCCGGGTGACGCTCACCTGGTCCCGGGTGACGCGGCGTCCGCCGAGGTCGAGGTGGCCGTCGCGGAGCAACTGCCCGACGGCCGGACCGGCGATGCCGTACGCGGCCAGCCGCTCCGGCAGCATCCGGCAGCCGTCCGGCTCGATCAGTCGATATCCGTACGTCTCGACGGGGTGCCGCAGTCGGCGGGCCTCCAACGTGCCGGCACCCAGCGCGATCCGCTGCCCGTCGGCGTCGATCGGCTCGACGGCCAACTCGGCGGTCTCGTGGAAGCTCGACGCGTGGCGCAGCCGGGTGAAGTATTCGGCGCCGCCGGCCGGGAAGTGCACCGCCACCGGGCGCGGCACCCGGTCCAGCGAGAGGCGCTGGATGATGCCGGGCAGCCCGAGGCAGTGGTCGCCGTGGAAGTGGGTGACGCAGATCCGGGTCAGGTCGGTGGCCGTGACGCCCGTGTGCAGCATCTGCCGCTGGCTGCCCTCGCCCGGGTCGAAGAGGATCACCTCGTCGTCCCAGCGCAGCAGGTAGCCGTTGTGGTTGCGCTGCCGGGTCGGGGTTTGACTGGCCGTCCCGAGCACCACCAGCTCGCGCATGGACACCGCATCCTCCGGAGCGCAAAAAGCGACCCCCGGGGCTTCCGCGCTTGCGCGCGGGCCGGCTGGACTGGGCCGGCACCCCGGGGGTCGGGTGGCTGTCGTGGTTTCGCCGCACCGCTGCCACACGGTCTCGACGATGGTGCTGTGCCCGCCTCGCGGCGGACGGGGTTTCACTGTCGAGGACAGCGGCTAGCGGACAGCCACCTCACGAGTCCGATTGCTATACAAGTCTGGACCACCTCCTTTCCCGTGTACGGACACGCTATCCACTCGCCGCGCGTCACGGCAACGAATTTTCGATCACAGACCGACGGAAGTCCGCCGTCCGTGTGGCAGGGCTGGTCGGGGGTGTGGGACGAGGTGCGGCGGTGGGCAGGGCAGGACTTTCCGCTGCCTTTCGAGCTGATATCAGGAACGACTCATCGTCGGCATGGCCCACCGGCCGCGCGATCAGACCGGAGGGCACCGGTAGTCAGCGACGGGATCATGGCGACGACGGCCATGGGCCGGCGACCACCGGGGCGGAGCAACGCCGACGGTTGCGGCGGTCGCCGGGAGAGCCACGTCTGGCCTGGGGGACCTGGCCGGGCGGAGAGCCCGTTGGTGGCCGGTCCTCCGGGGCGGCAGCCGGTCGGTGGTGGCGGTGAGCGGCGCCGGTCGGTGGTGGCGGTGGGTGGTGGCGGCGGGGTGGGCGGCGCCGGTCGGTGGTGGCGGTGGGTGGTGGTGGCGGGTGGTGGTGGCGGTGGGTGGCGCCGGTCGGTGGGTGGCGGAGTGGCGTCGGGGGCGCTCGGCGCTGCCGGCGGCCTGAGTGAGTCATTGCTGATATCAGCTCGAAAGGAGCGCCGAAGGGGTGGTGCCGCTTCCGGCTCCGCCCGAAGCCCGACTCCGGGTAGCCGGGTGCGGAAACCGCGGGGCCAATGGTCCGGCCGGCGCTGAAGCCCTGTGCCGCGCCACGAAGCCTGCGTCGTCGTGCGCCCCCGGGCAGCCGGCCGCCCCCGGGCAGCCGGCTGCCGCGCGGAACGGTCAGTCCAGGCCGATCGGGCCCTCGCGCGGGCCATCCTCGAGCGCCGGCTGCACGGCCAGTGACGGGAAGTCCGCCAGGTCGCCCTCCGGCTCGGCGTCCCACTCCGGGAACACCAGCGGGCTCTGCAGGTAGAGGCAGAGCAACTGGGTGAGCTGGCGGAGGCCGTCCAGGTGGGTGCGCTCGTGCCCGTGGGTGGCGTCCACGCCGAAGCCGAGCAACGCCACCCGGGCGTGCGCGCCGGCCTCGACCGCCGCCGCCACGTCCGAGCGGTAGTACTCGAACACGTCCCGGACCAGCTCCACCCCGTGCTCCCGGGCGATCGCGGCCAGGTTCCGGGTCAGGTGGTAGTCGAACGGCCCCACCCCGTCGCCCATCGCCAGCGTGGCCGCGGTCTCGCGGGACTGCTGGCCGGGGGCGACCACCGCCGCGTCCACCGAGACGATCTCCGCGACGTCCGGGTCCAGCCCGTGGCTGGCCCCGTGGCCGATCTCCTCGGTGACGGTGACCAGCAGGTGCGCGCTGACCGCCGGGGTGATCCCGGCGTCGACCATCGCCTTGAACGCCGTCAACACCGCGGCCACCCCGGCCTTGTCGTCCAGGTGCCGGGACTTGACGTACCCGCTCGGGGTGATCGTCGGGTTGGCCAGCAGCGCGACGAAGTCCCCGGCGTCGATGCCCAGCGCCCGCAGGCCGGCCTCGTCGTGCACCGGCTCGTCGACACGGACCTCGACCAGCCCCCAGCCGACGCCCTGGAGGTCGACGGCCTCGTTGTACCGGTGCCCGCTCGCCTTCAGCGGCAGCACCTGGCCGGTGATCACCCGTTCCAGGTCGTCGGTGAAGATCCGCACGTGGGCGCCCTCGGCGAAGCGGGCGCTGTGCGTGCCGATCGGGTTGACCTCCAGCCG
This sequence comes from Micromonospora sp. DT31, assembly GCF_049841795.1. Taxonomy (NCBI): domain Bacteria; kingdom Bacillati; phylum Actinomycetota; class Actinomycetes; order Micromonosporales; family Micromonosporaceae; genus Micromonospora; species Micromonospora sp. DT31. The sequence continues at coordinate 317,322 of NZ_JBNCKZ010000006.1, read as the reverse complement.
GCCGTTCTCCTTGAGCCGCTTCACCATGCCGCCGATGGTGTCGGTGTGCACCACCACCGCCCGGTCCGCGCCGGTCGACCGGCGGCCGGGCAGGCAGGCGCTCAGCGCCCCACGCCGGGTCAGCGTCGAGGTGATCCCGATGGCGGACAGCCGCTCACCCACGTACTGCTGGATGTGGTCGGTGCGCCCCGACGGGCTGGGGATCTCCAGCAGCTCCATGAGCACCTGGCGGAGATAGTCGAGGTCGAGCTTGAGCGGTTCGGGTTTGCGTGCGGTCATGCCCCAGAGCCTGCCGCACCGGCCGGCGACCAGAGTCGCTGCGGTGCCCGGGTACCCGGGAAGAGCAGGTCGACGAAGCGTTCGGCGGTCGGCTGCGGCTCGTGGTTGGCCAGCCCGGGACGCTCGTTGGCCTCGATGAACACGTGCTCCGGGCGGTCCGGCGCGGGCACCAGCAGATCCAGCCCGGTGACCGGGATGTCGAGCGCCCGGCTGGCCGTCACACACGCGTCGGCGATCTCCGGGTGGAGTTCGGCGGTCACGTCGTGGATGGTGCCGCCGGTGTGCAGGTTGGCCGTCCGCCGCACCGCGAGCACCTGCCCCTCGGGCAGCACGTCGTGCATCCGGAAGCCGGCCTCGGCCACCACCTCACGGGTCATGTCGTCGATCGGGATGCGGGACTCCCCGCCGGTGGCGGCGGCCCGCCGCCGGCTCTGCCGCTCGATCAGCTCGGTGATGTCGTGCACCCCGTCGCCGGTGATCTGCGCCGGCCGGCGAACCGCCGCGGCCACCACCTCGTGGTCGATCACGACCACCCGCAGGTCCTCGCCCGCGCGCAGCTCCTCGATCAGCACGTCCGGGCAGAACCGGCGGGCCAGCTCGACGGCCGCGGTCAGTGCCTCCGGCGTACGCACCCCGACGGTGATGCCGTTGCCCTGCTCGCCCCGCGCCGGCTTCACCACCACCGTACCCACGTCGGCCAGGAACGCCAGGTCGTCCGGCTCGCCGGTGGCGGTGCGCCCGCGTGGCACCGACAACCCCGCCTCGGTGAGGATGCGCCGGGTCACCCGCTTGTCGTCGCAGCGGCTCATCGCCACCGCCGAGGTCAGCTCCGACAGCGACTCGCGGGTGTGGATGGTGCGACCGCCGCTGGTCAGCCTCAGCTCACCCCAGTGCGGGTCGGTCACCTCCACCCGGATACCGCGCCGCATCGCCTCGTCCGCGACGATCTGCGCGTACGGGTTGAGCTCGTCGTAGCCCGCCGGCATGGCCGGCAGGAAGAGGCGCTCGTTGATCGGGTTCTTGCGCTTCACGCACAGCGTGCCGGTGCGGTGGAAGCCGAGCCGCTCGTAGAGCCGGATCGCGCCCGAGTTCTCGGCCAGCACCGACAGGTCCACGAACGAGCGGCCGCGCGCGTCGAGCTGGTCGGCAAGCGCGGTGAGCAGCGCCTGCCCGGTGCCCGGCGGGGCGATGTTGAAGTCCACCGTCAGGCACCAGAGGCTGGCGCCGTTCTCCGGGTCGTCGAAGACCGCGACGTGGTCCACGCCGGTGATGGTGCCGACCAGCTCGCCTGTGGCGTCCTCGGCCACCAGATGCAGGAACCGGTCGGTGTCGGCGTTGTCCACGAGCACCTCGACCGGCGCGGTGACCATGCCGTTGCGGGCGTAGATGCGGTTCACGGCGTCCGCGTCGTCGGCGTCGCGCAACTGCCGGATGGTGAGCGCCGGCACCTCGCCGCCCTCGGTGGCGGCGGGCCGCGCGTCACCCAGCGGCAGCCGGTAGGTCAACGACGGGTCGATGAACAGCTCGTCCGGCAGCCGGGACACCAGCACGTGGGGGTCGCGCAGGTAGATGCAGATGTCCCGGGCGCCGACCGCCTCGGAGCGCAGCACGTCCGCCACGTGCACCTGGTCGGCGAACGTGTGCCCGAAGACCAGCCGGCCCCAGCCGCAGTCCAGCACCACACCGGAGGCGTCGGTGGCGGCGGCGGTGGACGGCAGACCCGACTCCGGCGTACCCGGGGCCACCGGGTCACCGCCGGGGCCGGTGCGTTCCCGGCGGCGGCCCAGCACCCGTTCCCGGTCGGTACGCGCCGAGCCGGTGGCGAGGGTGTCGGTCATGGTCAGTCGATTCCGTGGCTCTGGAGCCACATTTCCAGAAGTCCCAGTTGCCACAGCTTGTTTCCGTTCAACGGGGTCAGTTCGGCATTGGGGTCGGCGAGCAGCGAGTCGACGTAGTCGGCGCGGAACAGATCACGGCGGCGCGCCTGCGGGGCGGTCAGCGCGTCGCGTACCCGGTCGAGGAGCTTGCCCTCCAGATGGGTCAGGCCCGGCACCGGGAAGTAGCCCTTCGGCCGGTCGATGACCTCGTGCGGCAGGACCCGCCGGCCGATCTCCTTGAGCACGCCCTTGCCGCCCTGGGCCAGCTTCAGCTCCGGCGGGCAACTCGCGGCCAGTTCCACGAACTCGTGGTCGAGGAACGGCACCCGGGCCTCCAACCCGTGCGCCATGGTCATGTTGTCGACCCGCTTCACCGGGTCGTCGGTGAGCATGACCTGGGTGTCGATCCGCAGGCCGGCGTCGACCGCGGTCTGCGCGCCGGCCCGGGACAGGTGCGCCGCCACGAACTCCCGCGCCGGGTCGCCGTCGGCCAGCCACGCCGGGTTGAGCACCCGGGCCAGCCCGGCCGCGTCCCGGTCGAAGAACGCCTTCGCGTACGTGTCGAGCGCCTGCTCCCGGTCCACCCCGGCCAGCGGCGGGTACCAGTGGTAGCCGCCCAGGATCTCGTCCGCGCCCTGCCCCGACTGGACCACCTTGACGTGCCGGGCGACCTCCTGGCTGAGCAGCCAGAACGCGACGCAGTCATGGCTGACCATGGGCTCGCTCATGGCCGCGACGGCGGACTCCAGCGGCGGCAGCAGGTCGCCTGTGGGCACCCGGATCTGGTGGTGGTCGGTGCCGAACGTCTTCGCCACCAGGTCGGAGTAGACGAACTCGTCACCTTCCCGGCCGCCCACCGCGTCGAAGCCGATGGAGAACGTGGCCAGGCCGGAGCGGCTCTGCCCCTCACCGGCCAGCAGCGCGACCACCAGGCTGGAGTCGAGGCCGCCGGAGAGCAGCACGCCGACCGGCACGTCGGCCACCATCCGGCGGCGTACGGCGGTGGTGAGGGAGTCGAGCAGGGCGTCCTGCCAGTCCCGCTCGGACCAGTCGGCCCGCTCGGCGGCCCGGCCGAACGTCGGGTCCCAGTAGACCCGCTCGCGGGTGGAGCCGTCCGCCTCGTACACCCGAACGGTGGCCGGCGGCAGCTTCGTGACGCCGCGCAGGATCGTCCGCGGCGGCGGCACGATGCTGTGGAAGCTGAGGTAGTGGGCCAGCGCCACCGGGTCGATGGTGGTGTCGATGCCGCCGCCGGCCAGCAGCGCCGGCAGGGTCGAGGCGAAGCGCACCACGCCGGGGCTCTCGGCCAGGTAGAGCGGCTTGATGCCGAGGCGGTCCCGGGCCAGCACCAGACGGCCGGTGTCGCGTTCGCTGATCGCCACCGCGAACATGCCGATCAGGTGGTCGACGAAGTCGAGCCCCCACTCGGCGTACGCCTTGATGACGACCTCGCTGTCCCCTGTGGAGAAGAAGTGGTGGCCCTTGGCCTGCAGCTCGGCGCGCAACTCGCGGTAGTTGTAGACGCAGCCGTTGAAGACGCCGGTCAGGCCCGCGGCGGCGTCCACGATCGGCTGGCCGCTGGCGGCGGACAGGTCGATGATTTTCAGGCGTCGGTGTCCCAACGCGGTCGGGCCCTGCGACCAGATGCCGCTGTCGTCGGGTCCTCGGTCACTCATCGTGGCCGCCATCCGCTCCACGGCCGAGACATCGGCGCGTGAACCGTCACGGCGGAACTCTCCCGCAAGTCCGCACATAGCAACCAATGCTGCCAGAGGTTGTTACGCAGCGCCTGTTGGGACGATGACGAACGTGTGACAGGTTGCTACCATGCGCCGCCACCCACGGTGGCCGGTGGTGGAGAGCTCGGTTCGTGCCTCCGGGGGGCCGGTGCCGGAAACGGACCGGGCCCGCGGTGTGACGAACACCGCAGGGCCCGGACCGTGGACGTGGGGTCAGCCGGCGGTGCGGGCCACGCCGACCGGGCAGCTCAGCCCGTTGGGTCCGTGGTTGCAGTAGCCGTTCGGGTTCTTCGACCCTGGCGGACGGTGTGCTACTGGCCGCCTAGCCCGCCGATCTCTGTAGGAGTTGTCGGGACGACTCGAAGCCCAGCCGTTCGTACACCGGGACCGCCCTGCGACCGGATTGAACCGTTACGCGGAGGGCCCCGAGGTGTGCCGCATGCTCGGACGCAGCCTCCACGAGCGCCGAGCCGATCCCCTGGCCTCGCTGGTCCGGCACGACGAAGACGCTCTGTATGTCGGCGGACAGCCGACGTGTCGCTTCAGGTCGTGGCACGCGAGGGACGAGCGCGACCCAGGCCATGCCGACGATCTCGGGTCGGCGGAGTCGAGCGACGAACGCCAGGTGCGAGTCCCGGTGGGCTTCCCACCACCGAGCAAGCTCCGCTGTGAATGCGTCAATGGACGGCTGTGCTGGCTCCTCATGAAGACTGTCCAGCCACAGCAGCCGGGCCAACTCCGGGACGTCGTCCGCACCCGCCTGACTGATCCGCACGAGGCGAGTCTGCCACCGCCGGAGTGCGCCGGTCACACCCAAGTCAGCGCTGACGCGGATCCGCAGACCCGCACCAGCGCTGTGCCGGAATCAGGCCGTCTTGGCCACACCCACCGGGCAGGTCATGCCGTTCGGCCCGTGGTTGCAGTAACCGTTCGGGTTTTTCGATCCTGGCGAGCGGTGTAGTGCTTCGGTGCGGGCCGCGTCCACCGCCGAGCGGATTGTGGGGCATCTAGTCGCCGAGGAACAGCAGGTATCGGTGGGGTCGGAGCGGAACCTGGCGGGCCAACTTGAGCAGAGCGGCCGCCGTGGCCCGTACCGCCTCGGACCCGGCGCTCTCAAGCGACTCAAGCTCCGGGATCAGCAACTGCATCTGGACGACGTTGAACCGCGTGTCGCCGTACTCGTCGACATAGCCGAGCATGGGACAAGATCGCTCGCGTGCTGCCTCGACCAGCTCGTTGATGTCGTGCCCTGCCACCGCATCGACGGTAGCGCCGTGATAGTCCGTCAGTCTCGCACTGATACCCATGACCAAATTGTTGTCGAGTCGGTCCTCGGCTCGGTCGGAGGGGCGTCACGCCCCACTGGGCTCGCGGTGTGACGGAGCCTGGCGCGGATCCGGGGACCCGCGCCAGCGCTACGGCAGGTCAGGCCGTCTTCGCCACGCCCACCGGGCAGGTCATGCCGTTCGGGCCGTGGTTGCAATAACCGCCCGGATTTTTCGTCGGGGCCAGGTACTGCTGGTGGAGGTCCTCGGCGAAGTAGTAGTCACCAAGCGGGGCGATCTCCGTGGTGATCTCGCCCTTGCCGGCGCGCGCCACGATCGGCGCGAACGCGTCCCGGGACGCCTTGGCCTCGGCGAGCTGCTCGTCGGTGGTGGTGTAGATCACCGAGCGGTACTGCGTGCCCACGTCGTTGCCCTGGCGCATGCCCTGGGTCGGGTCGTGGTTCTCCCAGAAGACCTTGAGCAGGTCGGCGTAGGCGATCTTCGACGGGTCGTAGACCACCTGGACCACTTCGGCGTGCCCGGTCATGCCCGAGCAGACCTCCTCGTACGTGGGGTTGGTGGTGTACCCGCCCGCGTAGCCGGCGGACGTGGTGAGCACGCCGGGGAGGGTCCAGAACAGCCGCTCGGCACCCCAGAAGCAGCCCATCCCGAAGACGGCGACCTGCGCGCCCCCGGGGAACGGACCCTTCAGCGAGGACGGCAGCACCTCGTGCCGGTCGGCGATCGGCATGGCGATCGGACGGCCCGGCAGGGCCTGGTCCGGAGTGATCATTTCGGCCTTCATGCGGCGGAGGAACACGGTGGGACTCCTCTCTTGGCTTTCCCAGCGTGTGCAACAGCGCCGGTCCCCGGATCCTTACCCGCAGGCGTCGACCTCAGGCCAGCGTCGCCGAGATACGGGCGGCGAAGTCCGCCGCCTCGGCGTCGTCGGCGTAGCGGGTACGCGGCCAGAAGAAGCCGCGCAGCCCGTCGCCCTTCGTGCGGGGCACCACGTGGGTGTGCAGGTGCGGAACCGACTGGGACACCCGGTTGTTCATCGCCACGAAGGTGCCGCCGGAGCCCAGACCGGCCTCCACGGCCACCGTGATCCGCTGCACCAGCCGGAAGTAGCCGGGCAGCGCGTCGCCCGGCAGGTCGGCCAGCGTCACCAGATGGGTGCGGGGCACCACCAGCACGTGCCCCTTGAACACCGGCCGGGTGTCCAGGAACGCGAACCCGTCCGGCTCGTCGGCCACCACGAAGGCCGGCACCTCGCCGGCCAGGATCCCGCAGAACACGCACCCGCTCATCGACCCAGGTTAGGTCCGGACGACCGACGGCGGTCACCCGACAAGCCGGTCGTCCGCACCTCGTCGGCGGGAAGACCGTCCATCTGGTCGGGCTGCCGGCGACCGGGCGGGCGGGCGGACTAACGTCTCGGGAATGAGCCAGGGCTTCGAGACACTCGCCATCCACGCCGGTCAGGACCCGGAGGCCCGCACCGGCGCGGTGATCCCGCCGATCTACCAGACCAGCACGTACGCCCAGGACGCCGTCGGCGCGCCCCGTGAGGGCTACGAGTACAGCCGCTCCGGCAACCCGACCCGGGACGCGTTGCAGGAGTGCCTGGCCGCGTTGGAGGGCGGCCCGGTGGCGCTCGCCTTCGCCAGCGGCCTGGCCGCCGAGGACACCCTGCTGCGTGCCCTCTGCAAGCCGGGCGACCACGTGGTGATCCCGGACGACGCGTACGGCGGCACCTACCGCCTGTTCGCCAAGGTGGCCGAGCGCTGGGGGTTGGCGTACACCCCGGCGAAGGTGTCCGACCCGGACGCCGTGCGCGCGGCGATCCGCCCCGGCGTCACCCGGATCGTCTGGGTGGAGACGCCCACCAACCCGCTGCTCGGCATCGCCGACATCGCCGCGCTCGCGGCGGTGGCACACGACGCGGGCGCGCTGCTGGTGGTCGACAACACGTTCGCCTCGCCGTACCTGCAGCAGCCGATCGCGTTCGGCGCGGACGTGGTGGTGCACTCCACCACCAAGTACGTCGGCGGGCACTCCGACGTGGTCGGCGGCGCGCTCGTCGCCGCGGACCGGACGCTCGGCGAGGAGTTGCGCTACCACCAGAACGCCCTCGGCGCGGTCAACGGGCCGTTCGACGCCTGGCTCACCCTGCGCGGCATCAAGACCCTCGGGGTACGGATGGACCGGCACTGCGACAACGCCGAGCGGATCGCGGCGTTCCTGGACGGGCACGCCAAGGTCGCCCAGGTCATCTACCCGGGCCTGCCGTCGCACCCGGGACACGACGTGGCCGCGAAGCAGATGCGCCGCTTCGGCGGCATGATCTCGTTCCGCGCGGCGGGCGGGGAGGAACACGCCGTCGAGATCTGCAACCGGACCCGGTTGTTCGTGCTCGCCGAGTCGCTCGGCGGCGTCGAGTCCCTGATCGAGCACCCGGGTCGGATGACACACGCCAGCGCTGCCGGCTCGCCGCTTGAAGTTCCCGGCGATCTCGTGCGACTGTCTGTCGGCATCGAGACGGCCGACGACCTGCTCACCGATCTGGAGCAGGCCCTGGGCTGACCGCTGGACGGGGAGGGTGGCAGTGCCGGACATCTTGCCGACGACCTGGGTGGGGGCGACCGCCAAACAGATCGCCCGCGGAGTACGCCGCGGCGACGTATCCGCCACCCAGGTGGTGGCCGACCACCTGGACCACCTGAGCCGGGTGGACGGTGAGCTGGCCGCGTTCCGCACGGTGCGCGGCGGCGAGGCGATCACCGAGGCGGAGAAGGTCGACGAGCAGGAGGAACTGGCGAACCTGCCGCTGGCCGGGGTGCCGGTCGCGGTGAAGGAGAACACGCCGGTGGCCGGGCTGCCCACCTGGAACGGGTCGGCCGCGATGCGTACCGCGGTGGCGGAGGCCGACCACGAGGTGGTCCGCCGGCTGCGCGGTGCGGGCGCGGTGATCCTCGGGGCCACCCGGATGCCGGAGCTGGGCCTGTGGGCGCTCACCGACGACGACAGCGGGGTGACCCGCAACCCGTGGGACCTGACGCGTACCCCCGGCGGCTCCTCCGGCGGCGCGGCCGCCGCGGTGGCCGCCGGGCTGGTGCCGATGGCGCACGGCAACGACGGTCTCGGCTCGATCCGCATCCCGGCGGCCTGCTGCGGCCTGGTCGGCCTCAAGCCCGGCCGCGGCGTGGTGCCCTGCCAGCTCGGCGCGGACGACTGGTTCGGCCTCACCGAGCACGGCATGCTGACCAGCACGGTGGCCGACGCGGTGGTCGGCTTCGAGGTGCTGGCCGGGCGCCGGCCGGACAAGCTGGCCCCGCCGCCCCGGCTGCGGGTGGGTGTGTCACTGCGTTCCCCGGTGCGCGGTGTGTCCGCGGACGCGCCCAACCGGGACGCGGTCGCCGCCGCCGGCCGGCTGCTGGCCGCAGCCGGCCACGACACCGTGCCCACCGACCCGGTCTACCCGACCCGGCTCGGCCTGCAGGGCATCGCCACCTGGTTCGCGGCGGCGGCAGCCGACGTGCGCGCGGCCGGGGTGGCGCCGCGCCAGCTCCAGCGGCGCAGCCGCCGGCACGTCGCCCTCGGCGAGTGGGCGCACCGCCGCGGGTACGTCCGCGAATCCGACCGGGCGGCCTGGCGCGAGCGGTCGGTGAACTTCTTCGCCGACAACTCCGTCGACCTGCTGCTCACCCCGGCGCTGGCCGGGCCGCCGCCGGAGGCCGCCGGCTGGTCTGGGCGGTCCTGGCTGGCGAACATGTCGACGAACATCCGGTACGCCCCGTACGCGGCGCCGTGGAACATCGCTGGCCTGCCGGCGATCGTGGTGCCGGTCGGCCGCCGCCCGGACGGGCTGCCGGTGGGCGTGCAGTTCGTCGGCCCGCCCGGCTCCGAGCTGCTGCTGCTCGGCGTGGCCGGCGAGTTCGAGATGCAGGCGCCGTGGGCCCGGCACGCCCCCGGCTACCCGCGCGTCGGAACGGGGTCGCCGGCCGCCGCGTGACACCGGCGCCCGCCAGCCGGAGGGAACGGTCGTCGACGGCGTCGGCGCGGCCCGCACCCGGGGCGGGTGGCACGATCGGGGCATGACGGAACTGGTCGGCCTCGCCGACGTACAGGCCGCGCGGGAACTGCTCGCCGGTGTCACCCGGACCACCCCGCTGGAGCCCTCCCGGCCGCTCAGCGCCGCGCTGGGCGGGCCGGTCTGGCTCAAGTGCGAGAACCTGCAACGCGCCGGGTCGTACAAGGTGCGCGGCGCGTACGTGCGGATCTCCCGGCTCTCCGCCGAGGAACGGGCCCGCGGCGTCGTCGCGGCGAGCGCCGGCAACCACGCCCAGGGGGTGGCGCTCGCCGCCGGGCTGCTCGGCGCGCACGCCACCGTCTTCATGCCGGTGAACGCGCCGCTGCCGAAGGTCGCCGCGACCAAGGGGTACGGCGCACAGATCGAACTGGTCGGCAACACGGTGGACGAGGCGCTGGTCGCGGCGCAGGCGTTCGCGGAGCGGACCGAGGCGGTGCTCATCCACCCGTTCGACCACGCCGACGTCATCGCCGGCCAGGGCACCGTGGCGCTGGAGATCCTGGAGCAGTGCCCGGAGGTGCGCACCATCGTGACCGGGGTCGGCGGTGGCGGGCTGATCTCGGGCATCGCGGTGGCCGCCAAGGCGCTGCGTCCGGACGTACGGGTGATCGGGGTCCAGGCGGCGAGCGCCGCGGCCTTCCCGCCCTCGCTGCGGGCCGGCGAGCCGCTGCGTCTGCCGTCGTTCGCGACGATCGCCGACGGGATCGCCGTCGGCCGTCCCGGCGAGTTGACCTTCACCCATGTCCGCAAGCTCGTCGACGACGTGGTCACGGTCTCCGAGGAGGACATCTCCCGGGCGTTGCTGATGCTGCTGGAACGGGGCAAGCAGGTGGTCGAACCGGCCGGCGCGGTCGGCGTGGCGGCGCTGCTGGCCGGTGTGGTGGAGGTGACCGCGCCGGTGGTCGCGGTGCTCTCCGGCGGCAACATCGACCCGTTGCTGATGCTCCGGGTGATCGAACACGGGCTGGCGGCGGCCGGTCGGTTCCTGCGGATCACCGTGCGTTGCTCGGATCGCCCCGGGCAGCTCGCGTCGCTGCTCGGCGAGATCGCCGAGCATCGGGCCAACGTGGTGGACGTGGTGCACCAGCGGGCGCATCCGCACCTGCGGCTCGGCGAGGTGGAGGTGGCGTTGTCGGTGGAGACCCGCGGGGTGGCGCACTCGGACACGCTCATCGGCGCGTTGCGGGCCAGCGGCTACCAGGTGGTGTTCACGGGCGAGGGCTGAGCCCGCACCGGTACGCGAACGCCCCGGCCGGGTGGTCCCGGTCGGGGCGTCGACGTGGGTGGCACGGGTCCGAGGAGTCTGTCAGCCTCGGTCGGGTCGGACCCGAGCCGTCCGGCGCGGGTCCGGAGGGGTGTCAGCCGCTGTACGGCTCGAAGGAAACGATCGTCACCTTGATGTCGGCCCCGCTGGGTGCCGTGTAGGTGCAGGTCTGTCCGGCCTTGCCGCCGAGGATCGCCCGGCCGAGAGCGGACTCGGGGCTGTAGACGGTGAGGTCGGTGGTGGCGGAGATCTCCCGGGAGCCGAGCAGGAACTGCTCGCTGTCGTCGGCGTCGTCGTCGAAGTAGATCGTGACGACCATGCCCGGCGCCACCGCGTCGGTGGTCGGGGCCTCGCCCACCTTCGCGGTGCGCAGCAGCTCCTTGAGGTAGAGGATGCGGCCCTCGGCCTTGCCCTGCTCCTCGCGGGCGGCGTGGTAGCCGCCGTTCTCCCGCAGGTCACCCTCCTCGCGCCGGGCGTTGATCTCGGCGGCGATGACCGTCCGGTTGGCGATCAGCTCGTCGAGCTCTGCCTGCAGGCGGTCGTGGGCTTCCTGGGACAGCCAGGTGGCGGGCGCCTCGTTTCCTTGGGTGGACACAGGCGATCTCCTCGGTTGTGCGGACTGGCTGACAGGTGAACATCCGAGGTTACCAGTGCCGTTCGCGTCGGGGTGTGAGCGAACGCCCCGGGCGCCGGCGAGGGGTGCGGGGTGGAGGGCCGGTGGTGCGGGTCAGCCGGCCGGGCGGCAGCGCACCACCTCGCCGATGAACGGCCGGGCGGTGGTGGGTACCTCGTGCCGGGTCCGGACGTGACGCTGGCCGGGCTCGGCGGTCACGGTGGCCTCGGCGTGGCCCACCTCGGCGCCGTCGTGGGTGCGGGCCCGCAGCAGGCAGGTGGCGGTGCCGCCCGGCGGCACGGTGACCCGGAAGTCGACCACCACCCCGGAGTCGGTGATGTCGGTGTAGCTGATCATCTCGCCCCGGTACTCCGGGTCGCCGTACTGCTGGTAGAGCTTCGTCGCGGCCAGTCCGAGGCCGGCCAGCAGGACCGCCACCAGCAGAGCGAGCAGGACCGGCCGGCGGCGTCCCGGCTCCCGGCGTCGGCCGTACCGGCCGGGCGGGAAGGCCGGCGACTGCGCGGCGACTGTGGCGTGCGTCTCGCTCACCGGCGGCTATCTCCTGGCGTTGTTGTCGGCGGTATCGGCAAGAATGGCTAGGTCCATCTTCCCAGCCCGGTGCTGAGTCAAGGATGGCAGGTCGGCTTCGACCGACCGGCGTGGCCCTGGTCACCGCCGGGGGCGGTCCCGACCTGTCACCACGGGGGCTCTCGCCCGGGCGGGGGAAGATTCCGGCAGGTCAGCCGGTCGATCGTGGCGGTCGTCCGGCGGGCACCAGACGAGGAGTGCCGAAGGTGGCAGAGCAGCTACGTCTCATGGCGGTGCACGCCCATCCCGACGACGAGTCGAGCAAGGGCGCCGCCACCATGGCGAAATACGTCGCCGAGGGGGTGGACGTCCTGGTCGTCACAGCCACCGGCGGTGAGCGGGGCAGTGTGCTCAACCCCAAGATGGACCGGCCCGACGTCTGGGCCGCCATCGGGGACATCCGGCGTGCCGAGATGGACGCCGCCCGGGCCATCCTCGGCGTCGAGCAGGCGTGGCTCGGTTTCGTCGACTCGGGGCTGCCCGAGGGCGACCCGTTGCCGCCGCTGCCGGAGGGCTGCTTCGCCCTTCAGGACGTGGACGTCGCCGCCGCGCCGTTGGTGCGGCTGATGCGGCAGTTCCGTCCGCACGTCGTCACCACGTACGACGAGGAGGGCGGCTACCCGCACCCCGACCACATCATGACCCACAAGGTCACGGTGGCGGCGTTCGACGCGGCCGGCGACCCGGAGCGCTACCCGGAGTTGGGCGAGCCGTGGCAGCCGCTGAAGCTCTACTACGACGTGGGCTTCTCCCGCGCCAAGATCATGAGCCTGCACGAGGCGGTGCTCGCCGCCGGACTCGAATCGCCCTACGGCGACTGGATGAAGCGCTGGGAAGATCGCCCCGACAAGGGCGCCCGGGTCACCACCCGGGTCGAGTGCGCCGACTACTTCCCGGTCCGCGACGACGCGCTGCGCGCCCACGCCACCCAGATCGACCCGGACGGCTTCTGGTTCCAGGTGCCGATGGAGGTGCAGCAGCGCGCCTGGCCGACGGAGGACTTCCAGCTCGCCCGCTCGCTGGTGGACAGCCCGGTGCCCGAGTCCGACCTCTTCGCGGGCGTGCGGGAGGCGTGCCGTGCCCACTGACCGGGCCGAGGGCTACCCTGGTGGCCAGCCGCACATCGGAGGAACACCATGCTGACCACCGCCCAGGTGCTCGCGGAGAACAACTTCGGTGACACCCGTACGGGTGGTCTGGCCGGGCCGATGGGCCTCTTCCTCATCGTCGCGTTGGCCACCGTCACCGTCCTGCTGATCCGCAACATGAACGCCCGGCTGCGCCGGCTGCCCGACCGCTTCCCGCAGCAGGGCGGCCCGGAGCGGGTCCAGTCCACCGTCTCCGATCCGACAGACGGGGCCGACGCGCAGGATTCACCCACGAACTCCCCCACGGGCCCTCAGCAGCATCGGAACAGCTGAACACCACGTGAATCACGTCGAAGCCGGTCGTCGCCCCCTGTTGCGGCCACCGGCTTTGGCTTAGCCTTCCGCCGGGGGGACCGTCAGGCCCCGGACCCTGGGCGGAAGGGGGCGCCGATGTCGGAGTCAGCCACGACCCCCGACCGTGCCCCGGGTCGACCCGTCGACGGGGCGGCCACGTGACCTCCGAGTCGACCGACCGCCCGCCGGGCCGGGCCGGGCCGCGCGACACACCGGTGCCCGTCGTCGTGCTGACCGTCGCGATCGCGCTCACCGGGTTGCTGGCCGCCGTGTGGGGTCTCACCGTCGCCGAGCACCTGCCGGCGGGCCACCCGCCGTCCGGTCCGGCGCGGTTCGGCCTCGCCGCAGTCGTGTTCGCCGTTGCCCAGCTCGCCCGGCTGCGGTTCCGCGCCGCCTCCGGCATGGTCAGCATCACCTGGGGCGAGGCCGCGCTCGTCATCTGCCTGTGGCTGGTGCCGACCGGTTGGCTGCCGGCGGCGGCACTGCTCGGGGCGGGCGCCGCCTGGATCGTGATGTCACTGGCCGCCGACCGCCGTCCGGTGCCGGAGCTGGTGCGGATCATCGGTTCGCTCACCATCGCCGCCGCGCTCGCCGCAGCCGTCGCCGGTGCCCTGGGCCGGCCGTTGCTCGCCGCACCCACCTTCGAGCTGGCCCTGGCGCTCAGCGTCGGCGCGGTCACCTACCTCCTCACCACCGCCGTGCTGGGCGCCGCCACGTTGGCCCTGCGGCACGGCATGCCGATCGGGCCGCCGCTGCTCGCCGCGCTGCGCGGCAAGCTGCCCATGTTCGTCGGCAACGTGGCGGTCGGCCTGGCGGTGGTCGCGTTGCTCGAACTCGACCCGCGCTGGCTGCTGCTCCTGCCGCCGCCGCTCTGGCTGCTCCAGCAGACCTACCGGCACCGGCTGCGGGCCGACCAGGAGCGGCGGACCTGGCGGGCGTTCGCCGAAGCCACCGCCGCGCTCAACCGGCTCGACGAACGCGGCGTGGCGACCGCCGCCGTGACCGGTGCGCTCACGCTGTTCGGCGCCGAACGGGTCGAGGTCGACGTGGCCCGCGGCGAGGGGCACTGGCGGCGCTACCGGGCCGACCGCGGGGGACCGGTGCACGACCTGGAGACGGAACCCGCGACGCCCGCCGACACCGGTGGGCACGAACTGGTGCGGCGGCTGGCCGTGGGCACCACCGAGGTCGGGCGGCTGCGCGTACGGTTCGCCCGGTCCGCCCCGCCCAGTGCCCGGGAACGCGACGGCGTGGCGGCGTTCGGCGACGCCCTGGCCGCCGCCCTGCACGACGCGGCCACCCACCGGGAACTGCGGCTGGTCACCGCCCGCTCGTCGTACGAGGCGGTGCACGACCAGCTCACCGGCCTGCTCAACCGGGCGGCGCTGTTGGCCAAGGGCGACCAGGCGTTGCGGCAGCGCCCGCACGACCACCCGGTGGCCCTGCTGCTGCTCGACGTGAACCAGTTCAAGGAGGTCAACGACACCCTGGGGCACTCCGCCGGCGACCAGTTGCTGCGGCTCACCGCCGATCGGCTGGCCGCCCTCACCCGCGCCGGCGACCTGCTCGGGCGCCTCGGGGGTGACGAGTTCGCGCTGCTGCTGACCTCGGCGCCGATGGTCGGGGACCGGGCCGCCCCGCTGGCGTACGCGCTGCGTCAGGCCCGGGAGGTCGCCGAGCGCCTCGCCGTCCCGACCGAGGTGGCCGGGGTGCGGATGTCCGTCGAGGTGGCCGTCGGCGTGGTCGTCGCCGACGCGGGGGCCGCCGACCTGACCGAGCTGCTGCGGCGCGCCGACATCGCCATGTACCAGGCGAAGGAGGGCGGCGGCAGCGTCGCCACGTACGACAGTTCCCGGGACGCGGCGAGCACCGACCACCTGGCGTTGCTCGCGGAGCTGCGGGAGGCCCTGGCCGCCGACGACCAGCTGGTGCTGGCGTTGCAGCCGGCGGTGGATCTGGCCACCGGAGCGCCGACCGGGGTGGAGGCGCTGATCCGCTGGCGGCACCCGCGCCGGGGCTGGCTCGGCCCGGCCGATTTCATCCGCCCGGTGGAGAACAGCGAACAGCTCGGCACCTTCACCCGGTACGTGCTGGACAAGGCGCTGGCCGTGGCGGCGAGCTGGGCCGGGGACGGGTTGGACGTCCCGATCTCGGTGAACCTGTCGGCGCGCAGCCTGCTCGACCCGCGGTTGCCCGCCGAGATCGCCGACGCGCTGCGCCGCCACCAGGTCCCGCCGCACCGCCTGGTCCTGGAGATCACCGAGACCGTGGTGATGAGCGAGCTGGAGGTCATCGACGAGGTGTTGGCCACGCTGCGTGCCATGGGTGTGCAGCTCGCCGTCGACGACTTCGGCACCGGCTTCTCCTCGCTGACGTTCCTCACCCGGATCGCGGTGGACGAGCTGAAGGTGGACCGGTCCTTCGTGCTCCGGATGGCCGACTCGCCGGAGGCGGCGGCGATCGTCCGGACCACCGTGGGGCTCGCGCACGAGCTGGGGCTGCGGGTGGTGGCGGAGGGCGTGGAGACCGCCGAGCAGCGCAGCGCGCTGGCCGAGTTGGGCTGCACCGCCGCCCAGGGTTACCACTTCTTCAAGCCGATGCCGGCCGACAAGATCGCCGCGGTGCTCGGGTCACTGCGGGACGCGGCCCGGGGCAACGTGTTTCCGCTGCGCGCCGACGGCGCCTCCTGACCGGGCCGCACCGGCGGCGGCGGGCCCGGGTGGCGGCTAGGGTCGGGTGGTGAACCGACTCGCCGAGGCCACCTCGCCCTATCTGCTCCAGCACGCGGACAACCCGGTCGACTGGTGGCCCTGGTGCGAGGAGGCGTTCGCCGAGGCGAAGCGGCGTGACGTGCCGGTGCTCATCTCCGTCGGCTACGCGGCCTGCCACTGGTGCCACGTGATGGCCCACGAGTCGTTCGAGAACGAGGCGGTGGCCCGGCTCATGAACGACGACTTCGTCTGCGTCAAGGTCGACCGGGAGGAACGCCCCGACGTGGACGCGGTCTACATGACCGCCACGCAGGCGATGACCGGGCAGGGCGGCTGGCCGATGACGGTCTTCGCCACCCCGGACGGCACGCCGTTCTTCTGCGGCACGTACTTCCCCCGCGCCAACTTCGTCCGGCTGCTCGGGTCGGTCGCCACCGCCTGGCGTGACCAGCGGGAGGCGGTGCTGCGTCAGGGCGCGGCCGTGGTCGAGGCGATCGGCGGCGCGCAGGCCGTCGGCGGCGTGACCGCCCCGCTCACCGCCGAACTGCTCGACGGTGCCGCCGGTCAGCTCGCCCGGGAGTACGACGAGACGAACGGCGGGTTCGGCGGCGCGCCGAAGTTCCCGCCGCACATGAATCTGCTGTTCCTGCTCCGGCACCACCAGCGCACCGGCTCGACGCGGAGCCTGGAGATCGTCCGGCACACCTGCGAGGCGATGGCCCGCGGTGGCCTGAACGACCAGCTCGCCGGCGGTTTCGCCCGCTACTCGGTGGACGGCCACTGGACCGTGCCGCACTTCGAGAAGATGCTCTACGACAACGCGTTGCTGCTGCGGGTCTACACCCAGCTGTGGCGGCTCACCGGCGACCGGTTGGCCCGCCGGGTGGCCCGGGACACCGCGCGCTTCCTCGCCGACGAGATGCACCGTGCCGGGGAGGGTTTCACCTCCGCGTTGGACGCGGACACCGGCGGCGTGGAGGGGCTCACCTACGTCTGGACGCCGGCCCAACTGGTCGAGGTACTGGGGGAGGACGACGGCCGCTTCGCCGCCGACCTGTTCGAGGTCACCGAGGGCGGCACGTTCGAGCACGGCACGAGCGTGCTGCGGCTGGCCCGGGACGTCGACGACGCCGACCCGGCGGTGCGGGCCCGCTGGCAGGACGTGGTGGGGCGGCTGCTGGCGGCCCGCGACACCCGCCCGCAACCGGCCCGCGACGACAAGGTCGTGGCCGCCTGGAACGGTCTCGCGATCACCGCCATCGCCGAGTTCCAGCAGGTCGCAGCGCTTCTGGTGTCCGCCGGCGACGAGGACGCGAACCTGATGGACGGCGTGCTCATCGTCTCCGAGGGCGCGATGCGCGACGCGGCCGAACACCTGGCCGCGGTGCACCTGGTGGACGGCCGGCTGCGCCGGGTGTCCCGGGACAAGGCCGTCGGCGAGCCGGCGGGGGTGCTGGAGGACTACGGCTGCGTGGCCGAGGCGTTCTGCGCGCTGCACCAGCTCACCGGCGAGGGACGGTGGCTGACCCTGGCCGGTGAGCTGCTCGACGTGGCGCTGGCCCGCTTCGCCGCGTCGGACGGCGGCTTCTACGACACCGCCGACGACGCCGAGCGCCTGGTCACCCGGCCGGCCGACCCCACCGACAATGCCACCCCGTCCGGCCGCTCGGCGATCGTCGCGGCGCTTGTGGCGTACGCGGCGCTGACCGGGGAGACCCGTTACCGGGAGGCGGCGGAGAAGACGCTGTCGACGGTCGCGCCGATCGTCGACCGCCATGCCCGGTTCACCGGGTACGCGGCCACGGCCGGCGAGGCGCTGCTGTCCGGGCCGTACGAGATCGCGGTGGCCACCGACGACCCGGCGGGTGACCCGCTGGTGGCCGCCGCACGCCGGCACGCCCCGCCCGGTGCGGTGGTGGTGGCCGGCGCACCCGACCAGCCCGGTGTGCCGCTGCTGGCCGGGCGGTCGCTCGTCGACGGGCGGCCCACCGCGTACGTGTGTCGGGGCTTCGTCTGCCAGCGGCCGGTGACCACCGTCGAGGACCTCGTGGCGCAGCTCGGCTGAGCCTCGGCCGTGCCCCCGGGACCGCCGCCCTCGCGGCCCGGCCCGGGGGCGGCCCTTATAGGCTGGCGGCGCTATGGACTCCCGTACCGGTCTTCCCGTCGTGGGCATGGTGGGTGGCGGCCAACTGGCCCGGATGACCCATCAGGCCGCCATCGCACTCGGCCAGTCGCTGCGCGTGCTGGCTCTCGCCCCGGAGGACGGCGCGGCGCTCGTCGCCGCCGACGTCCAGTACGGCGACCACACCGACCTGGCCGCCCTTCGCACGTTCGCGAAGGGCTGCGACGTGGTCACGTTCGACCACGAGCACGTGCCCGACGCGCACATCCGCACGCTCACCGACGAGGGTGTGAAGCTGTTCCCGCCGGCCGACGCGCTCGTGCACGCGCAGGACAAGCGGGTGATGCGGGAGCGGCTCGGCGAGTTGGGCGCCCCGAACCCGGCCTGGCGTCCGGTGGAGTCCCCGGCCGACCTGATCGCCTTCGGGGGGGAGACCGGCTGGCCGGTGGTGCTCAAGGCCGCCCGGGGCGGCTACGACGGCCGGGGCGTCCGGATGGTGGACGACGCCGACCAGGCCGCCGAACTGGCCGCGACGCTGCTCGACGGCGGCACGCCGCTGCTGGTCGAGGAGCGGGTGGCGCTGCGCCGGGAGCTGGCCGTGCAGGTCGCACGGTCGCCGTTCGGGCAGGTCGCGGCGTACCCGGTGGTGGAGACGGTGCAGCGCGACGGCATCTGCGTCGAGGTGCTGGCGCCGGCGCCCGACCTGGCCGAGGAGCAGGCGGTCGCCGCCCAGCAGCTCGCCATCGACCTGGCCACCGCGCTCGGTGTGGTCGGCCTGCTCGCGGTGGAGCTGTTCGACACGCCGGCCGGGCTGGTCGTCAACGAGCTGGCCATGCGGCCGCACAACTCGGGGCACTGGACCATCGAGGGGGCGCGGACGTCGCAGTTCGAGCAGCACCTGCGGGCGGTGCTCGACTACCCGATGGGCGACACCTCGCTCACCGCGCCGGTCGTGGTGATGGCGAACGTGCTCGGCGGGGAGCCGGGCGGGATGTCGATCGACGAACGGCTGCACCACCTGTTCGCCGCCGACCCCGGCGCCAAGGTCCACCTGTACGGCAAGCAGATCCGCCCAGGCCGCAAGATCGGGCACGTCACGGCGCTCGGGAACGACCTGGCCGACGTGCGGGCCCGGGCGGCGCTTGCCGCCCGCTGGCTCCGGGAGGGGCAACAATGAGCAGCGTCGGGCTGATCATGGGCAGTGACTCGGACTGGCCGACCATGCGGGCCGCGGCCGAGGCGCTCGACGAGTTCGGCGTGCCCTACGAGGTCGGTGTGGTCTCGGCGCACCGCACCCCGGTCAAGATGATCGAGTACGGTCGGACCGCCGCCGAGCGTGGTGTCCGGGTGATCATCGCGGGCGCGGGTGGGGCGGCCCACCTGCCCGGCATGGTCGCCTCGGTCACCCCGTTGCCGGTGATCGGCGTCCCGGTGCCGTTGAAGTACCTGGACGGCATGGACTCGCTGCTGTCCATCGTGCAGATGCCGGCCGGGGTGCCGGTCGCCACCGTGTCCATCGGCAACGCCCGTAACGCCGGCCTGCTCGCCGTGCGCATCCTGGGCGCCTCCGACGCGGCGTTGCGCGAGAAGATGGTCGCCTACCAGGCGGGCCTGGAGGATCTGGTCGCCGAGAAGGAAGCCGCGTTGCGGGCGTCGCTGGCCTGACCTCGTCACTCCACGTGTTTCTACCGGGCAGTCACTCAGAGCGACCGATCGGGGCGGTGCGTGAGGATGCCCTCCGCCGCCTTTGCTCTGCAGCCATCGACGCAGCACGCAGTTGACCTGTGGCGCGGCGCTGCCTCGCAGATGACGCGACGAGAATCCTCATCACGACGGGTGACTGCTGCGTCCGTGGGTGCAGAGCAAAGGCGGACGAGGGGCACCGACCCGGCGCGGACCGTCGACACGGACTGTCACCGAACTGCGCCGGTCGGGCCGGGTGTCTCGGACCGTGCGAGGCCGAGCCGCCGAGGGACGTCGCGCCGGCCGGATGTGCTGCGAGCCGGTACTCATCGCATTCCGCGCAGCGCGGTCTGCAGGCGCTCCTGGGCCCGGCGGCGGCGTTCGTTGCTCGCGCCCAGCACCAGCAGGACGATGCCGACCGGGATCAGCACCAGCCACGGGCCGAGGCTGAACAGCGCGTGCACCGCGGCGATCGCGGTCACCGTGGCGCCCACGATCACCGGCGCCTGCTGGCGGCTGCTCGAACCGAAGATCAGCACCGCGACGGCCCCGAGCAGCAGCAGCACCTGACGCAGCATGCTGGACTCGGTGGCCACCACGATCGCCAGCGTCGGCAGGAACGCGGTGACCAGCGCCGGCCCGTACGCCACCCAGCTCGACAGGTCGGGCCGGTGGCGCAGCTGCAACACCCCGACCAGCAGGGCGAGCGCGGCGAACGGCAGCGTGTACGCCTCCGGCAACGCCACGTCGGCCACCCGCATCAGGATCCACCAGGCGCTGATCTCGCAGGCCACCACCGCCCAGAACAGCAGGTTGCGTTCCATCGGGCGGCGCCCCGGACGGGTGGCCGCGACCCCGAGGACCGCCCCCCAGGCGGCCAGCAACGCGGCGATGTGCCGCGGAGAGTCGTACGCCAGGGCCAGCGCGATGAGCGCCGCCCCGAAGCCGCTCCACTCGACGGTGGCCGCCTCCCGGTACGCCTCAGGCCGGCGCAGCCGGGGCAGCGTGGCGGCGAACACCTGCAGGGCGGCGCCGACCGCGAGCACGCCGAAGGCGGACCAGACCGCGGCCAGCCCGGACACCAGGCCGAGCGTGAGCACGAACAGTTGGGCCATCAGCGAGCCGAACAGCCAGCCCAGGATGCGGGCCCGCTGGGTGGTGCCGAACAGCGCGGCGACGGTGCCCACCCCGACCGCGCCGCCGAGCGTCAACAGCGTCAGGTCGCGGGCGGCCAGGCCGCCGCACAGCCCGGCGCCGCCGGCGGCCAGCCCGATCGCGAAGACCAGCACCCGGGTGACCCGGATCGACCGGGCCGGCTCGGCGAGCGCCGGTGGTGGGGTCAGCGCCAGCCCGAGCATCGAGAAGGTGAACACCACGAGCGCGGCCAGGGCGGTCACCGGCCAGCCCTGGCCCAGGGCGACCGGCGCGATCAGCATGGTCAGCGCCGCACCGGGCAGGATCACCGGCACCGCACGGGACCGGCGACCACCGCTGAACCCGGTGGCGGCCAGCGCAGCCGTCAAGGTCAGCAGAAGCGCGGTGAGCACGTGGGTGGGGTTCACCGCCTCCGGCGGCGGGGTCAGCAGCTCCGGCGGCGCCCCCTGCCACACCCGGCTCAGCGCCCCGTACGGCGAGAACAGCGCCACCACGAGCGACGGCGCCAGCGTGGCCAGTGCCAGCGCGACGGGCAACGCCGCGGCGGCCAGCGCGCCGGCCGCCGGGCTGACCCGCCAGCGCAGCTCGGGTTCGTCCGGTTCGCGGCGTAGCGCGCCGTTGAGCAGCACGGTCCAGCGGCGGACCGGCCGACCCGAGCCGGCAGGTGGGACGGTGGCGGCCCGTACCAGTTCGGCGAGCACGCCGAGCAGCGCCGCGGCGGCGGCGAACACCCCGGCGGGCAGGTCTACCCAGAGCGCGGCGGCGGCCGTGATGGTGGCCGCGCCGACCACGGCAACGCTCGCGTACGGCAGGTACTGCGGCACCTGACGGCGAACCGCCGCGACCGCGGCCAGTCCGAGACTTGCGGCGGCCAGCGAGGCGGTCAGCACCACCTGCGACGGGCGGCCGAACTCGGCGGACATGGCGGCCACCGCGCCGGGCAGCGCCAGCAGCGCCGCCCCGGCCGCCGCGCCACCCACCTGCACCAGGTGCGGCGGCATGCCCTCGGTACGGACGTCGTCGACCTGCGCCGGCGCGAACACCCGAGCCAGCGCGGCCACGGTCACCCCGATCAACGCGATGCTGCCCAGCGCCAGCGCGGTGGTCCACGGCCGCACCAGACCGGCGCCGGCCGCGTGCAACGCGACCACGCCCGCCACGGTGGCCCGGGACAACGCCGCCCGGGGGTCCACGGCGGACACCGCCGCCACCCCGTAGACCGTGGCGACCATGGCGCCCACCAGCACCGGGGACCACCAAGGCAGGTCGAACGCGGCGGGCGTGGCGACGGTGGCCAGCACGACGGCCGCGCCGGAGATGTCGTACTTCCAGGGCGCCGGCAACAGGATGGCGGCGGTCACCGCCAGCAGCACCAACGCGACCGGTGCCTGCCAGGTCGACCCGCCGGTGGGCGCGGCCGGCCAGCCACTCAGGTCGCCGGCCCAGATCGGGCCGGGAGTGGCCAGCACGCCGAGCCCGCCACGCCCCGCGCTCCAGCCGGCGATCAGGCCGATGAGCGTGCCGCCGGCCGCGATGCCGAGGATCGGGCCGCGTCGCCACTCCTCGGGCAGTGCCCGCGCGGCCACCGCCACCAGCAGCACCAGCGCGGAGGCCACCACGAGCTGGCCGCCCGGGGCGAGCACCGCGGCGATCCGGGCCATCGTGGCGACGAGCGCCACCGTGGTCGCGGCGAGGGCCAGGTCGGAGCCGTCCAGGGACATGTCGGCGCGGCGCCCGGCGTCGATCCGGGGGGCCAACGCCAGCAGCGCGGCGGCGATCAGCAGCAGGCCGCCCAGCCAGGCGTCCGCCGAGGTGGCGCCGGGCGCGCCGAACCCGGCGGCGGCGACGGCCACCGCCCCGGCCACCGTGCCGAGCGCGTGCGGCATGCTCAGGTGCCGCTGCGCCACCTGCACCAGGGCGGCGTAGCCGAGCGTGACGCAGACGCCGAGGAAGCTCGCCGCGAGGATCGGCACGGTGATCTCGCGCAGGTTCGCCGGGGTGGCGACCGGCGGGGTCGGCACGGTGGCGGCGACGAACGCGGCGACGGCGCCGGGCAGCGCGAACGCGGCACCACCGGCCGCCCAGGCGGAGACGGTCTCGGTGGCAGCGGCGGCGAGCCGGACCCGCGGCGCGAGGGAGACCAGCGCCCCGGCCAGGAAGAGCACGGTCAGCGCGGCGGCGGTCAGCCCTGGCCGGGCGAGCGCGGCGCCGGCGCCGATCAGGCCCAACGCGCCCGCGGTGACCGCGTGCACCACGGCGGCGCGTTCGGTGCCGGCGGTGAGACCGAGCACGCCGACGGCGACCGCGGTCAGCAGCATCGGCCAGCAGGCCGCCGCCCATCCCAGACCGAGGGAGGCCGGCACGGCGAGCGCGGTGAGGGCGGCGCCGACCACCGCGAACTCGCGCCGGATCTCCGGCGGCAGCGCGATGATCGCGGCGACGGTGAGCAGCAGCGCGCTCGCGGCGAGCTGCCATCCGGTCGGACCGACCGCCCGCGCCAGTTCCGCGTGCCACCCGCTCAGGTCGGCCGACCAGGCCGGCAGGGACGCCCGCACCGGGGCCAGTCCCGCCCGCAACGCCCCGCCGGCGACCACCAGGCCGCTGACCGTCAACGCCACCGCGGAGGCGATCTGCGGGCCCCGCCGGGCCGATTCCGGCACGGCGCGGACGGCGAGCCCGGTGAGCGCGATGACCGCGGCGATGGGCAGCAACGACCGGCCCGGCAGGGCCACCGAGGCGACCCGGCCGAGCGCGCCGATCACCGCCAGGGTGAGGATGCCGGCGCCCACGTCCGGCAGCGGCGGCCGGCGCACCAGCAACGTCCCGGCCAGGGCGACCAGCGCGGCGAGCAGCAGCGCCGAGCCCGCGCCCGCGGCCGGCGGCACGGTGGTGGCGCGCAGCAGGGCGGTGACCGCGTACGCCAGCGCCACCGCGACCGCCGCGCCGTGCAGCAGCCAGGTCAGCTCGGGCAGCCAGGGCACCGGTCGGGCGGTGGCGGCGGTCGGGCCCGGCGGCGGTTGGCCACCGAGCACCTCGGCGGACTCCTCCGGGGCCGACTCGGGCCGGTCGTCGTGGGCGCGTTGCCGGGGCGGGTCGGGCCGCTGCGGCGCGGTGGTCGGCAGATCTTGGCGCACCGGCCGTTCACGTGTCACCGTCGAGCGGACCAGCACCAGGTCCAGCACCGCCACCATGGTGAGCACCAACGCCCAGCCGGCCGGTCCGGTGATCCGTTCGTAGGCCAGCAGTGGCAGCACCGGCTGGGCGGCCAGCACGGCGGCGAAGCGGGGCGCGCGCAGGCCGGTGCCGTACGCGTACCCGAGGGCGGCCAGGGTGGTGACCAGGAAGATCGACGCGGCGAACGCGGCACCCGAGGACCCGCCGCCGATCCGGTCGACGGCCCAGAGCGCGTACCCGGCCAACGGCAGCAGCAGCAACCCGACCGCGGCGATGGTCTCGGCGGTCGAGGTGAGCCCTCGCCGGGCCAGCACCGGCGGGGCGAGTAGCAGCAACGCGGTCGCCACCAGCAGCACGGCGAGCCGGCCCAGCGCGTCCATCGAACTGGTGGCGACGGCGGCGAACACCACCGCGGCCACGGCGAGCAGCAGCGCGCCGAGCCCGAGCGGGATGTTCTGCACCTCCCGCGAGGACGCCTCCGGCGGGTGTTCCGGGTCGTCGGCGTCCAACCACCGCGGCCGGCCCCGCGGCGGCGACGGGGGTGGTTCGTCCGTGCCCGGCGGTGCGGCGCCCTGGCGGGGCACCCGGGGTGGGGCGCCGGTGGCGGCGGTGGGCGGGCGGCGGCCCGGACGGCGACGCAGCACCCGGCGGGTCCGGGTGGCCTGCCGCGTCCGTTCCTCACCGGCGTGCGCCAGGATGTCCCGCTGGAAGAGTGCGGCCTGCATCTTGGCGGCGATCTGCCGCTGCTCCCGGGCGATCTCGGCGTCGCGGGCCTTCATCTCGGCGATCGAGCGTTCGATGTCGACCAGGTGCTGAGCCCACTGCGGCTGCTCGGCGCCGCAGTGCGGGCAGCGCACGGCAGGCTTGATGTCCCGCCGGCACGAAGCGCACCTGAAGCTCTCCACGACAGTCTCCCGTCCGCCCGCGCCCCCGCACTGTGGAACTCCCAGAGGCAGCATGCCCTGAGCGCGCCCGGATTTCGACCGTTGCCGGCGCGTTCCGGGAAACAATAAGGACCGGCCGGGCGGGAAAGGTTCCCGGCCGGCCGGTCCGACGCTCAACGGGTCAGGGGCGACCCAGACCCCGGTACTCCCAACCCGCCTGCGTCCACAGTGTCGAGTCCAGGCAGTTGCGCCCGTCGACCACCTTGCGCCCGTTGGCCAGTTCGCCGAGCGCGACCGGGTCGGCGTTGCGGAACTCGGCCCACTCGGTGAGCACACACACCAGGTCGGCGCCGCGTACCGCGTCGTTCATGTTCTCCTCGTACGTCAGCTCGGGCACCGCCCGGCGCGCGTTCTCGATCCCCTGCGGGTCGAACACGTGCACGTCGGCGCCGGCCTTGCGGAGCAGCGCGGCGACCGCGAGGGCGGGCGCGTCGCGTACGTCGTCGGTGTTGGGCTTGAACGTGGCGCCGAGGACCGCGACCCGGGTGCCGGAGAGGTCCGGGCCGGCCGGCCCGGAGCGGCGGCCGAGCAGTTCGGCGGCGAGCTGCACCACCCGGCTGCGGCGGCGCAGGTTGATCAGGTCGACCTCGTGCAGGAAGCGCAGCGCCTCACCGGCGCCCAACTCCTGGGCGCGGGCCTGGAACGCCCGGATGTCCTTCGGCAGGCAGGCGCCGCCGAAGCCGAGCCCGGCCTGCAGGAACCGGTTGCCGATGCGCGGGTCGTAGCCGATGGAACGGGCGAGCTGGGTGACGTCGCCGCCGGCGGCCTCGCACACCTCGGCCATCGCGTTGATGAACGAGATCTTGGTGGCGAGGAACGCGTTCGCGGCGACCTTGACCAGCTCCGCGGTGGCGAAGTCGGTGACCACCAGCGGCACCTCGCGGTCCTCGGTGGCGGCCAGGTCGAAGACCCCCTTGTGGGCGGCGAAGAGCATGCCGTTGGCCCACTCGCTCTTGACCCCGACCACGATCCGGTTCGGACGCAGCACGTCGTCGACGGCGAAGCCCTCCTGGAGGAACTCCGGGCTCCACGCCACCTCGACGCCGAGGTCGTCCCTGGTGTGCTTGCCGACCAGCTGCTCCACCCACTCCGCGGTCCCCACCGGCACGGTGGACTTGCCGACGATGAGTGCCTTGCGGGTCAGGTGCTGGGCCAGGTTGGTCACCGAGGCCTCGACGTAGGACAGGTCGGCGCCCATGCCGTCGGCCCGCTGGGGGGTGCCGACGCAGATGAAGTGCACGTCGCCGAAGTCGGCGGTCTCCTGGATGTCGGTGCTGAACCGCAGCCGGCCGGCGGCCAGGTTGCGGCGCAGCAACTCGTCGAGGCCGGGCTCGTGGATCGGCACCTGGCCCGCGTTCAACTTGGCGATCTTGTCCGCGTCGACGTCGAAACCGAGCACCTCGTAGCCCAGCTCGGCGTAGCAGATGGCGTAGGTCGCACCGAGGTAGCCGGTGCCGAGGAACGTCACCCGGGGTCGGGCGGCGCCGGATGGCGGGGTCACTGCGGCGATGGCGGGCATCGGCTGGGAGTTCGGGTACGGGATCGTCACGCCTGTCTTCTCCGCTCGCACTGGCGGCGCTTCCTCGCGTCGCATTCTGCTGGGGCGCCTAGGCCGGTCGCCGAGGGAACTGAGTTTCTGCTGTGAGGGTAGTGGCCTCCGACGGGTGACGCTCGAGCGCGAGCCTACCCGCCGGTAGGGTTCCGTCCGAGCCGGTGGCTATCCTTCAGTTTGCGGCAGTCGTCGGCCCTCGGGCGGCACAGACTGCGCATGATAGCGGTGGAAGGGGAGGGGCCGACATGGCCGCAGAGCAGTCGTTCGAGGTCTACCGGTTGCCGGAGGAGCACGAGGCGATCCGGGAGGCGGTCCGTGAGGTCTGTGCGGCCAGAGTGGCCCCGCACGCCGCCGAGGCGGATGAGACAGGTGAGTTCCCCAAGGCGTCCTTCGAGGCCCTGCGGCAAGCCGACTTCCACGCCCCGCACATCCCGGTCGAGTACGGCGGCGCCGGCGCGGACGCCCTGGCCACGGCCATCGTCATCGAGGAGGTGGCGCGGGCCTGCGCGTCGTCCTCGCTGATCCCGGCGGTGAACAAGCTGGGCACCATGCCGCTGCTGCTGGCCGGCTCCGAGGAGCTGAAGCGGAAGTACCTCACCCGGGTCGCCACCGGCGAGGGCATGTTCTCCTACTGCCTGTCCGAGCCGGAGGCCGGCAGCGACGCCGCCTCGATGACGACCAGGGCGGTACGCGACGGCGACCACTGGGTGCTCAACGGCGTGAAGCGGTGGATCACCAACGCGGGCGTGTCCGAGTACTACACCGTCTTCGCTGTGACCGACCCCACAGCCCGATCCAGGGGGATCTCCGCCTTCGTGGTGGAGAAGTCCGACCCGGGGGTGAGCTTCGGCGCGCCGGAGAAGAAACTGGGCATCAAGGGCTCGCCCACCCGCGAGGTCTACCTCGACAACGTCCGCATCCCGGCCGACCGCATGATCGGCGCCGAGGGCACCGGCTTCGCCAGCGCCATGCGGACGCTCGACCACACCCGCGTCACCATCGCCGCCCAGGCGGTCGGCATCGCGCAGGGCGCGCTCGACTACGCCAAGGGCTACATCCAGGAGCGCAAGCAGTTCGGCAAGGCGATCGCCGAGTTCCAGGGCATCCAGTTCATGCTCGCCGACATGGGCATGAAGCTGGAGGCGGCGCGGCAGCTCACGTACGCCGCCGCCGGCAAGTCCGAGCGGGGCGACGCGGACCTGACCTACTTCGGCGCGGCCGCCAAGTGCTTCGCCTCGGACGCCGCCATGGAGATCACCACCGACGCGGTGCAGCTACTCGGCGGTTACGGCTACACCCGTGACTACCCGGTCGAGCGGATGATGCGGGACGCCAAGATCACCCAGATCTACGAGGGCACCAACCAGGTGCAGCGCATCGTCATGGCCCGTCAGCTTCTCAAGAACTCCTGACGTGGGAGTCGGCGCCAGCAGATGACGGCGCGGGCGGGGCGCAGGAAGGCCCAGTGGTTGTCGTCGTCGTAGCCCCGATCGGCATACCGCCGGTCGGGGTGCCGCCCGGCCCGACACATTCCCGGAGATCATCGCGCTGACCGTCGCCGGGCACCGGGAACCTCAATCGCACGTCCTTTCTCGTACCGGACCAGTCCGCCGGTGCGCGCGCCACCGGGTGTCGGCGGCTCCGGGCAGGCCGCCTTGTCCGCCCCGCCGGTGCCGGTCAATATGTACCGATGCGACGCGACGAGCTGGACGCCCGCACAACCAGACCGATCCGGCGCAGACCCGATAGGCCGGGACAGCCCCGCCCTACCGCACCACCAGAACCGCCCGAGTCCGGCAGGTGGCGGCTGGCGCGCCCGCGCGCATTGCCTTACGTGTTGTCGGGAATCGCATTTCTCCTCTACGAACTGTTGTCGGTACTGCGGCACCTCACCGGTCGCACGACCGGATTCGATCTCGGAATCTTCGAACAAGTCGTTCGGAAATACGCGCACCTCGACGCCCCTGTCAGCGAGCTGAAGGGGCCGGGGGTCAACATCCTGGGCGACCATTTCAGCCCGATACTGGCGGCCCTCGGCCCGATCTACCTCCTCGTGCCCGGCCCGGTCACGCTGCTCACGATTCAGGCCGCGGCGTTCGCCCTCTCGGTCGTGCCCATCACCCGGCTGGCCATCAGCGCCTGCGGACCCGGTCTCGGCGGCATCCTCGGCGCGGCGTACGCGTTGTCCTGGGGAATACAGAACGCGGTGGCCTTCGATTTCCACGAGACCTGCCTGGCGGTCGTCCTCGTGGCCTTCTGCCTGGAACGGCTGTACCGGCAGGAGTGGGGGGCGGCATGCGCCTATGCCCTTCCCCTGCTCCTCGTCAAGGAAGACCTGGGGCTCACGGTGGCCGCGATCGGCCTCTACATCCTGTTGCGCGGGCCGAGGAAAATGGGCGCGCTGCTGACGCTCGTCGGTGTGGCCGCCTGCGGTCTGACGATGCTGGTGCTGATCCCGAACTTCAACGGGTACGGCGAGAACACCTACCTGGGTCAGGCCGCCGGTGCGGTGGGAAATCCTCTGGCGCGGTTCGTCATGCCCCTGCAGAAGCTTGAAACCGTCCTGATGCTGCTCGCGCCGGCGGCGTTCCTGGCCCTGCGCTCCCCGCTCCTGCTCATCGCGCTGCCCACGATCGCCTGGCGATTCTGGGCGACCAATACGGCTTACTGGGGGACTGAATACCACTACAGTGCCGTGCTCATGCCCGTCGTCTTCGCCGCTGGCGCGGCAGCCGCGCCGGGTGTCCACGCCTCCATCAGGGCGGCGCTGCCGCGATGTTCCGGACAGTTCCGCCGAACGATCGGCACGTGGTGCGTCGTGTTCGCGGTCCTGCTGTCCGTGAACTCCCCC
This sequence comes from Micromonospora sp. DT31, assembly GCF_049841795.1. Classification (NCBI taxonomy): domain Bacteria; kingdom Bacillati; phylum Actinomycetota; class Actinomycetes; order Micromonosporales; family Micromonosporaceae; genus Micromonospora; species Micromonospora sp. DT31. The sequence goes on along the minus strand of NZ_JBNCKZ010000006.1, from coordinate 287,970 downwards.
ATCGGCGAACTGTTCCGGAGTGCGCCCTGGCGACCCGTGCTGTCCTCGGCGGAACGGAAAGCGCTGGCGACCATCCCGGACCAGGCGACGGTCGCCGCCGAGAACTCGCTGGCGCCGCAACTCACCAACCGGACGAGGGTCTACCTCTTTCCCAGCTTCCCCCACCAGCAGTTCCGCCCGGACTGGGTGGCAGTCGTCGATCCCCCGAAGAAGGGACTCGCACCGGCCGAGCAGCAACTGGCCGTGATGCGACAACTTCCGGCGCTCGGCTACGACCTGACGGTTCGGATCGAGCAGGTGAGCGTCTACCGGCTGACGCGCTAGGCATGCACCACGGACGCCGGTGACGCACTCCCATCGCCGCGGCGGTCTCCGAGGTGCCATCGCCGGGGCATTCCACAGCAGACGCGGCCGGTTCCGCAGAAGTGCCGAACGGGCGGAACGTGTGGGGCGGGCGGGCCGGGACGACCCGGCCCGCCCGCACGGTCAGCGGCGCTCGGTGGGGTCGTCCGCCCGGTTGGCGCCGCGCGGGGGCGCGGACCAAGGCGACTCGCCGCCCGTGCGGCGGGGCAGGGGTTCCGTGGCGGGCTCCGGATAGGCCAGTGTGAGCGGGGCCGTGTCAGGGTCCTTCGGCGGGCCCGGTGGTGGCCAGTCGGTGGGCGTGGGCCGCTGCTCGGCCCCGGTGCCGGCCGGGGTCAGCTCCGCCCCGGTCGTCGCGGGTGCCGGGACGCGCCGCCACCGCTGCCCGCTGAACACGGCCATCAGCAGCAGCACGCCGATGAGGAACAGCGTGCCGTTGTCCAGTGGGTCGCGCAGCGGCAGCGGGTCACCGAGCAGCTTCAGGTCGTCCGGCACCCGGTCCCGCACGCTGAACGGCGAGACGAACAACCAGACGTACGGGGCCGCGAGCAGCAGCCCCGCCACCAGCGGGCCGAGCGGCGAGAAACGCAGCGTGCCGAGCAGGCCGAGCAGGATGCCGGCAACGCCCAGATAGACGGCGGGCTCGATCAGGTTCGGGGTGCTGTACGTACCGATCTCCACCCAGCGGCTGACGGTCCGCCCAGATCCGTCCTGACCGAGCGTGACGAGCACCCAGGTGACGGGCGCCACCACCAACCCGGCGAGGAAGCTCCAGAGATGTCGCATCCGCGCACCGTACCGTTTTCGGCATGACAGATCATCCCGCGGTCCCACCGGGCAAGCCGACCTCGTACTCCCGCGTCACGCTCAGTCGCATCATGACCGCGGTCGATGTCAATCTGTACGGGACCGTGCACGGTGGGGTACTGATGAAATTCGTCGACGACGTCGCCGGCGCGGCGGCGGCCCGGCACAGCGGCGGCACCGCGGTGACCGCCTCCATCGACGAGATCGTCTTCTCCGAGGCGGTCCGGGTGGGCGACCTGGTGCACGCGCACGCCCAGATCAACTGGACCGGGCACACCTCGATGGAGGTCGGGGTGAAGGTGGTCGCCGAGCGCTGGGACTCGGCCGAGGAGGAGCCGGTGCCGGTCGCCACCGCGTACCTGGTCTTCGTGGGTGTGGACGTGGGCGGCGCGCCGCGGCCGGTCCGTCCGGTGCTGCCCGAGACGCCGGAGGACGAGCGCCGGTTCCGGGAGGCCGAGATCCGCCGCGAGCACCGCCTGGCCCGCCGCCGCGCCATCCAGGCCCACCGCGCCGGTTGAGGTGTAAGGAAGGGCCCCTTGTTAATGCCTGCGGTAGAGGAAGGGGCCCCGCTTAACGCACCCGGGCAGGTGGGCGCGCCTCGCGCGGACGGCGGCCGCCCCGCGGCGTGCGGTGTTAAGCAGGGGCCCTTCCTATGCAGAATGCGTTAACAAGGGGCCCTTCCTTGCGTCCGGGCCACATGAGGTGGGGGTGCGGGGTGTGGGTGGGCCACGCACTGTGGGCGCTGCCTCGGGCGGAGAATGGGGACGCCAGGTAGGGCAAGATGGCGCCACGGCCCGCGCACAGTGTCGTGCCGGGGCCTCAGGGAGGGTGGAACAGTGGGTGACGTGCTGTGGACGCCGCCGGCGGACGTGCGGGAACGGTCCCGGATCGGTGACTACCTGCGCTGGCTGGCCGAGCACCGCGGGCGGGAGTTCGCCGACTACGACGCGCTGTGGCAGTGGTCGGTGACCGACCTGGACGGGTTCTGGCGTTCGATCTGGGACTGGTTCGAGGTGGTCGCGCACACCCCGCCGACCGCCACGCTCGCCGACCGGGGCATGCCGGGCGCCCGCTGGTTCCCCGGTGCCACGCTCAACTACGCCGAGAACGTGCTGCGCATGCCGGGCCTCGCCGACGACGACCCGGCGGTGATCGCTTACGGACAGACCCGCGACCCGGAGACGGTGACCGCCGCGCAGTTGCGGGAGCGGGTCCGCCGGGCGGCCGCCGGGCTGCGTCGGCTCGGCGTGCGGCCGGGCGACCGGGTGGCCGCGTACGCGCCGAACATCCCGGAGACCTACGTGCTGCTGCTCGCCACCGCGAGCCTGGGCGCTATCTTCTCCTCCTGCGCGCCCGAGTTCGGCACCCGCAGCGTCACCGACCGCTGGCAGCAGATCGAGCCGACCGTCCTGGTGGCGGTCGACGGCTACCGGTACGGCGAGAAGCCGGTCGACAGGCGTGCCGAGGTGGCCGCGATCCGGGCCGCGCTGCCGTCGCTGCGGCACACGGTCGCCATCGGCTGCCTCGATCCGGCCGCCCCGGTCCCGGACGGCGCGATCTCCTGGGCGGAGCTGGCGGCCGAGACCGACGAGCCGTCGACGTTCACCCCGGTGGCCTTCGACCACCCGCTCTACGTGCTCTACTCCTCCGGCACCACGGGGTTGCCGAAGCCGATCGTGCACGGCCACGGGGGCATCCTGCTGGAGCACCTGAAGATGCTGGCGCTGCACCACGACCTGGGTCCGGCGGACCGGTTCTTCTGGTTCACCACCACCGGCTGGATGATGTGGAACTTCCTGGTGTCCGGGCCGGCGGTGGGCGCGGCGATCGTGCTCTTCGACGGCAACCCGGGCCACCCCGACCTGGGGGCGCTGTGGCGGTTGGCGGCGCAGACCGGTACCACGTACCTCGGCACGTCGGCGCCGTTCCTGCTGGCCTGCCGCAAGGCCGGCCTGGTGCCCCGCGACGTCGCGGACCTGTCCGCGCTGCGCGGCCTCGGCTCGACCGGCGCGCCGCTGCCGGCCGAGGGTTTCACCTGGGTGTACGAGAACGTGGGGAAGCGCCTCCAGCTCCAGTCGCTGTCCGGCGGTACGGACGTGTGCACCGGCTTCGTGGGCGGGGTGCCGCTGCTGCCGGTGTACGCCGGGGAGATCGCCTGCCGGGCGTTGGGCGCGAAGGTGGAGGCACGCTCGGCGGACGGTACGCCCGTCGTCGGCGAGCTGGGCGAGCTGGTGATCACCGAGCCGATGCCGAGCATGCCTGTGGGGTTCTGGAACGACCCGGACGGCGCCCGTTACCGGGAGGCGTACTTCGAGGTCTATCCGGGGGTGTGGCGGCACGGCGACTGGATCACCGTGAACGAGCGCGGCGGCTGTGTCATCACCGGCCGTTCCGACGCCACGCTCAACCGGGGCGGGGTGCGCCTGGGCACCGCCGAGTTCTACTCGGTGGTGGAGGGGCTCGACGAGGTGGTCGACTCGGTGGTGGTGCACCTGGAGGACGACGAGGGCGGTGCGGGGGAGTTGCTGCTGTTCGTGGTGCTCGCCGAGGGCCTCGAACTCGACGACGCGCTGCGCCGCACGATCTGCCGTGAGCTGCGTACCGCGCTGTCGCCGCGGCACGTCCCCGACGAGATCCACCAGGTGCGGGCGGTGCCCCGCACGCTGAGTGCGAAGAAGCTGGAGGTGCCGGTCAAGAAGATCCTCACCGGTACCCCGGTCGACGCCGCCGCGGCGAAGGGCGCCCTGGTCAACCCGGAGTCCCTCACGGCCTTCGCCGCCCTGGCTCAGCGCCGCACCCGCACCGACGAGCCCACCTCCGCCTAACCCACCCCCACCCCACTCGCCCGCGCGATCTTGCACTTTCCGCCCGGTTAGATCGGGCGAATGCCCCAGGCTGGGGGCGGCAACTGCAAGATCGCGGGGCGCGGGGCGGGAAGGTGGTGCGGGTCAGGTCAGGGTGTGGGTGACCTTTTCGGTTGCGGCGCGGGTGGCCAGGCGGGCCGGGTCGGGGTTGGCGCAGGCGACCAGGGTGGCGCCGGCCGTGAGCGGGGCCAGCAGCCAGTCGACCGGATCGGGGAAGCGGCTCACGTCGACCAGGAGGCGGTCGCCGGGGGCGATCCCCAGCTCCGCGGCGCGGGCCTGCGCGCGGGCCAGCAGCGCCGCGTCCCCGTCCCCACTCTCCGGGTACGGGGTGAAGTGGTCGCCGTGTCCGCGTACCGCCGCGACGAAGTCCACACAGCCGTCCGGCACCTGCCGCATCGGCAGCGCGAACGGGTCCAACGCCAGGGCGTACCGTTCGCAGGCCGCCCACCCGGCGGTCTCGGCGACCCGGTCGGCGGAGACGAACAGCACCTCCACGGGTGCCAGCGTGTCGGTCACGGTCAGTTTCGCCGACCAGCAGCCGAGCAGCACCGCGGCGGTCTGCCAGTGCGGTGGCAGCAGCACGCCGGCCAGGTCGCCGGGGCTGGCGCCGGCCTCGTCGGTGAGCATGTTGGCGGTTTTGGCCACCCAGTTCGCAAGCGTCGCGCCGGAGAGTTCGGTGCGCTCGCCGGTGCCGTCGTCGTACCAGGTCAGCAGCGGTCGGGTGGGGTCGGGCGCGATCGCGTCGGCGAGCACCCGGGCAATGTTGTCGGCCATCGGCGCGAACGATACGCGCCCCGCGCGCGTACTCGATGACACCGACAAGTCGGCGTACCGTCGGGTCGCGGTCAGCGTTGTCGGCTCGGCCCGGCGTAGTCTTGCCGACAGTGTTCTATCCCACAACCGCGCCAGCTGAGGAGTCGCCCCGTGACCGCCGGTCGCCCGCCCCGCGTTCTCATCGACGCCACGAGTGTCCCCGCCGACCGTGGCGGCGTCGGTAGATACGTCGACGGCCTGCTCGGCGCGCTCGGCCGGGTCTGCGGCTCCGACGTGGACCTGGCCGTGGTGAGCCTGCGCACCGACCTGGAGCGCTATCGCCGGATGCTGCCGGGCGCCGAGGTGATTCCGGCTCCGGCGGCCGTGGCGCACCGGCCGGCCCGGCTGGCCTGGGAGCAGACCGGCCTGCCGATGCTGGCCCAGCAGGTCGGCGCGGAGGTGCTGCACTCGCCGTTCTACACCTGCCCGCTGCGGGCCGGCTGCCCGGTCACGGTGACCGTGCACGACGCGACCTTCTTCACCGAACCGGAGCATTACGACAAGTCCCGCCGCACCTTCTTCCGCAGCGCGATCAAGACCTCGCTGCGCCGGGCCAGCCGGGTGATCGTGCCGAGCAAGGCCACCCGGGACGAACTGATCCGCCTGCTGGACGCCGACCCGACCCGCATCGACGTGGCGTACCACGGGGTCGACCAGGCCGCGTTCCACGCGCCGGGCGAGGAGGAGAAGGCCCGGGTGCGTGCCCGCCTGGGTCTCGGCGACAGCAGCTACATCGCGTTCCTCGGCGCCAAGGAACCGCGCAAGAACGTACCCAATCTGATCCGTGGCTGGGCCCGGGCGGTGGCCGACCGGCCGAACCCGCCCGCGCTTGTGGTGGCCGGCGGCCAGGGGCACGACGACGACATCGACCGCGCGGTGGCGGACGTGCCGCCGCACCTGCGGCTGCTGCGTCCGGGCTACCTGCGCTACGCCGACCTGCCCGGCTTCCTCGGTGGCGCGCTTGTCGCCGCCTACCCCTCCTACGGCGAGGGTTTCGGCCTGCCGATCCTGGAGGCGATGGCGTGCGCGGCTCCGGTGCTCACCACGCCCCGGCTGTCCCTGCCCGAGGTGGGCGGCGACGCGGTGGCCTACACCAGCGAGGACCCGGACCAGATCGCCAGTGACCTCGTCGCCCTGCTCGACGACGAGCAGCGGCGGCTGTCGCTGGCCAAGGCCGGCTTCGAGCGGGCCAAGGAGTTCACCTGGGAGTCCAGCGCGGAGGTGCACATCGCCGCCTGGCGCCGGGCATGTTCCTGAGCGCCGTTCGCCGGCCCCGGCCGACCGACCGACCGTGCTCGCCCGCTTCGGGCATGATGTGCTGATGTTCTACGCCGTCATCCCGGCGGGCGGCAGCGGCACCCGCTTGTGGCCGCTGTCCCGCGCCGGCCACCCCAAGTTCCTCCACCCGCTGACCGGCACCACCGACTCCCTGTTGCAGGCCACGGTCGACCGGTTGTCGCCGCTGACCACACCCGAGCGCACACTCGTGGTCACCGGGGCCGCGCACGCCGCGGCGGTGGCTCGGCAACTGGCCGGCCTGCCGGAGGAGAACATCCTGGTCGAGCCGTCGCCGCGGGACTCCTGCGCGGCCATCGCGCTGGCCGCCGCGGTGATCGCCGAACGCACCCCGGAGGCGGTGATGGGCTCGTTCGCCGCCGATCACCTGATCGGCGACCCGGCCCGACTGGTCGAGGTGGTGCGGCAGGCCATCCGCGGCGCGGAGCAGGGGCTGCTGATGACCGTGGGCATCACCCCGACGCGTCCCGAGACCGGCTACGGCTACCTGGAGACCGGCGAGCCGGTGGACGGCGACCCGCTGCGTCCGGTACGCGAGTTCAAGGAGAAGCCCGACGCCGAGGTGGCGGAGGTCTACGTCCGGTCCGGACGGCACCTCTGGAACGCCAGCATGTTCGTCTGGCGGGTGGACGTGTTCCTCGCCGAGCTGGCCCGCCAGCAGCCGGCGCTGCACGCCGGGATCACCGCCATCGCGGCCGCCTGGGGCACCCCCGAGCAGGACGACGTGCTCGGTACGGTCTGGCCGACGCTGCCGAGGATCTCGGTCGACTACGCGGTGATGGAGGGCGCGGCGACGGCCGGTCGGGTAGCGACCGTGCCGGGCGACTTCGGTTGGAACGACATCGGTGACTTCCACACGCTCGGCGAGGTGCTGCCGGCCGACGACGCCGGCAACGTGGTGCTCGGCGGCGAGGCGAAGCCGGGCGTGCTGCTGCACGACACCACCGGGACCGTCGTGGTGCCGCACTCGGGCCGGTTCGTGGCCACCGTCGGCGTGCACGACCTGATCGTGGTGGACACCCCGGACGCGCTGCTGGTCTGCCCCCGGGCCCGCGCGCAGGACGTGAAGAAGGTCGTCGACCAGCTCAAGGAGCGTGGCGAGGAGGGTCTGGTCTGATCCGCGCCGGTCGGCACCGCACCGGCGGTCCGCCGGCCCCGGTGCGTGCGCCGTGCGCCGCCGGCTGTCGCGTTCTCAGCGGGCGGCGCGTCGGGCCAGCGCGGCCAACGCCGGCGTGACCAGTTGGGCGGTCGCGTGGGCGAGTGGCTCGGGCAGCCGGTCCGGCGGAAACCAACCCAGCGCCTCGGACTCGTCGCTGACCCGCTCGGTCGCGCCCGCCGGGGCGAGGGCGGCGTATCTGACGTCGTAGTGCAGCGAGCCGCCCTGGCAGGTCACCGGGTGGATGTCGACGTCGATCGGTTCCGGGTCGATGGTCAGCGCGGCGATGCCGGATTCCTCGGTGGCCTCCCGCAGCGCGGCCGCCGCCAGCGTCGGGTCACCTGGTTCGCAGTGCCCGCCGAGCTGCGCCCACTTGTGGAATTTGCCGTGCAGGCAGAGCAGCACCCGTTCGCCGTTCGGGTCGAGCACCAGCGCGCTCGCCGTGACGTGCCCCGCCCGGTGTGCCCGGCTCATCGCCACCGGACCGTCGGCCAGCAGCGCCAGCGTGCGGTCCCGGTTGGCGGCGGCGGCCGGGCTGGTCGCCGTCCACCGGCTCAGCGTCGTGACGGCGTCGGCGTGCAGGTCGGCGTACGCGGCGAGATCGGTGTCGGTCACCCGGACACTGTACGAGCGCCGCGTGCGTTGCCGTGGCACGCGGCGTGACGGATGAGCGACGGCCGGGTGGCACCCCTGCGGAGTGAATCCGCAGACCCTCGTGGTGCCACCCGGCCACGCCCGTCAGCCGGCGACCGGTTCGACAGCGCGCCCCGGCGTCGGCGGGCAAGGAGAGTCTGCCGAACCGGCTGGGGTTCCGTCGAGGCTTTTCACCTCACGCTTAAAGATGGAGATTAGTGCCGACGGGTAAAGTGCAGGGGTGGCCGGCGCCCCCGCCGCCCGCACGGGAGCATTCCATGCTGAAGATCATTTTCTCGGGCGAGGACGTCCTGCGGACCCGGGTCGCCCCGGGCGCGGATCCGCTCTGGGAGCTGGTCCTCAGCCTGCACCTGCTCCAAGGGCGCAGCCGTGACCCGCTGATGAGCCCGTGGCGGCAGGCCGTGGCGCACGGGCTGCGGACCGACACCAGAGCCGAGCGTTACCGCCTGCTCCTCGCGCTCAACCCGCCGCACGGCTACTTCCCCGACTTCCTCACCCCGTTCGACAGCCGGGAAGGCTTCCGGGCCGGGCTGGAAGCGGTCCTGGGCACCCCGGTCGACATGCTGCGCCGGGATCTCACGCTGCTGTCCGAGGAGAACGCGCTGCCCTCGTCCGCGACCGCCCTCGCCCGCGGCGAACCGGAGGCGCTCAGCCACCTCACCGACTCCATGGCGCGGTACAACTCCTTGGCGGTGACGCCGTACTGGTCCCGGGTGCAGGCCGCGGTGGAGGCGGACCGGGCCCGCCGGGCCCGGGCCATGCTCGACGGCGGCGCCGAAGGGCTGCTGGCCAGCCTCCGGCCCACCATGCGCTGGGGCGGCGGCGTGCTCGAGGTGCTCGACTACCCGGACACCCGCGAGTTGCACCTGGACGGTCGGGGACTGCTGCTCGTGCCGTCGTTCTTCTGCTCGCGTATCCCGGTGGCGCTCGTCGACCCGACGCTGCCGCCGGTGCTGGTCTACCCGGTGGACCGGCTCGCCGGGCTCACCTCCGGCGGCGCCGGGGACGGCGACCCCGCGCAACGCGAGGCACTCGCCGCCCTGCTCGGCCGCACCCGCGCGGCGGTGCTCCACGCCGCCGACGAGGGTTGCACCACAGGCGAGATGGCGCGCCGGCTGCACATCTCCGCCGCCGCGGCCAGCCAGCACACGGGCGTGCTGCGCAACGCCGGGTTGCTGGTCAGCCAGCGCGAACGCAACACCGTCCTGCACACGCTGACGCCGCTGGGCCGGGCGGTCCTCGACGCCTGACCCGCGCCGGGCCCGACGGGTCAGAGCGCCAGGGCGGCGCTGGCGGTGCTCCCCGTCGGGGGTGGCAGGAGCGTGGACGCGACTCCCTCGGCGGCCAGCGCGGTACGCAGGCGCTGCACGTCCGCGCCGAACCGGACCAGGTCCGCCCGGTCGATCGGGGTCGGCGCCGCGCCGAGCACCAGGCCCGTGGCCGAGGCGGGCCAGCCGGGCACGGTGGCGACGAGTCCGGCGCGCACCTCGTCGTCGGTGACGTGCGTGAAGACGGTGCCGGCGGCCACCACGTCGGCGACCGCCGCGACGGCCCGCCGGACCACGGCCGGGTCGGCCGGCTCGGGGCCGGTCCGCTCCGGCAGGGTGGCCGCGGCCCGCAGGCCGGCGGCGTGCGCCTCTGCGGTGCCCAGGGCGAAGAGATCCATCGAGGCGTCGCGGAGCAGGACGCGGGCACCCTCGTCGTCGTCGCGGGTCGCGGCGAGGTAGCCGCGGACGACAGCGACCGGCACCTGGTCGCACTTGCCCTTGATCAGCTCACCGGCGCCGGCCAGCTCGTCGACCACGGCCATCTGGGTGATGTGCAGTTCGTTGCCGTACGGATCGACCTCGCCCCGGTGGTCGCGGATCGCGGGCATGCCGGCCACCCCGAGCGCCACGTCGGTGAGCCCGTTACGCCACGGCCGGCCCATGGTGTCGCTGACGATGACGGCGACGTCGACTCCGTACCGGTCGCGCAGCGCGGAGCGCAGCGCCCGCGCGGAGGCGTCCGGGTCCACCGGTAGCAGCACCAGCCGGGTCTTGTCCACGTTCGAGGCGTCGATGCCGGCGGAGGCCATCACGAACCCGTGGTGGGTCTGCACGATCCGGGTCGCCCCGCGGCTGGCCACCACGCGGGCGGTCTCCCCGGCCAGCACCCGGTCCCGCGCGGCGAGCCGTTCCGGGCCGTCGGCCGGCACGTCCACCAGCCGGCCCTCGGCCTTCGACACGATCTTGCTGGTGACCACCAGCACGTCGCCGTCGCGCAGCCAGGGCGCCGCACCGGCGATCAGCGCCGCCAGGTCGTCGCCCTCGGTCACGTCACCGATGCCCGGCACGGGCAGGATCTCCAGTCTCACATCAGCTCCAGTGCCGCGCGCACCATCGCGGCGGTCGCCGTCTCGTCGGTCATCCGCAGCGGCGCCGCGCGGACCGTCACGTCCGGCACCGCCGTGCCCACGTCCTCCGGCGCGACCAGCCAACCGTCGAGCAGCCCACCGGCGGAGCGGCCGCCGTAGAGGCGACCCACCCCGGCCGCGCTGCACTCCACGCCGAGCACGGCCAGGCAGCGGTCGGCCATGCCGCGCACCGGCGCGCCGCCGATGATCGGTGACACCCCGATCACCGGGGCCGGCCCGCCGGCCACCGCGTCCCGCAGGCCGGGCACGGCCAGCACGGGGGCGATGCTGACCACCGGGTTGCTCGGCGCGACGAGCACCACGTCCGCCTCGGCGATCGCCTCGACCACGCCGGGCGCGGGTTTCGCCGCGTCGGCCCCGACGAAGACGAACCGGTCCGTGGGCACGTCGGCCCGGTACCGCACCCACCACTCCTGGAAGTGGATCGCCCGTCGGCCCTGCCCGTCGGTGACGACGGCGTGGGTCTCCAGCCGGTCGTCGGTGGCCGGCAGCAGGCGTACGCCCGGCTGCCAGCGGGTCGCCAGAGCCTCGGTGACCTGGGACAACGGGTACCCGGAGTTGATCATTGTGGTGCGTACCAGATGGGTCGCGAGGTCCTTGTCGCCGAGGCCGAACCAGGTCGGCTCCGCGCCGTACGCGGCCAGTTCGGAGCGGACCGTCCAGGTCTCACCGACCCGCCCCCAGCCACGCTCCGGGTCGGCGCCGCCGCCCAGCGTGTAGAGCACGCTGTCCAGGTCGGGGCAGACCTTCAACCCGTGCAGCAGCAGATCGTCGCCGACGTTGACCACGGCGGTCACCTCGGCGCCCGCCTGACGGGCGTACGCCCGCACGCCGAGCAGGAACCGGGCGCCCCCGATGCCGCCGGTCAGTACCACGATGCGCATGCCGTCCATCCTTGCCTACGGGCCGCCGTCGATCGCGTGGTGGCCGGAGAGACTACGCTCACTTCGGCAACTGTCCGCTTTCATCCCCTGGGGGAGTTCCGTGACCAGCCCCGCCGAGCCCGCGTCCGGTGATGCCGCGCAGGCCAGCCAGTTGACCAAGTCGTTGCGCGAACTGGCCGCGCTCGTCCTGCTCGGCGCCAACGCCGTGCTTCTCTTCGTCGGCCTGCTGCGCCTGCTGGTGCCGGTCGACGACTACAGCACGTTCAGCGGTCGGGCGGGGAGCACCTACTTCGCCTTCATGGGGCTGGAGGCGACGGTTCTGCCGTTGCTTGCCGTCCTGCTGGCCACCCACATCCACCCGGTGCTGGCCAAGGCGAAACTGATCACCCTGGTGGCGCTTGTCGAGTACGGCGTGTCCGTCGTGTTCGGCGCGCTGACGTTCCTGATCTGGCTGGTCGGCCGGCTCGCCGACGGTGAGGTGCTGGACGCGTTCCTCGGTCTGCTGACCCGGGTGGCCTGGTTGGCGATCTTCGCGGTCGCCGCGTACATGGTGTTCAAGATCTGGCGCACCCTCTTCTACGTGCCGAAGCCCAAGGCGCAGCCGGGCGTGTACGGCCAGGCCCAGCCTGGTTGGCCGCAGCAGCCCGGTCAGCCCGGTGGCTACCAGGGTGGCTACCCGCAGCAGCCCGGTCCGGGTCACCCGCAGTCCGGGTCGACGCCGCCCGGCTGGCCGCAGGCCGGCCCGTACGGCCAGCCGCAGTCGGCCCCGCCGTTCAACACCGCCCCGCCGCACGCCCCGCAGTCCGCTCCGCCGGCCGTCGAACCGCAGTCCGGCCCGCCGTTCGTCGGGCAGCAGCACGGTTCGCAGTTTGGTGCCCCGCAGCCCGGCCAGCACCAGTCGACGCCGTACGGCCAGCCGCAGTCGACGCCGTACGGCCAGCAGCAGTCCGACCCGTCGTACGGCCAGCCGCAGTCGGCGCCGCCGTTCGGCCAGCCGCCGTCGGCGGACCCGACCCAGGCGATCCCGCGCCAGTCCGCCGAGTCGGCGAACCCGGGCGAGGACGAGCGCACCCAGCGCTTCGACCGGGAGGACCCGAACCAGCCCCGATGACCCGTGGCACCGGCGGCAGGCGGGGCCCGCTTTCCACCAAAGACGTGGAGAGGGGGCCCCGCCTCACCTCACCGGTACCCGGCGGGCAGCGCATAGGCTGGGCGGATGGTTGATCGCAGCGACCCCATACCGACCGAGGCGACCGTCCGGCGGGCACTGGGACGGGCCGCCACCGGCCGGGCGTTGGACGCGGGCGAGGCGGCGGCCCTGCTCGCCGCGCGCGGGCCGGCGCTCGACGAACTGCTCGGGGTCGCCGGTGAGATCCGCGACGCCGGGTTGCGCGACGCCGGCCGGCCGGGCGTGGTGACGTACTCGAAGAAGGTCTTCATCCCGCTGACCCGGCTGTGCCGGGACCGCTGCCACTACTGCACGTTCGCCACCGTGCCGCACCGGCTGCCGGCCGCCTACCTGGAACGCGAAGAGGTGCTGGCGATCGCCCGGGAGGGCGCCGCGCAGGGCTGCAAGGAGGCGCTGTTCACGCTCGGCGACCGGCCGGAGGAACGGTGGCCGGCGGCCCGCCGCTGGCTGGACGAGCGGGGCTACGACTCGACGCTCGACTACCTGCGCGCCTGCGCGGTGGCGGTGCTGGAGGAGACCGGCCTGCTGCCGCACCTGAACCCGGGTGTGCTCTCCTGGTCGGAGTTGCAGCGGCTCAAGCCGGTCGCGCCGAGCATGGGCATGATGCTGGAGACCACCGCGACCCGGCTCTGGTCGGAGCCGGGCGGGCCGCACTTCGGCTCCCCGGACAAGGAACCCGCGGTGCGGCTGCGGGTGCTCGACGACGCCGGCCGGGTGGGGGTGCCGTTCACCACCGGCATCCTGATCGGCATCGGCGAGAACCGGGCCGAGCGGGTGGACGCCCTGTTCGCGATCCGCCGGTCGATGCGGGAGTACGGCCACCTCCAGGAGGTGATCGTGCAGAATTTCCGCGCCAAGCCGGACACCGCGATGCGCGGCATGCCGGACGCGCAACTGCACGACCTGGCCGCCACCGTGGCGGTGGCCCGGGTGCTGCTCGGCCCGAAGGCCCGCATCCAGGCCCCGCCGAACCTCATCGCCGGCGAGTACGACCTGTTGCTGCGCGCCGGCATCGACGACTGGGGTGGCGTCTCCCCGGTCACCCCCGACCACGTCAACCCGGAGCGACCGTGGCCGCACCTGGACGAGTTGGCGACCCGTACCGCGAGCGCCGGGTTCACGCTGCGCGAGCGGCTGACCGTCTACCCGGAGTACGTGCGGGCCGGCGGGCCGTGGCTGGATCCGCGGCTGCTGCCGCACGTCACCGCGCTGGCCGACCCGGCCACCGGGCTCGCGGTGGAGGCGGCCCGCCCGGTGGGGCGGCCCTGGCAGGAGCCGGAGGAGGTCCACGGCGGCCGGACCGACCTGCACGTCACCATCGACGTGACCGGCCGCACCGACGACCGGCGGGGGGATTTCGACAGCGTCTACGGCGACTGGGCCGAGGTGGCCGGCAAGGTGGCGCCGCAGGCGCGCGCCGGCGTACCCCTTGCCGCCGGTGCGGACGCCGAGCTGCGCGCGGGCCTGCGCCTGGCCGCGGACGACCCGGCCGCGTTGCTGTCCGCCGCGCACGAGGCGAAGGCGCTGGCGTTGTTCGGTGCGGACGGCCCGGCGCTCGACGAGTTGTGCCGGCTCGCCGACGACGCGCGCCGGGACGCCGTCGGCGACGACGTGACGTACGTGGCCAACCGGAACATCAACTTCACAAACGTCTGCTACGTGGGCTGCCGGTTCTGCGCCTTCGCCCAGCGGGACAGCGACGCGGACGCGTTCCGGCTGTCGCTTGAGCAGGTCGCCGACCGGGCGCAGGAGGCGTGGGCGGCCGGTGCCACCGAGGTCTGCCTCCAGGGCGGCATCGACCCGAAGATGCCGGTCACCGGCTATGCCGACATCGTCCGCGCGATCAAGGCGCGGGTGCCGGGCATGCACGTGCACGCGTTCTCCCCGATGGAGATCGTCACCGCCGCCGCGAAGGCGGGCGTGCCGGTGCGGGAGTGGCTGCTCCAGCTTCGCGAGGCCGGGCTGGACACCATTCCGGGCACCGCCGCGGAGATCCTCGACGACGACGTGCGCTGGGTGCTCACCAAGGGCAAACTTCCGGCGTCCGCCTGGGTGGACGTGGTGAGCACGGCCCACGAGTTGGGCATCCGGTCGAGCTCCACGATGATGTACGGCCACGTGGACCACCCGGGTCAGTGGCTGGCCCATTTCCGGGTGCTGGCCGGGGTGCAGGACCGTACGGGCGGGTTCACCGAGTTCGTGGCGTTGCCGTTCGTGCACACCAACGCGCCCATCTACCTGGCGGGCATCGCCCGGCCGGGGCCGACCTGGCGGGAGAACCGGGCGGTGCACGCGATGGCCCGGCTGCTGTTGCACGGCCGGATCGGCAACATCCAGTGTTCCTGGGTGAAGCTGGGTGACGCCGGCACGGTGGCGATGCTGCGCGGCGGCTGCAACGACCTGGGCGGCACGCTGATGGAGGAGACGATCTCCCGGATGGCCGGCTCGGGCAACGGGTCGGCCCGGACCGAGGAGCAGCTGCGGGCCATCGCCACGGCGGCCGGGCGGCCGTTCCGCAAGCGGACGACCGCGTACGGTCACGCGGGCGCCTGACGTCGAACCTTTTCCCGCCGCCCGCCGTATCTGTGGATGCCGGCGGCGGTGTCGGCGAGTGTCGCCGCCGGTGCCCCCAGCCCGGGGGTCCGGCGGTGTCCGGCCCTCGGCCCGCTGCGGCGCCGCGGCGCCGGCCCGGAAAGGTTGCCGATGAGCACTGACGAGACCACCGACGTGCCGAAGCGGCGGGTGTGGCCGCGGTTGACCCGCCGGCAGACGCTGACCGCCGCCGCGAGTGCCACGTTGGGCGCCGCCGCCCTCACCGTGCCGGGCCTGTCCGCCGCGCAGAACGGCGCGTCGGCACGTCGGTTCGACGAGCCGATCGTGGTGCATCTGCGGGATGCGGCGAGCGGCACGATGGACGTCTTCGTCGGCACGAGTCGGGCCCAGGTGCGCGACCGGGATCTGGCCGACCGCCTGGTGCGCGCCGCCGGGCGGCGCTGAGCCCACCCCGACCGGCGCGGGTACCGGCGCCGGTTTCGACTTCCGTTCCCCCGACGAAGGTGTGGTCCGCCATGTCCTCTCACCGTGAGGCCCCGGAGATCGCCAAGGATCCGGTCGCCGACAGTTCCGACCTGTACGCGTTCGTGACTCCGAGCCGACCGGACACCGTCACGTTGATCGCCAACTACGTGCCGGTGCAGCTTCCGTCCGGCGGGCCGAACTTCTTCGAGTTCGGCGACGACGTCCGGTACGAGATTCACATCGACAACGATGGTGACGGCTTTCCGGATGTCACGTACCGGTTCGAATTCACCACCGAGATCACGAACGAGAACAGTTTTCTCTACAACACCGGGCCGATCGAGTCGCTGGAGAGCGGGAACTGGAACCGGCGGCAGTTCTACCGGCTGACCCGGATCGCCGACGGGCGTGCGCGGGTGCTGGCCCACCGGCTGCCCTGTCCGCCCTGCAACGTGGGTCCGCTGTCCACCCCGAACTACCCGAACCTGGTGCGGCAGGCGACGTTCACGTTGTCCACAGGCGAGCGGGTCTTTGCCGGCCAGCGCGCCGACGGCTTCTTCGTGGACCTGGGCGCGGTGTTCGACCTGGGCACGTTGCGGCCGTTCCAGCAGTTGCACGTGGCCGGGAAGAAGCTGTTCCGGGCCGAGGGGGAGCCGGTCAACGCGCTGGACCGGTTGAACGTGCACAGTCTGGCCGTGCAGGTGCCGCTGGACCGGGTCCGCCGCCGGGCCGGCCGGTACGGCCTGACGGACCGCGCCTCGACCGTCGGCGTCTGGACCAGCGCGTCCCGCCAGCAGGTCCGGGTGCTCGGGGACCGCATCACCGCGGACACCGCCGCGGGCCCGTTCATCCAGGTCTCCCGGTTGGGCAATCCGCTGTTCAACGAGGTGGTCGTGCCGATGTCCAGGAAGGACCTGTGGAACACGCTGCCACCGTCGGAGGACAAGCGGTTCGCCGGTTTTGTCGAGCGGCCCGAGTTGGCCGCGCTGCTGCCGGCGCTCTACCCGGGTGTCTTTCCCCGGCTGGAGGCGTGGAACAAGGCGAAGAAGCCACGCGCCGATCTGGTGGCGCTCCTGCTGACCGGCCTGCCGCCAGGGCTGGTCGACGGCTTCGCCAACACCACCGGGGACGTGCAGGCCGACATGCTGCGACTGAACACGGCGATCCCGCCCAGCCGCTCGCCGGACCGGTTCGGGGTGCTCGGCGGCGACCTGGCCGGCTTCCCGAACGGGCGTCGGGTCGGCGACGACGTGGTGACCGTCGCGTTGCGGGCGATCGCCGGTCTCACCGTGCCGCTGGTGGACCGGACGTTCGCGCCGGACGCCGCGGCGGCAACTGTCACGCCGGGTCTGAGCGCCACCGACGTGACCGCGCCGTTCCTGGCCGACTTCCCGTTCCTCGGTACGCCCTACGACGGGTTCGCCAACCCGTCGGCGACGAGGTCCTGAGGGGGCGGGAATGGGACATCACCATGAGCCGGGCCCGTCAGCGGTCGGCAGCGTCGTGCTCGACCTGGGCGGTACGCGCGGTGCGCTCATCATCCACACCGGCCGGGAGTGGCGCGGTCGCGAAATCGAGATCAGTCGCGTCGACCACGACGGACCGCGTACCCATTCCGCGGTCCGGGAGCGGCACGTCCGCGACGGGGTGTTCCACAGTGCCGTCTATCCGGACCTGGAAGCGGGGCGGTATACCGTCTGGTGGGACGAGCGCACGCCGGCCGGAGCGATCTCCGTCACGGGCGGGTCGATTGCCGAATTTGCCTGGCCAGAGCGTTTTCTACCGCAGGTGGGGTGACCTTTTCCGCAGCTGGCCCGCCGTGCCTCGTCCATCATGTGGACGGGGCGCGGCCGGCGTGGGGCGGCTCGGCGGGCGTTGGTGGGACGGGCGAGTTAACCTTTGCCCCACAATTCTGATCTTGAAACGACGGTCGGCGGGGGCGTCCGACCGGCCCACCCGGTGTTGCGCCACGGCAGAAAACTTGGGGCAACTCGCCGGGGAGGGCGTTACTCGTCCGGGGTCTGAATCGATAGGGCAGGTTGCGAGGCTACGGGCGGCCACAGCGGTCGTCCCGGACGTGTCGGGAGGGCGACTCCATTATCAAGTTTGGCTTGACGGCGCACGCATTACACGCGTGTAATTTGAATGGGGTTGTTCGCGCGGATCCCATCAAATGGGCCCGTACGGACAGGCACGCCTTTCGCGTGGGGGGTTGCAGCGGCGAATGACGCCGGTGCGCGACAAGGAGGCAATCGATGGACGGCCAGCTCGAGGTGGCCGACCTGCTCGGGAACGCGCCGGAGTGGCAGGAGCGGGCGCTCTGCTCGCAGACCGACCCGGAGGCGTTCTTTCCTGAGAAGGGCGGCTCGACCCGCGAGGCGAAGCGCATCTGCTCGCGGTGTGAAGTCAAGACGGAATGTCTGGAGTACGCGCTCGGCCACGACGAGCGGTTCGGGATCTGGGGCGGTCTCTCCGAGCGGGAGCGCCGCAAGCTCAAGCGGCGGGTCGCCGCCTGATCCGGCCGACGACGGGCCTGCGGCGACGGGGATCGCCGGGCCCACGGGGTCGCTGTCCGGCCGGCGGGGGCCGGCCGGGTGGCGGCACTCCGACCGGGGTGCCCGACGCGCGACCGGTCAGGCCAGCTCGTCCGGGTCGACGCCGAGCAGATTCGCCACCTGCTCGATGATCACGTCGTGCACCAGGTCGGCGAGATCCTCGCGGTCCATCGCCCGAAACTCCAACGGCCGCCGGTAGAGCACGATGCGCGGCGGCACCTCCTGCCGGCCCGGTCGACCCGGCAGCAGCCGGGCCAGCGGGACCTCGCCGTCCTCCAGCACGTCCGAGTCGTAGACGTTCAGGTCCGGCGGGACGTCCTCGACGGCGAACTCGACCCCGGCCAACTCCTTGGCGAACCGGCGTTCCAGCGTCTCCACCGTGTCGAGCACCAGGTCGTCGAAGACCTCGGCCTTGGTCCGGGCCAGCGGCACGGTGGCCGGCACCAGCCGCCCGCGCAAACCCCTACCGTGCCGGTCACGGTGGGTGCGCCGGCCGGAGCCGGGGCGGCGGTTCTGCGGGCTCGTCATGACGCACAGGGTAGCCCGGCCCAGGGCCCACCGGCCGGGGCGCGGCCCACCCGGCGTGCCGCTGTGCCGGACGGTGGAATTGTGATCACTGTGACGCGCGTGTCGGAACGCGAAGCGTCGCGCCGAACCGGGTAATGGGGATACCCTGCCGCCGTGAGGTCACCACGGCGCTGCTCCCGTAACGGCTGCCCCCGGCAAGCGGTCGCCACACTGACCTATGTCTACAACGAGTCGACCGCGGTGGTGGGTCCGCTCGCCGCGTTCGCCGAACCGCACACGTACGACCTGTGTGAGCCGCACGCCCGGAGTCTGACCGCCCCGCGCGGTTGGGAGGTGGTGCGGCACGAGGGCGAGTTCGAGCCGCCGCCGCCCACCACCGACGACCTGGTGGCGCTGGCCGAGGCGGTGCGGGAGGCCGCCCGCCCGGCCCCGCCCCGCCCGCCCGAGGACGAGTCCACCAAGCCGCAGACCCCCCAGCAGGGCCGCCGCGGCCACCTCCGGGTGATCCCACCGCACCACTGACCCGTCCACCACGTGATCGGGCCGGGCCGTCAGTGGCCCAGGAAGCGGGAGAAGATCTCGGCCCGCCGGGACGCGCGCAGGGTGCGCTGTTCGGCCTGGTCGGCCCACGGACCAGCTTCGCCGGGTGCACGGCCGCGCAGTGCGGGGTGTACGTGCCGCCGCGTACCCCGTCGGCGGCGCAGCGCGCGGCGGCCTCCCGGGCGTCGAGCAGCACCAGGTCGTCGTCGGTCAGCCCGTGCGCGTGGGCCTGGGCGACGTCGGCGCGGGCCCGGGCCAGTTGCGCCTCGCTGCGGGCCAGCACCACGGTGCCGCCGGCTCGCCAGTCGCAGTCGATGCCCTCGACGGCGACCACCCGCCCCACCTCGCGGACCGTGTCGTGCAGGGCCCGCTGCATGGCCAGTGCCCGGTCCCGGCCGTGCCGCCGGGCCAGCGCCGGCAGCGACGTGGGGAACAGCGCCGAACACCAGCCACCGTTGCGCCCCGAGGCCCCGTACCCGGCGATCTCCCGCTCCAGCACGACCACGCGCAGGGTCGGGTCGGCCTCGGCCAGATAGTAGGCCGTCCACAGTCCGGTGTACCCGGCGCCCACGATCACCACGTCGGCGTCCGTGTCGCCGGGCAACCCCGGCCGCGGGACCAGCGGCTGGTCCAGGCTGGACAGCCAGTACGACAGGTCCCGGTATGCCATGTCCCACCCGCTCAGAGTCGCGACCAGGCCTCGGTCAGCACCGCGCGCAGGATCTGCTCGATCTCGTCGAAGTGCTGCTGGTCGGCGATCAGCGGCGGGGCGAGCTGCACCACCGGGTCGCCCCGGTCGTCGGCCCGGCAGTAGAGCCCGGCGTCGAAGAGCGCGGTGGAGAGGAAGCCGCGCAGCAGCCGCTCCGACTCGGCCTCGTCGAAGGTCTCCCGGGTCACCTTGTCCTTGACCAGCTCGATGCCGTAGAAGTAGCCGTCGCCGCGTACGTCGCCGACGATCGGCAGGTCGTGCAGCTTCTCCAGGGTGGCGCGGAACGCTCCCTCGTTGGCCCGGACGTGCCCGATCAGGTCCTCCCGGGCGAAGACCTCCAGGTTGGCCAGGGCGACGGCGCAGGAGACCGGGTGCCCGCCGAACGTCACCCCGTGGGCGAACATGCCGGTCTCGGTGAGGAACGGCTCCATCAACCGCTCGCTGGCGATCATCGCGCCGAGCGGGGCGTAGCCGGAGGTGATGCCCTTGGCGGTGGTGATGATGTCCGGCTGGTAGCCGTAGCGCAGCGCGCCGAAGTACTCGCCGAGCCGGCCCCAGGAGCAGATCACCTCGTCGCTGACCAGCAGCACGTCGTACTCGTCGCAGATCTCGCGTACCCGCTGGAAGTAGCCGGGCGGCGGCGGGAAGCAGCCGCCGGAGTTCTGCACCGGCTCCAGGAAGACCGCGGCGACGGTCTCCGGCCCCTCCCGCTCGATCGCCCGGCCGATCTCCTCGGCGGCCCAGCGGCCGAACGCCTCGGCGTCGTCGCCGTGCTCCGGCGCGCGGTAGAAGTTGGTGTTCGGCACCTTGATGCCGCCGGGCACCAACGGCTCGAAGTCGGTCTTGATGCCGGGCAGGCCGGTGATCGACAGCGCGCCCATCGAGGTGCCGTGGTAGGCGATGTAGCGGCTGACCACCTTGTGCTTGGTGGGCTTGCCGGTGCGCTTGAAGTAGGCCCGGGCCAGCTTCCACGCCGCCTCGACGGCCTCGGAACCACCCGTGGTGAAGAAGACCCGGTTCAGGTCGCCGGGGGTGAGCGTGGCGATCTTCTCAGCCAGCTCGACGGCCTTCGGGTGGGCGTACGACCAGAGCGGGAAGTACGCCAGCTCGCCGGCCTGCTTGGCGCCGGCCTCGGCCAGCTCGGCGCGGCCGTGGCCGGCGTTGACCACGAAGAGTCCGGCGAGGCCGTCCAGGTAGCGGCGGCCACGGGCGTCCCAGACGTACGCGCCTTCGCCCCGGACGATCGTCGGGACCTCGCCGGCGGAGTAGCTCGCCATGCGGGTGAAGTGCATCCAGAGGTGGTCGGTGGCGTTGGCCATGTCAGCCCCATCGGGTCTCGGGCCGGTCAGGGGTGACACCGGCCGCTCTGCCCACGGTTATCCCACAGATGATGCCGATAAGGCAAGTCAAGATGCCTTGTCGCGACGGATCCAGTGTCCGGTTAAGGCTCGGTCAACGGAATCCGTATCAGGCGGTGCCCCAGCTGTAGGTCTGCTTGCGCAGCTTCAGATAGACGAACGCCTCGGTGGCCACGACGCCGTGGACGCCGCGCAGCCGCTGCAGGATCTCCAGCAGGTGTGCGTCGTTGCGGCAGACCACCTCGGCCAGCAGGTCGAACGACCCCGCGGTGATCACCACGTAGTCGATCTCCTCGAACTCGGCGAGCCGGTCGGCCACCGACTCCAGGTCGCCGTCGGTGCGAAGGCCGATCATGGCCTGCCGCGGGAACCCGAGCTGGAGCGGATCGGTCACCGCGACGATCTGCATGACCCCGGCGTCGAGGAGGCGTTGCACCCGCTGGCGTACCGCCGCCTCGGACAGGCCGACCGCCTTGCCGATGCTCGCGTAGGGGCGGCGCCCGTCCTCCTGGAGCTGCTCGATGATCTGTTTGGCGACGTCGTCGAGCAGAGCGTGACTGGCGCCCTCACGTACGGTCACGCGACGGTTGCCGTTTCCGCTCTCCTGCTGCCGGTTGACCATCGACGCTCCCCAAGTCCGATTCTCTGCGATGAGCGTAGTGCCCCGGCGCAGTCTGGCGTATTTCGTGGTCAGTGGCTATTCCTGCAACGGAATCCCTTGTGAGCGAGGGTTTCTCATGTCAGGATCAGTCGTCCATCGCCACTGACCCTCCCGCCGGCGCGCCGCCCCCGTCCCGCCGCCGACGATGTCCCCAAGGAGTCGTCACATGCGTCGTACCCACCGGCCCCTGACCCGGCGTGGCCTGCTCACCGGGGCCCTCGGCTCGGCCGCGCTGCTCGCCACCGCGGGCACGCTCGCCGGCTGCGGCACCAAGGGCGCCCAGCAGACCGAGGCCGGGTGCAGGAGCGAGGACCTGTCCGCCACCGAGAAGAAGGTCGCCTTCTCGAACTGGCCCCAGTACATGGACACCGACGAGAAGGACGAGTCCAAGCGCCCCACGCTCGACGCCTTCGTCGCGGCCTCCGGCATCCAGGTGACCTACACCGAGGACGTCAACGACAACAACGAGTTCTTCGGCAAGGTGCGCAACCAGCTCGCCGGCTGCCAGAGCACCGGCCGGGACGTCATGGTCCTCACCGACTGGATGGCCGCCCGGATGATCCGGCTCGGCTGGGTGCAGAAGCTGGACAAGGCGAAGATGCCGAACGTCGAGGCGAACCTGCTGCCGTCGCTGCGCGGCCGGTCCTTCGACGCCGACACGCAGCTCGCCATCCCGTGGCAGTCCGGCCTGGCCGGCCTGGCGTACAACGCGAAGGTGACCAAGGAGATCCGCACCGTCGACGAGCTGCTCACCCGTCCCGACCTCAAGGGCAGGGTGACCGCGCTGTCGGAGATGCGCGACACGATGGGCCTGCTGCTGCAGTCGCTGGGCCACGACCCGGCAAACTTCACCCCGGCCCAGTTCGACGACGCGCTGAACAAGCTCAAGAAGGCCGTCGACAGCAAGCAGATCCGGCGGTTCACCGGCAACGACTACGCACCCGACCTGGCCAAGGGCGACATCGCCGCGTGCATCGGCTGGTCCGGCGACGTGGTCCAGCTCGGCTTCGAGGACGACAAGATCAAGTTCGTGGTGCCGGAGTCCGGCGTGCTGCTCTGGTCGGACAACATGCTGGTGCCGAACAAGGCCACCCACAAGGCCAACGCCGAGGCGTTGATGAACCACTACTACGACCCGGCGGTGGCGGCGAAGCTGGCCGCGTACGTCAACTACATCTGCCCGGTGCAGGGCGCGCAGGCCGAGATGGAGAAGATCGACCCCGACCTGGCCACCAACCCGCTGATCTTCCCGGACGACGCGATGCTCGCCAAGGCGAAGGTCTTCATGGCGCTGGACGAACAGCAGGAGAAGGAGTACGAGACCAAGTTCCAGCAGGTGATCGGCGCGTGAGGAAGATGGCGCAGCAGACCCCGGCCGGCGACCTGCGCCTGGCCGACCTGACCAAGCGGTTCGGCATCTTCACCGCCGTCGACGACCTCACCCTCACCATCGCGCAGGGCTCCTTCTTCGCCCTGCTCGGCGCGTCCGGCTGCGGCAAGACCACCACCCTGCGGATGATCGCCGGGCTGGAGCAGCCCACCAGCGGGCAGGTCCTGCTCGGCGAGCAGGACATCAGCGGACTGCGGCCGTACAGGCGGCCGGTCAACACCGTGTTCCAGAGCTACGCGCTCTTCCCGCACCTGGACATCGCGGAGAACGTGGCGTTCGGGCTGCGCCGCCGGGGCATCCGCAAGGTGGGCGACCAGGTCGAACGGATGCTCGCGCTGGTCCAACTCGACGGGTACGGGCGGCGCCGACCGGCCCAGCTCTCCGGCGGCCAGCAGCAGCGCGTCGCGCTGGCCCGCGCGCTCATCAACCACCCGCAGGTGCTGCTGCTCGACGAACCGCTCGGCGCGCTCGACCTGAAGCTGCGCCGGCAGATGCAGATCGAGCTGAAGCGGATCCAGACCGAGGTCGGCATCACGTTCGTGCACGTCACCCACGACCAGGAGGAGGCCATGACGATGGCCGACACCGTCGCGGTGATGAACGCCGGCCGGATCGAACAGCTCGGCGCGCCCGCCGACCTCTACGAATACCCGGCCACCGCGTTCGTGGCGAACTTCCTCGGCCAGTCCAACCTGCTCGCCGCCGACGCCGGCGGGCACGTCGGCGACGACGTGCTCGTCACCGCGCACGGCGCGCGCTTCTCGGTGCCCGGCGGCCGGGCCCGGGTCACCGACGGCCCGGTCTTCCTCGGCGTACGCCCGGAGAAGCTGCACCTGACCGGCGGCCCGGACCAGGTCCCGGCCGGACACCAGTACCTCGCCGGTGTCATCACCGACACCTCCTACGTCGGGGTGAGCACCCAGTACCTGGTGCGTACCGCCTGGGGCAGCGAACTGTCCGCGTTCGCGGCGAACAGCGGACTGGGCGGGCGGCTGGCCGTCGGGACGCCGGTGACCGCGCACTGGGACCCGCGGCACGCGTTCCTGTTGCCCCGGCAGGCCGGCGAGGACGACCAGACCACACCGGTGCTCGACGAACCGCCGGTGGGTGCGCTGCCATGACCGCGCTGGCCCACGTGCCGACCTCCGCCGGTCAGCCGCCGCCACCCCCATCGCCCCGACGCGGGCGGCACCGGCTCCTGCCGTACCTGTTGCTGCTGCCCGGAGCGGTCTGGCTGCTGGTCTTCTTCGCGTTGCCCCTGGTCCAACTCGCCTCCGCCAGCCTCTACGACCCGGCCGGTTCGCTCTCCACCGGGTACGCGATGACCTGGGCGGTCGACAACTACCCGGACGCGTTGCAGGCGTACTGGCCGCAGTTCCTGCGGTCCTTCCTCTACGCGGGCATCGCGTTGGTGCTGGCGCTGCTGATGGGCTACCCGCTGGCGTACGCGATCGCGCAGAAGGCCGGCCGGTGGAAGAACCTGCTGCTGGTGGCCGTGGTCGCGCCGATGTTCACCAGCTTTCTGGTGCGTACGCTGGCCTGGAAGACCATCCTGTCGGACAACGGCGCATTGGTCGGGCTGCTACGCGACGTGCACCTGCTCGGGCCGGACGGCCGGCTGCTGGCCACCCCGATCGCGGTGGTGCTCGGCCTGACGTACAACTTCCTGCCGTTCCTGGTGCTGCCGCTGTACGCGAGCCTGGAGCGGCTCGACTCCCGGCTGCTGGAGGCGGCCGGCGACCTGTACGCGAGCCCGCTGCGCGCGTTCACCAAGGTCACCCTGCCGCTGTCGATGCCCGGCCTGATCGCCGGCACGCTGCTGTTCTTCATCCCGGCCACCGGCGACTACATCAACGCCGAACTGCTCGGCACCCCGAACGAATACATGATCGGCAACGTCATCGACTCGGCGTTCCTGGTCCGCCTGGACTACCCGCAGGGCGCGGCGCTGTCGTTCCTGCTGATGGCCGCGATCCTGGCGATCGTCTTCGTCTACCTGCGAAAGGCCGGCACGGAGGACGTTCTATGAAACTCAGGCGCTGGCTCGCCGACCGGTGGGTGATGGGCGTGGCCCTGCTCGTCCTCGGCTACCTGACGCTGCCGATCATGGTGGTCGCCGGGCTGTCCTTCAACCGGCCGTCCAGCCGGCTGTCCTACGACTTCAACGAGTTCACCCTGGACAACTGGGCGCAGCCCTGCGCCACCACCGACATGTGCGACGCCGTGGTGCGCAGCATGCAGATCGGGCTGATCGCCACCGTGGGGTCCACCCTGCTCGGCACGCTGATGGCCTTCGCCCTGGTCCGGCACAGCTTCCGCGGCCGGTCCGGGCTCAACGGCCTGATCTTCCTGCCGATGGCCACCCCCGAACTGGTGATGGGCACCTCGCTGCTCGCCCTCTTCGTCGCCGCCGGGGTGCCGCAGGGCTTCTGGACCATCGTCATCGCGCACGTGATGTTCTGCGTGTCGTTCGTGGTGGTCACCGTGAAGGCCCGGCTCGCCGGCATGGACCGGCGGCTGGAGGAGGCCGCCATGGACCTGTACGCCAGCGAGTGGCAGACGTTCCGCCGGATCACGCTGCCGTTGGTGCTGCCGGGCATCGTGGCCGCCGCACTGCTGGCGTTCTCGCTCAGCTTCGACGACTTCATCATCACGAACTTCAACGCCGGCACCACGGTCACGTTCCCGATGTACGTCTGGGGCGCCGCCCAGCGGGGCATCCCGCCGCAGGTCAACGTGATCGGAACCGCCATGTTCGTGATCGCGTTGCTGCTGGTCGGGGCCAGTTCGCTGCGGGGACGGCGAGCCCGCCGGGCCGCGCTCGCCGTGGTCGCCACTCCGGCGGGAAAGCCATGACGTCGCCGCGCACCGAGCGGGCGCTCGCCGACGCCGCCCCCGTGTCGTACTGGCTGGACCGGCCGCAACGCCCCGACCCGCTGCCCCCGCTCACCGGGCCGCACACCGCCGACCTGCTCGTGGTCGGCGGCGGGTACGCCGGCCTGTGGACCGCGCTGCTGGCCAAGGAGGCCGACCCGGACGCCGACGTGCTGCTGGTCGAGGCGGGCACCTGCGGCTGGGCGGCGTCCGGCCGCAACGGCGGGTTCTGCGCCGCGTCGCTGACCCACGGGCTGGCCAACGGCGCCGAGCGGTTCCCCGACGAGATCGACGAGCTGGAACGGCTGGGCCGGGAGAATCTGGACGCCATCGCCGCCACCCTGGACCGGCACCGCATCGACTGCGACTTCGAACGCACCGGCGAACTCGCGGTGGCGGTCGAGCCGTACCAGCTCGACGGGTTGGCCGCGGACGCCGAGATGGCCCGCCGGTACGGCCACGACGTGCGGCTGCTCGATCGGGACGAGGTACGCGCCGAGGTGGCCTCCCCGACGTACCTGGGTGGGATGTGGGACCGGGACCGGGTGGCCCTGCTCGACCCGGCGAAACTCGCCTGGGGCCTGCGTCGGGCCGCCCTGGACCTGGGCGTACGCGTGCACGAGCACACCCGGGTCACCGGGTTGGCCCGCGACGGCGCGGTGCTGCGCGCCACCACGGCCGGCGGTCGGGACGCCGCGCCCGGCGCGGTGCGGGCCCGGCGGATGGTGCTGGCCACCAACGCGTTCCCGCCGCTGCTGCGCCGGCTGCGCGCCTGGGTGGCGCCGGTGTACGACTACGCGCTGATGACCGAGCCGTTGACCGCCGCGCAGCGCGACGCGATCGGCTGGCGGCACCGGCAGGGACTGGCGGACACCGGCAACCAGTTCCACTACTACCGGCTCACCGCCGACAACCGGATCCTGTTCGGCGGCTACGACGCGATCTACCACTACGGCAACCGGGTGACGCCCGCGCTGGAACAGCGCGACGCCACGTACCGCACTCTGGCATCGCACTTCTTCGACACCTTCCCCCAGTTGGCGGGGCTGCGGTTCAGCCACCGCTGGGGTGGGGTCATCGACACCTGCACCCGGTTCTGCGCGTTCTTCGGCACCGCCTACGAGGGGCGCCTGGCGTACGCGGCCGGGTTCACCGGGCTGGGCGTCGGTGCGACCCGTTTCGGTGCCCGGGTGACGCTCGACCTGCTGGCCGGCGCGGACACCCCGCTGACCCGGCTGGAGCTGGTCCGGCGCAAACCGCTGCCGTTCCCGCCGGAGCCGGTCCGGTCCACAGGCATCAACCTGACCCGCTGGGCCCTCGCCCGCGCCGACGCGCGCGAGGGACGGCGCAACCTCTGGCTCCGCACGCTCGACCGCTGTGGGATGGGGTTCGACTCCTGATGCGTATCCTGCTCGTCGGCGCCGGTGGCGTCGGCTCCGCCGCCGTATCCATCGCCGCCCGCCGATCCTTCTTCGAGGCCGTCGTGGTCGCCGACCAGGACCCGGCGCGGGCCACCCGGGCCGTCGCCGGCCACGGTGACCGGTTCCTGGCCGCCACCGTGGACGCGTCGTCCGCGGACGCGATCGCCGCGCTCTGCCGCGAGCACCGCATCACGCACGTGCTCAACGCGGTCGACCCACGCTTCGTCATGCCGATCTTCGACGGGGCGTTCGCCGCCGGGGCCGACTACCTCGACATGGCGATGTCGTTGTCCCGTCCGCACCCCACCCGCCCGCACGCCGAGACCGGCGTGAAGCTCGGCGACGAGCAGTTCGCCGTCGCGCAGCGGTGGGCCGCCGCCGGCCGGCTGGCGCTGTGCGGCATCGGCGTCGAACCGGGCCTGTCCGACGTGTTCGCCCGCTACGCCGCCGACGAGCTGTTCACCGAGATCGACGAGATCGGGGTACGTGACGGCGCCAACCTCACCGTCGCCGGCTACGAGTTCGCGCCGTCGTTCTCCATCTGGACCACCATCGAGGAGTGCCTCAACCCGCCGGTGGTCTGGGAGGCAGGGCGCGGCTGGTTCACCACCGAACCGTTCAGCGAGCCGGAGGTGTTCGACTTCCCGGCCGGCATCGGCCCGGTCGAGTGCGTCAACGTCGAGCACGAGGAGGTGCTGCTCATTCCGCGCTGGGTGCGGGCGAGGCGGGTCACCTTCAAGTACGGCCTCGGTGCGGAGTTCATCGAGGTGCTGCGCACCCTGCACAAGCTCGGCCTCGACTCGACAGAACCGGTGCGGGTGCGCGGCGCCGAGGTGTCACCGCGCGACCTGGTGGCCGCCGCGCTGCCCGACCCGGCCACGCTAGGCGACCGGATGAGCGGCAAGACCTGCGCCGGGACGTACGTCACCGGCACCGGACCGGACGGGCGTCCCCGCCGCGTCTACCTGTACCACGTGGTCGACAACGAGTGGTCGATGGCCGAGTACGGCCACCAGGCGGTGGTCTGGCAGACCGCGGTCAACCCGGTCGTGGCACTGGAACTGTTGGCCACCGGTGCCTGGTCCGGCGCGGGTGTGCTCGGTCCGGAGGCGTTCCCGCCGGCACCCTTCCTGGACCTGCTCACCGGCTACGGTTCGCCGTGGGGGATGGAGGAACGATGACCCGCTACGGCGCGATGTTCGGCCCCGACGTCACGTTCCTGGGCGTGCCACCGTGCACCGTCGAGGAGCCGGTCACGTACGCCGACGCCGATGTGGTGATCATCGGTGCGCCGTTCGACGGCGGCACCTCGCACCGGCCGGGCACCCGCTTCGGCCCTTCCGCCATCCGGCAGGCCTGCTACCTGCCGCACGACGGGTCCCGCCCGTCGTTGGCGCTGCGCATAAACGGATTGAAGGACCTGTGTGTCTACGACGCCGGGGACGTGGAGATGTTCGCGGGGGACATCGAGCGTTCGCTCGCCGCGCTGGAGACCGCCGTGTACGCGGTCGCCGCCGCCGGGGCGATCCCGGTGGTACTCGGCGGCGACCACTCGATCGCACTTCCCGACGCCACCGGGGTGGCCCGGCACCACGGGCCCGGCCGGATGTCACTCGTGCACTTCGACGCGCACGCCGACACCGGCGACGTCGAGTTCGGCTCCCTGCACGGGCACGGCCAGCCGATGCGCCGGCTCATCGAGTCCGGCGCGGTACGCGGCGACCGGTTCCTCCAGATCGGACTACGCGGCTACTGGCCCGGCCCGGAGACGCTGGCGTGGATGGCCGAGCAGCGGATGCGCTCGTACGAGATGACCGAGATCGTGGCCCGCGGACTCGACACCTGCCTGACCGAGGCGTTCGGCATCGCGACCGACGAGTGCGAGGGCGTGTTCCTCTCCGTCGACGTGGACGTGGTCGACCCGGGAATGGCGCCCGGCACCGGCACCCCCGAGCCGGGCGGGTTCACCTCCCGGCAACTGCTCGACGCGGTGCGCCGGGTCTGCTACGAACTGCCGGTGGTCGGGCTGGACGTGGTCGAGGTCGCCCCGCCGTACGACCACGCCGACATCACCGCCCACCTGGGCAACCGGGTGGTGCTGGAGGCGTTGTCCGCGATCGCCCGCCGTCGCCGCGACGCCACCGGCGGAACCCCCTGGAACCCCACCCAGCCTCTCCTGGATTCGCGCTGAGTTCATGACCGGACGGGTTCGGTCCGGGCTGCCACCGCTTCCGGGTCAGGGACATCGCTTCCGGAGGCGCAGGCGTTCGGTGGTCTCAGTGAGGGAGTTGGGCTCGACCACCAGGCGGGCTGTCGCGGCGGCCGGGCCGGGACGGAACGAGCCCCGGTCGGCGGGGATGGTGGCGGTCCAGGTGCCGGCGGTGCGCTCGTCGGTGCACGCGCCGATGACGCCGAACCCGAAGCCGGTGACCGGGCCGCGCCGCACCCGCTGGTCGAGGTGCACCTCGATGTACGCGAGGCCGCGCTCGGCGCCGCAGTCGAACCGGCCGCCGACGGTGGCGGCGTGCGCCCGCACGTCGGCCGCACCGAACCAGTTGACGGAGATGGTCGGCGAGGGCGCCGGGGCGGCGACGGCCGCGCCCGGAGCGAGTCCGAGCACGGCGACGGTGGCCAGGGCGGTGAGGCCGGCGGCGAGCAGGGGCTGTCGGACCGGTTTCATGCGCGGTCTCCTGACGGGCGGCGGTGGGTGCGGCCCGGCGGACGCGGGACGCGAACTCCGAAGTGGACACCGTCAGCATCCCACCGCCGCGATGCCGGCGAGCTGCAAGATCTCCGACAGGTCAGCGGTTTAGGTGGGAGCGGATGAGGAAGCGGACGCCCTCGGGGGCCTCCAGGGAGAAACCGCTTCCCCGGCCGGGCACCACGTCGACGGTGAGCCGGGTGTGCCGCCACAGGTCCCACTGGGCCTTCGCCATCCAGAACTCCACCGGCTCGGGCACGCCGTCGACCGTGAGCGAGGCGAGCAGCACGTCCGAGCCGCCGGTGCGGAACTCCCCGGCCGGAAAGCACATCGGGGCGCTGCCGTCGCAGCAGCCGCCGGACTGGTGGAACATCAACGGGCCGTGCTGCCCCCGCAGCGACCGGATCAGGTCGGCCGCCGCGGGGGTCACGGTCACCGGGTCACCCATCAGAAGTAGCCCAGCTTCTTCGGGGAGTAGCTGACCAGCAGGTTCTTGGTCTGCTGGTAGTGCTCCAACATCATTTTGTGGTTCTCCCGGCCGATGCCGGACTGCTTGTAGCCGCCGAACGCGGCGTGCGCCGGGTACGCGTGGTAGCAGTTGGTCCACACCCGGCCGGCCTGGATCGCCCGCCCGGCCCGGTACGCGGTGTTCAGGTCCCGGGTCCACACGCCCGCCCCGAGCCCGTACAGTGTGTCGTTGGCGATCTTCACGGCGTCGTCCAGGTCGGCGAAGGAGGCCACCGACACGACCGGGCCGAAGATCTCCTCCTGGAAGATCCGCATCGAGTTGTCGCCCTCGAAGATGGTCGGCTCGACGTAGTAGCCGCCGGACAGTTCGCCGCCGAGGTCGGCACGTGCGCCGCCGGTCAGGACGCGGGCGCCCTCCTGCCGCCCGATGTCCAGGTAGGACAGGATCTTCTCCAGCTGGTCGTTCGACGCCTGCGCGCCCATCATCGTGTCGGTGTCCAGCGGGTGTCCCTGCGTGATCTGCCGGGTCCGGTCCACGGCGGCGGCGAGGAAGTCCGCGTAGTGGCCCTGCTGGATCAGCGCCCGGGACGGGCAGGTGCAGACCTCGCCCTGGTTCAGGGCGAACATGGTGAAGCCTTCCAGGGCCTTGTCCAGGAAGTCGTCGGACGCGGCGCTGACGTCGTCGAAGAAGATGTTCGGGCTCTTGCCGCCCAGCTCCAGCGTGACCGGTTTGATGTTCTCGCTGGCGTACTGCATGATCAGCCGCCCGGTGGTGGTCTCGCCGGTGAACGCCACCTTCGCCACCCGGGGCGAGGACGCCAGCGGCTTGCCGGCCTCGGCACCGAAACCGTTGACCACGTTGAGCACGCCCGGCGGCAGCAGGTCGCCGATCAGCGAGAGCAGGTAGTGGATCGAGGCGGGCGTCTGCTCGGCCGGCTTGAGCACCACCGCGTTGCCCGCGGCCAGTGCCGGGGCGAGCTTCCACACCGCCATGAGGATCGGGAAGTTCCACGGGATGATCTGCCCGACCACACCCAGCGGCTCGTGGAAGTGGTAGGCCACGGTGTCGTCGTCGAGTTCGCCGAGCGAACCCTCCTGCGCCCGGATCGCGCCGGCGAAGTAGCGGAAGTGGTCGATGGCGAGCGGGATGTCGGCGGCGAGCGTCTCTCGTACCGCCTTGCCGTTCTCCCAGGTCTCGGCGATCGCCAGGGCCTCCAGGTTGTCCTGCATCCGATCGGCGATCCGGTTGAGGATCAGCGACCGCTCGGCGACCGACGTGCGGCCCCACGCGTCGGCCGCGCCGTGCGCCGCGTCGAGTGCCTTCTCGACGTCCTCGGCGGTGCCCCGGGCCACCTCGCAGAAGGGCTGCCCGGTCACCGGGGTCGGGTTCTCGAAATACTTCCCCCGGTGCGGTTTCACGTACTCGCCGCCGATGAAGTGGTCGTAGCGGGACTGCCAGTGGGTGGGGGCGTCGTAGCGCGTCATGGGTACCTCCGCCGTCCGTCGAGGGTGGATGGCGGCCGAGGCTAGTTACCGGGACGTTGCAGGAACGTTGCGCGCGGCAGCGCGTACTCCTCGGCGAGCTGGCGGGCCCGCGCCAGCGCCAGCGGCCGGCGTGGCGCGCCCGGCGGCAACACCCGCACCAGGGCCTGCCACGCGACGAGGTCGTCGGTCCCGGCCGGCGTCGCGGTCCAGGCCGCCAGCAGCCCCGGGTCCGCGACGGCCAGCACGGCCGCGCGGAGCTGGCCGTCGACCAGGCGGCGCAGCCGCGCCACCCCCGGCGCGTCGGAGCCGGGCAGCAACGGCCCGGGGTACGCGCGCAGCGCCGCCGCCGGATCGCCGCGTTCCAGCAGTTCCGTGACGGTACGGAAGTCGGTGCGCACGGCCGGCCGCAGCCGGTACGGCCGGGAGTCGAGCAGTTCCTCGCCGAGCGCCCGGCGCAGCCGGGACAGTTCGGCGCGCAGGGTCACCGGGCGCGTCCGGTCGTCGCCGTAGAGGTCCAGCCCGAGCTGCTCCCCGGTGCGCCCCTGCGGGTGGTCGGCCAGCAGCACCAGCAGCTCGCTGTGTCGCCGGCCGAGCCGGATGCGCCGACCGCCGACCCGCAGTTCCGCCTCGTCCCGGCCGAGCGCGGCGACGTGCACCACGCCCGGGGCGGCGGGCGCGGCAGCGGCCAGGTACGCCTCGGCGGCCCGCGCGGTGGCCCGGACCAGGGCGAGGCTCTGCGGGTTGGCCAGGTGGTCGCCGCCGGTGATGTCGACGGCGCCGAGCAGCACGCCGGTGACCGGATCGTGGATCGGCGCGGCGGCGCACGTCCAGCGCTGCACCGGCCGGACGAAGTGCTCGGTGGCGAAGATCTGCACACTGTGGTCGACGGCGAGGGCGGTGCCGGGGGCGTTGGTGCCGGCGTGCGCCTCGTCCCAGCGCGCGCCGGGGACGAAGTTCATCCGCTCGGCGTGCCGCAGCACGCCCGGGTGGCCCTCCACCCAGAGCAGCCGGCCGCCCGCGTCGCAGACCGCCATCAGGTGCGCGCCGTCCTCGGCGATGCCGCCGAGCAGGTCGCGGAAGAGCGGCAGCACCCCGGCGAGCGGGTGCGCGGCACGGTAGCTGGCCAGGGCGTCGTCGGTGAGGTCGACGGGCGCGGTGGCCTCCGGGTCGAGCAGCGCGGAGCGTTCCCAGGAGCGGCGTACCACGTCGCGGACCCGACCGGTGGCGGTGCCGGCGGTGAGGAACGCCTCGTGGGCGGCACCGATCTGCGCGATCCGCTCCGCCGGATCCGCGCCGAACTCCAGGGCGAGCCACGGGTCAGCCATCGGCGACCTCCTCCGCCCATGTTAGGTGCAAGGAAGGGCCCCTGCTTAACGCCTGCGGTAGAGGAAGGGCCCCCGCTTAACACCGCACCGCACCGCGCCGCACCGTCACGTGCGGAGCGCGCTGTGTGCACATGCGGAGGGTGCGATGAACGGTTGCCGGCCCGCGTCCGTACCAGGCGTCGAACGACATCGACGACAGGAGTGAACGTGAAGGTGCAGCGCAGGCACGTGCTGGCGGCGACCGTGGCGGTGGCCGCCTCGGTGGCGTTGTCGGTGGGGACCGGGCTGGGATTCGCGGGCACCGCGCCGGGCACGCGGTCGGTGTGCGCCGGGTCGGTGACGTTCTCCGCCGAGGACGGCCCGCCGGCCGCCACAAGCGACCGGTTCCCGGTGGGTACCCGGCTGCGGGTGACGAACCTGGACAACAGCCGGGCGGCGACCGTCACCGTGACCGGCCCGTCCGGAAGTTGCGTGCTGCTCAACGCCGCCGCCATGGACCTGGTCCGCGAGCCGGGCCGGAACGTCATCCGCCGCAACGTGGTGGAACGCCTCGACGGCCCGACCGCCCCGCCGCCCGACGCGCAGCCGGGGGAGAACCGGCCGGGCGCCGCCCAGCCGATCGGCGGCAGCGTCTGCGGCGGGGCGCTCACCTTCTTCGCCGAGGGCGGCGCGCCGGCCGCCACCAGCGGTCAGTTCCCGGCGGGCACCCGGCTGCGGGTGACGAACCTGGACAACGGCAAGGCGGTCACCGTGACGGTGACCGGACCGTCGGGCAGTTGCGTGCTGCTCAACACGGCGGCGATGGACGCGATCCGGGAACCGGGCAAGAACCTGGTCCGCCGCAACACGGTGCAACTGGCCCGCTGATCCCCGGCGGGGAACACCACGGCGAATGTCGCGCCCGTGGTGTTCCCCGACCGGTCACCCGAACGCGGCGTCGAGGATGTCCAGACCCCGGCCCAACTCGTCGTCGGAGATGACCAGCGGGGGCAGGAAACGCAGCACGTTGCCGTACGTGCCGCAGGTCAGCGTGAGCAGCCCGGCCGCGTGGCAGGCCGCCGAGATCGCCGCCGTGGCGACCGGGTCGGGGGTGGTCCCGCCCGGCGCGACGATCTCCATCGCGAGCATCGCCCCCCGGCCGCGTACCTCGGCCACCCGGGCGTCCCGGGCGGCGATCGCGCGCAGCCGCCCGCCCATCACCGTGCCGATCCGCCGGGCGGCGGCAGCCAGGTCCCGCTCGCGCATGGTCTCGATCGCGGCGAGCGCGGCCGCGCAGGCGATCGGGTTGCCGCCGTACGTGCCGCCGAGACCGCCGACGTGTACCGCGTCCATCAGCTCCGCCCGCCCGGTCACCGCGGCCAGCGGCAGCCCACCGGCGATGCCCTTGGCCAGTGTCACCAGATCCGGCTCCACACCCTCGTGCTCGCAGGCGAACCAGTCGCCGGTGCGGCAGAACCCGGTCTGGATCTCGTCGGCGACGAACACCACCCCGGCCGCCGTCGCCCACTCGCGCAGCGCCGGCAGGAACCCCTCGGCGGGTACGACGAAGCCGCCCTCGCCCTGGATCGGCTCGATCAGCAGCGCGGCCACGTTCTCCGCGCCCACCTGCTTCTCGACCATCTCGATCGACCGGGCCGCCGCCGTCGCGCCGTCGAGTCCGCCGTCGCGCAGCGGATAGGACATCGGCACCCGGTAGACCTCACCCGCGAACGGCCCGAACCGGTGCTTGTACGGCATGTTCTTCGCGGTCAACGCCATGGTCAGGTTGGTCCGGCCGTGGTACGCGTGGTCGAACACCACCACCGCCTGTCGTCCGGTCGCGTGCCGGGCGATCTTCACCGCGTTCTCCACCGCCTCGGCGCCGGAGTTGAACAGCGCCGAGCGTTTCTCGAAGCCACCCGGGGTGAGCGCGTTGAGCTGCTCGCAGACCGCCACGTACGACTCGTACGGCGCGACCATGAAGCAGGTGTGGGTGAACCGTTCGACCTGTGCGCGTACCGCCTCGACCACCTTCGGCGCGGAGTTGCCCACGTTGGCGACCGCGATGCCGGCGGCGAAGTCGATCCACTCCCGGCCGTCCACGTCGGTGACGGTCCCGCCGCCGGCCCGGTCGACGTAGGCGGAGATCGTGCTGCCCACCCCCCGGGCCACGGCCCCCACCCGGCGCTTGTGCAACTCCTCGCTGGTGGCCACCGGTCAGCCCTCGATGTTGTGCATGACGTGCTTGATCCGGGTGTAGTCCTCCAGGCTGTAGACCGACAGGTCCTTGCCGTGGCCGGAGTGCTTGAAGCCGCCGTGCGGCATCTCCGAGACGAACGGGATGTGCGTGTTCACCCAGACGCAGCCGAAGTCGAGCCGGCGGGTCATCCGCATGGCCCGGCCGTGGTCGCGGGTCCACACCGAGGCGGACAGGCCGTAGTCCACGCCGTTGGCCCAGCGCACCGCCTCGTCCTCGTCGGAGAACCGCTGCACGGTGATGACCGGGCCGAACACCTCGTCCTGGATGATCTCGTCGGTCTGCCGGAGGCCGGAGACCACGGTCGGGGCGTAGAAGAAGCCGCGCTCGCCGACCCGCGACCCGCCGGTGGTGACGTCCGCGTGATCCGGCAGGCGGTCCACGAAGCCGCTCACCCGGGCGAGCTGGTTGGCGTTGTTCAGCGGGCCGTACAGCACGTCGGCGTCGTCCGGCGCGCCGGTGCGGGTGTTGCGGGCCTGCTCGGTCAGCGCGGCCACGAAGTCCTCGTGGATGCCCGGCCCGGTGAGCACCCGGGTCGCCGCCGTGCAGTCCTGCCCGGCGTTGAAGTAGCCGCCCATCGCGATCGCCTC
Source organism: Micromonospora sp. DT31 (assembly GCF_049841795.1). Taxonomy (NCBI): domain Bacteria; kingdom Bacillati; phylum Actinomycetota; class Actinomycetes; order Micromonosporales; family Micromonosporaceae; genus Micromonospora; species Micromonospora sp. DT31. Next base: position 251,672 of record NZ_JBNCKZ010000006.1, on the reverse strand, counting down.
GGCCGCCGCCGCCAGATCCGCGTCGTCGAAGATCACCACGGGGGCCTTGCCGCCCAGCTCCAGGTGGGTCCGCTTCAGGTCGGGCGCCGCCGCTGCGGCGACCTCCATGCCGGCCCGGGTCGACCCGGTGATCGACACCAGCTGGGGGGTCGGGTGGGAGACCAGTGAACGGCCGGTGTCCCGGTCGCCGCAGATCACGTTGAGCACCCCCGGCGGCAGGTGCTCGGCGGCGATCTCGGCCAGCAACAGCGTCGACACCGGCGTGGTGTCCGACGGCTTCAGCACCACCGCGTTGCCGGCCGCGAGCGCCGGAGCGATCTTCCAGACCGCCATCATCAGCGGGTAGTTCCACGGGGTCACCTGGGCGCAGACGCCGATCGGCTCCCGTCGCACGTACGAGGTGTGCCCCGCCAGGTACTCCCCGGCCGAGCGTCCCTCCAGCAGCCGGGCGGCACCGGCGAAGAACCGCAGCTCGTCCACGGCCGGCGGCAGTTCCTCGTCCGTGGTGAGCTGGCGGGGCTTGCCGGTGTTGCGGACCTCGGCGTCGACCAGCTCCGCCGCCCGCGCCTCCACCGCGTCGGCGAACCTGAGCAGCGCCTTCTGCCGCTCGCCGGGGGTGGCGTCGCGCCACGTCTCGAACGCGGCGGAGGCGGCCTTCATCGCCGCGTCGACGTCCGCCGCGCCGGAGACCGGGGCCTGGGCGAAGACCTCGCCGGTGCACGGGTCGATCAGGTCGGCGTAGCCGCCGTCCACCGGATCGACGTACTCGCCGTTGACGAAGTTGCGCAGCTTCTGCTGGTCGCTCATCAGGAATCTCCGAGAGGGTGGCCGGGGCGACGGTGGGCGGAGGTTATCGCGCCCTGATTGCCATCTTGGCTACTAAATTCGAGGTAGACAAGGGTTTGAGCAACTGTTTCCGTGTGAGCGTCGGTGGTTTAGGCTGCCGGACGTGGAGCTCAGAGCCTTCTATGTCGCCGGCCACCCCGCCCACGGCGACGGCCAGTTGACCGTCCACCACCCGTACGACGGGCGGCCGGTGGGGCGTACCACGCTCGCCACCGCCGACCAGGTCGACGCCGCCATCGCCGCCGCGGCCCGGGTGGCGGCGGAGGCCGCGGCCCTGCCCGCACACGCCCGCGCGGCGGCCCTCGACCACGTCTGCCGGCGGATCGCCGACCGGGCCGACGAGATCGCGGCCCTCATCACCGCCGAGAACGGCAAGCCGATCATGTGGGCGAAGGCCGAGGTGGGACGGGCCGTCTCGGTGTTCCGCTGGGCCGCCGAGGAGGCCCGGCGCTTCTCCGGCGACCTGCAACGCCTCGACACCGACCCGGCCGCCACCGGCCGCATCGCCCTGATCCGCCGGGTACCGCGCGGACCCGTGCTCGGCATCACCCCGTTCAACTTCCCGCTCAACCTCGTCGCCCACAAGGTCGCACCGGCGCTCGCCGTCGGCGCCCCGATCGTCGTCAAACCGGCCCCGGCCACGCCGCTCACCGCGCTGCTGCTCGGCGAGATCCTGGCCGAGACCGACCTGCCCCACGGCATGTTCTCCGTCCTGCCGCTGCCCAACGAGCGGGCCGCCGAACTGGTCGCCGACCCGCGGCTGCCGGTCGTGTCGTTCACCGGCTCCGGGCCGGTCGGCGCGGCCGTCCGCCGGGCCGCCCCCGACAAGCACGTCACGCTGGAACTCGGCGGCAACGCCGCGGCGGTGATCTGCGCCGACTGGTCCGCGGACGAGGACCTGACCTTCGCCGCGCGACGCATCGCCGCCTTCGCCACCTACCAGGCCGGGCAGTCGTGCATCGCTGTGCAGCGGGTCTACGTGCACGAACGGCTCTACGACAGCTTCCTGCCCCGGCTCGTCGCCGCCGTCGAGGCACTACGCACCGGCGATCCCCGCGCCGACACCACAGAGGTGGGCCCGCTGGTGTCCGTCGAGGCCGCGCAACGCGTGGAGGCGTGGGTGGACGAGGCCGTCGTCGCCGGGGCCACCATCGCCGCCGGCGGCCGGCGCGACGGCGCCACCTATCCGCCCACCGTGCTCACCGGCGTGCCTGCCGACGCGAAGGTGTCCGCCGAGGAGGTGTTCGGACCGGTGCTGGTGGTCGCCCCGGCCGCCGACGACCAGGCCGCGTTCGCCGCGGTCAACGACTCCGCGTACGGCCTCCAGGCCGGGGTCTTCACCCACCGGCTCGACGTGGCATTCACCGCCGCCCGGACGTTGGAGGTCGGCGGCGTGATCGTCGGGGACGTGCCGTCCTACCGGGCCGACCAGATGCCGTACGGCGGCACGAAAGGCTCCGGCGTCGGGCGGGAAGGGGTACGCAGCGCCATGGACGACTACACCGAACAGCGGGTCACCGTGCTGACCCGGGTAGCCCTCTAGGCTGGTCGCACCGGCCGCGCCCGACGGGTCACCAGGTGCCGTCCTCACGTACCCGGGCGGGAGCGCGACCGAGCAGCAGGGTGGTGAGGGCGGCGTCGATGTCGGCACCGAGGAACCACTCGCCGGCCTGGTCGAGGGCGAAGACCCGGCCGTGCTCGTCCACGGCGAGGATGCTCTCCTGACGTTCGCTGCCCAGTGGGAAGAGCCGGGCGCCCAGGACGGCGGCGAAGTCGGCGAGGGAGTCGGCGGTGTGTGCGGCTCGCAGGGGATTGGTCGTGAAGCGGCTGATCCACACCTGCTCTCCGGGCCCACGGCGTCTGCTCAGGAGGGCCGGGAAGGCGGTGAGTGCGCGCGCGGCTGCCGGAAAGACCTCGTGACGGTGGTGCTGACCCGCGATTTCCTTGGTCTCGTTGATGGCACCCTTCGCGAGCGCCTGGTTGAACATGCTGATCTGCCAGCCGCCGTCGACCAAGGCGTGCGACACCTCGTCCGGGAACCTGCCGGCTTGGATGACGTCGTGCGGCTCGGGGTGCCACTCCTCCACGAATGCGAGGTCGGACCACGGCAGCACCGCGAACCGCACCAGGAACTTGAGACACGAGTCGCACGGGAGGTCGGCCCGCCCACCCAGGGGGTCGCCGGGCTCGCGAGCGCGGTAGACCTCGATCCCGCCGGTGCCGAGCAGTTCCCGGGCCTCACGGATGGTCACCGGGGAACGCCCCTCGGCGGCGCGGCGGTGGTCGTGCTCGTACAGCGCGTCCGAGACGACGATCATCTCGGCGTGCCGTTCGCCGCCGCGGACCAAGTGCCCGGCGGGCAGATCGTCCAGATAGGACTGGACGAGCGGGTGGTGCCGCACCTCCACGTCGCCCTTTGCGCCCTGTGCGACGTGCAGCCGGCCGTCGAGTGTCAGGTGCGCCGCCGCGCCGGGGGTGGGCAGCCGGGTCAGCTCGCGGAGCAGGTGGGCGGCCGGGTCGACGGCGCGGGGCGCCCGAGGTGCGACCGGACGCTGCTGGCGGTACAACGCCTCGACCGCCGGCGCCGGAATGCGCGGCCAGGTGGAGACCTCGCCGGTCTCCTTGTCGATCACGGTGGTCGGCAGGTCACCGGGCAGCGCCCGCGCGTCGGTGGACACAGTGGAGAGCACCACGTAGCCCAGGTCGAACTCCTCGACCACCGGGGTGCAGGGGAGGCCGAGGCGGTCGGAGTCCCGCCGGGCCCATACGGAGGCGATCTGGTCGGCCTGCTGTCGCTCGATCACCACTTGAAATTACCGGACCCCACGGATTTCGTGGCACCCGGTATGGTCGGCCCTACCCACGGTGACGGAAGGGGAACTGAGGTGGCCGAGAGTGCGGACCGGGATGCGAACCGTGCACTACGCGCGCGATTCGACGAGGTGTACGGCCAATATCAGCGCCTGCGGTCCGGTCTGGACGAACTCCAGACCAAACTGGCCGAGTTGCGGGTGACCGAACGTTCCGCCGACGGTCACGTGACCGCTGTGGTCGGCGCGCGCGGCGAGCTGGTCAGCGTCGAGGTGAGCCCGGCCGTGTTCGCAGACCGGGATGCCAGGGCACTGAGCCGGAAGATCACCGAGACCGTGGCCCGTGCCTCCGCAGCGGCGGCCACGGCCACCCGCGAACTGGTTTCGGTCTACCTGCCGCCGGGCTCGCCGTCGGTCGAGTTCCTGCACACCAACGACTTCGGCGCGCTGCTCGGCCGGGCCGATTCCGTGCTGGCGCGCGGCGAGTGACCGGTGACCGGGGGAGAGATCTGGCTGGACCCGGAGCGGGCCCGGCGCGGCGGCGCGGATCTGTCGCTGTCCGGTAAGGCTGTGCGTGCGGCCCGGCAGGCGACCGGTGATCCGATCGCCGCCGCGGGTGCTCAGCGCCCGTGGGGCCGGGACGACATCGGTGGCGCCTTCGACAAGCACTACCAGGGTTACGCCGAGACGCTGCTGCGGGTGTGGGAGCTGCTCGGCCGGTCGCTGGAAGGGCTCGGCTCGGACGTCGTGCGGTCGGTGACCGCCACCGTGGAGACGGACCTGAGCAACGCCCGTGACCTGGGCAAGATCCCGCAGCAACGGCACAACCCGCATCGGCCCTGGCGCTGACCACCGGAGGACCCGCGCGTGAGCATCCTGCCCAGCCCGATCCCACACCCGCTCGACTTCTGCCCGTGGGACCTGCCCGGCTGGATCTACGAAGCGCTCGACTGGGTGGTCGGCGTCGAGTGGCCGGACGGAAACGAGCGCGCCGTCTGGGATCTGGCCGACCAGTGGTACGGCGTGGCCGGCGCACTGGTCGGCCCGCGCGGGGACGCCGTCACCGCCGCCGGCGAGGTGAAGCGCGGGTACGGCGGCGTCGGCCTGGTGGCCAACGCGTTCGACACCGCGTGGCACAAGCTCGCCGAGGGCGAGGACGCGCCGCTGCACGTGCTCGTGGCCGCGACCGACGAACTGGGCCGGCTCGTCGACTCCTGCGGCTGCGACATCGAGGGCGCGAAGCTTGAGGTCTGGATCGAGCTGGGGATCCTGGTCGTGGAGTTGGCCTCCCTCGCGGTGGCCGCGGTGCTCACGATGGGCGCCGCCTCCCCGGCTGCCGGCGCGGCGATCGCCGCCACCCGTGTCGTCGTGCAGCAGATCTTCAAACGGCTGGTGGCGCAGTTGGCGCGCAAGGCGGTCAAGCAGGGCCTGAAAGAGGCCGGCGAACGGGCCGCGAAAGAGGTCGCCAAGTCCGGCGTGCGCAAGCTTGGCCGGCAGGCGGCGGTCGGCGGCTTGCTGGAGGCCGGCCAGGAGGCGAGCACCAACCTCACCATCCAGGCCTACCAGAACTCCACCGGCCGTCGGGACGGCATCGACCTGACCGACGTGAGCACGTCAGGGCTGGGCGGCTTCGCCGGTGGCGCGGTAGCGCCGCTGGCCGGTCTGGGCCGGCACGCCAACGGGCGGTTCGCGCAGATCGGTGAGCGGTTCGGGCGCGAGATGGGCGGGGAGACGCTTGCGGAGACCGCCGCGGGGCTGGCCACCGGGCAAGGGCCGTCGCTGGAGGATCTGTCCCGCGCTGCCGCCTCCGGCGCGTCCGGGTCCGCCACCAACCAGGCTGACGCGGCGCTGCGCCACCGGCTCGACGGCCAGTTGGGCGGCCTGTCTGTTCCACCGGTCGCGCTTGACGTGCCATCCGTGCCCGTTGCCGTCGGGCCGTCAGTCCCCGCTCCCGTCGGGCTCATCCCGCCTGGGACGCCGGCCGACTCGGCCACCCCCGTCGTCCCGGTCGGTGACGCGACGGCAGGCCCACGTGTCCCGAGCCCGGTCGCGGCGCCCGCGCCCGTCGTGCCCCCGGAAACCGGGCACAATCCCGGACCGGTCGACCTGACAGGCCCGACACCGGAGATGAGCGCGCCGCAGTCGACCGACTCGGTTGTCCCGCAGCCAGAGCACCGAACCGGTACGGCGAATCCGACCTTGTCGTCGGTCGCGACGGACGTCGCCGTCGCCCCGCCGTCGCCTGGTACGCCCACTGCGCAAGCCAGCTCCGGCTCGGTGGCGCTCTCGGATCCCGTCACCGCCTCCCCGACCACTCCCGTTCAGGCGACAGCGGCCGCGGCGGCGGGGCCCGCGCCGATTGTCGATCCGTCCCGGTCGGGTGCGCCGGCGCCCGCTGACCGGCCCACTCCGGCGAGCAGCGTGGGGCAGTACGGGCAGCCGATGGCCACACCGGTCAGCCCACAGGCAGGGCCCCACCCGGGAACGCCCACTGCCGGACCAGAGTCTCGGCCGGTGCCGAATCCACGCTTTCCGCTGTTGGAGTCACTTGCGCCGCCCCGCCCGCCGAACGATTCCCGGGGCCCACTGCCCGGCCCGTCCGATGCCAGCTCTCGACAGCGGGAGATGCTGGAAGAGCGAGCGGCCCGTCTGGCGGCCGACCGGGAAGGGCTGGACCGGCGACGGTACCAGGGCTATCTGCGTTCTCAGCGGAGCTTGCACGAGGAGAACAGACGACAAGCGCAGGTCAAGGAACTGCGTGATCTCGCCGATCGGCATATTGAGGCGGCGCGTTGGCTCCTGACGGAGTCGCACGACCTACGTCAGGCCGGGCGTCACGACCTCGCCGAAAATCACTTCCGGGAGGGGAGACGTCGGGAACGGCTGCACTACCGGGTGTTCGACGAAATGGAGGCGGTCCGCGCCGGGGAACGCCTACCACAACTGGTGTTGGTCGAGGACGACCTCGACTTCTACCGGATCAACGACGACGTGGCCGACCTGGCCGTCGGCGCGGTGGAGACGCCGGACCATTCGGCGCTCACCGGGAACGGTCATCCGCCGCCAATCGACCGGTCCCGGCCCTATGGCCGCCGTTGGGGCCTTCGACCACCGCTCGCGCTGCACCAGAGTGACCTGGAACGGCAGATGCCTCGCAACCCGGATGGCAGCGTCGTGCGGACCGCCGATCCCCGGCGCGGCGGCTGGTTCCGCCTGACGAACGACGGCGGACCGGCGGCGGACGCGACCCGAGGCATCAACTGCCTGGACTGCACGCTGTCGCTGTTCGAGACCTGGATGCATGGCCGACCGCGGGTCGCGGCACCGCGGACGTTCGACGGCTACCTCGCCGGCGACGTGCTCCGGCCGGTGGGCGGCGAGGAGGACGGTCCGTTGCGGGTCGAGGAGACCACAGGTGGCCGGTTCCAGAACCTGTGCCTGCCCGACCGTCCGGGGATGACGGACGTGGAGCGGCAGTGGCTGGTCGACCGCGGTTACCGCGACCTGTACGCGCAGTTGGCGTCCGGTGGCCACGGCAGCTACGCCTTCCTCATCACCAGCTACGAGGGCGGCGGTTCACACGCCTGGGTGGCGTTGAACCAGAACGGCACGGTCCTGTTCGTGGACCCGCAGAGCGGCGCCGTGGCCGACCGGCCGCTCTACCACCACCGCGGGGTTCCGCTGCCCAGCAACGTGGTCGGCATCGACGCACTGGTACTCGGCCCGGACGGCCGCCCGATGCCGCTCGCGGGCCGTCCCCCCGGTACCTTCAGCGCCCTGCCCGAGCCGCCGCCGCCCCGACTGCCGGACCCGTCGCCGCTCGACGACCCGCCGGACTTCAACCACGTACACCTGCTCGGCGAGTCCACCACCATCCACCGCCCGCCGGACAACGCGGCCCCGGGCAACGCCCCGCCGGCAGAACCGGACCCGAAGGCGGTACGCCGGGCGCACCGCGCAGCGCACGCCGACCGGATCGGCGCCGGCCTCTACGTCCGAGACGTCCTGGCAACGAGCGGAACCCTGGACGCGGTCTTCGCCGCCGGAGTGACGCCGGCCGAGATGGCGCAACATGCCGAAGGGTCGACGCTGCGGCGACTTGTGCCGGGCCTGGACGACGCCGCCGCCGCGGACCTGAGCCGGCTGTTCGCCGAGCCGCATGTGCAGCGGATGCTCGACCAGACCTGGGAGGCACCGCCCCGCAACGAGGAACTGCTGTCCGAGACGCTGGTGCGGCAGTTCGTCGAGCGGCCCGACCTGGTCCGGATGATCCTGACGACGCCGGAACTCGCCAACTCCCTGACAGCTCGCCCGCTCACCCTGCACCACCTGGCCAGCCACCAGCAGGCCATCGACGTGCTGGGTGACGTGCTGGCGGAGATAGCCGCACGGGGAGCTGATGTCGTCGCAGCGACGGACCCGCCGGACAATAGAGCGACACCGCTGACGGACGCCCAACTGGCGATAAGTGGGCTCTTCGTCGGCGAGGATTCTGAGGCGGCGCAGCCCGGTTTCGATCACACACGCGCTGGCGATCCGATCTACCGGAAGCAGTACGTCGACCAGCTCTACCAAGAAGCTGCTGTAGCGCAGCTGCAAATCGATTCGCTAGGCAGGGACCTAGCGGCACTGTCCGGTGATGGTGCTGAATATCATCCGCGCCTAAAACCCAAGGATCGCGGGCGGGTCGAGGACAAGATCAAGCGCTATGGAGGCGACGCGTCTAAGCTCAAGGATCTGGCCGGCGGCTACGTCTCCTATCAGGACTTGGGCGACCTCTACAGCGCGCTGGCGATACTGAGAGATGATCCGCGATTGCGTCTGGTGAGGTTCGAAGACCGATTTCGGGATCCGCAAAACAGCGGCTATCGAGATGTGCAGATTTATCTTCGAACCTCCAATGGTCACCTAGGGGAGTTTCGACTGCAGTTGTCCCCCCTCGACAAGGTGGCGGCCTGGGAACATGCCCTTTTCGAAGTGCAGCGCGACCTTCAGGCGGCTGCTACGCAGGAGGGGCGTACCGGGACGGTTGCCGAGGTGGCCATTCGGCAAGGAATACTTCGACGTCAGCGCGAGTTCTTTTGGGCCGCTCTTCAGACGGCCCTGCCCAGCGAGAGGGAATGATGGCGAAAGTTGACGGCGTCCAGTTGCCAGGCTACTTCGAGCACTACGACACGCCGGTGAAGCTGGTGGCTACGCCGGATGGTGGTCATGCCGCCTGGCAGTTGAACCGCTCGACCGGTGGCTGGTTGCCGGCGGACGACATCCTCGCCGAGGTGACCGGGGCGGTAGGTGGGGAGACCTACATGCGCTCGGCCGACCGTTTTGTCCAGCATGTCGAAGCGTTGCGGGGGCGTTACCTCAGCGGCGAAGGGCCGGTCTTCGCGCTGTACGAAACCATTCGCGCGATCGACGAGCAGGCCGCAGCCGAGGACCGCGACTACACGCCGCAAGAGGCGGCGCTCATCAAGGGGATTCGCCGGCGCACCTTCGTGATGTTCGAGGAGCAACTTCAGCGGGCCGGCGACCCGGGGGCCGACCCCACCATTGCCGCCGCCGGTTCGTGAAGCTGCGGCGACCGGTGCATGCGGTCGGGGAGCGGAGACGGCAGCACGGGCCTGCGGCGCGAGCCGGTCGGTGGGCCGGTGGGCTGGGGAGCCGCGCCGTCGCTGGCCGCCTCCGGTCGAGCGACGGTCTGAAGTGGCGGTGACCGTGCCGTACCGGCCGCCGGCCGACGTGGCGGAGGCCATACGTGTACAGGAGGAGTTGCGGTCCCGGGTGGACCTGGTCGGGCCGGGACCGGTCGCGCCCGCGACGGTGGCCGGGCTCGACGTCGCGTACGCGGAGGGCGGTGACCGGCTCGCGGCGGCCGTCACTGTCCTGGACGCGGCCGATCTCACCGTGGTGGACGAGGCGGTGTGCGTGGGCCGGCCTTCCTTTCCCTACGTGCCGGGACTGTTCGCCTTCCGGGAGATGCCGGCGCTGCTGGCGGCGCTGGGCCGGCTGACGGTCCGTCCCGACCTGTTGGTCTGCGACGGGCACGGGTTCGCGCATCCACGCCGGTTCGGGTTGGCCTGCCATCTGGGTCTGGTGACCGGTCTGCCGACGATCGGGGCGGGGAAGACGCCACTGATCGGCTCCTGGGCCGGACCGGGACCCCGGCGGGGCGACCAGGCCACGTGGATCGACGGCGGCGAGGTGATCGGGCGGGTGCTGCGGACCAGGGACGGCATCCGCCCGGTCTTCGTCAGCGTGGGACACCGGATGGGGTTGGACAACGCGGTGCAGCGGGTACTGGCTCTGACGCCCCGGTATCGGCTGCCGGAAACCACCCGGACGGCGGACCGGCTCTGCCGCCGGGCGCTGGCCGCCGTCGACGCGGACGGTGGTGACCGGCCGGCCGTGACAGGGTCGAGCGTGACCGCGTGTCGCGGCACACGTGTGCCCCGCGCGACCGGCGGGCCCCCCGACCGGCCGGTAGTAACCTGACCGGCGGATCCTGGCCGGGACGGAAGCCGGCGGGTCGCGTCCGGGACGGAAACGGTGAGGTGGAGATGTCGGTGAGCGGGCACGCGGCGCGGTGGGCGATGGCCGGCGCGCTGCTGAGCGCCCTGGTCGCCGTTCCGGCCTCCCCGGCGCTTGCCGCGGACGACCGGGTGGGGTTGCGCGCGGCGCGCAGCTTCGACGCCGACGGGTCGCCGGGCACGGTGACGCTGTCGGTGCGCAAACGCACCGACGGTTGCGTGGCGCTGCGTACCGTGCTCGGGCTTCGGTTGGCCGACGTGCGGGCGGATCAGGTCCGGGTCGAGGTGGCGACGGGTGGCCGGTGGACGCCGGTTGCGGTCACCGGCGGCGGTGGTGCGGTCGCGACCGTGCCGATGGAGCCGGTCGACCGGCCCCTGTGCGAGGGCCGCGCCGCGAGCGTGCGTTACCGGGTGTCCTTCCTCACCGGCACCGCCGGGGGGCGGCTGGAACTGGTCGGCGAGGCGAGCGCCGCGAACGGTCGGGTGCTCGGCCGGGCCGCCGGGTCCGCCCGCGTCGAGGGCGCCCCGCGTACGCCGAGCCCGAGCCCGTCCCGCAAGCCCACGCCCACGCCCAGTGCGGCCGTCACCACGCCGGCCGAGACGGCGAGTACGTCGCCGGTGGCCGCCGCGGTCGTCCCGGTGGCCGGTGCGGCGGCCGACGACTCGTCTTTCGGAGGTTCCCTGATCATGTGGTTCGGTATCGCGCTGGTGCTCGCCGGCGCCGCACTCATCGTCCTGCTGGTGCGCCGTAGCCGCGCCGACCGCACCGACCGCGCCGGCGGCACCCCGGGTGCCGACCTCCCGCCGGTGCCGCTGCCGCGCAGCACCACCGTCTACCGCGCCGGGACGTCCGGGCCCACCCCGACCGTGTACGGCGGCGGCGTCACCCCGCCCCGCCCGGCCGGAAACGTGTACGGGGCGCCCGCGAGTGGCCCGGCCGTACCCGCCCCGAGTGGCCCGGCCGGCAGCGGCCCGGCCGCACCCGCCCCGAGTGACCCGCCGCCGTCCGGCAGTGGCCCGAAGCCGCCGGCGCCGGGTGGGGACGCCACCAGTCTGTTGCCCCGCTTGCCGGACTGAGCCGGAACCTGACGGGGTCCCGGGGTTACCGTGACGGTGCGTGGTGAAGCCGCGATCGCGGCCGCTCCCACCTGCCCGGTCGCGGGTGGATCACCGGGCATCGAACGGGGCCCGGTGCCGGGGCCGGTTCGCCGATAAGATCCCCTGCGCCGGTCGGCACCGCCGATCGGTGAGACCGCATACGTGGAAGGAGCCGCGCCGTGGCCCTGGACCCGCAGTTGCTCGAGATCCTCGCCTGCCCGGACACGCACCACGCCCCGCTCGACTATGACCCGCAGGCGCAGACCCTGACCTGCACCGAGTGCGGTCGCATCTTCGACATCCGGGACGACGTCCCGGTGCTGCTGCTCGACGAGGCGCGCGGTGGGCACGCGGCCGGCGACGCGCGGGGCGGGTCGCCGAAGTGATGGACGGTACGGCCGGGGTGAGCGGCCACCGCCACGCGGACGAGTCCCTGCTCGACGACCCGCAGGCACTGGCGGAGCGGGACCCCGGCGGGATGCTCCGGTTCACCGCCTCCGCGGGCGCGCAGGTGCGCGAGTCGGCGGCGCTGGCCGCCGAGGCGAACCTGTCCGTGCTCGCCGACGACGGCCGGCCCCGCGCGGTGGTCATCGCCGGCATCGGCACCGCCGGGCGTACCGGTGACGTGCTTGCCACGGTCGCCGGGCCGCGCTGCCCGGTGCCGGTCATCGCGCACCGCAGCGCCGGCGTGCCCGGCTGGGTGGGCGCTGCGGACGTGGTCATCGCGGTGAGCGCGTCGGGTCGCAGCCCGGAGGCGTTGGGCGCGGCCGAGGCGGCGCACCGGCGCGGGGCTCGCCTGGTGGCGGTCGGCGCCCCGGACTCCCAACTCCAGTCGGTGGCCGAGCGGGCCCGGGCGCCGTTCATCCCGGTGCCCCGGCGCGCCCCGGCCCGGGCCAGCCTCTGGGCGCTCACCGTGCCGGTGCTGCTGGCCGCCCGTACCCTCGGACTCGTGAAGGTCAATGAGGCGGACCTGGCCGAGACCGCGGCCCGGCTGGACGCCGACGCCGATCGATGCCGGCCGACCGCCGAGTCGTTCGTCAACCCGGCGAAGTCGCTGGCGTTGGGCCTGTCCGGTTCGGTTCCGATCGTGTGGGGCTCGTCCCCGCTGGCGACGGTGGCCGCCCGCCGGTTCGGCGACACGCTGTCGGCGAACGCGCGTTACCCGGTGGTGGCCGGCGCGCTGGGTGAGGCGGGTCGGGGCCGGGTCGGCCTGCTCGACGGGGTGTTCGGCGGGCTCACGGAGGGCGATCGGGACATCTTCGCCGACCGGGCCGACGAGGAGTCCGACGGCACCCGGCTGCGGCTCGTGCTGCTGCGGGACGGCGGCCTCAACGCCGAGGACGACACCGACGAGCCGCTTGCGGTGGAGGAACGCCGCGCGGACGCGGTGCAGACCCTCGCCGAGCGTCGCGGGGTGCGCTGCGACGTGGTGACCGCCGAGGGTGGCTCCGCCTTGGAGCGGCTGGCCTCGCTGGTGGCGGTCCCCGACTTCACCTCGGTCTATCTTGCCCTGGCACACGGACTGGACCCGATGGCGGTACCGGCCATCACGGAAATGAAGGAGCTGGCAAACCAGTGAGCACGTGGGGCATCGAGCGAGGCGGCGAGTGAGCGCCACCGGGGGTACGAAGGCGATCGTCGCCGCCCTGGCGGCCAACCTGGGCATCGCCGTCACGAAGTTCGTCGCGTTCGCGTTGACCGGTTCGTCGTCGATGCTTGCCGAGTCGATCCACTCGGTGGCGGACTCCGGCAACCAGGGTCTGCTGCTGATCGGCGGGCGGCGGGCCAAGCGGCAGGCCACGCCGCAACACCCGTTCGGATACGGCCGGGAACGCTACATCTACGCCTTCATCGTGTCGATCGTGCTGTTCAGCATCGGTGGCCTGTTCGCGCTCTACGAGGCGTACCACAAGGCTTCCGACCCGCACGGGATCGACAGCTGGCAGTGGGTCCCGGTGGTCGTGCTGCTCGCGGCGATCGTGATGGAGGGTTTCTCCTTCCGCACCGCGATCAAGGAGTCCAACCTGGTTCGCGGCGACCAGTCCTGGGCCCGGTTCATCCGCCGGGCCAAGGCGCCGGAGCTGCCGGTGGTGCTGCTGGAGGACCTCGGCGCGCTCGTGGGTCTGGTCTTCGCGCTGTTCGGCGTCAGCATGACGCTGATCACCGGCAACGGCATGTGGGACGCGGCGGGCACCGCGATGATCGGCGTACTGCTTGTGATAATCGCGATCGTGCTGGCCATCGAGACCAAGAGCCTGCTGCTCGGTGAGGGCGCCGACGAGGGTGAGCTGGAGAAGATCGAGAAGGCCGTGACCGACGGCCCGGAGGTCGAGCGGATCATCCACATGAAGACGCTCTACCTCGGCCCGGAGGAGCTGATGGTGGCCGCGAAGATCGGGGTGCCGGCGTGGGAGACCGCCCAGGACCTGGCCCGGGACATCAACGCGGTCGAGGCGCGGATCCGGAGTGAGGTGCCGACCGCCCGGGTGATCTACCTGGAACCGGACATCTACCGCCCGGAGATGGAACGCGCGGGCGCTGGGCAGACGGCCGACCCCGCCGTACCGGCGGCCGGCACCGGGGCGCACCCGACGGCCGAGGGGCACACGGCCGCCGAGGTGGCCGGTCGGTCGGGAAGCTGACCGATGGAGTTGCTGCGCGGCCGGATCCGTGACTACGCCTGGGGCTCGCGCACCGCGATCGCCGAGTTGCAGGGGCGGCCGGTGCCGAGCAGCGGGCCGGAGGCGGAGCTGTGGCTGGGTGCCCACCCGGGCGCCCCGGCCACGGTCGAGCGGGACGGCCGGCCGGTGAGCCTCAACGATTTGCTGGTGGCCGAGCCGGGGCGCTGGCTGGGTGAGCGGTTGGTCGGCCGGTTCGGCACCCGACTGCCCTTCCTGTTGAAGGTGCTGGCCGCGGAGGCGCCGCTGAGCCTGCAGGCCCATCCGGACGCCGAGCAGGCCCGGGCGGGGCACGCCGCCGACGCGGGGCGGGTGAACTACGTCGACCCCTACCACAAGCCGGAGCTGCTTGTGGCGTTGTCGGAGTTCGACGCCCTGTGCGGCTTCCGCGACCCGGCCGAGTCGGCGGCGGCGATCGGCGCGTTCGGCGTACCCGCGTTGGCTCCGGTGGTGGCGGCGTTGCGTGCCGGGCCGGCGGGGCTGCGGGAGGCCGTGCGCCTGCTGCTGAGCTGGCCGCAGGCGGAGCGTCCGGGGCTGGTGGCGGCCATGGCCGCGGCGGAGGCCGGACCGGTGCCGGCGGACGCCGCGTTGGTGCGCATGCTGGCGGGTCTGTACCCGGCGGACCCGGGCGTGGTGGTGGCGTTGCTGCTGCACCGGGTGCGGTTGGCCCCCGGCGAGGGGATCTGGATGCCGGCCGGGAACCTGCACGCCTACCTGCGCGGCACCGGTGTGGAGATCATGGCGGCGAGTGACAACGTGCTGCGTGGCGGGTTCACCCCGAAGCGGGTCGACGTGGACGAGCTGCTGCGGGTGCTCCGGTTCGAGGTGCTGGCCGATCCGGTGCTGCGCCCGGAGGCGGTGGCGCCCGGGGTGGTGACCTGGCCGGTGCCGGTGGAGGATTTCGCGCTGCACCGGGTCGAGGTGGCAACCGGGTCGCCGCAGGCGCGGTTGGCGGTGCCGGGGCCGCGGGTGGTGCTGTGCCGGGTCGGGAAGGTCACCGTGGACGACGGGGTGGGCGCGATCACGTTGGGGGCGGGTCAGGCCGCGGTCGGTACGGCCGCGGGTGGCCCGTTGGTGATCGGCGGGGACGGTGAGGCGTTCGTGGCGACCTGTGGCGTGCGCTGACGGCCAGCGACGGCACAAGTCCGACTTTCCCGAATTGGCTTGACGAATCGGTGGCTCGGTGTGAGCCTATGAGTACGCAGCGTTGTCGCGACGAAGGTCCGGTGACGCGCGGGGGAACCAAACCGGGGGGATGCGCGGGGCGGCCGGGCCGTGGACGAAAGTCTGTTCACGACCGACCGCCCCGTGCGCTGTCCGCCGTCGTCGATCCGCCCGCCGCCACCGACCGACACCCTCGCGCGCGTATGGTGGAAGGCTGCGCACCACACCCGTTCGACAGGAGCTTCCATGACCAGCACCCTTCCGGCGGCCTCCACCGGCGCGTCGTCCGGAGCCCGGCCGAGCACCCTCGCCGAGGGCGACTACAAGGTGGCGGATCTGTCGCTCGCCGAGTTCGGGCGTAAGGAGATCCGGCTCGCCGAGCACGAGATGCCCGGCCTGATGGCGATCCGGCGTGAGTTCGCCGACGCCCAGCCGCTGGCCGGCGCCCGGATCACCGGCTCGCTGCACATGACCGTCCAGACCGCCGTCCTGATCGAGACCCTGGTCGCGCTGGGCGCGCAGGTCCGCTGGGCGTCCTGCAACATCTTCTCCACCCAGGACCACGCCGCCGCGGCGATCGTGGTCGGCCCGGAGGGCACTCCGGAGGCGCCGGCCGGCGTCCCGGTGTACGCCTGGAAGGGTGAGACGCTGCCGGAGTACTGGTGGTGCACCGAGCAGGTGCTCGCCTGGCCGGACGGGCAGGGCCCGAACATGATCCTGGACGACGGCGGTGACGCCACCCTGCTGGTGCACAAGGGCGCCGAGTTCGAGAAGGCCGGGGCGGTGCCGCCGGTCGAGTCCGCCGACTCCGAGGAGTACGCGGTCATCCTCGAGGTGCTGCACCGCTCGCTGGCCGAGGACAACCAGCGCTGGACCCGGATCGCCGCCGGCATCAAGGGCGTCACCGAGGAGACCACCACCGGCGTGCACCGTCTCTACGAGATGCACCGCTCCGGCACCCTGCTCTTCCCGGCCATCAACGTCAACGACTCGGTGACCAAGAGCAAGTTCGACAACAAGTACGGCTGCCGCCACTCGCTCATCGACGGCATCAACCGGGCCACCGACGTGCTCATCGGCGGCAAGATGGCAGTGGTGATGGGCTACGGCGACGTGGGCAAGGGCTGCGCCGAGTCGCTGCGCGGCCAGGGCGCCCGGGTCGTGGTGACCGAGGTCGACCCGATCTGCGCGCTGCAGGCCGCGATGGACGGTTACCAGGTGGCCACGCTCGACGACGTGGTCGAGCAGGCCGACATCTTCATCACCGCGACCGGCTGCTACGACGTCATCACCAACGAGCACATGGCCCGGATGAAGCACCAGGCCATCGTCGGCAACATCGGCCACTTCGACAACGAGATCGACATGGCCGGTCTGGCCAAGCGCGACGACGTCACCCGGGAGAACATCAAGCCGCAGGTCGACGTGTGGCGCTTCGACGACGGCCACGCCATCATCGTGCTCTCCGAGGGCCGCCTGCTGAACCTGGGCAACGCCACCGGCCACCCGAGCTTCGTGATGTCGAACTCGTTCGCCAACCAGACCATCGCCCAGATCGAGCTGTTCACCAAGACCGACGAATACCCGATCGGCGTGTACGTGCTGCCCAAGCACCTGGACGAGAAGGTCGCCCGGCTGCACCTGAGCGCGCTCGGCGTCAAGCTGACCACCCTCACCAAGGAGCAGGCCGCCTACCTGGGCGTCTCCCCGGAGGGGCCGTTCAAGCCCGACCACTACCGCTACTGAGTTCCCGCACGAAAAGGGGACCGGGACGGCCGCCGCGCGGCCGTCCCGGTCCCCTTTCGCGTACGCGGGGCAGCCGGCGGATGTCGACCTTCCATCGAACCGGGTGACGTTACCCGGATCGGCTTGACGTTCGCTGTGAACAGGAGCAAGGTATGCCTGCCCTAAGTTATTGAGGCACGTCTACGGAGCGCCTGATGTTCGCCACCTACCTGATCGGCCTGCGCGAGGGCCTGGAAGCCACCCTTGTGGTCAGCATCCTCGTCGCCTTCCTGGTCAAGTCGCAGCGCCGGGACCGGTTGCCGCAGGTGTGGGCCGGCGTCGGCCTGGCCGTGGCGCTGTCCGTCGGCTTCGGCTCACTGATCCAATACACCTCGACCTCGCTGCTGCGCACCTCCGGGTCGCGCGAGATGTTCGAGGCGGTGACCTCGGTAGCCGCCGTGGTCTTCGTGACCTGGATGATTTTCTGGATGCGCCGGGCGGCCCGCTCCATCGCGGGTGAGCTGCGCGGCAAGCTCACCGACGCGCTGGCGGTCGGTTCCCTGGCGGTCGCCGGCATGGCCTTCCTCGCCGTGGTCCGGGAGGGCCTGGAGACCGCGCTGATCTTCTACGCCGCGGCCGAGAGTGTGGCCGGTGGCACCGGCCTCGGCTCGCTGCTCGCGCTCGTCGGTGGCATCGCCACCGCAGTGGTGATCGGCTTCCTGCTCTACCGCAGCGCGCTGCGCATCAACCTGAGCCGGTTCTTCACCTGGACCGGGGCGCTGCTCATCCTGGTGGCCGCCGGCATCCTCAAGTACGGCGTGCACGACTTCCAGGAGGCAGGCGTGCTGCCCGGCCTGAACGATCTGGCCTTCGACATCTCCACCACACTGGACCCGAACACCTGGTACGGCGCGCTGCTCGCCGGCATGTTCAACATCACCGCCGCACCCACCGTGCTGGAGCTGACCGCCTGGATCGCGTACGCGGTGCCGGTGCTCGTGCTCTTCCTGCGCAAGCCCGCCCCACCGGCCCGGCCGACCCCGGCCGCCGACGCCCCGGCCACCGACGTGCCGGCCGACGTCGCCGCTGTCCCGTCCCCGCGCGCCTGACCCGCCCGTTCCCGAGGAGACCCCGCACGATGCGTACCACCCGACTCGTCGCGCCCGCCGTCGCCGGGCTGCTCGCCGTCGCCGGACTGACCGGCTGCGGAGGCGGTGACGACACCGACGCCCCGAGCGGCGGGCCCATCGCCGTCAAGGCCACCGACACCGTCTGCGAGGTCGGCGACACCGAGATCGACGCCGGTCAGGTGACGTTCAAGGTGACCAACAACGGTGCCAAGGTCAACGAGTTCTACGTCTACGCCGCGGGGGACCGGGTGATGGGCGAGGTGGAGAACATCGCCCCCGGGCTCAGCCGCGAGCTGCGGGTCGAGCTGTCCGCCGGCACGTACGAGACGGCCTGCAAGCCAGGGATGAGCGGCCGGGGCATCCGGGGTGCGCTGAAGGTCAGCGGCACCGCCGCGAGCGTCGCTCCCGACGCCGCGCTGACCCAGGCCACCGACAGCTACCAGCGCTACGTGCGCAGCCAGACCGCCGCGCTGCTGACCAGGACCGAGGAGTTCGTGGCCGCCGTCAAGGCGAACGACGTCGCGAAGGCCAAGGCGCTCTACCCGGTGGCCCGCACCTACTGGGAGCGGATCGAACCGGTCGCGGAGAGCTTCGGCGACCTCGACCCGAAGATCGACGGTCGCGAGGAGGTGGTCGAGGAGGGCATGGAGTTCACCGGCTTCCACCGGATCGAGAAGGACCTCTGGACCACCGGCGACGTCAGCAGGGACGGCGCGATCGCCGACCAGCTCCTGGTCGACGTCAAGGCCATCGTGGCCAAGGCGGACGCCGAGAAGCTCACCCCACTCCAACTCGCCAACGGCGCCAAGGCGCTGCTCGACGAGGTCGCCAGCGGCAAGATCACCGGCGAGGAGGAGCGCTACTCGCACACCGACCTGTGGGACTTCAACGCCAACCTGGAGGGCTCGAAGGCGGCGATCGCCGCGCTGCGCCCGGCCCTGGAGCAGCGCGCCCCCGACCTTGTCAAGCAGCTCGACAGCGAGTTCGCGAACGTGGAGGCCACGCTCGGCAAGCACCGCGCCGGTGACGGTTGGAAGCTGCACACCCAGCTCGGAAAGGCAGAGCTGAAGGAGCTGTCCGACGCGGTGAACGCGCTCGCGGAGCCGGTCAGCAAGGTCGCGGCGGCCGTCGCGCGATGACCGCACCGACCGGCGGTGACGCGACGAGCGAGCCGAACAGCCAGCGGACCGGGCGCGTGATCTCCCGCCGCCGGGCGATGACCCTGGCCGGCGTCGGCGTGGCCGGGGTCGCCGGGGTGGCGACCGGCGCCGGCGCGCTGCGCGCCGCCGGCAACGAGGCGTCGGGGACCGGATCCGCCGCCGGTTCCGTGCCGTTCCTCGGCGCCCACCAGGCCGGCATCACCACCCCGGCCCAGGACCGGCTGCACTTCGTGGCGTTCGACGTGGTCACGAAAGACCGGGCTCGGCTGGTGGCGATGCTCCAGGAGTGGACCGCCGCCGCGGCCCGGATGACCGCCGGTAGGGACGCCGGGGTGATCGGTGCGGTCGGCGGCATGCCGGAGGCCCCGCCGGACGACACCGGCGAGGCGCTGGGACTGCCCCCGTCGCAGCTCACCATCACCGTGGGCTTCGGGCCGTCGCTGTTCCGCGACGCCCAGGGCCGGGACCGCTTCGGCATCGCCGACAGGCGTCCGGCCGCCCTCGCCGACCTGCCGCGCTTCGCCGGCGACGCACTCAAACCGGAGCTCTCCGGCGGCGACCTCTGCGTCCAGGCGTGCGCCAACGATCCGCAGGTGGCGGTGCACGCCATCCGCAACCTCGCCCGGATCGGCATGGGCGTGGTCAGCGTCCGCTGGTCGCAGCTCGGCTTCGGGCGCACCTCGTCGACGTCGCGGGATCAGGCCACGCCGCGCAACCTGTTCGGCTTCAAGGACGGCACCGCCAACCTCAAGGCCGAGGACGCCGCACTGCTGCGCGACCAGCTCTGGGCGCAGCCCGGCGACGGGCCGGACTGGATGACCGGCGGCTCCTACCTGGTCACCCGGAAGATCCGGATGCTCATCGAGACGTGGGACCGCAGCCCGCTGGCCGAACAGGAGACGATCGTCGGCCGGAGCAAGGGCAGCGGGGCCGCCCTGGGCCGGCGGGACGAGTTCGACGAGCCGGACTTCGCCGCGAAGGGCGACGACGGTCAGCCGGTCATCGCGGAGAACGCCCACGTGCGGCTCGCCCACCCGGACGCGAACAGCGGGGCCCGCCTGCTGCGTCGCGGCTACAACTACGTGGACGGCTCCGACGGGCTGGGCCGGCTCGACGCCGGTCTGTTCTTCATCGCCTACCAGCGGGACCCGCGCCGCCAGTTCGTGCCGGTCCAGACCCGGCTTGCCCGCAACGACGCGATGAACGAATACCTGCGGCACGTCTCCAGTGCCCTGTTCGCCTGCCCGCCCGGCGTGCGGGACGCGGCCGACTGGTGGGGCAGCGCCCTGTTCTCCTGAGCCGGCTCAGCGGCGTACCGGATCGGGGGTTTCATCCGGCGCGGCGGGCCGCAACCGGCCGGCGGCCGGCCCGACGACCGGCGCCGGGACCAGCTCCGGCCAGAGCGTGCCGGTGACCCCCCGGGTGCGGCCCAGCCGGTGCGCCGCCCGCCGCCCCCGCTCGGCCAGCACCGCCGCCAGGTACGCCCAGTCCGGCGCCGCCCACGGCGGGGGCGGAGAGGTGACCGCGGCGACCTCCGCCCACAGTTCCCGGCCCAGCCGCGCCCGGTCGGGCCCGGCGAGGCCCGGCAATCGGCCCAGGTACTGCCGGACGGCCAGCGCCAGCCCGTCGTCCAGCCGGGTCAGGTCGAGCGTGCCGGCCCAGGCCAGCAGGTCCGGGGCCGGCGGCAGCGGCCGCCACCCCCGCGTGGCGGCGCGGGTGTGCACCACGAGCGTGCCGGCAACCAGGTCGCCCAGCCGGCGACCACGCGGATCGGTGAGCATCACCGCCACGCCCGCCGTCCAGCTCAGCAGCGGCAGCACCAGCCCGGGCCACTCCACCGCGACGCCGACGAGCGCCCGGGTCAGCGACTGGCCGACACCGACCGGGCCGCCGTCGGCCCGCACCACCTGCAGGCCCACGACCATCTTGCCCAACGTCCGGCCACCGGCGAAGCGCTCCATCACCACCGGGTAGCCGATCAGCACCAGCACCGCCAGCACGGTCGTCAGCGCGCCGATCAGAGCCCTGTCGGCGGCGTCCCCCAGCCCGGAGCGCATCACGATCGACAGCACCGAGATGAGCGCCAGCGCCACGACGAACTGGGCCACCAGGTCGATCAGCAGGGCGAGCACCCGGGAGCCCAGCCGGGCCGCCCGGACCTCCAACTCCACCGCCTCGCCACTGACCAGACCGGCGTCGGCCCACCGAGCCGGTGGGGTAGGTTGCGCGCGCACCACGACAGTGAACACCATGGACGCCCGACGGGGGAGGGTGAGTGGATCTCGACGCGTACGTGGCCGAGCACGACGCCGAGTGGCGGCGGCTGGCACACCTGACCGGCCGACGCCGCCTCGACGCCGCCGAGGTCGACGAACTGGTCGCGCTCTACCAGCGCACCGCCACGCACCTGTCCGCGCTGCGCAGCCGGGCACCGGAACCGGCGCTGGTCGGGCGGCTGTCGCAGCTGGTGCTGGCCGCCCGCGCCCGGGTCACCGGCCGCCCCCGACTCTCCTGGACGGCGGCCGGCCGGTTCCTGCTGACCGACCTGCCCGCCGCCCTCTACCGGTGCTGGCCGTGGTGGTGCGGCGTGGCGACCGCGTTCAGCGCGTTCACCTTCTTCCTCATCTGGTACGTCGCCGGTCACCCGGACACCGCGGCCGCGTTCATCGGCGTCGAAGCCGCCCGGCAACTCGTCGACTCCGGGTTCGCCGGCTACTACACCGAGTTCTCCGCACCGACCTTCGCCTTCCGCCTGTGGACGCACAACGCCTGGCTGGCGGCCCAGTGCCTGGCCGCGGGTGTGCTTGTGGTGCCGGTGCTCTGGCTGCTGTGGCAGAACGCGCTGAACATCGGCGTGGTCGGCGGGGTGATGGTCTCCTACGGCCGGGCCGACGTCTTCTTCGGCATGATCACGCCGCACGGCCTGCTGGAGCTGACCGGCATCTACGTGGCCGCCGGGGTCGGACTGCGTACCGCCTGGGCGTGGATCTCCCCGCCGGCACACCTGGGGCGCGGGCGGGCGCTGGCCGAGGCGGGACGCCTCGCCGCCGTGGCCGCGGTCGGCCTGGTCGGCCTCTTCGCGATCTCCGCGCTGATCGAGGCGTTCGTCACCCCGGCGCCGCTGCCGGTGGTCCTGCGGGTGGCGGCCGGCGCGGCGGCCTGGCTGGCCTTCCTGGCGTACGCGCTGATCCTCGGCCGGCGGGCGGTCAGAGCTGCCCGAGCGACTTGAGCCGCAGATAGGTGTCGGCGACGGCCGGGGCGAGCCGGTCCGCGGGCACGTCCACCACGGTCACGCCGTGCCGGGACAGTGCGGCGCGCACCCGGTCCCGTTCGGCGAGCGCGCGCCAGGCCGCGGCAGCGGTGTACGGGTCGTCCGGGCCGGTCGGCGTGGCCGTGGCGAGCCCGGTCAACGCCGGATCGCTGCTGGCCGCCAGCACCACCCGGTGCCGGGCGGCGAGCCGGGGCAGCACCGGCAGCAGCCCTTCGCCGATCGCGCCGGCCTCCAGCGCGGTGAACAGCACCACCAGGCTGCGCTGCCGTTCCCGGCGCAGCACCTCGGCGGCGATCAGCTCGAAGTCGGTCTCGGCAAGCGTCGGCTGAAGCGGCGCCACCGCGTCGACCAGCCGGGTCAACAACCGGGGCCGACCGCTGCCGGTCACCCGGGCCCGGATCTCGGTGTCCGCCGCGAGCAGGTCCACCCGGTCGCCGGCCCGAGCGGCGAGCGCGGTCAGCAGCAGCGCCGCGTCGATGGCCGTGTCCAGGCGGGGCTCGTCGCCGAGCCGGACCGCCGAGGTGCGGCCGGTGTCCAGCACGCAGACCAGACGCCGGTCCCGCTCCGGACGCCAGGTACGCACCAGCACGTCGGCGCGGCGGGCGCTGGCCCGCCAGTCGATCGAGCGGACGTCGTCGCCGACGGCGTACTCGCGGAGCGTGTCGAACTCGGTGCCCTGCCCGCGTCCCCGGGTCACCTGCACCCCGTCGATGACCCGCAGCCGGGCCAGCTTCTCCGGCAGATGCCGGCGGGAGTCGAAGCGGGGCAGCACGCGCAGTGTCCACGGTGGCGTGGCCGGTCGCCCGGCCCGTTGCCGGGCGCCCAGCCCCATCGGCCCGAGCGAGCGTACGGTCAACGCCACCGCGGGCCGGTCGCCGCGCCGGGTCGGGGTGAGCCGGACCGGCACCGCGACGGTGCCGCCCGGCGCGACGGTGAGCAGTCGCCCCGGCGGCAGTTCGGGTCGCGCCCCGGCCGACGGCACCCAGGCGTCACGGACGTTGGCGCGCAGGACCCGGTCGGTCGGGTTGGTCAGGTGCAGGGTGACCGTGGCGGTGCCGCCGAGCCGGACCGTCCGGTCGCCGCTGCGGGTCGCGGTCAACGCGTGCGGCGGGGCCGCCAGCGCCCGGTCGAGGGCGACCAGCAGCAGCACCACGACGGTCAGCGCGGCGACGCCGAGGAACGGCGTCGGCCACGCCGGCAGGGTCAGCGCGCCCACGCCGAGCAGCAGACCCGCCCGCCACGTCATCGCGGGGTCGGCACGGTGGCCAGCACCGAGTCCAGCACCGCGTCCGCGGTCAGCCCTTCCAGCTCCACCTCCGGGCGCGGCCGGAGCCGGTGCCGCAGCGTGGGACGGGCCACCGCCTTCACGTCGTCCGGGGTGACGTGGTCCCGCCCGGCCAGCCAGGCCCACGCCTTGGCGGTGTTGAGCAGGGCGGTCGCGCCGCGGGGGGAGGCGCCCAGTTCCAGCGCCGGGGCGGCCCGGGTGGCCCGGCAGAGGTCCACCATGTAGGCGAGCACCGGTTCGGCCACGAACACCGCCCGCGCCTCGGCCGACGCGGCGGCCAGGTCCGCGGCGTCGGCCACCGGGCGTACGCCGGCCGCGCGCAGGTCCCGCGGGTCGAAACCGGCGTGGTGCGCGCGGAGCACGCCCAGTTCCGCCTCGCGCTCCGGCAGCGGCACGGTCAGCTTGAGCAGGAACCGGTCGAGCTGCGCCTCGGGCAGCGGGTAGGTGCCCTCGTACTCGACCGGGTTCTGGGTGGCCGCGACGATGAACGGCTCGGGCAGCGGACGGCGGGCACCCTCGACCGTGACCTGCCGTTCCTCCATCACCTCCAGCAGCGCCGACTGCGTCTTGGGCGGGGTGCGGTTGATCTCGTCGGCGAGCAGCAGGTTGGTGAAGACCGGCCCCTCCCGGAACGTGAACGCGGCGGTGCGCTGGTCGAAGATCAGCGAGCCGGTGACGTCGCCGGGCATCAGGTCCGGGGTGAACTGCACCCGCTTGGAGTCCAGGTCGAGCGCGGTGGCCAGGGTCCGCACCAGCAGCGTCTTGGCCACCCCGGGTACGCCCTCCAGCAGCACGTGCCCCCGGCAGAGCAACGCGATCACCAGGCCGGTGATCACGGCGTCCTGCCCGACGACGGCCTTGGCCACCTCGGCGCGCAGCCGGTGCAGGGCGGCGCGGGCGCCGGACGGGGCGGTGGTCGTGACGGGTCCGGTCACCGGGGATCTCCTTCGGTCGGATGCGGGGCCAGGGTACGGGTCAGCGCGTCCAGGTCGCGGGCCAGCTCCACCAGCTCGCGGTCCTTCTTCGGGGCAGGGCCGTACAGCAGGTCGGCGACGCGTTGCGGATCGGCCCCGGCCGACCCGGCGACCCGCGCCGCCACCTCGTCCTCCGGCAGGTCCGGGGGCAGGTTGAGCCGGGTCAGCAGCCGGTGCCGGGCGGCGGCGCGCAGCGTCTCCGCGACGCTGTCCCGAGCCCGCGCCCGCCGGTACAGGCGGGCCCGGCCGCGCACCGTCTCGGCCGAGCGGACGGCCACCGGCAGTGGTTCCGACACCGGTGGCCCGAGCCGGCGGGCCCGCCAGAGGACCACGAGCAACCCGGCCAGGGCGAGCTGCACCAGCATCGCCCAGAACCAGGGCGGGAACGCGCCCCACAGCGGGTTCTGCCAACGCCGCGCCGATTCCGGGGGCTTGGTTCGTTCGGTCCGTTCAGTCCGTTCGGCCCGACCGTGCCCGTCGGATTCTTCGACGGACGGCGCCCGTGACCAGCTCGGTGGGGTCGGGGCGGGCACCGGGCCGGGCAGGTCCAGCCAGACCAGCGGACGGTCGCCGCCGAGCAGGCCGGTGCCGAGCGCCTGGTTGCCCCACTCGTCGATCCGGGCGTTGCGGAACGGGTCACTGGCGCCGACCAGCACCAGCTCGGTGCGGCCGGCGACCCGGAGCAGCGCGTCGCCGTAGCAGCGGTCCGCGCCCGGCGGCCCGGCGTACCGCTGCCGGTCGACCGCGGCGGTGCCGGCGCGGACCGCCTCGGGCAGCCGGCACGGTGCACCGTCCGCGTCCGGCGGCACGGCCCGGGCGGCCCAGCGCCGGGTGGTCGGCTCGGCGTGCGCGTCCAGCTCGACGAGGACCCGCCGGGACGGCTCGACCAGCACCAGCCGGCTGCCCGGTGGCAGCGCGGTCAACCCGCGCAGCCGGTCCGGGTGGATCAGGTCGGGTGCGGGCACGAACAGCGTGGTCGGCCCGGAGCGGGCGGCCCGCAGCGCCGCGTCGAAGTCGGTCTCCCGGCGCACCGGCACGGCTTGGGCGCGCAGCTCCTCGGCGAGCCGGCTGCCGCCTTCGTCGGTGGTGGCGACGGGGGAGAGGAACCCGGGCTCGTCCGGGTCGGGCTGGTCGATCGCGTGCAGGACCAGGGTGGCCACGATGACGAGCGCGGCGAGGCCGAGCGGGATCAGCAACCGGTGCCCGCGGCGGCCCGCCGCCGCCGGGGCCGCCGTTGTCTCGGCGGTCACGGCCGCTCCTCCCCGGTCAGGTCCCGCCGCAGGTCGGCGGCGAGGT
The DNA here is from genome assembly GCF_049841795.1 of Micromonospora sp. DT31. Lineage (NCBI taxonomy): Bacteria > Bacillati > Actinomycetota > Actinomycetes > Micromonosporales > Micromonosporaceae > Micromonospora > Micromonospora sp. DT31. The sequence goes on along the minus strand of NZ_JBNCKZ010000006.1, from coordinate 225,711 downwards.
CGGCCATCCGGCGGTCGTGGCCGACGGTGGCGGGACGTTGGGCGTACCACAGCTCGGAGAAGATCGCCCCGGCCGCGTGCAGGGTGGGCCGGATCTGGGGGCGCACGCCGGCCGCCGCCTCGGTCAACTCGGTGACGGTGAGCCCGGCCCGGGGCTCCACCACCCGCCGCGCCACCAGGAGCCGGACCATCTCGCGCAGCCGTTCCCGCACCGCTTCGGCGTACCGGCCCTCGGCCGCCAGCCGGTCGGCCAGTCCCGGCTCGCCGGCCGGGGCCGGAGCCCGGGGCGCGGGCACGCGCACCGGCGGCAGGTCCGTCGGGTGGCGGGTGCGCCGCCGCCGGCGGCGGGGCCGGCGCAGGCGGGGCCAGCGGAACCGGGGACGGCGTAGCCGCAGCCGGGGCAGCCTCGGCCGGGGCAGCCGGCGGGGCACCCAGGCGGGGTAGTAGCGCCAAGCCAGCGCGATCACCAGCGCGGTCGCCAGCAGGATCAACGCGGCCAGCGGCAGGGGCAGGACGTCACCGAGGGCGGCGACCGCCTCCGTCCACCACCGGCTCACCGCAGCGCCGCCAGCAGCACCGGTTCCGGTACGCCGTCCGGCGCGCGGGACAGCCGGATGTCCAGCCCCTCGGTGCGGACCCGGGCCTCCAGGTGCAGCACCGCGTCCAGGCAGGCCAGCCCCGCGTACGCGAGCGCGTTCACCGCCGCCCAGGTGGCGGTCGCCACCGGCAGTGCCCAGGCCGAGACGTCGAAGAGACCGAGCGCCTGGAGGCCGTAGTAGCCGCCGATCCCGATGCCGAGCCGGATCACCCACCAGCCGAGGTAGCCGAGCAGCCGGATGGCCGCGGCGCGGGTGCCGACCCGGCCGGCCAGCCGTACCGCCCGCCACGGCGCCCGGTACGCGGGCAACCCGTCCAGCACCAGGACCGGCACCACCATCCCGAGCAGCGCGTACGCGAGGAACCAGCCCGGTCCGGTCAACGCGGCCAGGGCGACGACGAGGCCGATCACGGCTGCGGCCAGCAGGGTCGCGCCGGGTCGGGTTCCCCGCCGCAGCTCGACCGGGGCGAGGCGGCGTCCCAGCAGGGCGGCGCCGGCGCCCCGGGCGGCGGGGGCACCCAGCAGCGCGATGATCGCCGCCTCGGTGCCGGCGCCGACCGCCAGCAGCAGCCAGTACCAGCCCAGCGACAGGTCGCTCTCGATCGGTGACCAGACGGGCGGCCCGGTGCCGGCGAGCATCCGCAGCGGGTGGAGCACGGCCTGTTCGGCCAGGGCGAGCGCGGCGGCGAGCGGGACGAGCACCCGGGCCTGGTCGCGCATCAGCAGCACCGCCGCGTCGAGGAGCTCACCGACGGTCAGCGCACGGCGCGGCAGCACCGTGGTCGGACCGGTGTCGGACACGCGTACTCCTGGGCGGGAGGGCGGAGGTGGCGGGCGGTGGCGCACCCGGGGGATCATGGTTGCACGGCGGGTCCGCATCCGGTGGACCTGCCCCGGCGCGATGCGCCGCGCCGGGATATCACGCCGCCTGCGGTGGTGTGCCGACGCACTCGGCGCTACCGTGCCGTGAGATGCGAACCTTCCGAGGAACGGGGATGGAACGATAAACCCCATGAGAGCCCGGGTACTGGTGGTCGACGACGACCCCGCCCTCGCCGAGATGCTCGGCATCGTGCTGCGCAGCGAGGGCTTCGTGCCGTCCTTCGTCGCGGACGGGGAGCGGGCGTTGGCCGCCTTCCGCGACAGCCGGCCCGACATCGTCCTGCTCGATCTGATGCTGCCCGGCATGAGCGGTATCGACGTTGCCCGCGCCATCCGGGCCGAGTCCGGTGTGCCCATCGTGATGCTGACCGCCAAGAGCGACACCGTGGACGTGGTGCTGGGCCTGGAGTCCGGCGCCGACGACTACGTGGTCAAGCCGTTCAAGCCCAAGGAACTGGTGGCCCGGATGCGGGCCCGGCTGCGCCGGGGCGAGGACGTGGCCCCGGAGATGCTCACCATCGGGCCGCCGAGCAACCAGATCAGCATCGACGTGCCGGCGCACACGGTCAGCCGTAACGGCGAGGAGGTGAAGCTGACGCCGCTGGAGTTCGACCTGCTTGTCGCGCTCGCCCGCAAGCCGCGTCAGGTCTTCACCCGGGAGGTGCTGCTGGAGCAGGTCTGGGGCTATCGGCATGCCGCCGACACCCGCCTGGTCAACGTGCACGTGCAGCGGCTGCGCGCCAAGATCGAGCCGGATCCGGAGCGACCCGAAATTATCCTCACCGTGCGAGGCGTGGGTTATAAGGCGGGCACCGGATAGCCTGGTCAGCATTGTGGTGACCGCCCCGCTGCCCGACTCGCCGCCCCCTGTGCCCCGCCGGCTGTCCGCCGTGCGGGCACTGTGGCTCGCCCTCGGTGGCTGGCTGTCCCGGGCCGCCGCAGCGGTACACCGGTCCTGGCGGCGCTCGCTCCAGGTTCGCGTGGTCACCATCACACTTGTGACGTCGAGCCTGTTGGTGGGCGGCTTCGCCTACCTGATCGCCGACAAGATCACCGGCATCCTGCTGGAGAACGCCGAGACCGACGTGCGGCTGCGGTTGAGCAACGGCAGCGAGTACGCCGCGAAGCAGTTCAACCTCTACCGGCAGCCGCAGGAGGCGCAGCTCCAGGACACCATCGACGGCACGGTCAACTATCTGGCCGGCGGTGACCCGGCGCAGACCAGCGGCGTGGTGGTGGCGATCACCGCCGACAACTTCGCCGAGTTCATCGAGCCGCGCAGTTCCCCCGACGTGCCGGTGGGCGCGGTGATCAGCGACGAGCTGCGCAAGGCGGTGGCGTCGGGCAAGGTGGCCCACCAGATCCGCGCCGGCGCACTGGGCGGCGAACGCACGAAATACCTCGTCTACGGCTCCCCAGTGCCGACGAAGTTCGGGCAGGTCGAGCTCTACTACCTCGTACCGCTGACCCGGCAGGACGCCACGGCGGCCGACGCCCGGGCCACGGTGGTCGCCACCGGTGTGGCGCTGGTGCTCCTGCTCGGCCTGCTGGCCGCGCTCGTCACCCGGCTGGTGGTGACGCCGGTGCGGGTGGCGGCGCGCACCGCCCAGCGGCTCTCCGCCGGCCTGCTCGACCAGCGGATGGTGGTCTCCGGCGAGGACGACCTCGCGTTGCTGGCCGCCTCGTTCAACCAGATGGCCACGAACCTGCAACGGCAGATCCTCCGGCTGGAGGAGATGTCCCGGCTGCAACGCCGGTTCACCTCCGACGTGTCGCACGAGCTGCGGACCCCGCTGACCACGGTACGGATGGCGGCCGACCTGATCTTCGCGGAGCGGGACGAGTTCGACCCGGCGGTGGCCCGCAGCGCCGAGCTGCTCCAGGCCGAGCTGGACCGGTTCGAGGAACTGCTCACCGACCTGCTGGAGATCAGCCGGTTCGACGCCGGGTTCGCGGTGCTGGACAGCGAGCCGACCGATCTGGTCCCGGTGGTGCATCGGGTGACCGAGCGGCTGGCCGGGCTGGCCGGGCGGGCCGGCGTGACCATCGAGTTGGACCTGCCGGACACTCCGGTGATCGCCGAGGTCGACCCGCGCCGGGTCGAACGGGTCCTGCGCAACCTGGTCGGCAACGCGGTCGAGCACGGCGAGGCCAAGCCGGTACGGATCACGTTGGGACAGGACCAGAGCGCGGTGGCGCTCACGGTGCGCGACCATGGCATCGGCCTCAAGCCGGGCGAGGAGAAGCTGGTGTTCAACCGTTTCTGGCGGGCCGACCCGTCCCGCGCCCGGCAGACCGGCGGCACCGGTCTGGGGCTGTCGATCAGCCTGGAGGACGCCCGCCTGCACGGCGGTTGGTTGGAGGCGTGGGGCGCGCCGGGGCAGGGCGCCCAGTTCCGGCTCACCCTGCCGGCGCGGTCCGGGGACCGGCTCACCACCTCTCCGCTGCGGTTGGTGCCGGCCGACGCCCTCGTGCCGTTCGGGGGCCCGCGGGTCGGCGGCCTGCTCCCCGTCGGCCACGGTGACGCGGAAGCGCTGGCTGCCGGCCCCGCAGACGGCGGTGACCGGGCGGAGGCGCGGCCGTGAGCCGGCGTGCGCTGGCCCTGCTGCTGGCCGCCGCCCTGCTTCCCGCAGGGCTGGCCGGGTGCGGCATTCCGGGGGAGACCGACGTGCAGGTCGACGGCTCGGTGCGGGTCGGCGAGGCCGACGCGCTCAACGGCACTCCGGCGTCGCCGCCCGCGCCGACGGACAGCAGCGAGCCGGTGGCGTTCATCGAGAACTACCTGCGGGCCGCCGCTGCCGGGGAACGCGACCAGGCGTACGCCCGGGCCCGGAAGTTCCTCGCCGAGGAGGCCCGCGACCTGCTCCCGGGCAAACCGCAGACCAGCGAGGTGGACCTGACCGTGGTCCGGCTCCGGGAGAAGCCGGAGAGCACCCCGCCCAACAACCAGGGCACCAGCACCGTGACGCTCAAGGTGCAGCAGATCGGCGTGCTGCGGGCCGACGGCACGCTCGGCCAGCCGGTGTCCGGCCAGACGCAGTACGTCTTCGAGATGCGTCGGGCCGAGCCGGCCAGCACCGGGCTGCTGATCACCGAACTGCCGAACGTGCTGCTGGCCAGCGACTCGGCGCTGCGCGAGTACTACCGCCCCCGCACCGTCTACTTCTGGAACGCCGAGCTGACCCGGCTGGTGCCGGACCAGCGTTACCTGCCCGCCTCGGCGCCGACGGAGCGTCGGATCACCGAGGTGGTGAAGTGGCTGGCGGACCGCCCGTCCGACTGGCTGGCCTCCGGGGTGACCGGGCTGCCCGACGGGACCCAGCTGATCAACAACGCGACCGGCGCGGACGGCCGCTGGGAGGTCAACCTGAACATGCCGGGGGCCAACGAGCAGCGGCTGACCCGGCTCGGCACCCAGTTGGCCTGGTCCCTGTCGGACCTGACCGGTCAGCTCGACCTGAAGATCCAGAACCAGAAGCGGTTGACCGTCGACCTCCAGCGGGAGCGGGAGTCGAACACCGCCTACCCCCGTGGCGTGAACCCGGTGCGGTTCGCCGTCTACGACGGGGCGGTGCGCCCGCTGGCCCTCGGCAACGAACCGCGCGGCACCGTGCCGCTGCCGGCCCCGGAGAACCGCAACGTGGTCTTTGCGTCGTTCGCCCAGGCCGACGACCAGGTGTTGGCGGCGTTGGTGGTGACCGGGCCGGGGCCGGACCGGCGGCAACGGCTCAAGGTCGGCTTCGGCCCGGAACCGGTGGCGGTGCTCAACCTCAGCGACCGGGCGTTCAGCGAGATGAGCCGCCCCACCTGGCTGCGTTCGCTCGACAAGACCCGCCCGAGCGGGTTGGTGGCCGCGGACGATCGGCTCTACCGGTTCGACGGCTCGGGCCGGATGAGCGAGATCCCGCTGTCCGTGCCGGGGCCCGTGGTGACGGTCGCGGCTTCTCTCGACGGCCATCGGATCGCCTTCATCAGCGGTGGTGCGGCCTATGTCGCCGCGGTGAGCGTCGAGGGGGGTGTGCCCAACCTCGGGCCGCCCCGTCCACTGGCCACCCTGCTGACCGGCGTGACGGCGGTGGACTGGGTGGCGGAGAACCAGTTGGTGCTCGCCGGCAACGAGGCGGACCGGCGGTCGGCGATCTACCAGGTGGCCGTCGACGGCGCGTGGGAGGACCCGCTGGCGGCGGAGATCGGTGCCCCGGTCCCCCGGGTGGCGGGATATCCGGGTGGTCGTGACCGAGGGTTGGAGCCGTTCTCCTTCATGTTCGAGACGAACAACGAGGCGTGGCGGAACAACCCCTTCACCTTCGTCAAGCCGGCGCAGGTGCTGGACGTGCCGGCTGGTAGCCGGGCGACCAGTCCGACCGCCCCGTTCTTCCTCTACTGAGCACCCGGTGCGGGATCCGGGTGGGCTCTGGTCGGACCTGACCGATCTGGTGCTGCCGGTCGGGTGCGCCGGTTGCGGTTCCGCGTCGGCGGGCCTGCGGCAGGGTTTCTGCGCGGTCTGCGTGGGCGAACTGGAGGCGCTGCGACCCGCACCGACCCGCCCCGATCCGTCGCCGCCCGGCCTGCCTCCCTGCGTCGCGCTGGGCCCGTACGGCGGGGCCCTGCGCGGGGGACTGTTGGCGTACAAGGACGGGGGCCGGCACGGGTTGGCCCGCCCGTTGGGCGCGCTGCTGGCCGAGGTGGTCGCCGCGGCCGTGGGGTCGCCCGGCCCGGTGACCCTGGTGGCGGTGCCGGACACCGCCCGTGCCGCTCGTTCCCGGTACGGCGACCACCTGGACCGGCTGGTCCGCCCGGCGGCGACGCGGCTGCGCGCGGCCGGCTGGCCGGTACGGGTGCTGCGTCCGCTGCGGGCGTTGCCGCGGCTGGACTCGGTGGGGTTGGACAGCGCCGGGCGGGCCGCGGCGGCCGAGGCGACGTTCCGGTTGCGTCGCCTGGTGACCGGCGCCCGGGCGCCGGTGGGGGCCGTGGTGCTGCTCGACGACATCGTCACCACCGGGGCCACGCTGGCCGCGGTGAGCCGGATATTGCGCGGCGTGGGAATGACGCCAAAGGCCGCGGCAGTGCTCGCGGCAACGCAAAAACGGCGTCGGCGGTGACGCTTCGTGTTTCCCTTTCACCCCATGGTGTATGAGGTGTTAAATTCCACGACCCCTCTCGGCGACCGGGGGTGACGGCCGCCCCGACAGGAGTTAGCGTTTCGGTGTCGGGGGTAGTGAGATGCCAACCTTCCCCCGGCACTGGAAGGAGGCGTAGCCGAACACCACCGGTCGACGCCGAGCGGGGCTCCCCGGCTGCGTCGACCGGATGATCCGGACTGAACGACCGCCGAACAAAGGAGGTCACGTGGACATCGTGGTCAAGGGCCGAAACGTCGAAGTGCCCGATCATTACCGGGTACATGTAGCCGAGAAACTCGCAAAGATCGAACGGTACGACCACAAGCTCATTCGGGTGGACGTCGAACTGTTCCACGAGCGCAATCCGCGCCAGGCCGACCACTGCCAGCGGGTGGAGATCACCTGCGTGACGCGTGGCCCGGTGATCCGGGCCGAAGCCTGCACCAGCGACTTCTACAGCGCGCTCGACGCCGCCATCGCCAAGCTGGACACCCGCTTCCGCCGGGCGGCCGACCGCCGCCGCGTGCATCGCGGACGCCACGCGCCGATCTCGGTGGCCGCCGCCACCGCCGGCCTGCCGGTCGCCGACCTCGACGGGCCCGGCCTGGCGGCCCTGGACGGCCGGCGCAGCGCCACCGCGGTCGCCGAGCGCCCCGACGAGGCCGCCTACCCGGAACCGGACGACCAGCCGTGGCACATCGCCCGGGCGAAGGTCCACCCGGCCGAGCCGATGACCGTCGACGACGCGTTGTTCCAGATGGAACTGGTCGGGCACGACTTCTACCTGTTCCAGGACAAGGAGTCCGGCCGCCCGAGCGTGGTCTACCGCCGGCACGCCTACGACTACGGGATCATCGCACTCGACACCTGACCCCGGACCGGACGACGCGGGCCCCCGCCCGCTCGCGGGGGCCCGCCTCAGTTCTCGTCCGTGGCCAACCGGCCGAAGACCACCGAGTCGACGCGGCTGCCGTCCGGGCCGGGCAGCCGGCCGCGCAGCAGCCCTTCGCGCCGGAACCCGGCCCGCTCCAACACGTGCTGCGAGGCCGGATTGTCCGGCCGGGTGCCGGCCCAGAGCCGGAGCACCCCGATTCCGAACGCCCATCCGGCGACCAGGCGGACGGTCCGGGTCGCCAGCCCGCGCCCCCGCGCCTCGGGCAGCAGGCTGTAGCCGACCATCGCCTGCCCGGTCGCCGGCTCGTCGTGGAACAGCGCGCAACCGCCGACCACGACGCCTGTGGTCGCGTCGAGGATCGCCAGGTCGGCCGCCTCGCCGGCCAGCCAGCGGGTCGCAGCGAGCCGGCAACGGCGGGCGACCGCCGCCCGTTCCGGCGGCACCGGCGGCACCCGGTTCGCCACCACCTCCCGCAGCGTGTGCAGGCGGTGCAGGGCGTCGACGTCCGCCGGCTCCACCCGGCGCAGCGCCACCACACCGTCGGTGAGCCGCCCGCCGGGCAGGTCCGGCAGCAGGCGGGCGGTCGGCCCCGGCGGGTCGCCGGCCAGCCGCACCCAGGCGACCAGGTCCGGGCGTACGCCCTCGCGCGGCGCGCCCGCCGCCCGGCGTACCCCCTCGTGCCGGTAGCCGCAGGCCAGTGCGATCCGCTGGCTCGGCACGTTCTCCGGATGGGTGAGCAGTTCCAGCCGGCCCGCCCCGGCGGTGAACGCCTGCTCGGTCAGCAGCCGGGTGGCGGCGGTCGCCACGCCCCGGCCACGCGCCGACGGCCCCACCCAGTAGCCGATCTCGTAGGTCGCCCGCTCCGCGCTGACCCGGGTCAGTCCGATGCTGCCGAGCAGCCGGTCGGTGGCCGGGTCGGCGATCGTGTACGCCGACCCGCCCGCCGCCCACGCGGCCGGGGCCCCCTCGGCGATCCACCACCGGGCGGCGTCGGCGTCGTACGGGTCGGGCAGGAGGGGCATGAACCGCCGGGACTGCGGGTCGGCGCACCCGGCCACCATCTCGGGCACGTCCGCCGGGTGGCACGGCCGCAGCCGTACCCCGTACCCCTCGATCGTCTCCGGGGTCACACCAGGTCCTGCGGCAGGAGGCCGCCGATCCACACGTCCTGCCGCTCGCCGCGGTGCTGGACGCCGCCGCGCAGGGTGCCCTCGACGGTGAAGCCGGCCTTCTCGGCGGCCCGCCGGGAGGCGGTGTTGCCGACGTTGCACCCCCACTCGATGCGGGCCAGGCGGAGCGTGGTGAAACCCCAGGTGCAGAGCGCGGCGAGCGCGGCCGGCAGATAGCCCCGGCCCCGGGCGTGCGGCGCGGTCATGTAGCCGACGTCGCCGACCAGCGGGTCTTTGGTGTGGATGCGCAGGTCGATCGAGGCGACGTAGCGGTCGTCCGGGTCGGCCACCGCGAACGTCGCGGCGGTGCCCCGCGCCCATGCCGGGCGCACCAGGTCCCGCAGGTAGCCCTCGGCGTGTTCCGGCCGGTACGGGTGCGGCACCGTGGTCCAGCGGACGGTCTCCTCGTCCTGGCAGGTGCGGGTCAGCTCGGGCAGGTCGCGTTCCTCCAGGGCACGCAGCCGCAGTTCGGTGTCCCCGACGGTGGCGAACAGCACCGGCTGCGGTCGGCCGAACACCGCCGCACGGCGGGCCTGGAGCGTGTCCGGCCCGTACGGGAAGGGGGCGCCGGGGGCGGCCAGGTCGGCCGGGAACAGGGAGCCGATCCACCCTTCCGGCCGGCCGCCCTCGGCGGGGTGGGCCAGCCGCAGCTCGCCGGAGATCTGGAAGCCGGCCCGCAGCGCGACCAGCCGGGAGGCGTGGTTGCCGATCTCGGCCTGCCAGATCAGCCGGCGTAGCTTCAGCGCGTCGAACGCCCAGCGGGCCAGCGCGCGGATGGCGCGTACGGCGACGCCCCGGCCGCGGGCCCACGGCGCGGTCCAGTAACCCACCTCGGCCGAGTCCAGCACCCTGTCGATGGAGATCAGGTCGATCGAGGCGAGCAGCTCGCCGGTGCCGTCGTCGCAGACCGCGAACTGCGCCCCGGTGCCCTGCGCCCAGCCGGTGGCGCTGCCCGTGGTCACGAACTCGGCCGCGTGTTCGGGCAGGTACGGGCGAGGTACGGCGCTCCAGCGCTGGATGTCCGGGTCCTGGCAGGCGCGGTGCACCGCGTCGGCGTCCGCCGACCGCCACGGCCGTAGCAACAGTCCGTCCTCGATGATCTCCACAGGCTCCATCGGAGCCATCGTGCCGGATCGTTCGCCGATGGCGTAACCGGATTTCGGTGGCCGTGGCACACCACCGTGGCGTTATGTCGGGTTCGGGAGCCCGGACCGCCGCCACCAGTGACCATCGTCGCGTCGGAGCGCCTACGATGGTTCGAGACCGTCTAGGGGAGCGTTGATCCGTGTCGATTCTGGAAAAGGTCCTTCGCGCCGGCGAGGGCCGCATGGTGCGTCGGCTGAAGGCCATCGCGGCCGCCGTCAACTCGATCGAGGACGACTACGTCAACCTCACCGACGATGAGCTGAGCGGCATGACCGACCAGTTCAGGGAGCGCCTCGCCGACGGCGAGACCCTGGACGACCTGTTGCCCGAGGCGTTCGCGGTGTGCCGGGAGGCAGCCTCCCGGGTGCTCGGCCAGCGTCCGTACGACGTCCAGGTGATGGGCGGCGCGGCGCTGCACTTCGGCAACATCGCCGAGATGAAGACCGGTGAGGGCAAGACGCTGACCTCGGTCATGCCGGTCTACCTGAACGCGCTCGCCGGCGAGGGCGTGCACGTGATCACCGTGAACGACTACCTGGCCGAGCGCGACGCCGCCTGGATGGGCCGGGTGCACGAGTTCCTCGGTCTGCGCGTCGGCGTGGTGCTGCCCAACCGGCCGGCGAGCGAGCACCGCGCGGCCTACGAGTGCGACATCACCTACGGCACGAACAACGAGTTCGGCTTCGACTACCTGCGCGACAACATGGCCTGGTCGAAGGAGGAGCTGGTCCAGCGCGGCCACTTCTTCGCGGTGGTCGACGAGGTCGACTCGATCCTCATCGACGAGGCCCGGACCCCGCTGATCATCTCCGGGCCGGCCGAGCACTCCGCCCGGTGGTACCAGGAGTTCGCCACCGTGGTGGCCCGGCTCCAGCCCGGCACCGACGGCGAGGGCGACTACGAGGTCGACTACGCCAAGCGGACCATCGCCATCACCGAGCGCGGCGTGGCCAAGGTGGAGGACCGCCTCGGCATCGACAACCTCTACGAGTCGGTGAACACCCCGCTCGTCGGCTACCTGAACAACGCGATCAAGGCCAAGGAGCTCTACAAGCGCGACAAGGACTACATCGTCAACGACGGTGAGGTCCTGATCGTCGACGAGTTCACCGGTCGTATCCTGCACGGCCGCCGCTACAACGAGGGCATGCACCAGGCGATCGAGGCCAAGGAGGGGGTGGACATCAAGCAGGAGAACCAGACGCTTGCCACCATCACCCTGCAGAACTACTTCCGCCTCTACGACAAGCTCTCCGGCATGACCGGCACCGCGCAGACCGAGGCGGGCGAGTTCAACAAGGTCTACAAGGTCGGCGTCGTGACCATCCCGACGCACCGACCCATGGTTCGCCTCGACCGGCCCGACGTCATCTACAAGACCGAGAAGGCCAAGTTCAACGCGGTCGTCGAGGACATCGCCGAGCGTCACCAGCAGGGCCAGCCGGTGCTGGTCGGCACGGTCTCGGTGGAGAACTCCGAGATCCTGTCGCACATGCTGCGCCGCCGCGGCATCCCGCACTCGGTGCTGAACGCGAAGTTCCACGCCAAGGAAGCGGAGATCGTCGCCCAGGCCGGGCGCAGGGGGGCGGTCACGGTCGCCACCAACATGGCCGGGCGTGGCACCGACATCCTGCTCGGCGGCAACCCCGAGTTCCTCGCCGCCAACGAGCTCCACCAGCGCGGTCTCGACCCGGTCGAGCAGCCGGAGGAGTACGCCAAGGCGCTTGAGGAGATCCTGCCGACCTGGAAGCAGGCGTGCGACGCGGAGGCGGAAGAGGTGGCCGCCGCCGGTGGGCTCTACGTGCTCGGCACCGAGCGGCACGAGTCCCGCCGCATCGACAACCAGCTGCGCGGTCGAGCCGGCCGTCAGGGCGACCCGGGCGAGTCCCGCTTCTACCTGTCGTTGCAGGACGAACTGATGAAGCGCTTCCGGGCCGGGGCGGTCGAGGCCGTGATGGAGCGGTTCAACATCCCCGAGGACGTGCCCATCGAGTCGAAGATGGTCACCCGCCAGATCAAGAGCGCCCAGGCCCAGATCGAGGGCCAGAACGCCGAGATCCGCAAGAACGTCCTGAAGTACGACGAGGTGCTGAACAAGCAGCGCCAGGTGATCTACGCCGAGCGTCTCCGGGTGCTCAACGGCGAAGACCTGTCGGACCAGGTCCGCAACATGATCGACGACGTGGTGACCGCGTACGTGGTCGGCGCGACGAGCGACGGGTACGCCGAGGACTGGGACCTCGACCAGCTCTGGTCCAGCCTGAAGCAGCTCTACCCGGTCGGCATGACCGTCGAGGAGGTGGAGGAGGAGGTCGGCGCCCGCGCCGGTATCGACCAGGACTTCCTGCTCGCCCGCCTCAAGGAGGACGCGCACGCCGCGTACGACCGGCGTGAGGAGCAGCTCGGCGAGGAGGCGGTCCGCCAGCTCGAGCGGATGGTCCTGCTCCAGGTGATCGACCGCAAGTGGCGCGAGCACCTCTACGAGATGGACTACCTGCAGGAGGGCATCAGCCTGCGGGCCTACGCCCAGCGCGACCCGGTCATCGAGTACCAGCGCGAGGGCTTCGACATGTTCGCCACCATGATGGACGGCATCAAGGAGGAGACGGTCGGCTTCCTCTACAACCTCGACGTGCAGGTCGAGGAGGCCGCCGAGCCGGAGGCGGAGGAGGTGCAGCTGCTGGAGAAGCCGGTCGAGATCCGGGCCAAGGGGCTCAACCGCACGCCGCAGCGGCAGGGCCTGCAATATTCCGCGCCCGCCGTGGACGGCGAGGCCGGTCGGGGGACCCCGGTGGTCGAGCGGGTCGAGCAGCAGGCGCCGGCCCTCGGCATCGGCCAGCCGGCTGCGGAGCGTCCCGCGGGCTCGACGCCGCGCCGCACGCGCGCCGGTGCCGGTGGGGCGAGCGGTCAGGCGGCGGCAGCCGCGGGCACCGCCCGGCGGGCGGCGCCCGGTCAGGTCGACGGTGGCGAGGGCCCGTCCCGCAACGCGCCCTGCCCGTGTGGTTCCGGCCGTAAGTACAAGCGCTGCCACGGCTCGCCCAACGGCGGCAACTGATCCGAGCAGCCCGACGGGCCCCGGCTACGGCCGGGGCCCGTCGGCGTTCGTCCGGCTCGCGCCCGCAGGCTGGTCGCCCCCTGGCCTAGAGGACGTCGAGGACGAGACACAACCATGTGCCACGGCGGCGCTCCAGGCGCAGGGCCACCGCCCAGCTCGTGCCGCCGGGCCCGGCGAACACGGCGGTCGCCTCGACGGCTCCCGCGCGCGGTTCGCAGACCCGTAGGCGCCGCAGGAGCAGGGCCGGCCGGGTGGTGCGGCTGCGTACCGGCTTCACCCGACGGGCTGCCCGGCCCAGCTCGGCCGACACCAGGCTCGCCGCCTCGGGCAGGCAGAGCGGGCGGAGTTGACCGGGCGGGCGGAAGCCGTTGACCACCTCGAGGAAGGTGCGGACGAACCGGTGTGCGGCCCGGGCCGCCTCGGGGGTGGCGGTGACCTGTGCCGTCGGCGCCGCTGCGGTCGGCAGTGGGCGGGCGCCACCGGCTGGCCGGGCCGGACTGGGCGGGTGCGGTGGTCGGCCGGTGCCGGCGGTGTGGACGGTGCCGGGTGGCGCCGTCCCGCCCGCGTGCGGCCCGGACGTGGACCAGCGGGGCCAGGCGGGGGCCGGGTCGGCCGCGCGGCTTGCCGGCCGCCCGGGATCACGGCGGCGCGGGTCGACCAGGTCCAGGGCCAACTGGCCGGCCGGGCCCCAGGCGGACTCCTCGTCGGCGCAGGGCGGGTCGAGCGGCGGAGCAGGCCGGAGGCGGATCGGTGGGCGTGGCGATCGGGGACGCCGGGTGTCGACCATGTCAGCCCTCAGTCCTTACGTTTGCCTTCGTTTGCCTCCGACAGCCTTCATCTTCCGGGACGGCGAGGGTCATCGTCAATGGCCCACGGTCAGTGGGGGGTCACTCGGCGTCGCGTTCCCCGAGCGGGTTGCCGCGTACCCACTCCGCGGTCTCGGCGTACTTGCGCTCGATGTACTCCTCCAGCCGGGCACGCTCGACCCGCCATTGACCCCGGCCACCGATCTTGATCGCCGGCAGCTCGCCGCTGCGCACCATGTGGTAGACCTGCGAGTCCGAGACGTTCAGCTCGGCGGCGACGTCGGACAACAGCAGGAACCTCGACTCCACGGTGACTCCCGGGGTTGGCTTCGTTTGACTCAGTTTGCCACCAGCGCATGACGTTTCCCGATCCTCCTCCCGGGGACACACCGTCGGCAGATTTCGCCGGGACGGGTCGTCGGGTGTATGACGGTCTCGGCGTACGGCATGATCGGCGCCCGGGAGTCGGCGTCCGCCGACCGGTGGCCTGAGTGCGGGGGAGAGACCGGTGTCCGACGAGCTTGTCCGGGTCTACCTGCCGGCGACCGTGCCCATGCTCGCCCGGCTGCGCGAGGAGGGCCTGACCGTCGAGTCGGCCCACGCGGTCACGCCGGAGCTGCGTGAGTGGTACGCCGAGGGTGACGAGGAGGAGCTGGAATACGTCGCCTTCACCCGGGCCGCCCAGGACGCGCTCCTGCTGCTGCGGGCCGATCCCGCCGCCCCGCGGCGACGGGTGGTCGTCTCGGTCGACCTGCCGGGCCGTGCGGTCGGCCGGCTCGCCGGCGAACTGGGCTCCAGCGCGGTCCAGCCGGCCGGGCCGGTGCCGGTGAAGTCGGTCGCCGCGCTGCACGTGGACGGCGCGGACGCCGCGGACGACGTGGCCGCAGCCGTCGAGGTGGTGGCCGAGGCCCAGGCCGGCGACCCGGACGCCCAGTTCACCGTGGACGGGGCCGAGGACCACGAACTTGAGTGGTACGACGTGACCGAACTGGACCTGCTGCTGCGCGACGCCCGCTGAGCCGTCGAGCGCTCAGGACGCCGGCTCGTCCTGCCCGTCCTCGACCGGACGCGGGCCGAGGGTGCGCCCGAAGGCGATGAGCGTGGTCAACGCACCCACGAAGAGCACCCAGATGCCGTTGTCCACCCGCGAGGTGCCGAGCGCGGTCTGCGCCACCTCGTCGGCCTCGCTGAGCGCGGCGGCCAGGTCGAGCAGTCCGCGCCCGCCGATCCGGATGATCACCTCGGTGAGCAGCAGGAGCAGGCCCGCGCCGGCGCCGGCCACCAGGTAACCGGGCCACCGCACCGGCGCGGCCACGCCGTCCCGACGCTCCGCGCGGCGGCGCGACCAGGCCAGGTAGAGGAATGCCACCAAGCCCACGAGCAGCCCGGCGAGCAGTGACTCGGTACGGGAGACCCACTTCGCGGCGTCGATCACGGACTGCTGGGTCTCCCCGGCGCCGAACAGCTCGGAGAGCGGGTCCCGGGCCCGGCTGAACAGCACCACGAAGACCTGCGCGGCCAGCGTCGCGGCGGCCAGCGCGGCCACCACCCGGGCCTGGCGCGCCCCGGCGAGCGCCCCACCGATGATCGAGGCGGCGGCAGCCGTGCCGGCGATGGTGTTCGTGGTGGCGTTGTCCGCGTACGTCAGGTTGATCGCCACTGCGGTCAGGAGCCCGACCAGCAGGCCGGTGCCGACGGTGGCCAGGAAGCGCAGGGTGACCCGACCCAGTCGGTTGGTCGCGGCGAGCGCGACCGTGGCGCCGGTGAGCAGGGCCGCGGTGATCACGCCGGGCAGCGCGTACGCGGACAGGCTGATCGCGGTGACGCCGGCCGCGGTCGAGGTGATCGCCTCCCGGGTGGACCAGAGCATGGCGGCGAGCCACCCGATCGAGAGCGCGGCCAGCACCAGCGCCGCGGGGGCGTACTCTGGTCGCACCACGGCCGTCGGGCCGTCGCCGGTCGGCCTCGCGTCGGCGGTGTCCGCGCCGGCCGGCTCGTCGGCGGCCGGTTCCACGACGGCTGGTTCGACGACCTCGGGGTTGTCCGGCTCCGCGGCCGTGGAGCTGCCGGGCTGGTTGCTCATCGTCTCCCTTTCGACGGTCGCCGGGCCGGGCCGGGCAGGTCACCGACCAACCAGGGTACGCGGCACATGGGGCCTGCCCGGCCAGGCGGTGCGGCACTCCGGCCCCCGCCCGCCTCCTTGATCGACTCCACCTCGCCGGGTGACGTCGTCCGCCGCTCCCGGACACCGCGGCCCGCCGGGGTGCAGTGGGCCCCCGCTCCGACGAATCGTCGGTTGAAGTGCGACGGTCCCGAGGTTTCGCGGGCTTGTGCGGCCTCCTGCCGAAGGACCGGAGAAATGGCCTACCGAGTCGTCAGTCGGGGAGGCCGGGCCGGCGGGGGTGTCCCGTGAAAGAATCGGTCCAGGTCCCGCCGCCGCGACCCGCCCCACCCCGCGGTGTCCGGCGTCCGGTCACCCGGCCGGCGCCCGCGGGTCCGGTTTCGCCGTCGCCGTCGAGATCGCCCAGGAGCCTGTGATGGACGCCGTGTTCTCCGTACCCGAGCCGCACAACGAGCCGGTCCGCAACTACGAGCCCGGCAGCGCCGACCGGGAGCGGCTCCAGCGACGGCTCGCCGAGCTGGCCGCCGAGCGGATCGACCTGCCGATGACGATCGCCGGCGAACGGCGGATGGCCGGCGGCGAACCCATCGACGTGGTCCAGCCGCACAAGCACGCGCACGTGCTGGGCGTCACCGGGCACGCCACCCACGAGGACGCCCGCGCCGCGGTCCAGGCCGCCAAGGACGCCGCGCCGATGTGGCGGGCGCTGCCGTTCGAGGAACGGGCCGCGATCCTCCTGCGCGCCGCCGACCTGCTCGCCGGCCCCTGGCGGGACACGCTCAACGCGGCCACCATGCTCGGCCAGTCCAAGACCGCCGTCCAGGCGGAGATCGACGCAGCCTGCGAGCTGATCGACTTCCTCCGGTTCAACGTGCACTTCGCCCGCCGGCTCCTGGCCGAGCAGCCGCTGTCCTCGCCGGGTGTGTGGAACCGTCTGGACCACCGGCCGCTGGAGGGCTTCGTCTACGCGGTCACCCCGTTCAACTTCACCGCGATCGCCGGCAACCTGCCCTCCGCGCCGGCCCTGCTCGGCAACACCGTGGTCTGGAAGCCGGCCCCGACCCAGCAGTTCGCCGCGCACTTCACCATGCGGCTGTTCGAGGCGGCCGGCCTGCCGCCCGGCGTGATCAACATGGTCACCGGGCGGGGCGAGGAGGTCTCCGACGTCGTGCTGGCCGACCCCGACCTGGCCGGCATCCACTTCACCGGCTCGACCAAGGTGTTCCAGCACCTGTGGCGCAGCGTCGGCGACAACATCGCCGGCTACCGCGGCTACCCCCGGCTGGTCGGCGAGACCGGCGGCAAGGACTTCGTGGTCGCGCACCCCAGCGCCGACGTGGACGCGCTGCACACCGCGCTGATCCGGGGCGCCTACGAATACCAGGGGCAGAAGTGCTCGGCCGCCTCGCGGGCGTACGTCCCGAGGTCGATCTGGGAGGGTGGGCTGCGCGACCGGCTGGCCGCCACCGCGGACAGCCTGACCTACGGCGACGTCACCGACTTCGCCAACTTCGGCGGTGCGGTGATCGACGACAAGGCGTTCGGCCGGCATGTCGCCGCGCTGGAGCTGATCAAGGGTGACGACTCCTGTCGGACCCTGGCCGGCGGCACCGCCGACGACTCGGTCGGCTACTTCGTCCGGCCGACGCTGTTCGAGTGCTCCGACGCCGCCCACGAGACGTTCACCACCGAGTACTTCGGCCCCATCCTCGGCGTGCACGTCTTCGACGACGCCCGCTTCGACGAGGCCGTCGCCCAGGCCGAGTCGATCGCGCCGTACGCGCTGACCGGGTCGATCTTCGCGACCGACCGCCGGGTGGTCGACCAGGTGGCGGAGAAGATGCGGTACGCGGCCGGCAACTTCTACATCAACGACAAGCCGACCGGGGCGGTGGTCGGGCAGCAGCCGTTCGGTGGCGCGCGGGCCAGCGGCACGAACGACAAAGCGGGCTCATGGCACAACCTGGTCCGCTGGACGTCGCCGCGAACGATCAAGGAGACGTTCGTCCCGCCGACCGACCACACCTACCCGCACATGGGCTGAGAGCGCGGTGTGCGGAGGGGCCCTCCTAACAGACGGGTGCTTCAGGAGGGGCCCCTTCCCTACTGTCGTCGGCCGACAGTGCACATCGGACCTGCCATCGAGTGGCGAAAACGGCAAATCCTGGACACCGGAGCCGACAAAGTGGCAGCTTAGAGGGCATGGCGGAATCCGGAGTCAATCCGACGGCGGCGGCCCTGCTCGGCCTGCTGCACGACGGCCCGATGACTGGCGGCCAATTGATGGCCGCCGCTGAGCGCCGGCTGGCGCCGTACTGGTCCATGACCCGCAGTCAGGTCTACCGGGAGCTTCCGGTGCTGGCCGAGAAAGGCCTGGTGCGCCTCGGCAAGCCCGGCCCGCGGATGAGCCAGCCGTACGCGCTGACGGCAGCCGGGAAACGGACATTCTCCCGATGGCTGGCGGAGAATCCCGGCAAGGACACCGTCCGTAATCCGATAGCGCTACGGATCGCGTTCGGCGCCCTGCACTCGACGAGCCAGCTCAAGAACCTGTACGCCACGGCGAACGAGTACCACACCGAGGCGTTGGCGGCGGTCCGGGAGCAGGTCAAGAACGCGAAGAAGGAAGGCGACACCTACGACGCCAGCGCGCTGGAGTTCGCCGTCGCCTACCACAAGGCGGCGTTGTCCTGGCTCAAGACCGCCCCGGTCGGCTGAACCAACCCCCTGAGTCGAGCCGGCCGACACCGGCGGGGCGGGATTTTTTTGGGTGTGACTGCGGGGCTCGCAAGCTCACTCCTCGCACGCGCAGTAGTCTTGTCTGTCGTGACCGCTGCCGATTACGCCGAACAGCTCAAGGACCTCGACGCCACACTGCGCAACATCGAGGCCGTGCTCGACCTGGACAAGCTGCGCGAGCAGAAGGCCCGGTTGGAGCAGGCGGCCTCCGCACCCGACCTGTGGGACGACCAGGCCAAGGCGCAGCAGGTGACGTCGCAGCTGTCGTACGTCAACGGCGAGATCACCAGGCTCGGTGACCTGCGCTCCCAGCTCGACGACGCCGGGGTGCTGCTGGAGCTTGCCCAGGCGGAGTCCGACCCGGGCGTGCTGACCGAGGTGGAGTCGGAGATCGCCGGGCTGACCAAGGCCATCCAGGAGATGGAGGTCCGCACGCTGCTCTCCGGCGAGTACGACTCGCGGGAGGCGCTGGTCGCCATCCGGGCCGGCGCGGGCGGTGTCGACGCTGCGGACTTCGCCGAGATGCTGCTGCGGATGTACCTGCGCTGGGCGGAGCGGCACGGCTACCCGACGGAGGTCTACGAGACCTCGTACGCCGAGGAGGCGGGCCTGAAGTCCGCCACGTTCACGGTGAAGGTCCCGTACGCCTACGGCACGCTGAGCGTGGAGTCCGGCACCCACCGGCTGGTGCGGATCAGCCCGTTCGACAACCAGGGCCGCCGGCAGACCAGCTTCGCCGGTGTCGAGGTGCTGCCGGTCACCGAGCAGACCGACCACATCGACATCCCGGAGAACGAGGTCCGGGTGGACGTCTACCGGTCGTCCGGGCCGGGTGGGCAGAGCGTCAACACCACCGACTCGGCGGTGCGGCTGACCCATATCCCCACCGGCATCGTGGTGACCTGCCAGAACGAGAAGTCCCAGCTGCAGAACAAGGCCTCCGCGATGCGGGTGCTCCAGGCCCGCCTGCTGGAGCGCAAGCGGCAGGAGGAGGAGGCGAAGCTGGCCGGCCTCAAGACCGGCGGCACCAGCTCCTGGGGCGACCAGATGCGCTCCTACGTCCTGCACCCGTATCAGATGGTGAAGGATCTGCGAACCGAGCAGGAGACGGGCAATCCGTCCTCGGTCTTCGACGGTGAGCTGGACAGCTTCATCGAGGCGGGAATCCGCTGGCGGAAGCAGCAGCAGCTCACCGCTGACGGTGCGTGATCACACTCCGACAGAGCGCGTCATCGATCTCGGTTTGACCGGGTAAATCGATGACGCGTGTCGCTTGGGCGGGGCGGGGGGCTTGGCTCTGCGGTTACACCGCGTAGACTTCCGACCCGTGATTCAGCTTGAGCAAGTGACGAAGACGTACCCGAAGGCGTCCCGGCCTTCGCTCGACAACGTGTCCGTCTCGATCGAGAAGGGCGAGTTCGTCTTCTTCATCGGTCCCTCCGGCTCCGGCAAGTCCACCATCATCAAGTTGCTGCTGCACGAGGTCACGCCCAACAAGGGGCGGGTCGTCGTCAACGGCAAGGACGTCACGTCGATGCGTTCGTGGAAGCGACCCCACTTCCGGCGTTCCATCGGCTGCGTCTTCCAGGACTTCCGGCTGCTGCCCAACCGCACCGCGTACGAGAACGTGGCGTTCGCGCTGGAGGTGATCGGCAAGACGAAGGCGGTCGCCCGCAGGGTCGTGCCGGAGGTGCTGGAGCTGGTCGGTCTCGGCGGCAAGGAGCACCGCTACCCGCACGAGCTGTCCGGCGGTGAGCAGCAGCGCGTCGCGGTGGCCCGGGCGTTCGTGAACCGGCCCCTGATCCTGCTGGCCGACGAGCCCACCGGAAACCTGGACCCGGACACCTCGATCGAGATCATGCGCCTGTTGGACCGGATCAACCGCACCGGCACCACTGTCGTGATGGTTACGCACGACTCCAACATCGTGAACCAGATGCGGCGTCGGGTGATCGAGATCGAGAGCGGCCGCATCGTGCGCGACCAGGCCCGCGGCGTCTACGGCTGAGCCGGTAGACGATCCGTAGACCCTCGACGAACACCTCACGCCGGAGAGCCGGAGGAATATCCCGATGCGGATGAAGTACGTCCTGTCCGAGGTACTGGTCGGACTGTGGCGCAACGTCACGATGACCGTCGCCATGATCATCACAATGGCGGTCTCGCTGTTCATGCTGGGCGGCAGCGGCCTTCTGTACCAGAAGGTCGGCGACATGAAGGACCTCTACTACGAGAACGTCGAGGTCTCGATCTTCCTGAAGACCGACGCCACCAAGGAGCAGGTCGACGCGCTGGGCCAGCAGCTCGAACAGGACCCGCTGGTCAGGGACTCGACGTACGTCAACAAGGACCAGGCGTACGAGCGCTTCCAGCAGATGTACGCCGACGCCCCGGATCTGGTCAGCGTGGTCAAGCCGGACCAGCTTCCCGAGTCGTACCGGCTCAAGCTGAACGACCCCGAGCAGTACAAGGCCATCTACGACAAGTACAAGGCCACCGAGGGCATCGACACGATCGTCGACCAGAGCAAGCTGCTCGACAAGGTCTTCGGCGTGCTCAGCGGGTTCCAGAACGGCGCTCTGGCGATCGCCACGGTGATGGCGGTGGCGGCACTGCTGCTGGTGGCGAACACCATTCAGGTGGCCGCGTACAGCAAACGGCGTGAGGTCGCGGTCATGAAGCTGGTCGGTGCCTCGAACTGGTTCATCCAGGCGCCGTTCGTGCTGGAGGCGGTGGTCGCCGGCCTGTTCGGCTCCATCCTCGGCCTGGTCGCGTTGATCGCGGTGAAGACACTGTCCGCCGGCAGTTCGATGGCGGCCCTGGAGGGCCTGATCACGCCGATCTCCTGGTCCGACATCTTCCTGACCTTCCCGCTGATGGCCGCCGTCGGTGGCGTGGTCAGCGCGGTCACCGCCTGGGTCACGCTGCGCTTCTACCTGCGGGTCTAGTCGCTGGTACGGCTTCGTCGAGGGGCCCTTCCGCCGGAATAAACCGCGCGGAAGGGCCCTTGTGGTTCCGGTAGGATGATCTCCGCTCGCCGGCCGGCAGCCGGCGAGACGATCGGGAGGAGGTGGCACCGATGCCACGGGAAAAAGGGCGCAAGGTGGTCGCCTCCAACAAGAAGGCTCGGCACGACTACGCCATCCTCGACACGTACGAGGCGGGCATGGCGTTGACCGGCACCGAGGTCAAGTCGCTGCGGGCCGGGCGGGCGTCACTTGTCGACGCGTTCGCCCAGGAACGTGACGGCGAGCTCTACCTGCACGCCATGCACATCCCGGAGTACGCCCAGGGCACCTGGACCAACCACGAGCCCCGGCGGACCCGTAAGTTGCTGCTGAACCGGCTGGAGATCGACCGGCTGTTGGGCAAGCTCAAGGAGAGCGGTCTGACGCTGGTGCCGTTGCAGGTCTACTTCTCCGACGGCTGGGCGAAGGTGGAGATCGGCCTGGCCCGGGGTAAGAAGTCCTACGACAAGCGGCAGGACCTGGCCAAGCGGGACGCCGCGCGGGAGATCTCCCGGGCGGTGGGGCGGCGCGGCAAGGGCATGGCCGAGTGAGACGTCCGGTTCGTCCGGTTGCCGGCCTCGGGCCGGCCTCGGGATGAATCCGGTTGCGCCAGGCGTTAGGCTTGGTGTGCTGCCGACACGGGCAGCCCTTCGAGGGGGTGACTGGTTTCGACTTCGTACGCAGCGACAGGGGAAGCGAGCCGAGGAAGCCGACGTCGTCTCGAGAATCGGTCGTCGGAAACCAATAAGCGCCAAGCAAAATCGCGCTGACTTCGCTCTCGCCGCCTGAGGCGAGTAGTGAGTCTGTCGGCCTGGGAGCGCCTTCGACCCAGTTAGCCGGCATCAGCTAGAAGGCTGGCCAATCGGACCCGGTCGCGGGGTCCGTGCGGCGAGATTAATCAGCGACTGGGCCCGTCACACCAACTTGCTCGCGTGAGCGGTGGGGCCGAGTAGAGGCACAGCGAGCTGCGCTCGGAGAAGCCCTGACAAACCGGCGAAGGACCCGGGTTCGATTCCCGGCACCTCCACCACCTGAACTGTGCGCCCCGGTCCACCCGGACCGGGGCGCACAGTCGTCGGCGGCCCACCCGCCCCGCCGGGCTGAGCTTCACAGGATCTTCGGCACCTCGGTGCTGATCGGCACCGGCAGCACCGTCGGCCGGTCCCCGGCCAGTGCGGCGGCCAACGCCGGCCCGAACCGCTCCAGCGACGTCACCACCTCGGCCGCGCAGCCGTACCCCCGAGCCACCGCGGTCACGTCCAACCCGGGCAGGTCCAGCGCCGGCACGCCCGGCGTGTGCTCCAACTCGGCGAACGCCTTGAGGATCGCGTACTGCTGGTTCACCGGAATCACCACGGCCAGCGGCAGCCGCAGCCGCGCCGCGGTCCACAGGGCCTGCACCGAGTAGTGGAACGACCCGTCGCCGACCACCGCCACCACCGGACGTCCGCGCCCGGTGTCGCGTTCGGCGAGCGCGATGCCCACCGCCGCCGGCAACCCGAAGCCCAGACCGCCACTGGCCATCGTGACGTACGAGCGGGGCCTGTCGATCGGCAGCCGACGCCGCAACGCGGCCAGGTTGGACGGTGACTCCTGCACCAGCACCCCGTCCACCGGCCAGGCGGCGGCCAGCGCCGCGAACAGCCCGTCGGCACCGGGCGGATCGGACGGCTCGGGCGGGGCCGGGTGTTCCCGGGGCGGCGGCGCGGGCCGGTCGGTCGGCGGCAGCAGGTCCACAAGCGCGGACATGGTCAACCCGGCGTCACCGAGCAGGCTCTCCCCGACCGGGGCGCGGGCCGCCTCGTCGGGGTCGTCGGTGACGTGCAGCAGCCGGGCGTCCCCGGGCAGGTAGTCGCCCGGTACGTACGGGTAGTAGCGGAACACCGGTGCGCCGACCACCAGCACCACATCGTGCCCGCGCAACGCCGCCGACAGCGGACCGATCGCGTACGGCAGCACGCCCCGGAACTGCGGGTGGCGCTCCGGGAAGACGGCCCGCTCCGGCGCCGGGGCGGCCCACACCGGGGCGGCCAGTCGCTCGGCCAGCGCCACCGCGGCCGGCCAGGCGTCCGACCGGTCCACGGCCGCGCCGAGCACCAACGCCGGGGCGCGGGCGGCGGCCAGCGCGGTGGCGAAGCCGCGCAGCCGGTCCGGGTCCGGCGCGACGCGGGTGGCGACGGTACGCACCGGCGGCGGCGCACCGGCGGGCCGGTCCCAGTCGTCCATCGGCAGGGAGAGGTAGACCGGCCCGGCGGGCGGTTGCACCGCCATGGCGTACGCCCGCATGAAGGCCGCCGGGATGTCCTGCGCGCGGGTCGGCTCGTGCGCCCACTTGACGTACGGCTGGACCAGCTCGACCGCGCGAGGGCTGGCCAGGCGCGGCTCGATCAGCAGCATCTCCCGGGTCTGCTGGCCGGCGCTGACGATCAGCGGCGTCCGGTTGTGCCAGGCGGTGACCAGGTTGCCCATGCCGTTGCCGGTGCCCGGGGCGGTGTGCAGGTTGACGTGCGCGGGCCGCCCGGTGGCCTGTGCGTAGCCGTCCGCCATGGCGACCGCGGACGCTTCCTGGAGCGCGTGCACGTAGTGGAAGTCGGCCGGGAAGCCCTGGAGGAACGGCTCCTCGGTCGAGCCGGGGTTGCCGAAGACGGTGGTCAACCCGAGCGCGCGCAGCAGGTCGTAGGTGGCCTCGCGCACCGTCGCCATCGCCGGCTGCCTCCATCCCCTGGCCGTGGATGCCGGAGACGGGTGCCCCGGTCCCCGACAACCGAATCTATCCGGCCCCGGGTGACTTTTCGGGCGCTTCGCCTGGGCTCAGGGCAGCGGGAACGGCAGCTTGATGCCGTCCAACACGTCACCGCAGGGGCACTCCCGTTCGGCGGGAAGCGCGGCGACCGCGTCCAGCAGCACCGCGCGCAGCCGGTCGGTGTTCTCCGCGAAGACACGGAACACCTCGTCCTGGGTGACCGAGTCGCCCGCCTCGACACCCGCGTCCAGGTCGGTGACCAGAGCGATCGAGGTGTAACAGAGCGCCAACTCGCGGGCGAGGACCGCCTCCGGGTGGCCGGTCATGTTGACCACCGTGCCGCCGATCGAGGCGAACCACCGGGACTCCGCCCGGGTGGAGAAACGCGGCCCCTCGATCACCACCACGGTCCCGCCGTCCACCGCCGTCACGTCCCGCCCGGCCGCCGCGGCCAGCAGCGTCCGACGCCCGGTCGGGCAGTACGGGTCGGCGAACGACACGTGCACCGCGCCCCGGTCGTAGTAGGTCTGCGTGCGCCCGCTGGTCCGGTCGATCAACTGGTCCGGCACCACGAACGTGCCAGGACCGAGTTCCGGCCGCAGCCCGCCGACCGCGCAGGGCGCCAACACCTGGCGTACGCCGAGGGAGCGCAACGCCCACAGGTTGGCCCGGTAGGGAATCCGGTGTGGCGGATACCTGTGGTCCCGGCCGTGCCGGGGCAGGAACGCCACCCGGCGACCACCCACCTCGGCCACCGTGATCGGATCGGACGGAGGGCCGTACGGGGTGTCCACCGTGTGCTCGACGCCGTCCAGCAGGGCGTAGAGGCCCGACCCGCCGATTACCGCCAGTTCGGCTTCCGCCGCCATCCGATCCCTCCCCAGAATCGTGCCGATCACTCGCCACTCAGACCTTAGACCGACGGCGGGACGCAAGCTATGGTGCGAGACATGGCGTCGACGGCGTGGACGGTCGACGACCCCGCGCCGGTAGGGGCGCACGGCTGACGGGTGTTCGACATGCAGGGTGAGGGGCAGGCGATCGGTGGCCGAGCCATGGAGTCGATGACCGGACGACTGCTGGTCGCGACGCCCGTGCTCAAGGATCCGAACTTCGACCGTACCGTCGTGCTGCTTGTCGCCCACGAGTCCGGCGGCGCACTCGGTGTGGTGCTGAACCGGGCCACCGAGGTGCCTGTCGCCGACGTGCTCGGCGACTGGGGTGAGCTGGCACGCGATCCCGCCGTCCTGTTCGAGGGCGGGCCGGTGCAGCCCGACTCGGCCATCTGCCTGGCGCGGATGCGCCAGCCGGTCACGCAGGTGAAGGGGTTCCACCGGGTCTCCGGAGCGGTCGGCACCATCGACCTGTCGGTCGACCCGGAGAAGATGCGCGAAGCCGTCGGCGGCATCCGGGTCTTCGCCGGCTACTCCGGCTGGGGCGCCGGCCAGCTGGAGCGGGAGATCGAGGAGGGGTCCTGGTTCGTGCTCGACGCGCTGCCCGGCGACGCCTTCGTCGACCGCCCGGATGATCTCTGGCCGATGGTGCTGCGCCGGCAGGGCGGCATGATGGCCGCGGTGGCCCACTTCCCGCCCGACGTGGCGCTGAACTGAGCACCGGTGCGGGACCCCGCGATATGACCATGCTCGGCGGCGTGTGTATAGTTCTTCCCGTGCCCGGGGCGACCCGGGACGATCGCAAGGGGCCGTGGCGCAGCTGGTAGCGCACCACACTGGCAGTGTGGGGGTCAGGGGTTCGAGTCCCCTCGGCTCCACCGACCGCACCATTGTGCGAACCGGTGGTACTCCTGAGGTGCCCCCGTCCGTTTCGGGCGGGGGCATTGTCGTGTCGGTGGGGATCTTGAACACGGGTACGACTCCCTGGTCGGTGAGTTGGACTTCGGCGATGAGTACCTCGATGGCGGCTTTGCGTTCGGTGGCGGTGCCGCTGGTCATGATGGCGCTCAGGTGGTCACGGATGCGAGCGACGGTGCCGGGCGGCGGGGGCTCGGGCTGCGATGTCAGGCCAGCGTCGAGTTCGGTGTGCCGGGCCTGGAGTTGGGCCAGTCGCTGGCGGAGTTCGCGGATGCGTGGTCCGGCGGTGGCGTCGTCCATGGTGCCGTTCTCGAACGCCGCGTGATACCGGTCGATCGCGTTCTCGGTGCTGGTGATCTGGTGGGCGATGGCGGTGAGTTCGGCTCGCCGGTCGTCGCTGGTGGTGTCGTGTTGGGCGTGGGCGCGGTCGATCATGGCGGCGAGGACGGGTTCGGCGGTGGTGTAGAAGTCGTGCAGGGCCTGCAGGATCATGTGGTCGAGGTCGTCGGCGGGGAGCCGGGGTGCGGTGCAGGTGGCGTGTTTGCCGTAGCGGGTGCGGGTGAAGCAGGTGTAGTAGCGGTAGCGGCGGGTCCGGCCTTTGGCGGATGTGCCGATGTAGCGCTGTCCGCACTGCGGACATGTCAACAGGCCGGTGAGGTAGTAGTCCGAGTCGGACATGGCCCGCTGGGTTTGGACGTCGCCTCGGGCGTTGGCGATGTCCTGGGCGCGTCGGAAGGTGTCCCGGTCGATGAGTGCGTCGTGGGCGTCGGGGACGAGGATGTCGCGGTAGGCGATGTCCCCGAGGTAGGCGGGGTTGTCCAGGATCCGGTTGATGGTGTGTCCGGACCATTGTTTGCCGGTGCGGTTGGGGACGCCGCGGCCGTTCAACTCGGTGGCGATGGCGCGGGTGCCGAGACGGTCGCGCGTGTAGAGGTGGAAGATGTCGCGCAGGATGGGTGCCTCGTCGGGGTGGGGCACCAGGCGTTGGGTGTCGCGGTCGACGAGGTAGCCGTAGGGGCGGTTGCCGCCGGCCCATTGGCCTTTGCTGGCTTTCGCGGTCATGCCACTCTTTACCCGGTCGATGATCATGTTGCGTTCGAATTCGGCGAACACGGCGAGGAATTGCAGCATCATGCGACCGATCGCACCGCCGGTGTCGACGGGTTCGGTGGCGGAGGCGAATCGTACGTTGGCGGCGTCGAGGGTGGCGGCGAGATCGATGAAATGAGCGAGGCTTCGACTGAATCGGTCTACTCGGTAAACGAGTAGGACGTCGAACATGCCGGCTTTCGCGGCATCGAGTGCCTTTTTCAATCCGGGGCGGTCGGTGGTGGCGCCGGAGGCGTCATCTTCGAATTCGCAGACGATGACCCAGTCGGGGTGGCTCTCGACGTACTTACGCAGGGCGGTGCGTTGGGCGAGCAGGCTGAAGGGCTGGTGCTCGTCGTCGGTGGAGCGCCGGATGTAGATGCACACCCGGCACGGGCCGGTCGACGTGTCGGGCTGGGTGCTCGTGGGGGCCCGTCGGCCGCGTCGCTTCGGTGCGCTGGTGGGGGTGGGCTTGCCTGGCATGAGGGTGGTTCCTCCGTGCGGGGTTGGGGTGGCTCGGCCGACGGGCGGCCCACTCGCGGGTGGGCCGCCCGGTGTCGGGCGAGGGTTTCAGGCGGCGAGGTCGGGGTGTTCGCGCCAGAACTGGTTGAGTAGGACGGCGAGGGCTTCGGCGGCGTTGTCGAGGTCTTCGGCGGTCATGGGAATGGTGTCGACGCGTGCGATACGCATCGGAATCGTCGTTTCCTTTCCGCCGGTTGAGGTGGTTTTCGCACCGCCGTTATTGGTGGCGGTACCGGAATGCGGGTCGTCAGGATAGCTCCGGACGGCATTTTCGTCGTCATGGGGCGCGGTGGCCACGGTCCTCCGAAAAGCAAGTGTCGCTGCTGGGGTCGGAGTCCTTCGTTCATGCGGTTTCCTTTCCTGCGCGAATGCGCGCGATGATCCGGTTGATGCGGGAGAGCCCACTGGCGGCGGTCACGGCTGCCTGGCGTGAGGGGCGCGGACGATAGCTCGCAGCGGGGTCACCGGCAGACGATTCGGGCTGTCAGCGACTCACGACAACTCACGCAGGGGTCGGAGAGCGGCTGACAGTTTCGAAGGCTTGCTGTCGTGGCGAGAGCAGAGGTACCCTCCGCCCTTCCTCGACGGGAGAAAGGCGCGGACAGCTACCGCACGCACGCGCGCCGCGGGGCCGCCTGGTCAACGGCGGGATGGCCCTTGTCGCCGCCTGTGTGGGCGCGTGTCCGGTCACCGGGGACGGGTCCGCCGCTGTGGGTCAGCCGGCCTGTTCGCTGCGGCTGCCTCCGACAGGGAGGTCGGCCAAACGCATCGACGCCCCGTGGTAGCGGTGCAGCCACCACATCGCCTCGGCCGGGGTGACGCCGGTGACCTCGGCGTGCACGGCGGTAGCCACCGGGTAAATGGTCCCGGCGGCGGCGAGTTCCTGATGCAGGTGCCGCTCCCGCTCCGGGGAGTGCAGCCAGAACAAGACCGGCCAGATCCGGCCGGTGGCGTGCGCGAGTTCCCGGTAGCCGTCGATCTTGTCGACCAGTCGGGAAAGCGGCCGTTCGGTGCCGAGGTCGTACTCCAGGAAGAACGGCACCCTGCGGTCGCCTTCGACCCAGATGCCGTGCCCATCCGGCCGCGACCTCGGCGTATAAGCGCGGGCCGCGACATCGTCGTCGGGCTCGGCGAAGGCCCCCGTCTGCTGGCAACGTCCAGCCGGCCACCAGCGCGTTAACTCGCTGCCGGGATGGGTGCGGGCGTGACCGGCCAGGGCGGTGAAGAAGCCGTTGACCCCGAGCAGATGCGGCAGGTTTGCCCGCCTCGTCAGGTGCCAACGCTTCCGCCGGGCCTGGTCCCTGCGCGGCAGGTCGTCGCCGCGCTGCGCGGCGACGACCTCGACGCCGAGTTGCGCCAGCACGTAGTGGTAGGGGTAGGAGCCGCCGTCGGGCTTCTGCGGCCGGAACCGGTCCACTACCCCCAACTTCTGCATCAGGGCCCGCAGGCGTTCCTGGGCGTAATCGACCGAGGGGAAAAGGGCATTGGCGATCTGGAAGGAGGTGAGAACACCGTGATCGGCCAGCCAACCGAGCAGGACGAGGTCGCGGTCGGTGAGCTGGGACTGCACACGAAGCAGCTGATCAGGCATGCGCCATCACCATCCCAGGGGGGAGAGACCCAGTCGGAGGGTCTGTCGCATCACGACAGACGTTGCTGACAGCGGCCCTGACCTGGGCTGTGAGCCGAACCGAAGGGTCCGTTCGGGGGTCCTGTTGAAGCGGGACGCCAAGTGGGAGACCCGGCCGGACCCGCAACGGGAGGTCAAGGCCGAATCTGTCAGGTTCGGGGTTCGCGAAAGCGAGGGCTCTTGCGTTTCGCGCGGAAGAGGCGTGATGCGTGGTCAAGGTGTCCTCCATGAGCGAGATCAGGGTGGGTGGAAGCGGAGCCGTAGACTTCGCGGCCGTGGTGGTGGCACAAGGGCAGGCTGGTAATGAGTCGGGGTGATGTCAGGTGAGGCCGCAAGGAGTCACAACCAACGTCTACTGACTGACCACAGCAGGACGGACACGGCCGGCAGGAGCACGGGCTCACACGGTCGGCGGCGACCTGGAATCATGTTCGGATGCCGTTCGGATCGATCCGTGGTGACTTGACTAACGAGAAGGTTGACGCTCTACCACCAGTAGTGCGTGCATGCCTGAGGGCTCGTGGAGCGCTGGGCGACGCAGTAGATCTCGTACTGATTCACAACGAACGTCCGGGCGGTGGTGATCAGCCGCGGGGGGTGCTGAACCCGCTGGTTGTGATGCTGGCTGTATCGACATGGGAGCGGCTGGTGTACGAGGTCGGCACCGCCGTCAGCTTCCCCGTGGGCGAGCGGGAGACTGTCGGCCGGCTGGGCTGGCGGAACAAGCAGTCGAAGGCCGCGCGAATCTTGGCTCAGGCAACGGCGCAGTGTCCTGCCCAGCTACAACTTCCCGGCGCGTTGATCCTCACCTTCTTCGACAGCGCTGCTGGAAAGCGACTCGGAGCCCCTGTTGAGCTGAGCGCCGTCGAGAATTACGACGACATGTCGAAGCGCTTGGACGACTTCATCGAGCTACGCAACGGCGTGGCGCACCGGGTGTTACCAAACAAGATGGCAGCGCCCTCCTACGAAGGCATGGGCAGCGACGCGGGTCCCGGCCGGCGGAGTGGCGAGGCGCGATGGTCGGGCCGGACGTTGAACACAAGCATCGCCCGGAGCGTCCTCGCCACCTACGTCCAATTAGTCGATCAGACGATCGCCTGCCTTCTCACGTCCGAAAGCATCGAGGGGCGCGAGGCCGATCCGTACCGCCTTCCAGCGTGGTGGTTTACGGATGACCATGAGCAGGACGGCATCAGGTCCGCTCAGCCGGGCTGCCTGTGGGGCGGGGCGAAGCTCCCGCGACGGGCCCAGAAGATGGCGACCTGAAGACTGTCGATGTCGGCTGAACTTTTCAGGCGGAGCCGACATTGGCAGCGGGAGCATGAGGGCTACCCGCGATCTTGGTCAGTGCGGCGGACGACCGACTTGGTGGCGCAAGTGCCTCGCCTACTGCCACCCGGATCGCCCTGCTACGACCTCGGGATGCCGTTCTTTGCGCCCGCCAAGAAACTCGCCCATGCGGCGCGCTCGAAGGCGAGTACCGGACCCGAGGGGTCTTTGCTGTCACGCAGCGCGACAGTGGTGTCGAAGTCGGCGACCTCGACGCACTGACCGTTCCCACTCGATCGGCTGCTCTTTCTCCACTGGGCGCGGGACGCTTCAGCTTGGTTCATCCCGTACCTCCTTGTTGATCGATCACGGCGGCTTGGGCCTTGATCAGTTTGATCGAGTTGGTGGGGTCCAGCGCGGTGGCGCGGAGGTGTTCGAACGTGGTGGAGTAGCGGCGTACGTCTGCCTCGCGCTCCAGGAACAGATCGCCGGCCATGCTGTCGACGTAGACCAAGGCCGGGTCGGCCGGGTCGGGGAAGTCCATGACGACGAACGAGCCCGGCATGCCGGCGTGGGCGCCGGCCGTGAATGGGATGACTTGGAGAGTCACGTGCGGCTGGTCGGCTGCCTCCGCCAGGGCTTCCAGTTGCGCGGCCATGACCTCAGCGCCGCCGGTCTGCCGGTGCAGGACGGCCTCGTCGAGAATTGCCCAGACACGCAGCGGCTCCGTCTTGCGAAGCGAAACCTGTCGCTGTATCCGCGCGTCTACTCGGGCCTGAACGTCAGTGTCCGTGGCTAACGGTAGGACGCCGCGGATCACCGCCCGAGCGTAGTTCTCGGTCTGGAGGAGGCCGGGGACGAAGAGGGACTCGTAGTTGCGGACCGATCGGGCCTCGGCCTCGAAGCTGATGTACGTGGTGTACAGCTCGGGAAGCTCGGACTCGTACGCCTGGAGCCATCCCAGCTGTGCGGCCTGACTCGATAGGGCGATGAGTTCGCTGCGCTTGTCTTCGTCGGTGACGCCGTACTTGTCGAGCATCGCCATCAGGGTGCGCCGCTGTGGGCGGACCTTGGCCGTCTCGATCCGATAGAGCGTGGCGGGGTTGATGCCGGTCTGCTCGCTGACCTCGTCGCGGGTGAGGCCGGCCGCGGTGCGCAGTCCACGCAGCTCCGCAGCGAGCCGCCGGAGGCGCACGGTGGGTGGCTGCCGTCGAGCTGACAACTCCATGTCCCTTCGCTCCTGTCGTAGTCAGAGTGTGCCCGCCATGCGGATGCAACCTCTAGGCAGGCCAGGCAAGTGACTTACTTGCGAATGCAATCCTTGCATTCTCACTAGTGCATAGGCACTATGGGCTTGAGCATGTCAGGCCGGTGCGGCCCGAAAGCCGCGCGGTGCGACGGTGGGCTCGCGCTCCCAGGGGCCCGCCGCTCGTCCGGCCTCGGACGCCTCTTGACGGGACGCAGTCCGTCACCCGAAGCGGGTTGCGTCCCTTGAGGGGCCGAGTCAGGGAGGCAGCGCAGTGGTCCCATCCCTCGCCTTGGTGGCGGTTGCGGTACTCGGCTTCGCCGCTGGGCTGTTCCTGTTCAAGATCAAATCCCGGTGGTGCCGACGGTGCGGTTCGGTGCTGAACTGCCCCGCCTGCGGAGGCCGCAGATCCCGGCCACAGCCGGGCCAAACGGGTTGGATGGGCGGGCTGTGATCCCGACACCCCTCATACCCGAGGTGACGGTCGCGCCCGGCGACGCTGTGCACCTACGTGAGCAGGACTATCAGCACAGCTGCGGTCCGCTCTGGCTGCGAATCATCCACGTCCGCCTTGACCTAAGCACCTGGTACGACGGCCAGTGGGTGTGGCTCGAAGGCATCGAGATCAACGCGCACAGCCAGGCAGGATGCTTCCGGCAAGTGCTCGCCCGCGTGGCTGCCCTCCCGCGACCGGAGGCATGAGATGGCCGCCACCATCTACCTGTCGGAGGCGGCCATCGATCAGCTCACCGCCGCCCAGCGAACGCTCGCCGAGCACGTCACCTCCAGCGCCACCGGCTACTGCCTGCGCTGCCGTCTGGTTGGCCCCTGCCCCACGAACGAGCAGGCCGCCGCCACCTTCACGCGTTACGGCCGCCTACCCCGCAGAACGCCCGGCGCCACCCGCCCACAACTCATCAACGCCCGCCGACTCACCGCCAGCCCTGATTCCGCGGCCGGCCTCACCCGGAGGTACCAACCGTGATCCTGCCCAACATCGCCGCCGCGCTGCGGGACCTGCACGTCTCCATCGGCCAGCAGCAGGACCTTGCCAAGGTCGTCATCCAGGATGCCGAGAACGCCCGAGCCGAGTTCCGCGCTCTCACCGCCGGGGCCACCAACCCACTGGTCAACCGGGCACTGGGCAACTACGCCCAAGGAATCGTCAAGCTCCGCGACGGCTCATGGCTGCTCGCCGAAGCAGGCGGCATCCTCGCCGAGTACGCGCGAGCAATCGGCATCGACCTCCCTCAGCAGCCCGCCAAGGAAAAGCGGAAGGTCGAGCCGACTCACGACGAGCAAAGCGAAACCATTTTCGACCATCCCGACGGCCAGCCACCTTCGCAATCCGACGAGTCGGCACCACACGATCCGAAGGCCCACTGACCGTTCGGGCTCGACGACATCTTTAAAGCGGCGGGCGGCTGGCGGCGCTCAGCCACCAGCCGTCGCCACCGCCACCAAGTGCTTACCGACGAGGTCCTGAGCCTGCTTGACCTCGTCTACACCCTCCTCAAGGCGAACAGGCGCCTGCCGGCACGCACGGACGGCGCTGTTCAGCAGGTTGTTCCCGCCGCCCCGGCTGACCTTCTGGAAGTGGGCCTGAGCATTGTTCACCGAGTCGACAACCTCCGCGATGCCCCGACCCACCTGATCGAGCGTCTGCAGCACCATGCTCAACTCCGCCATCACCGAACCGATCGGACCACCACCCCGCCCAGCGGTGATCCGATCCAGCCCGGCGTTCATGGCACGGCCGACCAACCCACCGACCTTCATGCCGGCGTACGCCGCACCCACCGCGACCAAGGGCGAGGGCTGGTGGCCAGCGGCATCGACTGCCGCAGTGGCCGCCACCGCGATCCCAGCGCCAGCCACCTTCCCGACCTTCTCGCTGACCTTGGTGATGCCTTCCCGCGCTGATTCCACCGCTGTATCCACCAGCGCGCGTCCGGCTGACCGTCCTACGTTGCCGAGGCGGGAACCGGAGGTTCCGGCTCGGTTAGTCTGCCGACGCCATCCCATCGCTAGGAAGTCTTGTCGAGAACTGCGCAGCCCGCAGATACGAGTAGCGGCACGTTGCCGGCGATCGCCTTTGCGGCTTCGTCCGCGGTCAAGGCGTCAAGCTCTTCGCCATCGGCTCTGCCCTGCTCGGCGTCCTCAGCAAGGCCAGAGCAGGCGGCCCAGAGCGACTCTTCGATGTTGGAGAACGCCCAGATCCCGTAGACCGTCGCGCTTACCTTCAATAGAGGCTGCCCGTTGTGGCCGATGCGCTCCCAAGCAGGCTCGTCCGGCGTGTTGCCCATGCCTTCGGCGGTGGGAAACAGCTTGAGCTGCCTAAACACTCTCTCGAGCGAGCCGTCCGGGTCGAACTCGATGAGCAATCCCCGCTCCAGGAGTCCTTCGATGATGTGCTCCGGCTTTGTGGGACCGTCGCCAGACGCATCGATATCGTCGCGCAGCGTTCCTCGGTTGATCTCAAGCCGGGAGTGACGCTCAGGGTCAAGGAAAGCTCGTCCCCACACCTTGAACTCGTCGATGGTCAGCTGTGCGAACTCCTGGCCAAGCCTCACCCGGTAGAACTCCGGCTCAGAGTCAGGCGGAGTGGCGTACCGGTACGAGGGGCCAAGGTTGAGGCCGACAGGAACAATGACGGTGGGCATCGAGGGGACCTTCCGGGATTCGGTGTCAGAGGACGGCGTTGTACTTGTCGGTCTGGGCGGATGCGGCCTGGATCAGGCCGGCGCCTTCGCCGAACTTCTGCTTGGCGGCGCTGAGCTTGCCTATGGCACCCATGACGGCGGGTTGCTGGGTGCCGGCGGCGAGGGCCTGGAGCACGGCGATGGCCTTGTCGACCTGGGCGTTGACGCCGGCGAGCTGGGCGAGTGCCTTTTCGGCCTCGGACTTGCCGTGAGCCAGGCCCGCCTTGATGTCTCCGATGGTGGCCACTGGATGTTCCTCCCCTGATTCGTGGTGTCCAACGCACCGCCGTTGGTGGCAGATGCGTCTGCGGTTCAGCCTCTGGTCGCGGCGATGAAGATGAACCACAAGATCGGCATGCCGACAAAACAGATCACTCCGCCGGCCCGCGCGGACCGGGTGCCACCGCTGCCGATGCGCGGCTGTCCGACGAGGCTGATCGTGAGATAGCCGGCGAAGAAGGCCAGCGCGGGCAGCCCACACAGGGACCAGGGCACGAGCTGCCAAGGGATCCGGTCGAGGTCGGTGTCGGGGCTGACGGCAAACATCAGCAGCGACGCGAAGGTGCCCAGCATCGCCGCAGCGGCATAGACGAGGGCGTTGCGGGCCAGCGGCGTCAGCCCGGGCAACAGCGGTGGCTGAGCCGCCCGCCGGTGGGCGTTCTCCGCGGCGGCGTCAGCCGCGTCAGCGGCTGCTGCGGCCCGGCGCAGGGCCTCAGCGGGGTCAGGTATGGGACCGGGCGCTATACCTCCGATGTGTGGCTCGGGCAGGCGCAGGGAGACGGCGAGTTGTTGAAGGTGTTGTCGCTGAGCCCCCAGCCGGTAGGTGATCTGGTCGACGGCGGCCTGTCCGTTGCGGCTGGTAGCGCCCTGGTGCTCGGAGCGGACGCGTTCGTCGTGCAGCAGGGCGGACAGGCGACGGGAGTGATCGGTGTAGGCAGCCCAGCCGCCGTCGCGGGGCATCGGGGTGACGGGCTGGTCTGTCATTCCATGTCGTCGATCTGGTCGAGGGTGCCGGGGCGCACGTAGGGGACGATGAGGGCGCGGCGGTTGTCGTGCCGATCAATCAGTAGAGCGCGGTTGGGGCGGGACTGCCATTCGGATGCGTAGTCGCCGAGCAGGGCCCCGAAGTCGTTCCCGGGAAGGTTGAGGGCGACGAGGCAGGCGACCTCGTTGCCACCGGTGGGCCCGAGGTCGTCGGTGAACCGGCTCACGGTGCGCCACCAGCCGAGCAGGTGGACACCTTGTGTGGGCCCATTGGCCAACACATCTCGGAGGTCGTCGTGTCCGGAGCGGTAGGTGGTGGGGTCGCTGGCGGCGAGGAGACTACTGGCGATGTCCGCGCCGAAGATCACCAGATAGGTCGTCTGCCCACCACCGGGAGCGGTCGCCTGAGCGAGGTCCGCCAGTCGCGCTCGGAGCTGGGCTGCGCTGACGGTTTCGCATGAGTGGCCGGCTGCGGTGATCGCGCCGACAGTGGCGTCGGCGGCCTCGTCGGCTGCGGCAACCAACGGCGCGACGAGGAACCTGGCGGTGCCGGGGGCGTGCTGGCGGGCCAAGCTGACGGTGGCCGCGAAGAGGACGTCGGCCCCGACCGGCGAGGTGCCGAGCACCGCTACGTGGCTGCCCGGGGTCGCGTCCAGGGTGAACCCGGCAGTGGGCAGGCCGACATCCACGGCTCGGCCGACCAGGGCTCGCCGTCGGCGTACGTCCGGCGTCAGGCGGACGAAGGTGGGGTCCTGGTCGGGGTGCTGCTCGGCGTAGCCGGCGAACACTGCTGGCGGGGCGTCGCCCGGTGGCCGAGCGTCCCACAGCAGGTGCCGCTGCGCGCTCACCGACTCTGCGTCGGCGTTGGGGAAGCGGATGACCCGGTTCGCCCCCGCTATCCCGGCCGCTGAGTTGATGACCGCGCCACCGATGGGCAGGTTGTCCGCGCCGTCGTTGAGCTGGTCGAGGATGCCGCCGCCGCCGGCGAGGGCGACCCGCAGCGGGAATTGGCCGAAGATCGACTCGGTCTTGGTGAACAGCGCCTCCACCCCGGAGATGGTCTGCGAGGCCAGGATCAGGTGGATGCCGTACGAGCGCCCCTTACGCGCCAGCTCTTCTAGCAGGGCCACAGCCTGCCGGGCGACTGCGTCGTTGCCCTCGAACAGCACGTGGAACTCGTCTATCACCGCCAGCAGCCGCGGCATCGCCACGTCCGGCCGGCCGATGCGTAGGTCGGCGAGTTTGGTCACCCCGGCCCGCTTCAGCTCGGTTGCCCGCCGGGTCATCTCGCGCGACAGCGTCCGCAGCACCGCCAGCCCGTACTCCCGGTCTGACTCGATACCGACGGTGCGGGCGTGCGGAATCCAGGACGGGTCCACCGCCGTCGGGGTGAACTCGGCGAACGACACGCCCTCCTTGAAGTCCAGCAGGTACAGGCCAAGCTCGTCCGGCGAGTAGCGCGACGCCAGGCCGTAGAGCACGTCCAGCAGGAACACCGTCTTGCCCGACCCGGTACGACCACCCACCAACCAGTGCGGTGTCGCGTCATCGAGCGCCAACACGCACTCGTTGCGGCCGTCCCGGCCCACCACGGTCTTTAGCCCGCCGACCGACGACTCCTGCCAAATCTGCGCCGGCATCAGCGCCGCGAAGTCCGTCGACGCCTGCACCCGCGCCGACTTCGCCAACTTGCGGCAGACCGCCTCCACCAGATCGTCTGGAGGCCCAGCGTCCAACCGCATCGGCACCGCCAACCCGGACCCGTCAGAGCTGAACCGGTAAGGCCCCGGCGGGTCGGACACGGCGAACAACCCGCCGCCGACCGCCGTCAGATGCGTGGTGCTCTCCAGGCGGGGTGCCGCGTTGAGCCCCGGATGCTGCGGTGGTGGATAGCCAGCGAGCAGCAGGAACACCCCGGCCGCCGGACCGGCATGGGCGATTGCCGCCAGTCGCGACCATTCCGTACGACCCGCGCCCTCGGGCAGGGCCGCACAGCACACCAGCAGTACCGAGGGGTCCGTCTCGCCGGCTTGGGCGCGCTCGATCCGTTCCTCCGCCTCGGTCAGCACCTGCTGAAGGCCGGGCAGGTCGATTGCGGGCCGCCGCCACGCCTCCGCATCGACCATCGCCCGGAACGGGCCGAACACCGCCCCGAGAGTCGCCCCGTCTACGGCCGCGACGCGAAGCGCGCCATCCGGTAGCGCCGCGAGCACCCGCAGCAGTAAGCCACGCAGCCAGCGCGCCACCGCCGGATCACGGGTGTCACTGTCAACCGCCAGATGACCGGCGCCCACGAACGGCACCACGACACTGAACGCGCTGCCGGCGACGGGCGACGCGTCTCCCAGCCGAACGGGAATCGGGCGTCCCAGTGCGGCGTCGGCGCCGGTTGGGATGTCGGCAGCGGCATGAGCCAGCCGGCAGCCGAGCCAGCCCGGCGTCAACCCCTCAGCGAGCCGCTGCATCCCCGCAGCGAACCGCCGCGCCTCCTCGCGGGCCTGCGTCGAGACGCCATCCTGGCCAGCGCGGTCGCGCAGACGCACCCTGGCGGCATCCACATGCGACACAGCCTCCCGATGTGCTGTCACCGCCCGACCGAACGCCGACGCCACCGACTCCATGCCAACGTCTCCCCAGGACCGATGGACCGCGATCTCTGGAGCCGACCTTACCCAACTGCGCCACCTGCAGTCAGCCCTGTGTAGCGCAGGGTGCTGATCAAATGCCGAGCGGATGATTTCGGGTCGACTGCAGCGCGTCGAACTCCGGCTAGGCCTATCGGAAGTCAACGACTAGTGCCCGACAGGACCGCCGCCGTCGACTCCACGTCGGTGCGCCCTTGGACACCGACGAAGACCAGCACGGCCCCCTCCGGCCAGCCCGCCCTCGCCACTCTGCACACCCTCGCCACCGCCCACCGGCAGGCGGGGCATCACCAACGCGCGTACCACGCCTACCGGCACCTCGCCGACCAACTCGCCCTCACCGCCGGCGGGACGCCCACCCCACCCTCGCCACGCAGGCCACCCTCGCCCTCGTCCTGCGCGACCTCGGCCACTGCGGCGCCGCCCGACACCTCCTCGCCGACACCATCACCACGCACCGTCGCGCCCACCCCCACCACCCCGCCACCGCCCGCACGCTTCAACACCTGAACGAGCTGCGGCGGCACTGCGCAGACCGCGGACACAACCACCCCAACATCGAGTTCGATGCCGCGAAAAACCAGCGGCAACACAGTCACGCGGAGGACTGAGACCTTTCGACACCGCAGACGGTCACGTGTCCAGCCGTCGAGCAGGCGGTACGCGTTCGACCGGACCGACAGGCCGACGGGATCTGTACCGTTGCGACAATGAGCACCGAGTCCTCACAAGCGGATTCGAGGGCGGTCACTGGAGCCCAGCCATGAACGACTCACGACCGGGGAACCCTCCCGCCATCACTTCCGAGAGCGGTCACAACGCTGAACTGCCGAGCGTCCACGTCCCCGCCCACCCCTCGGGCCGGCGGACCGATGCCGGAGCGGACCGGATCCGGGTCCAGGTGCTCGGCACACCTACCATCCTCGGCGTCCCCGACGGGCAGCACATCCGCCCACAGGCGATGGAGTTCCTCGTCTACCTAATCGTGCGCGGAGGATCGGCCTACCAGCACGACATCCTCGGCGACCTCATCCCCGAGCCACCGCACCGCCTGGCCACGCAGCGGCTGCACACGTACACCTACAACCTGCGCCACATCTTCCGCTCCATCAGCGGGGACAACGTCTACCTGCGGCTACG
The DNA here is from genome assembly GCF_049841795.1 of Micromonospora sp. DT31. Taxonomy (NCBI): domain Bacteria; kingdom Bacillati; phylum Actinomycetota; class Actinomycetes; order Micromonosporales; family Micromonosporaceae; genus Micromonospora; species Micromonospora sp. DT31. The sequence continues at coordinate 186,385 of NZ_JBNCKZ010000006.1, read as the reverse complement.
CCGACACCACTACACCCTCAATATCGACGCCTTCGACGTCGACCTGTGGACCATGCGTGACGCCATCACCGCAGCCCAACACGCCAGCAGCCCGGCAGCTAGCACTGGTGCCCTACGCCGAGCAGTCTCCGTCTACCGCGGGCCCCTCGCCGTCAACACCGGATACCTATGGCTCGTCCGGCATCGGCAAGCCGTATCTCGGGAGTTCCTGACCGCGGCCGTCAACCTGGCCGAGGCACTCGCCGACAGCCCCACCGAAGCCAACGCCGTCCTCGACATCGCCGCCCACCACCACCCGGACGACGAAATCCTGGCCGCCGCCGCTGCCACCATCCGTCTTCGGCTGGGTTGACTGCCGCCCTCACCACCGCCGCTGCCACGAACGACCTGAAGGTCTCTGCACTAACCAAAACGGCTTCTGTCAGATTCTACGAACGCCTCAACTTTGTGATTTTGCAAGATTCATCCGAAAGGATGACGCTTGAAGCGGGACAAAACATCTTATGGCCGACACCATCGAGTCACCATACGCACCGTCGCCAGATGCCGATCGGAGCGCCATTCACTCGGCATCACCGAGATGCGTAGCCCCAACCATTCGACTGGGAGGTTGAGCGCCCGTTCCTGTCACCGTTGTGAGGCCGCACCTCCCGGAGCCCACTCGTTCGCGAACGTCTCCATCTGGCGAATGACCAGGTCGACGGCCGCACGCTCGTGATCGGGCGGATAGTCGTAGCGAGCCAGCAGGCGGCGGATATGGCTGCGGAGCTTGGCACGCACCGGTTCACGGGAGAACCAGTCCACCGTGATCGAGGTCTGAATCGACTTGACCAGCTCCCGGGCGATCTCCGCCAGGGTGCCGACACCCATGAGCTCGGTGGCAGCGCCGTTCTGCGCGACGGCGTCGTAGAAGGCCAGCTCAGCGTGGTTGAGCGGAGGGTCGAACTGCTGGCCGCGCCGGGCGTCCGCGGATACCTGCTTGGCCAGCTCAACGAGCTCAACAATCAGCTGCGCGCTGGTCAGCTGCTGGCGCATGTAGCGGTTCATCAGATCTTCGAGCTGGGCGGAGAAGCGCTCCTGCCGAACCACGTTGTGCTTGGTGACCTCACGCATCTTCCGCTCGATCAGCCGGCGCAGCGCCGCAGCAGCCAAGTGCGGGGTCTCCGAGTCCTGCAGGCGCTGCAACGCCACCCCGTTGAGCTCGGTGATGTCGAGCCTGCCGAGGCCCGCCTCCTCGTAGATGTCGGTGATGTCGGCGGCGTCGACCACTTCGGCGGCGAGCTGGGACAGGTAGCGTTCCACCTCGGCCGTGTTGGGCAGACCCTTGGCCTCTCGGTCAGCGGCCTCCTCCTTGACGATCCAGACCCGCACGTCGCGGAAGTAGTGGATGTCGCGGCGCATCCGCTGAATGTCACCGGCGCGTTCGGCGAAGTCGCGACTGGTCGCGCAGAGTGTGTAGAACCGTTCCAGCCGGCCCGCTGAGTCACGGAACCGCCGGTGCAGCGGCTTCGTGCCGGGCTCCACGTCGTTGCCGGGGGTCCGTGGGTTGCGTAGGAAGTTGGCGGCCTTCTTCACCGCCCGGCGCCAGCGGGTCGGGTCCGTCTCGTCGTCCAGGATCTCCCGCCACTTGACCGGGGTCAGCATGGCCTCGAGGACGGAGATCTCGTTGTGCACCTCACTGATGGCGCGCTCGATCTCGCGGCCGAGGGTCTGGTCCTCCTGGTCGCTGGGCGTGTACTCGGTGAGCGCCTTGCGCAGGTTCTCGGTGAGCGGGGCGTAGCCGACAAGCAGGCCATCCTGCTTCTCCCGGAACCGGCGGTTGACCCGGGCGAGCGCCTGCATCAGGTTGGCGCCCTTCATCGGCCGGTCCATGTAGATGGTGTGGATCGGCGGGGCGTCGTAGCCGGTGAGCAGCATTGAGTGCACGATCAGCAGCTCCAGCTCGTCGTCCGGGTCCTTGGCGCGGGCCTGGATGGTCTTCTGCTGTGACGGGCGTAGGTGGTGCGGGCGTAGCACCTCCTTGTCGCTGGGCACCCCATGGAAGACGATCTTCATCTTGCCCTTGTCGACGGCCGGGTCCGCCCAGTCTGGCCGCAGCTCCTTGAGGGCGTCGAAGACGCGGACGCAGATCTCCCGGGTCGCGCAGACCAACATGGCCTTACCCGGCCCGCCGAGCTGCGGCCGCATCAGCTCACGCCGCTTCTCCCAGTGCTCGACGAGGTCATTCGCAAGGGTCTCGACCCGGTCGGGAGCACCGTAGACGGTGTTCATGGTGGCCGCGTACGCCTCGGCCTTACGCCGTTCCGCGTCGTCCAGGCTGGCGGTGAGCTTCTCCACCTGCTCGTCGATGCTCTCCGGGTCGATGTCCGGCGGCAGCGACACCGGAATGATCCGCGGTTCGTGGTAGACCCGCACGGTCGCCTCGTCGTCGACGGCACGCTTGAGGTCGTACACGTCGATGTGGTTGCCGAAGACGGCCTGGGTGTTCACCTCGGCGGTGGCGATCGGGGTGCCGGTAAAGGCGATGAACGTGGCGTGCGGCAGCGCGTCACGCAGGTGGCGGGCGTAGCCGTCCAGGCTGTCGTAGTGGCTGCGGTGCGCCTCGTCGACGATCACCAGGATGTTGCGCCGGTCGGAAAGAAGCGGATGCGGCCTCCCGGCGTCGCGTTCCTCTTTCGTACGCCCGAACTTCTGCAAGGTGGTGAAGATGATGCCGCCGGCGTTCCGGTTCGACAGCGTGTCCCGCAGTTCGGCGCGGGTGTCGGCCTGCTCCGGCTCCTGGCCCAGCAGCGTCTGGCTGTCGAGAAACGTGTCGAAGAGTTGGTCGTCGAGGTCGTTGCGGTCGGTGAGCACCACGATGGTTGGGTTCTTCAGTGCGGGGTGGCGGGCGGTCATCGCCGCCGTGCACACCATCTCCTCAGACTTGCCGGAGCCCTGGGTGTGCCAGACGACGCCCGCCTTCCCGTCGCTCTGCGATGCCCGCACGATGCACTCGACGGCCCGGATCACCGCGAAGTGCTGGTGGGCCTTCGCGATCCGTTTCGCCTTCGACGTGAAGTTGACGAAGCCGCCGGTAAGCTCCAGAAAGCGCCGCTGGTTGAACAGCCCGTAGAGGGCGACGATCAGCGCTTCCGGGCCGTCGTAGTCGGGCGAGGTGGTGTCGACACGCTCGCCCTCGTCGTCGATGTTCCATGGCGCGAAGTGCTCGTAGGGGGTGAACGGGGTGCCGTACTTGGCGGTGACCCCGTCGGAGATCAAGCACAGGACGGTGTGCCGGAAGGCGAGCGGGAACTCCGCGAGGTACGCCTGAAGCTGGGCGTGCGCGCCCGTTAGGGTGGCGTTCTCGTCGGCGGCGTTCTTCAGCTCGACGATCGCGACCGGAAAACCGTTGAGGTACAGCACGATGTCGAACCGGCGCCGGAAGTCACCGTCCACGATCGTGACCTGGCTGATCGCCCGGTAGACGTTGCGGCCGGGGTCGTCCAGGTTGGCTAGGCGCACGGTGGGGTTGTGCTCGGCACCGAACGCGTCGGTGTACGTGACCGAGCGGATGCCGTGGACCAGCCGCTCGTGTGCCGCCCGGTTCTCGGCGAACGCCTCCCGGGAGGCCACGTCGGTGGCGGCCCGCACCGCGTCGGCGACCGCCGTGGGCGGCAGGTCGGGGTTGAGCCGCTCGACCGCGGCCCGCAGGTCCTCGACGAGCACCAGATCGGCCCAAGCCTGCCGCTGCCCAGACCCCGGCGCGAAGTCCTTCCCGGCACCCGGCTCCCACCCGAGCTCACCGAGTTGATCCAGCGCGAGGGCCTCCCAGTCCGCCTCGCTCATCCACCCGCCCGCACCCACCACAATCCCTCCCCGTGAACCGTTTACCCACCTAAACCGCTTCTCCGACGACCTTCTCGGCTTCCCTGACTCGCAGCCGCCCCGACATCAACTCGGGCAGTAATGTGTCTCGGATCTCTACTAGGGCTCGATTCTGCCTAGAGAGCGAAACAATCATGCCGTGCAATGGCATTGTTTCTTCCTCCAGCATGTACATAGCCGACGCCGCGGGAACCTCTACCTCCAGACGTTCAAGGTCTGACTTGTTGAGGTGTGCCACCGTGGTGCCAGTCTTGTAGGATTCCACGTGAGCTAGCGGTGCCCGCAGGGCTTCTCGGGCTAATACTTGCCCCCCGCCAATGAGTGAAGCGGCATGCATCACCCGTTGATTGAGGAGCCCGGCACCGCCCAGCCAGAAGGTTGGCCGAAACTCGGCGTCCATGCCGATTACAGTTTCCCCCGTTTCTACTAGGAAATCGCGAGGCAGTCGCTCCTCTGTCCAGACCTGTGGGCTAAACGTTGTTAAATCCCGAATCCGTATCAACGGGTAGCCGACCGAATTCGTGTTAAATGCGCTGGAGCGAAATGGTGCGCCAAAAGTTAACCGGAGTGCCGACAATAGTGCTACCAGGCGCGATTCATGCTGCACGGCCTGCTCGTATTTCGTCTTGATGAGCGAGTCGGCAGTGGTGGCGATGCGGTCGTTGACCGCAATCTTGTCATCGAGCGCCCCGAGTAGACCGGCGATCGCCTCCTGTACAGCAATCGGGGGAACGGCCACGGTCAGACGCTTCGCCGAGGCTACGTTGAAGTGCTGCTGGACGGCTCCGACCGTGTGCGCGTCGATGAACTGTTGTGCGGTGGCGTTGATTGCGTAACACAGATACCGTCCGACGGTGTCTGGACCAGGGCGCGCAATGACAATGTCGCTACAGTTCGCCGACCCGAGATCGTCTGGAATCAGGGCGGTAGCACCAGGCTCACCGGTGCGTACAATTGCTAGGTCTCCGGGCCTCAGCTGCGACTTCGCGAGCCGCTGGTGAAAATCTTCATTGATGTACTTAACTGAGGATAGGTCCAGGTGGCCGCGTTTGATGTTTTGCGACCGTAGGAACGGGATGCCGTTCTCGACATACTCGTGTGCCATGGAGCCAACGTGTCCGACAGTTACCCGGACGCATAAATCTTCGAGGGTTCTGGTCGGCCAATCAGGCATCGAGTCCTCCGAGCTGCATTCGGATGACCGCTTCGAGGCGAGATGATTCATCGAAGTGAGCCTGCAGTTCCTTGGTTAGGCGCTCGATGCGGTCGGCGAGCGGCTCGGCGTCCGGGTCTTCCTCAGCTTCGGCTGCGCCGACGTAGCGGCCAGGGGTGAGGACGTGGTCGTGGGCGGCCACCTCGTCGAGCTTCGCGGAGTAGCAGAAGCCGGGCACGTTCTCGTACGTCTGGCCCTTGGCCTTGGCGGACTTGGTGCCGCGCCACGCGTGGTAGGTGTCCGCAATCTTGGCGATGTCGTCGTCAGTCAGGATGCGCTCGGTGCGGTCGACCATGGTGCCGAGCGCGCGAGCGTCGATGAAGAGGACCTCGTGGCGCCGGTCCGTCAGCGCCTTCCCGCCCTGCGGGGTCTTGTCCTTGGTCAGGAACCACAGGCACGCCGGGATGGCGGTGGTGCGGAACAGGTTCGGCGGCAGAGCGACCATGCAGGCCACTAGGTCCGCCTCGACCATCGCCCGGCGGATGGCACCTTCGCCGGACTGCTTCGAGGACATCGAGCCGTTGGCGAGGACAACGCCCGCGCTGCCGCGGTCACCCAGCTTGGAGAGCATGTGTTGGAGCCAGGCGTAGTTGGCATTGCTCTGCGGCGGCACACCGTAGCGCCAGCGGGGGTCAGTATTGTGGCGGGCCCAGTCGCTCATGTTGAACGGCGGGTTCGCCATGATGAAGTCGGCCCGCCGGTCCGGATGCTTATCGTCGGCGAACGTGTCGGCCCAACGGTCGCCGATGCCCACCGGGTCCATGCCGTGGATGGCGAGGTTCATCTTCGCCAGCCGCCAGGTGCGCTCGTTGGCTTCCTGCCCATATACGGCGATGTCGTGGGTGTGATCTCGGCCGGCGCGGGCCTCGACGAACTTTTTTGACTGCACGAACATCCCGCCGGATCCACAGCACGGGTCGTAGACCCGGCCCTCGTAGGGCTCCAGCACCTCGACAAGAACCCTAACCACGCTGGACGGGGTGTAGAACTCGCCGGCCCGCTTACCCTCGGCGCGGGCGAACCGCTCCAGGAAGTACTCGTACACCTCACCAAGGACGTCCTGTGCCTTCCGGTTGCCGTGGCCGGTGAAGCGGGCGTCGCTGATCAGGTCGACGAGTTCCTTCAGCCGTTTCTGGTCGACGTTGTCCCGGTTGAAGATCTTCGGGAGGACGCCGGTCAGCGCCGGGTTCTCCCGCATGATCGCGTCCATGGCGTTGTCGAGCAGCTCGCCGACGCCACTGGGCGCGTTCTCCACCAGGTAGTCCCAGCGGGCGATCTCCGGGACCCAGAAGACGTTGGCGCTGGCGTACTCGTCGCGATCGTTGAGGAACTGGGCGCGGCGGTTCTCCGGTATGTCGGAGAGGCTGTCCTTGATCTGGGCGCGGCGTTCGGCGAACGCGTCTGAGACGTACTTGAGGAAGACCAGGCCGAGGACGAACTCCTTGTACTGAGCGGCGTCCATGGAGCCGCGCAGCTTATCGGCCGCCTTCCACAGGATGTCCTGGATCTGCTTGGTGCTCGACACACCGAACAGCTCGGCCTGGCTGTTGGCGCGTTTACGTGGGGGCACTATGTGTTCCGTTCTCTCGTTCAGGAGTTCGTACCGTACAGAGTCGTGAGAGTGCCATCGGCAAACCCGGTCACGATAAGTTCACGCAACGTCGCCAAGAGGTAGGCCTGCCGTTGCAGTAGATGTTCGCGTTCCTCCAGACGGCGCAGCACGTCGTCCAGGCGGGCTGCCTCTTCGCGGGCCAGGTCGGGGATCGTGGCGTCCATCAGTGTCGGGCCCCGCACTGCACCAGGGCTGCGTGCCATGTTGCTGGCGGTACTCAGGAGTGCCGCCAGCACCCGGGGGGTGAGCGGGTCGCCAGAAGAGATGCGCAGGCCGCGGGCCGGGAACTCGATCACCGAGAAACCGTCGTCGTCGAGGAGGACCCCGAACCGAGGAACGCTGGTGACCACGACGTCACCGGGTTCGGTGAGGGCGACCTGCGGATACTGCGCGGCGAGAGTGAGGCGGTCCATCCAGCGCTCGGACCCCTGCCCGAGTGCCTCTGCCGCGCCGAGTACCCGATGGTGACCTCGCGGTCCGACATGCTCGGGGTTCAGGCGATGCCCGGTGAGGGAGCGGATTCGGCGAGCCGTTCGTAGTGCCTCGCAAGAAAGCTCCTTCGGCCTGATTCCCTCGCGCTGCACCGCACCAGTGTTCAGGAAGCCGTTCTCCTTCCAGTACCGGACGGCCTCTTGCTCAGCGTCGGTGAGACGCCCCTCGACCTCGCCGACGAGTGCGGGACGGTCGGCGGCCAGGCGGGCACGCAGGGTTCCTGACGCTGGTCCGGGCGGCCGGAGCGCGGCAGCCCGACGCAGGTCGAGGCTCTCCAGTGGGACGATTCGGCCGGTGCGCGGGTCGTGGCCGTCGCTGCGGTGCCCCTCGGCGCGCCAGAGGAGGATGTCCTCGGCCGCCGACTCAATAGTGGGTTGGTCAAGCGCGTGACCGCTGAGGTCGGCGAGTAGCACGCGGCCCTTGGTGGTGGGAATCGGATCCCGGGTCAGCACCCACAGGGCAGCAGTGTGGCCTGGCCTGGCCGGGTAGACGCCGCCCGGCAGCTGCACAATTGCCTCGACGATGTTGCTGCTCAACAGCGCCGATCGGCGCAACGCCGCTGGCCCGTCCCGTAGTTGGTAGACGAGGCTGCTGGCGGGACCGACGACGATGGCCGTGTGGCCCGGACCGAGCAGATCGGCGATCGCTTCGACCCGGTTGAGGTCGGCGAGGGCGTCTCGGTTCTCCGACGGCTGGTAAGGCAGCCGGGTAACGATGAGGTCCGGTTCGGCGAACTCCTCGTTCAGCTCATTGGCGCGCACGTCGAACTGGAACTCGGGCAACTCGGCGAGGAGTAACTGCCGGCGCACCAGGCGGGCGAATTCCTCGTCGGCGACGGATGCGTTGACTCGCAGATTGTCGCGGTCCTGGTCAGTTACCAGCGCTGTCAGTAGGTCGCCGACACCCGCGTTGCCGTCGGCGATGGTGAGGGCACGGTGGGTCCGCAGCCGGGTCGGCACGTCGGCCACCCGGCGGATCAGAGCCACCGTCTCCGGAGTGAGTGCATCCGCTGTCAGCTCGGGCCAGCCGAGGCGGTTGGCGGAGCTGAGCAGGAACTGGCAGCTGTGCCAGGGGTCGAAGGCACCCTCGATCAGTTGCTCGACCAGTTGGGCGAGCCCTGTGGGTTCAGGGGCGTCGGTCAGCTCGTGCAGCAGAAACTCGTCTTCGGGATCGAGGCGCCGAGCCAGCGGCAGAGGATCGGCTGGCAGCGCCCGGCCGACGAGGTGGCGGAGGCAGAGCGCGGCGCCGAGGACAACGATCGTGCGTCGGCCGCCGTGCCGCCGGGCGTAGGCCGCCAGCGTGTGCATGGACCGCTCTGCACGCAGGGTGTCCGGGTCGGCGTGGCCGAGACCGGTACGGAGTAACCAAGCCACGACAGCGTCTGCGGAAAACAAGGGCTGTCCATGGTTGCCCGGCACGGGCGCAGGGAAGTCGGGGTGCCGCCGGCGCCAAGTCGTGACCGCAGGCTTTCTGACTCGCGCGAGCAGCGCGATCTCGCGCTGCGACATCAACTCCGCCTCCACTGCTCACCTCCTCGCTCTGGCGGTCAAGGTACGAGTTCTGAACGGTGAAAGACGACCGTGGATCTGTTATCCCCGGATAACAGTGTGTAGGGCAGTGTAAGCAACCAATCTGCGGTTCCCTCGATGCGCCAACGACATCAGGGGGTCTGATGAACGACACGCTCACGCTCTACCAGGAGCTTGTGGACCGCCTACAGCGGTCCCAGGCGCCCGGCCCGGTCAACGATCTGGTTCTTGCCGCCTTCCAAGGCGAGCAGGTTCTCAATGACGTACTGCGAGGTGAAGCCCTTCCGCCGTCGCCCGAACCGGGTGAGACGGGCGACACCGCGCCGCAGGCATTCCTGGAAGAGGTCCGTGTTGCCGGCTTCCGCGGGATCGGCCAGCAGGTCACGGTCGGGCGGCTGCCCAAGACCGGGCTGACCGTGTTCGTGGGCCGCAACGGCTCCGGGAAGTCCAGCATCGCCGAGGCCGTCGAGTACGCGCTGACCGAGGATTCCGTGCGCTGGGCGCAGCGCCCGCCGGCCTTCCGCGAGGGCTGGCGGAACCTGCACCACGACGGCGCATCGGAGATCCGCCTCAGCCTTCGGCTCGACTCCGGCCAGCAGGTGACGACCCACCGCACTTGGCCGGCTGGGGCCACGGATCTGACCTCCGCGACGGTCACGACGACCACGGGCGGCGCCGCGATGCCGCCCGATCAGGTGCCGCAGTGGGTCGGTCAGGCCGCCAGGTACCGGCCGTTCCTGTCCGCCCGCGACCTCGAACGGGTCATCACCGCGAAGCCGGCCGAACTGTACGACGCGATCGCGCCGATCCTCGGCCTGGGCCCGCTACGCGACACCGACGCCCGGCTGCAGCAACGACGCAAGGTCTACGACGACCGGGCCAAGGCGCTCAAGGCGGCCTTCACCGAGCTGCGCGAACAGCTCGGCCACATCGACGACGACCGTGCCCGCGACGCCCTGAGCGCGCTCGGTGCCCGTCCGCTCCGCGCAAACCTGACCCAGTTGGCTGACCTAGCCTGCGGCGACACCGCCACGTCGGAGGAACCTGCAGCGGCAGCCGCACGAGGGCTCGCTGAGCAGGACTTGCCCGACCTGGGTGGGGCGCTGGTTGCCCTCGCCGAGTCTGCGGCGGCGATGCGTGAGGCGACCGCGACCGACAGCGGCGCCGCGGATCGGAGCGCTCGGCTGCTGCGGGCCGCGCTCGACGTGCACCACGATCGTGGGAACGGCCCTTGCCCGGTGTGCCGCGTCGGGACCCTGGACCAGGACTGGCGTACGCAGGCCGAGGAGGAACTCGCCAGGATGGCCGCGGTCGCCGCGGCGGCACGCGCGGCCCAGCAGGCTTACGCGCACGCCCGGCGTACGGTCGATGGGCTGCTCGGCGACATCCACCGGCTGCTGGAACCGGCCGCTGCCACGCTGGCGCCCTACATCCCCGGCGAGAGCGCGGCAATGCGCGAAGCTCTCGCCGGCCTCGGCCCCGATCGGGTCGCCTGGGACAGTGTCGTCGCGGCGCACACCACCCTCGTGAAGGCGGCGGCCGGCTGGCTCGCCCAGCGTCACGACGCCTGGCGCGAGCCCGGCGCTGCGATCCGCCGGTGGGTCGACGCCGCGGCCGTGGCCCGCGCCGAGGCGCCAGCCCTGGCTCTGCTCACCAAGGCTCGTGCGGCCCTCGACACCGCCGAGAAGGCGATCCGGGCCGACCGACTGGGCAGCTTCGCCGCGCAGTCGGACCGGATCTGGCAGAAGCTGCGGCAGGAGAGCAACGTCGAGCTGCACCGGCTGCGGATGGAAGGGTCGAACAACACCCGCCGGGTCCTGTTTCCCGTAGCCGCCGACGGCGTCGAGACCAGCGCGCTCGCGGTGATGAGCCAGGGTGAGCTGCACGCCCTCGGCCTCGCGGTCTTCCTGCCCCGCGCCTGCGCCGACACCAGCCCGTACCGGTTCGTGATCATCGACGACCCGGTGCAGAGCATGGACCCCACCAAGATCGACGGCCTGGCCGAGGTGTTGCGGGAGATCGCCCTGACCCGGCAGGTCATCGTGTTCACACACGACGACCGGCTGCCGGAAGCGATCCGCCGCCTCGACATCGAGGCCGACGTCCGGGAGGTCACTCGCCGCGAGGGCTCGATCGTCGAGGTCCGCAAGGTCTGCGACCCAGCGGACCGCTACCTCGACGATGCCCGCGCCCTGGTCGCCGCAGACATCCCCGACGAGGCGAAGTACCTGATGGTCGCCGGGTTCTGCCGGTCCGCGATCGAGTCGGTGAGCATGGATCGCTACCGGGCCGCCGAGCACCGGCGTGGCACGCCCTACCAGGAGATCCTGGAAGGACTCAGCCGAGCGCACACGGTCAAGGACCGGCTCAGCCTCGGGCTCTTCGCCCGCCTCGTACCCCGCCCGGAGCTCTTCGCTCGTCTCGACCGTGACTACGGCACCCAGGCCACCCGGGCGGTCAAAGCGGTGGCGGACGCGGTCCACGGCCACCGGAGCATGCCCGCCCGAGCGATGGTCACCAAGACCGCTGCGCTCGTGGGGCGGTTGCGATGACGACGTCCCTGTACCTCGCCACCGCCGACCGGATGCTCAACAGCGTCATCCGAGGCACCCGCGGAGCCTGGCCCCGGGCGTGCGCCTGGCTACTTCGCCACGAACTGGAAGCAGCGATGGACCGGTACTGGGCCCGGGTCTGCCCCGAGATCGGACAGACCCGGGTGCAGCGACCGAAACTGCTGCTGCTCGCCCACTACGCAGACCCCGACCTGGGGCGCCGGGCCAGCTACCTGTGGTGGGCGCTGTCCCGCGCCGGTCACCACCACCACTACGAACTCGGCGTCACCGCAGCCGAGCTGACCCGGCTCCGCGCCGAACTCCTCGACCTCGTCGCGCTCCTTGACCACTCGGAGGCCCCGACATGCTGAAGCGAGATCAGGCCATGCTGATCCTCGGCGTTGAGGCGCTGGCCATCGTCGGTGTCGTCTACTACCTCGTCACGCTCGATCTCATCAGCCTTGCCTGGTCGGCGTCGATCGCGATCGCCATCCCGGCCTGGCTGCTTGCCGTCAAGGCGCCGACGACGTGCGGCCTGACCACCCAGAACGGCGGCCGGTGCGGACGAAAGGTCAACGGGGTGATCTTCGGCTGCGGCCGGTCGAACCACACCTGGGCCAAATTCTTTGCCCGCTTCGGTTGGCGTCGTCAGCCAGACCCGAGCAATCGTCAAAGCCGGTCTACCGAGGCTACCGAGGTCACCGAAGTGGTGACCGTGAAGATCGCCGAGGACTGGAAGAGCACCGTGACATTCTGGCTCGCCCTCACCGCGACGACGTGCGCCCTGGTCAGTGCCACCGTCGATGCCACCAACTTTTTTCACGAGCCGCCGAAGCCGCCGGCCGCCGTCTCCCGCTGACCCTGACTTCCCCCATCGATGCGTCGAAGATCAAGTCCCGGCGAGGGTCGCGCGCTACGGCCTCTTCCGCGCCACGCAACACCTGTTCGAGTTGGGCTTCAGCTGCGTCAAGCCGCGCGGCGCTGCAACATTTCGGCCTGCTCGATGAGCCGACAAGGCACAGCGGTGCTCCGGGCGCGGAGGTGAAGGTTGCTGAGAGAGGTCGTTCCGATGACGTCGGGTGTCGGAAATCGGATGCATAGATGAACGTGTTATGCGCCCTATCCTGGAGGGCTTTACCTCGGGCCGACGGCCCGGCGGATCAGCATTGGCGTACGTCGACTGAACTGGAGACGAGATGCTGTTGACCCAACCGGATGTACTCCACCTCGTTCAACAGGCCGCTGGCCGGTGGGCAGACCAACTGATCGACTTCGGCCCGCGCAACACGCTGCTCTACTTCAAGGAGCGACAGACCACCACCCTCGATCTCGCTGACGCGGCTCCCGGCGTGGTCGCCGACCTGCTCCGAGGACAGAAGGTTCGCCTACGGACGCTGTTCCCGGACCAGGACCGGCACAACACCGCCTGCAACACTGCCCGCAGCCTCCGCCGGAAGCTGGTCGAGCTGGAGGAGGAGCAGGGCATCCAGGCAGGTTGGGTGAGCCGCGGCCTGCTCTGCATGGTCGGCCAGTACACCCGGGGGTCCGTGCCGATGCAACCGCTGCGGGCGCCGCTGATTCTGCAGCAGCTTGCGCTGGACAGCAGGACGGCGACGGAGAACGACTTCACGCTGGAGCTGTCGGAGTCACCCGAGATCAATCCCGTCCTTCTGTACGCGCTGGAGCGGCAGTACGGCGTGGAGGCGGATATCAGCGCACTCGGCGAGAAGCTGAGCGCGATGCTGTCCGAGATCGCTGACCCGGACCAGCAGCTCAGTGCCGCCTACGAGCTGATCGCCGAGGCAGTCGCTCCCAGCGGCCTGTCTCTCCGGCTCGAGCCCGCGGTGGTTGCCGGCGTCTTCAGCTTCGACAAGCTCCCCATGGTCAAGGACCTTCGTAACTCGGCCGAGCTGCTCGCATCACATCCGGTGATCGGCGCGATGGCGGGCGACCGCGACGCTCGGCAACAGCTGCGCACTGAGCAAGCTCAGGGGTCCAGCTCCAGTGCCGATCGGATCGATCCGGCCAACGAGTTCCTGGTCCACGACGCGGACTCGTCTCAGCAGTCGGCGATCGACGCGGTGCTGTCCGGCCGGCATGTGGTCATCGAGGGCCCACCCGGCACGGGCAAGAGTCAGACGATCGCGAACATCATCGCGTACATGGCCGCGATGGGTCGCAGCGTGCTGTTCGTCTCCGAGAAGCGGGCTGCCATCGAAGCTGTGATGAACCGCCTTGGCGACGTCGGGCTCGACAACCTGGTGTTCGACCTGCACGACCGCAAGATCAGCAAGCGGCAGGTCGCCCAACGCATCGCCAATGTCCTCACTGAAGCCGGCGCCGAACCACCCGTCGACACCGACGAACTGCACCGCCGCCTACAGAGCCGCCGGGCCGTAGCAAAACGGCATCCGGCCGAGCTGCACGAGTTACGGCAGCCCTGGGGCGTGAGCGCCTTTCAGATCATCGAGCAGCTCCTCGCGCTTCCGACGTGCGACGTCAGCGGCTACAAGCTGCGCGCATCCGAGCTGCGGAACCTCGACCGGTCGAGGCTTGAGTCCGCGCGGGAGGACCTTCGGACGTTCGTGGATCGTGGCGGCCTGAGGATCTGGCGCGGGGAGTCGCCGTGGGCGAAGGCCGTCATCCGCACCCCAGACGATGTCGGCAAGGTGCTGGTGCATCTCGAAGAACTCGCGGCCGGTGCCCTGCAGGGCGCACAGCGCCAGATCCGGGACTTGGTCGACCGAGCGGGGCTGGACGTGCCGGACGACCTCGCTGCGTGGAAGGATCTGTTTGACCTGCTCAGCGAGGTCGACCGCACCATCGCCAGCTACGGCGAGCAGGTCTTCGGCCCGGATCTGGACGACTTCGTCTATGCGACGGCACCTGGGCGATCCCGGCCGCGCCGTTCGGAGCCACTCGGGATCTTCCGCCGGTTCCAACTGCGCCGCGAGCTGCGGCGGACTTGTCCGGCCGCTCCCCGGAATCGATCCGAGATGTACCAGGGCCTGGTCGCCGCAGTGGACCAGCGTGAGCGGTGGCGGAAGCTCAGCCGTCAAGACAGCGCACCCACTGCTCTGGCGGGCGCCGACCTGTGCATGTCGTCCTTCACGCAGGTGCGTAACCACCTCGCTGCGGTGGCGGCATGTGCCCGGATCGATGGCCTTGAGCGTGGAGCCACCACGACCGCGGCCAACACGCTCGCTGAGTTGAACGCCGACCGCGAGACGTTGTTCCTGATGCCCGACCTGAACAAGCAGCAGCAGCTGTTCCGCTCGCTAGGGCTGAGCCACATGCTCGACGACCTGGCCACCCGGCAGGTCTCGAGCGACGAGGCAGCCGACACCCTGTTGCGCTCCTGGTTGCAGGTGGTCCTCGACGAGATGCGCATGCGGGTCCCGTACCTCGGTCAGTTCGTCGGGCAGCAGCATGCCACGGTGGTCCAGGACTTCCGCGCTGCGGACAGCCGGCACATTGAGATGGCCGCCCGGCACGTGCGCCGCAACGTGGCAGTGAACCTCCGGAAGGCTCGAGACGCCTATCCCGACCAGAACGGCCTCGTCCGGCGGGAGGCGGCCAAGAAGAGCCGGCACCTCTCTCTTCGGAAGCTGCTTAGCAGCGCACCGGAGGTGCTCCTCGCCGCGTTTCCGTGCTGGGCCATGTCACCACTGGTGGTCAGTCGCATCCTGCCGCCCGAGCGGTCGTTCGACATGGTGATCTTCGACGAGGCGAGCCAGATCGAGCCGCACGACGCGGTCGCCTCGATCATGCGTGGCACCCAGCTCGTCGTGGCCGGCGACCCGAAGCAACTCCCACCCACGCCGTTCTTCCGGCGCCTCGTTCAGCAGAGCCCGGCTGGCGAAGACGATGATCTCGGCGACGAGAGCCTCGAGGACTACGAGTCCGTTCTTGACGTCCTCGGTGGCCTCATCTCGGACCGGTACCGCTTGACCTGGCACTACCGCAGCCGAGACGAGCGCCTGATCGCATTCTCGAACGTCGAGATCTACAACCGTTCCCTCGTCACGTTCCCTGGCGTCCAGGTCGGCAGTCCGCTGCGCTTGGAGACGGTGGACGGCCGTGTCTCCCCCGGGCAGGGCGGTTCATCAACCGAGGAGGTCAACAGAGCAGTCGAGCTGATCCTCGAGCACGCCGAGCAGCGACCAGACGAGAGCCTCGGCGTCATCACCATGGGGCAGAAGCACGCCCTGCGGATTGAAGCGACCCTGCGCAGCCGACGCCGCGAGCACGAGCACCTCGACGACTTCTTCTCGCAGGACCAGGCCGCGAGCCAGCGGTTCTTCATCAAGAGCCTGGAAAACGTCCAGGGCGACGAGCGGGACGCCATCATCCTGAGCATCGGCTACGCCAAGACTCAAGACGGCCGACTTCCGCTGCGCTTCGGACCGCTCAACCAGGAGGGCGGTGAGCGGCGCCTCAACGTCGCGGTCACTCGAGCGCGGAGTCGGATGACCGTGGTGAGCGCCTTCTCCCATCACGATATGGACCCGAACCAGACCGCAGCGACACGGAATCGCGGGCCCGAACTGCTCCGCCGTTACCTGGAGTTCGTTGACCTAGGCGGCGACCTCGGCGCGCGACAGCACACCGGGGTCGAGCTCAACGGCCTCGAACGCAGCGTCCTGAAGGCTCTCCAGCAGCAGGGCATCAACGCCGTGCCGCAGTGGGGCGTCTCCGGCTACCGCATCGACCTGGCCCTCGCCCACCCAGAGCAGCCCGGCCGCATGGTCCTCGCCGTGGAGACCGACGGTCACTCGTACCACCAGGCACACAGCGCCCGGGACCGGGACCGGCTGCGCCAGCAACACCTCGAGCGCCTCGGGTGGGAGTTCCACCGCATTTGGTCGACCGACTGGTACGTGGATCCGGCAGGCCAGACAGTCCGACTCATCGCCCGCTGGAAGCAGGCGGTCGACCGCGCCAACCACGCCGCGAGGAGCCACCCCATACCGCCGGCACGCCGGCCCGATCAGCCACCGGCGCCGCCGGCGACCCGCCGCGGCCCACGCCCCGACGTGCCGATCGGTCTGCGGATCACCGACTACACGCGGGAACAGCTGGTACGGATCTGCACCTGGCTGGTGAGTGACCAGCTTCAGCGTGATCGGGATGAGCGCCTCCAGGAGGCCATGAGCGAACTTGGCTTCCGCAAGCGCGGCTCAATCATCCTCCAGCGCCTGACCGAAGCACTCGACATCGCGCAGCAGCGCGCCGACCGGGAGGTATCCCGATGATTGCCCTCGACCCGCTCACTCTGGAACGCGTCGCCCGCCTGATCTGCGACGTCGATGGTCCCTACGAGCGGACCGGTACGCAGATCGAGCGGTTCCTTCACCGAGTCCGGTGGCCTGGCGATCCGCAGTACGACGGCTCTCCGCGCATCCCCTGGCTGACAGAAGTACTCAATTCCCATGCCCATGACGCCGCCGCCCTCGACCGGCTGCTCTGTCGCATCGGCGATCCGCTGGAGTACGACGGCGGCGTCGAGGCCGCCGAACCGATCGCGCAAGAGCTGAACCGCCTTCTGGCTCCCGAGCAGCTCACCATCACCTACGTCGGCGGGCGCCCTGTGCTCGGTCAGATCAGCCAGAGCAGCGACGTCCCCCTGTACGGGCCGCCGCCGGACCTCCACGAGCGGGTGCGACGACTATCCCCCAACAGCAAGGCGACCGACATCCTCATGGCCCGCGCCGACGAAGCGTCGATCTGCCAGAACAACGGAGCCTACGCACTGGCGATCATCGGCATCGGCAGCTTCGTCGAAGGCCTGCTGCACGTCGTGGTGACTGACCGCGACGAGACCGTGCGCAGGAGCGGCCTGGTCGACCGGAACGGCCGACGGGTTCGGGCCGAACGAGCGGGCCTTCACCTGCTCCTCGAGTACGCGCACCGACAGAAGTGGGTCCAGACCGACGCCAAGGACTTCATGGAGAAGGTCCGGGACTACCGCAACTTCGTCCACCCCCGCCACCAGATCGACTACGGGCTCGTGCCCGATCTGGACACGGTGCGGATGTGCTGGGCACCTGTACACGCGCTCCTCAATGACCTGGAATCCGCACCATGATCAACAGCTCATCTCGGTGACCAGCAAGCAAGCGGATTGACCTCTCCTTGTCCAGATGCCGACCTCGACACCGCCGCTGCTACTCCAGCTTCCGAACCAAGACCAGGTGCTGGAGTAGCAGACGGAGGTCAGCGGGGCCGCATCGAGCGAGTGCGGCGACGCGTTCGGCGCAGCCCTCTCGCCTGTAACCCCTCGGGACGGCGCAATGCTCGGTTTCAGGTCTGTGTTCACGACCCACCGCGAACGGAACCATCTGCAGCCACTGGTACGGGAACAACTCGACCGCTGGATCGCGGACGTCAAGGGCTGGGATCCGTCTGCGCTTCATGAGAATCGGTGGGCGACCATCGGCGAGAACGTCAGGGCCCTCCTACTGCAGCACGAGGGGCAGGATGGATCGGCCTCAACGCGCGTACGGATCGTCGAGACGAAGCCGGACGGGCAGTGGATCACCCAGCTGACCGTACACGCGCCCAACGCAAGAGAGCGTGCGGCGTGGGCTTGGGTCGACATCGAATCCCCCGACCCCGACAGCGAGGACCCACGCAGCCGCCCCCGCCGCGCCGGCACCCCCCGCTTTCTCGCCCCCATGCTCGAAATCATCGATGCCTGGGACGGTGCCGCACACCTCACGACGCGACCAATCGTCATCCGCGGCGACGAAGTCGACGAGGTCCACAGAGCGCTCATCGACACCGAGCGACGAGGCGTCGTCTTCGTCGCAGGCAACGACGACTCGCTGCCGTCAGTCCCATGGACTAACCGGATCGCCAATCTGACCCGGTTCACCAACGGCATGGCCTCGTGCTACGTGCTGGACGGGGAGGCCACACAGTTGCTCAACGACCGGCTCGGCCAGGCCCACGCCGTACTGCCCGGCCGGCTTCGTACCTATCGCTCCCAGGTGCAACCGGACTCCGTCGTCGACGGGCTGCGGCACCGGGTGCTGAGCGCCGAACGGATCGCCGACGACAACGAACAGCCCCGACTCGCGCGGGTCCTCGCCTCCAACGCCCAACTTCAGGCTCTCGAACAGCCGCTACCCGCATCGGTGGCGCGGGTACACCGGATGCTGGAACGTATCGCCGACGACATGCTGGTGCACCGGCTCGGCGACGTCGGTTCGAAGCGGCCATCGCTCGTTCCGTCGCAGCCCCAGGCGGCGGCCGTCGAGACGCGAGAGAGTGGTCGCCGGCAAGATGACGTCAGCGCGCAGCAAGGCATGTTGCTGGACTACCTGAAGATCAAGGTAGGAATCGATGACCTCTCCGTCGACCGAATCGACGAAATCGTACGTCTGATCGAGGTCGGTCGGTCATCGCAGGAGGCACAGGAAGACATCGCATCCCGCCTCGCGCAGCTTCAAGCCGAACTCGATGAGACACAGAAGGCATATCACGACGTCAAATGGCAGCTGGACGATGAGCAGATCGAGAACCGGGACGCGGTCGACCTTCTGACCCGGTCCGAGGAGACCGTACGGACGCTGCGCCATCGGCTGGCCTCGATGGGGCAAGCTGAGGTGGCTTGGACGGCGCAGCCGGCGGATGAGGATGTCTCTCGGCCGGGTAGCTTCGGCGAGTTGCTCCGTTGGCTACCGAAGCTCAAGCACGTCGTGTTCACCGGCGATCCTGACCACGCTGAGGACCTCGACAGCAACGACCCCCTGGGAGCCTGGGCTTCGAAGACGTGGGACGCGTTGTTGGTGCTTCATGACTATGCAGTGGCGAAGGCGGACGGGCGCTGGGGCCGCGACGTGCACGGCTTCCTTGAACACACCCCTGATGGCTGCCACGAATGGCCGATGCGACGGCACGCCCGCGATGAAAGCGAGGAGGTGCGAACCAACCCAACGTTCCGGAGTAGGCGCGTTCTGCCCGTGCCAACCTCCGTCGTTCCGGTTGGACAGGCCTTCATGGGAGCCCATTTCAAGATCGTCCAGTTCGCCATGATCAGCCCTCGGATGCACTACTACGACGACACGGCGCAGAGCGGGCGGATCTATGTCGGTTACATCGGCCGGCACCTACCGAACGGGCAGACGAACTGACGGCACGCGAAGGCTAATTGCTGGACACGACATGGAGGGCTGGAGCATCCACTGCTGGCTCGGGTCGTACACCTGTCAGCTGGTGGCGCGGTAGAGCTTCATCCCGCCGCTGGCATCCGGTGGGCTGGCGACTGCGGCGTGTTCGTTGACGAGCCACGGCGTGAGGCCGGGAGCGGTTTCCCGGTCCTCGCCGGTGCGGCCGTCGAGGATGACGGGGCCGTTCGCCGTGCGGCCGTAGACGGCTCCGTGCCAGGCGGTCGTGACGGTGGGGGCGATGCGGTTTGCCTTCTTGTCGGGTAGTTCCCAGAGCCACTTCCCGCTGTCGTCGAAGGCGCCTGCCCAGTCCTGGCGTTGGTTCTGGCAGATGGTGACGCTGCGGCCGTCGTGTAGGCAGGTGATGTTGTAGGCGGTGCTGCTGGTGGCCTGTGACTCGTCGAGGAGGCGGCCGGTGGCGGCGTCGAGGAGGCGGAAGAACTGCTTGCGGCCTTGCGACGCTCCGGTCGCGGTCACGATTTTCGGGCTGCCCGGCTTGATGGCGATCGTCTCTGCCGGCTCGGTATGCCAGCGCTCGGCACCGCTGTCGATGGCGAGCGCACGTGCCACTGCACTCTTGGCGTCGGTACCGACCGCCACATCGCTAGCGATGGCACCGAGGTTGAAGTCCGGACGGCGCCAGACCTCGCGTCGATCATCAAGGTTCACGGCGACGGTGTCGGTGCCGACCTGGGCGACGACCACGGGGCCGTGTGCGCCGACGACGACCGGGTGCTTCCGGGTCAACGTGTGCTGGTCGTCGTCACTGGGCTCGATCTCGATGCGTTGAGCCTCATGCCCGGTGCCGGCATCAGCGGCGAGGACTTCGATAACCGGGCGCGGCGGTGTCGTGCCTTGACCGGGCGCGGTGGTGGCGAAAGCCGTCACCACACGGCGCTGCGCACCGAGTTCGGCCAGCACCGGCGGTTGGGCGGGGTTGCCGCCGACGAACGGGTTCTGCGTCGATGGCGACAGCGCAGGCTCGTGCGCGGGTCGCAGCGTGCCGGTGACCGTGCCGGAGGTGACGTCAACGATTTCCAGCCGGTCCACCGATGAGATCCAGACGCGCTTCCCTTCGAGTAGCACTGGTAGCGTCTCGACGCGTTGTCCCCCCAGGTTGATCTTCGACAACGACGCGCTGTCAGGTAGCGGGATGGCATCAGTCGTGTCGAAGGTGCGCGGCGGGTCGAAGGTCGGGCGCTCGCTCGGCGCGCTTGCGGTCGCTTGGGCTGGTGGCTGTTGCGCCTCCGGTGCGGTTCCGCAGCCGATGGTGGCGGCAACGACGCCCAGGCTTACGCCGAACACGCCCAGATTTGCTTTGCGCACCGCGTCACGTCTCCCCGTCGCCGTTGGGTACAGCCGGGAAGTGTAGCGACTTTGGTCCACTCTTCGTGTCCCGACCGTTGCGGCCCGAAGCCGTATTTCGTAAGGCGGGAGAGGGGTAAGCCGAAATTTTGGGAGGCCGCTCCAAGGTCATCAGCACGTCAAGGTGAGCCCTTTGCCGGCTGTCCGTCCACAATCGTTTCCGTTACAAGGCGTCGGACATGACGTTCGGACACGCCTGCGGCCAGAGCCAACTCCGCCAGGCTGGCCAGGGGACGCTCGGCACGCAGCCGGGCTACGACGTCTGCCGTCCGCTCCGCGCGCCCCGTCATCCGCCTGCGTCGCCCGGTTCCCCGCAGGGGCGGCGCCACCTGACTCGTCGTCCGGCCGTCGGCGCCCCTAGCCTGCTGAGCTTGCTTCGCCTCAGTCGCGAAGTCCGACGGGCGCGACTGCGGTGGCAGCGTAGACGTAGCGTCGAAGCCCGGCGGTTGCTTCGGGCGGGTGTCGTCTGACGTTCGATGGTCGTTGTGTGGGGCCGGTTGCGATCTCGTCAGCATCTCTACGACCAGCAGCAACGCCACCGCTGGCCACGCCGCCACGATCCGAGCACCGAGGCTCGGCTCGGCGGCGGCGATGTTCGCCGCCACGCTGGCCGCCACCCCGACCGCGAAAGCCGTCCGGGCCGACCAGCGCACCCTCCGGCCGGCGCGCTTGTCCTCGACCATGGCCGCCGACGCGACAACCAGCATCCCGTCAACCGACAGCGGAAGTACGTAGGCAACCTCGGGACGCTCACCGAATCTCAACGCCACGGCGACCATGTGACTCCACGACGACCAGGCAGCAATTCCGGCCACCGCCACCGTGCTCACGTCTCGGGCAAGCCGGGTCGGCGTCATCGAACCACCCCCGACCCGAGCTGTCGCTCGATGGCCTGAACCTCGGCGGGGTCCACGGACGGACGTCCACCGATGTCCAACCGCGTCTGGACATCGACCCATCGCCGCCACCGGTCGACGACTTCGCCCGCGTCGAGACCGGTCGCTTTCGCGATGTCCGTCAGGTCCATGCCCGCCCGCAGCGCGGTGTGGATCACCGAAGGTTGCCAGCGAGTCCACCAGGACACAACCGCAGCGGACAACGCCAGCTCCGTCAGGACGTCATCGAGTCCGGTTCCCGGCGTCCGAGCGACGGCATGATCATGAAGATCGAGAAGGAGTTGGAACGGGTTGATCTCTTCCGTATCGGCGAACCGCACTGGCGGGTCGGACGGTTGGGCCGGGTTCATCGGGCACCGCCCGGTGCCCGTGAGCTGGGCAAAGTCAGTGGGAGTGGGTCACCGGCGATCGTGGCGGTGTGGTTCGCATGGTGGTACCTCCGGCCCACCTTTCGCGACAGGGCGCTCGCCAGAAATGGCGAGCGCCCTTCGTCGTTCCCGGCGGCAGAAGTAGCAACTGATGGGGCTGACTGAGCAGCCAAGCCGAGCGAGCGTGACCCGGCTGTCCCGGCTGCGGTTGCCGGCGGACGATGAACCGCCCCGCGGGTACTCGACGCCGCATAATACCGGCGGTAATATGTGCCGCATGATAGCGGCAGATCAGCCGGACGATTCGGCCGACCGGCAGGCCCAGCTGCTGCGCGGCTGCCTGGACATGTGCCTGCTCGCGCTGCTCGCCGCCGAGCCGGCGCACGGCTATGAGCTGGTCCGCCGGCTCGACACCGCCGGATTCGGAGCGGTCAGTTACGGCACCGTCTATCCGTTGGTCACCCGACTGCACCGCCTGGGGCTCGTCGACAACGCGCAGCAGGCCAGTCCCAGTGGCCCGCCCCGCAGGGTCTATCGGCTCACCGACGCCGGCCATGATCGATTAAACGCCTGGCGCGAACAGTGGGCCCACTTCGCCGGCGTGGTGAACCAGACCCTCGCCGTCCGTCCACCAAGTTCAGGAGACGACCATGAGCACGTCGACGTCGGACGTTGACACCCTCCTCGCCGCCGTGGACCGGGAGTGGCGCGCTCTCGGCATCCACCGTCGCGACCGGACAGCCCTGGCTTCCGACCTGCGGACCGAGCTCGACGCGGCAGCCGCCGACGGGCTCGATCCCGCCGAGCTTCTCGGCTCCGACCCCGGTGGCGTCTTCTACGGCGGCGTCGCGGCGGTGGTCGTCGGCGGTGCGGTCCTTGCCGTGCGCGTCGTCCTCCGCGATGCGCCCCGCGTCCGACACACCGTCGCGCGGATGGCCTTGCTGCTGCCGCCCGCTCTCGCCGCCGGGATCGCCGCGGCGGTCGCACTCGGCTGGGCGCTCAACTTCCCGCTCACCCCACTGGCGATCGGGGCCGAGGCGGCGCTCGTGCTCGCTGCCTTCCTCGCGGCAACCGCGCTGGCCCGCCGCTGGTCGGTGACCGCGTCCGGCTGAGCAGCCGGGGGACCGTCACGGTCCATCATGGACGGAACGTGGTCGGAGCGGCCGGCGGGGCGGGAACCGGTCAGGCGGCCGCCCGGCCGGCGAGCACCAACGCCCAGCACAGCGCGCCGAACGCGGCCGTGCCCGCCAGTGCGCGGACCACGTTCCAGGTGACCCAGGTGGCCTCGAACCGCTGTCGCGCGACGTCGGGGTCGGAGGTGCCGGCCGCGGCCAGCGCGTCGTTCAACGGCACGTTCACCGCCACCGTGACGACGAACATCGCCAGGTACAACGCGAGCCCGGCGATGATCCACGGCAGCGCCGGGCGGCCCGCGCCGCGCCAGGCCAGCACCGCCGAGAGCACGGCGAGCACCGGCGTACCCAGGAAGGCCGGCAGGAACCAGCCGTTGACGATGGTGACGTTGATCCGTTGCATCGCGTCCACGAAGGTGCGGTCGTCCGCGCCGCGCAGCGCCGGCATCACGGCGTACGCGAAGGCGGCGAAGAGGCCCGCCATCAGCCCGGCCCCGACGGTGGCCCCGATCAGCGTCAGTTGGTGAAGGAGTCGCATGTGCCCATCAAACCGTCATCCGGCCAGACGTGAGCCCGGGACAGCACGTCAACGAGTACTGCGGGTCTTCGGCAGGTCGAACTGGTCGGCGCGGCGGCAGTCCTTCGGGCCGCCGACCGCCGCCGGGCCCACCCGGTCCAGTGCCGCGCGGGCCCGCTGGCGGCCCAGGTTCCAGGCGTACCAGGGGTCGGATTCGGCGAGCTCGTCGGCGATCCAGCTCAGCGTGCAGCGGCGTACCGGATCGGGGAGCTTGCTGAGCGCGGGTGTGGCGTCGGCGGACAGCGCCCGCAGGTACCAGGCGTCGATCTTGCCGGTCTGCTCGTACCGCAGCGTGTTGCGGCGGGCGACGTAGTCCTCCGGGTTGAGCACCGCCAGGCCGAGCAGCATCGCCACCGCCAGCGCCAGCGTGGTGCCGGGAATCCACCGGCCCTGCCACCGGATGCCGGCCACGAGGACCATCAGGAAGACCGCGCCGAGCAGCATCTCGAACGCCATCACGAAGATCCGCTCTCCGGTGAAGCTGTAGACCTTCTGATAGGTCCACATCCGGGACAGCGCGGACGCCACGATCACCACGCTGAGCGCGCTGAGCAGCCCGAGCAGCACCCGCAGCACCAGCCGCTCGATCGGCTTGTCCCGCCGGGCCCACCGGCTCACCCCGCCGAGCACCGCCACCGTGAGCAGCGTGACGAAGAGCAACTGCCAGAAGCCGCTGCGGGCGTACTCGGCGTAGCTGAGGCCGGCGACCCGCTGCACGTGCTTCTGACCGCCGAACAGCACGGTGAACTGCACCACCACGAACCCGGCGAACAGCAGCGTGAGCGCCCCGATGGCCGGGGCCCACTCCAGCAGGCCGAACCGGCGGTCACCGGCGCGGTCCAGCGTGGACAGATCCGGTGGCGCGGCAAGCGTGTAGAGCGCGGCCACCGCGATCAGCCCGCCCACCACGGCCAGGAACAGCCCGCCGAAGACGCTGCCGAAGTCGGTTTCCGGTACGAGCGCGCCGAGCGCCTCGGAGAACGCCGCGTCGGCCGAGGCGAGCAGGCTGCCGAAGACCACGAGTACCACCACGGTGGCGACAAGCGAGACGGTCACCTTGCGGACCGTCGCCTGCCGGGGCGAGGAGGTGACGTGCCGGCGGACCCAGGGCTGGCCGCGGAGCGCCGCGAACGGGGTGGCGACCAGGCCGAACAGGATCGAGCGGATCAGCCGCCCACCGACGATCGCGAGGGTGGCGCAGCCCAGCGCGCCGAGCACGCAGAACGTCACCAGCCACCAGGCGTTGCGGAACGCGGGCACGGCCAGCAGCGCCAGCGCGGCCACCGCCCAGCCGGTGCGGATCAGCCGGTCGGCGCGCGGCAGACCCGCCGTGCTGGCCCGGACCGCCAGCAGTATTGCGAGGGTGAGCGTGAGCCCGCCCAGGAACCAGCCGATGCCGACCCGGCCCAACGGCACGAAGACCGCGCTGCCGAGCGCGCCCGCCAGCACGGCCAGCGGCACGGCGCGACCGCCGGCCGACGTCGGGCCGGGCCACGGTACGCCGAGGAAGGACGTGCGGGGCGGCGGCGGCCCGGCCGGTCGTGCCGGTCCTATCGTGTAAGGGCCCCACGGGCGGGCGGCCGGGTGGGTCGGCGGTGGTCCCCACCCGGCGGGCGGCGGCGGCCCGACCGGCATGCCGGGAGCACCGGGCGGCCGGCCGCCGGCTTCCGGTGCGCCCTGCGGCGTCCCGGCCGGGGCGTTCTGCGGTGTGCCCTGCCGCGTCTCGGCGGACGCGGGCGCGGCGGATTCCGCAGGCCCGGCCTCCCCGCTGCCGACGGTGGCGCCGGCCGGCTCGGATGCCGTGGCCTCCGGCGCGGTGCGGTCGGTTGACTCACCGACCGTGGTCCTGTCCGACGTGGAGGTGCCGGCCACGGCGTCCACGGGCGCGGCGACCGACGGCGCCACCACCGGCTTCCCGCCGGCCGGGGCGGGCGCGCCGCCACGGGTGGAGCCTTCCACCGCAGGCGGGGGCGCCTGGACGGGCACGCCGGCCGCCCCGGACTGGCCGGCTGCCTCGACGCCTCCGCCAGCGCGGCCAGCCGGGACCAGCGGCACGAACAGGGCGTACCCCTGGGTGCCGGGCGGCACGGTGACCGGGATCGCCCAGGCGGGCTGCCCCGGCGCGCCGGGCCACGGCACCGGCGTCGGCGCGCCCTCCCCGGTGGGCAGCATCAGCACGTACGGCTGGACGGCGGGCGCCTCGCCGGTGCCCGGACCGTCCGGCGGGTCGACGCGGGGCGGCTTCGAGGGCGGTACCGAATCGGACAAGGCGCACTCCTTGCTGCAGGCTGGCCGTCACTGTAGGGCCGAGTCGAGGCGTGCCGCCGCCCCGGTTGTCCGTTCGGCCGCCCGGGCTGACCGATCGGCGCGGATCGCCTGTTCCGAGCCTGCGGGCGTACCGGTGTGCCGACGGCTGGGCGCGTGGTCGCGTCCACAGTCGGCGCCCGGACGGCGGCCGCTCAGCCGAGCAGGCGACCGATCTCGGCCAACTCCTCGTCGCCGAGGTCGAGGTTACCCAGCGCGGCGACGTTGCCCTCCAGCTGCGCCACGCTGCTCGCGCCGATGATCAGGCTGGTCATCCGCGGGTCCCGCAACGCCCAGGCCAGCGCGAGCTGAGCCAGGCTCTGACCCCGCCGCTCCGCCACCCCGGCGAGCGCTCGCACGGTGGTCATCGTCGTCTCGTCGAGGTCGCTCTCGTCGAGGAACACACTGGTGCGTACCCGGGAGTCGGCCGGCACACCGCCCAGGTAACGGTCGGTGAGCAGCCCCTGGGCCAGCGGGCTGTACGCGACGCAGCCCGCGCCGACCCGGTCGAGGGTGTCCAGCAGGCCGTCGTCCTCGGTCCAAGGGTTGAGCATCGAGTACGACGGCTGGTTGACCAGCAACGGCGTGCCGAGGTCGCGCAGGATCCCGGCGGCCCGTTCGGTCTGCGCCGAGTCGTAGTTGGAGATGCCGACGTAGAGCGCCCGGCCGGAGCGCACGATCGCGTCCAGCGCACCCATCGTCTCCTCCAGCGGGGTGTCCGGGTCAAACCGGTGCGAGTAGAAGATGTCGACGTAGTCGAGCCCCAGCCGGCGCAGCGACCGGTCCAGCGACGAGATCAGGTACTTGCGGGAGCCCCACTCCCCGTACGGGCCGGGCCACATCAGATAGCCGGCCTTGCTGGAGATCACCAGCTCGTCCCGGTACGGCTTGAGGTCGGTGGCGAGCAACCGGCCGAAGGTCTCCTCCGCCGACCCCGGTGGCGGACCGTAGTTGTTGGCCAGGTCGAAATGGGTGATGCCGAGGTCGAAGGCCCGGCGGACGATGTCGCGCTGCCGCTCGAAGGGCCGGTCCGGGCCGAAGTTGTGCCACAGGCCGAGGGAGACGACGGGCAGCCGCAGCCCGCTCCGGCCGCTGCGGCGGTAGCTCATCGACCGGTAGCGGTCGTCACTGGCGAGGTAGGTCACCAGCTCATTCTCTCGTCGCCGGAGTGCGTGCGCACCGGCGCGGGTACGTTCGGCCCCATGCGTTACGTGCGGCTCGACACCCCCAAGCCCATTTCCAAGATCGGCCTCGGCACCTGGCAGTTCGGCTCCCGCGAGTGGGGCTACGGCCCCGAGTACGAGAGCCGGGCGGCCGACATCGTGCGCCGGGCGCTCGACCTCGGGGTCACCCTGTTCGACACCGCGGAGCTGTACGGCTTCGGCCGCAGCGAGCGCATCCTCGGCGCGGCGCTCGGCGACGACCGGGCGAAGGTCGTGGTGGCCAGCAAGATCTTCCCGCTGCTGCCGGTCGCCCCGGTGGTGCAGCAGCGCGCGGTGGCCTCCGCCGCCCGGCTCGGCGTCGACACCATCGACCTCTACCAGGTGCACCAGGCCAACCCGGTGGTCGCCGACACCACCACCATGCGCGGCATGCGCATCCTCCAGGACGTCGGGCTGGTCGGTGAGGTCGGTGTCAGCAACTACGACCTGCGCCGGTGGCGGTTCGCCGAGGCCGCGCTGGGCCGCCGGGTGCTGAGCAACCAGGTCCGCTACAGCATGATCGACCGCGGTCCCGAGGACGACCTGATCCCGTACGCGGAGCAGGCCGGCCGGGTCGTCATCGCGTACAGCCCGCTGGCGCAGGGGTTCCTCTCCGGCCGCTACGACGCCACCAACCCGCCGGCCGGGGCGGTCCGCCGGGCCAACCCGTACTTTCTGCCGGAGAACCTGGAACGCGGCACCGAGCTGATCGCCACGCTGCGCGAGGTCGCCGACGCGCACGACGCGACGCCGAGCCAGATCGCGTTGGCGTACGTGCTGCGGCACCCCAACGTGGTGGCCATCCCCGGCGCGTCCGGGGTGGAGCAGATGGAACGCAACGCCGCCGCCGCCGAGATCGACCTGACCGACGACGAGTACGCCGCCCTGGTGGCCGCCGCGCGGGCGTTCCGCCCGGTCACCGGCCTGGCCGCGATGCCCCGGATGCTCCGCGCCCGACTCGGGAGGTGAACCGGGAATCTCCCCGGCGTGGGGGAGCCGGGGAGATTCGACGGGCGGGACAATGACCGGGTGACGGTCCGGGCTGCGCTCGCGCCGCTGGCGCGCGCCAGCACCTGGCGACGCGCCGTGTTCCTGCTGCTCGGCGGGGTGCTCGCGTTGCCGTACGCCCTGCTGGCGGTGGCGTTCGCGCAACTGCTGTCCCATTCGGGGGTGCCCCGCCTGCCCGGCGTCGGGCTGCTGCTGGTGGGCGTCGCGCTGGCCGTGGTGCCGGTGTTCCTGTCCGGCAGTCGGGCGCTGGAGATCGCCGCCGCCCGGGCGCTGCTCGCCGTCGACCTGCCGGAGCCCACGCCCGGACACCGGATCGACCGGGAGGCCCGGCTGCGCGCCGCGCTCTGGATCGCCCTGCACCTGGGCACCGGCGCGGCGGTGTGGTTCGCCGCGGTCAGCGCGTTCCCGATGGCGCTGGTCTTCGCCGCCGGACTTGTCGGGGTGGACACCGGCGCCGTGGCGGACGGGCGCGTCGGTCCGTTCGACCCGGCGCACCCGGTCCGGGCCGGCCTGGCCGGGCTCGTCGTGCTCGTCGCGCTCGGCTACGCGGTCGCCGGCCTGGGCACGCTCGCCGCCTCGATGGCCCCGGTGCTGCTCGGCCCGGCCCAGGCCGAACGCATCGCCGCGCTGGAGGCCCGCGCGGTGCGGCTGGCCGAACGCAACCGGCTGGCCCGGGAGCTGCACGACTCGGTCGGTCACGCGCTCACCGTGGCGACGCTCCAGGCCGGCGCGGCCCGGGAACTGCTCGACACCGACCCGGAGTTCAGCCGACGCGCGCTGCGGGCCATCGAGGAGACCAGCCGACGCGCCATGGACGACCTGGACCACGTGCTCGGGCTGCTGCGGGAGAGCGACGCCGGGCGGCCGACCGCCCCGCAGCCCACACTCGCCGGGCTGGACGAGCTGGTCGCCACCGCCCGGGCCGCCGGGCTGGTCATCGACGCCCAGGTCGGTGGGGCACTGGACGCGCTGCCCGCCGTGGTGTCCCGCGAGGGCTACCGGATCGTCCAGGAGGGGCTGACCAACGCGACCCGGCACGGCCGTGGGCCGGTCACGCTGCGGGTCGCCGTACCGCCGCAAGGGTTGGAGATCGAGCTGGTCAACACCGTGCGGGGCGGTGGCCCGGCCGGTGGCGGGCGCGGACTGGACGGCATGCGGGAACGGGTGCTGCTGCTCGGCGGGCGCCTCGACGCCGGCCCGCAGGGGGACCGCTGGCGGGTCCGGGCCACGGTGCCCGCGCCGCGAGGGGAGACCGGGTGAGCATCGACGTGCTGGTCGTCGACGACGACGAACTGATCCGGGTCGGCCTGCGGGCCATCGTGGACGCCCAGCCGGACCTGCGCGTCGTCGGCGAGGCGACGGACGGGGCGCAGGTGCCGCCGCTCGTCGCGAAGCTGCGGCCACATGTCGTGCTGATGGACGTGCGGATGCCGGCCGTCGACGGCATCCAGGCCACCCGGCGGCTGCTCGCCGCCTCCGCCGACCCGCCGCGCATCCTGGTGATCACCACGTTCGCCAACGACGAGTACGTCTACGAGGCGCTCCGCGCCGGGGCGAGCGGCTTCCTGCTGAAACGGGCCCGGCCGAGCGAGGTGGTGGAGGCGATCCGGGTGGTGTCGGCAGGCGAGTCGCTGCTGTTCCCGGCCGCCATCCGGCAGCTCGTGGGCGCGTACGGGCGGCACGGCGGGGACCGGCTGCGCGCCGCCCGGCTGACCGAACGCGAGGCGGAGGTGCTGCGGTTGATGGCCGCCGGCCTGTCCAACCCGGAGATCGCGGCCCGGCTGGTCGTCGGCGTCGAGACGGTCAAGACGCACGTCGGGAACGTGCTGGCCAAGCTCGGGGTGCGGGACCGCACCCAGGCGGTGGTCGCCGCCTACGAGTCGGGCTTCGTCGTCCCGGCCGGCTGACCCGTCCCTCCCGTGGGGGAGCGGGTCCACCCCCGGGCGGGAGGGCACGCGCGGCCCACCGGGCGAGGCTGAGGACATGCCGACGAACACCTCCGCACCTGCCCGGCGGGACCGCATCCGGCCCGAACCGACGGCCACGCTCGCCGCCGCCTGGCTTGGCGGCTGGGGTGTGCTCGCCCTGCTGTCCGCGCGCACCGGCGCCGGTTACCCGTTCGGCGCGAACGCCCCGGACGCCGACGGCGCCACCGGTCTGCTCCGGCTGCTGCCGGCCTCGGCCGGTCCGTCGGTGTTCGCCGCGGTGCTGCTGACCGGCGCGCTCGCCGCCCTGGCCATGACCGGCCCGGCCGGGTGGCCACCCCGGTCGCTGCGCGCCCCGATCACCGCCTACGCGGCTACGGTTGCCCTGACCCTGGCGGTGGCGGTGCCCGGGATGCGGGTGCTGGCCCTGCTCGGATACGCGCCGATGCTCATCCTCGGTGCGCCGTTCGGCTGGCCGCCGGTGGACTACGCGCAGGTCTTCACCTGGCCGCTGTTCGCCCGGCTGGTCGCCCTGGCCGGCGGGATGCTGCTGGCCGCCGCGCTGCTGCGCTGGCGTCGTCGGACCGCCCTCGGGCCTGCCCCGGGCTGGACCTCGCCCCGCTCGGCGGCCAGGTGGGGCCGGTGGGCGGCGTGGACGGCGGCCGCCATCCCGGTCCTCTACGCGCTCACCCGGTTCGCCTGGCTGGCCGGCATCCCGCTGGGCATGCCGGAGGAGGCGCTCGCCGAGATGCGGGCCGACGGCGCGATCTGGGTGGGCGCCGGGCTGGGACTGTTCGCCGTGGCCGGCGCGGTGCTCACCCTCGGGCTGGTGGCCCGGTGGGGTGAGCGGTTCCCGCGCTGGCTGCCCGGGCTGGCGGGCCGGCGGGTGCCGGTGCTCCTCGCGGTGATCCCGGCCGGGCTTGTCGCGCTGGCCGTGCTGGCCGCCGGCCTCGACGTGCTGGCCGCGCCGCAGTTCGCCGACATGGTCCGTGCCGGCGACGCGGGCGTGCTGCCGATGGTGCTGTGGCCGGTGTGGGCGGTTGCGCTCGCCGCCGCCACGTACGCGTACCAGCTCCGCCGCCGCCCCTGAGACGCCCCCGGGGGTCGACCCGGCACGGGGCGGGGCCGACCCCCGGGCGGTGCGGGATTTCTGAGCTAGCGTGGGTCGGGTGACCGCTCCCCACCAGGCTCCCGCGACCCCGCCCGCCGAGCTGCCCACCACGCTCGGGGCGCTGCGCGCGACCGGCCATCAGTACCGCACGGTCAAGCAGGAACTGCGCGACAACGTGCTCGCCCGGATGCGCACCGGCGAGGACCGCTTCCCGGGCATCGTGGGCTACCAGGACACGGTGCTGCCCGAGGTCGAGCGGGCGCTGCTCGCCGGCCATGACATGGTGCTGCTCGGCGAACGCGGGCAGGGCAAGACCCGGCTGATCCGTTCGCTCGGCGCGCTGCTCGACGAGTGGACCCCGGTCATTCCCGGTTCGGTGCTCAACGAGCACCCGATGCGCCCGCTCACCCCGGCTTCCCGCGCGCTCGTCGAATCGGCCGGCGACGACCTGCCGATCGGCTGGCTGCACCGGTCGATGCGCTACGGCGAGAAGCTCGCCACGCCGGACACCAGCGTCGGTGACCTGATCGGCGACGTCGACCCGGTGCGGCTCGCCCAGGGCCGCACCCTCGGCGACCCGGAAACCATCCACTTCGGGCTGGTGCCGCGCACCAACCGGGGCGTGTTCGCCGTCAACGAGCTGCCCGACCTGGCCGAGCGGATCCAGGTGGCGCTGCTCAACGTGCTTGAGGAACGCGACATCCAGGTCCGCGGCTACCAGCTGCGGCTGCCGCTGGACCTGCTGTTGGTGGCCAGCGCCAACCCGGAGGACTACACCAACCGGGGCCGCATCATCACCCCGCTCAAGGACCGCTTCGGCGCGGAGATCCGCACCCACTACCCGCTGGAGCTGGAACTGGAGTTGGCGCTGGTCGGGCAGGAGGCCGATCTGGTCGCCACCGTCCCGGAGCACGTGCTGGAGGTGCTCGCCCGGTTCGCCCGGGCGGTGCGGGAGTCACCATCGGTGGACCCGCGCTCCGGTGTCTCCGCCCGGTTCGCCATCGCCGCCGCGGAGACCGTCGCCGCCGCCGCGCTGCGCCGCTCCGGCCTGCTCGCCGGTGCCGGGAGCGCACGTGCCGGGCACGCCACGCCCGGCGGCGTCGACCGGGCCCACCCCGTCCCGGACGTGCCCGTCGCGCGCATCGGGGACACCGTGTCGGTGACGTCGACGCTGCGCGGGAAGGTCGAGTTCGAAAGCGGTGAGGAGGGACGCGAGACCGAGGTGCTCGCGCACCTGCTGCGTACCGCCACCGCCGAGACGTTCCGCGCCCGGCTGGCCGGGGTCGACCTGTCCGGCTTCACCGCGCTGGTCGCCGAGGGCGGTGTCATCGAGACCGGGGAACTGGTCTCCGCGGTGGAACTGCTGCGCCAGGTCGGCACCGTACCGGGGTTGGCCAAGGCGCTCGACCGGCTCGGCCTCGGCGACGCGCCCAGCCCGGAGGAGGCCGCCGCCGGCATCGAGTTCGTGCTCGAAGGGCTGCACCTGACCCGCCGCCTGGGCAAGGACGTCACCGACAGCGGGCGCACCGTGTACGGCGACCGGGACTGACCATGGCCGGCAACCGCTTCCGGTACGGCCAGTGGCGTGGCGGACCCGACCCGCTCGCCCCGCCGTACGACGTGCGCGCCGCGGTCGACGCGGTCGGGGCGGAGGTCCTGGCCGGCGGCAGCCTGCGCGAGTCGCTGCGCGAACTGCTGCGCCGCGGTCCACAGGGGCGCGGCGGCCTGGACGACCTGGCCGCCCGGGCCCGCCGGCTGCGCCGGGAGGCGTTGCGCCGGGGCGACCTGGACGGCGCGGTCACCCGGGCGCGGGCGCTGCTCGACCAGGCGCTCGCCGCCGAACGCGACGAGTTGCGCGGGCGCGACGGCGACGACGCCCGGTTCGCCGAGACCGTGCTGGACAACCTGCCCCGCTCCACCGCCCGGGCGGTGGCCGACCTGCAGGGGTACGACTGGGCCAGCGCCGAGGCGCGGCAGACCTACCAGCGGATCCTCGACGGGCTGCGCGGCGACGTGCTGGAGCAGCGTTTCGCCGGGCTGCGCGACGCGGCGCGGGCCGCCGCCGACCCGGCCACCCAACGGCAGCTCGCCGAGATGATGCGCGACCTCAACGAACTGCTGGCCCGGCACGCCCGCTCGGAGGACACCACCGACGCGTTCGCCGAGTTCATGCGCCGGCACGGCGAGTTCTTCCCGGAGCAACCCCGCGACGTCGACGAGCTGGTCGACGTGCTGGCCCGGCGGGCGGCGGCCGGTGAACGGCTGATGCGGTCGCTGTCGGACCGCCAGCGCGAGGAACTGGCCGGCCTCATGCGGCAGTCCCTCGGCGACCGGCTCACCGGTGAGCTGTCCCAGCTCGACACGCACCTGCGGTCGCTGCGGCCGGACCTGAACTGGCAGCGCGGCGAACGGGTCCGCGGCGACGAGCCGCTGGGCTACGGCGAGGCCACCGGCGCGCTTGACGAGATCGCCGAACTCGACGACCTGCTCGACGCCCTCGACCAGGACCAGCCCGGCGCCACCCTGGACGACGTCGACGTCGAGGCGGTCACCCGGACGCTCGGCCGGGAGGCCGCCGACGACGTACGCCGGTTGCGGGAGCTGGAGCGGGAACTGCGCCGGCAGGGCTGGGTGACCCGGGACGCGGACGGGTTGACGCTCAGCCCGAAGGCGCTGCGGCGGCTCGCCGGCACCGCCCTGCGACGCGTCTTCGGCGCGCTGACTGCCGGGCCGCGCGGCCAGCACGACCTGCGCTCGGCCGGTGCCGCCGGTGAGGTCAGCGGCGCGTCCCGGCCCTGGGAGTACGGCGACGAGCAGCCCTTGGACGTGGTGCGCACGCTCACCCGCGCGGTGGGCCGGGCCGGGCCCACGGTGCCGGTGCCGCTCGCCGTCGAGGACTTCGAGGTGGTGGAGACCGAACGGCGGGCGTCGGCGGCGGTGGCGCTCTGCGTCGATCTGTCGTACTCGATGATCTCGCAGGGCCGCTGGGGGCCGATGAAGCAGACCGCGTTGGCCCTGTCGCACCTGATGGCCACGCGGTTCCCGCAGGACGCGTTGCAGATCGTGGGTTTCGGGCGGGAGGCGATGCCGCTGACCCAGCAGGAGTTGGCGGCGGTGGAACCCGACATGCAGCAGGGCACCAACCTCCAGCACGCGCTGCGGCTGGCCGGCCGGCACCTGCGCCGCCACCCCGGCGCGGAGCCGGTGGTGCTGGTCGTCACCGACGGCGAACCCACCGCGCACCTGGACCCGGACGACGGTGCGGCGTACTTCCACTGGCCGCCGCTGCCCGAGACGATCGCGGCGACGATCCGGGAGGTGGACCGGCTGACCCGGTACGGCGCGACGCTCAACCTGTTCATGCTCGGCGACGACCCGGGGCTGCGCCGGTTCGTGGACGCGGTGGCCCGACGGTCGAGGGGGCGGATGTTCACCCCCGACCTGGACGACCTCGGCGAGTACGTGGTCTCCGACTACCTGCGGGCCCGGCGCGGTCGCCGCTGACCCGGCCCGCCGGCTCCGGGAGCCGCCACCGGCGGACCCGTCCGGGTGAACCGGGCGGGGTAGCCGGGGTGCGGGCAGCGGCGGCGGGGGTTGGATGCGGGCATGGACGAGGTGGACGCCCCGGCGCTACGCCGGGCGTACGACGAGTTGTTCGCCGAGATCGACGCGGGTGGCTTCGGGCCGCCGGCGGAGGGTGACCTGAGCGCGGAGCAGGTCGTCGCGCACCTGGCCGCCAACGACGAGTTGATGAGTGAGACGACCGAGGCGGTCCTGGCCGGTTCGCCGTTCGCGTACTACGACCTGGACACCATCCACCGTCCGCAACTGGACGCGCTGGTGTCCGAGTGCGGCGGGTTGGACGGGCTGGCCGCCCTGTTCCGGGTCACCAGCCGGCGGCTGTGTGCGCTGGCCGACCAGCTCGGACCGGCGGTGGAGACGCCTGTGGAGACGGTGCTGCGGGAGGGCTTCGACCTGGACGTGGACGACGCGCTGCCCTGGGGTCGGACCCTGGACCTGCACGTCCGTGTCCATCTGCCGATGCATCTGGCCCAGCTCCGCGCGCTGCGCCGCCAACCGCACCTCGCCTGACCGTCGGGTCGGTGGGCGTGGCGCACCGTCAGCCGACGGCCCACTGCTGCTCGGGGGCACCGCCGCACGGCGCCTGCTCCAGTTGCCGGCCGGCCTCGGTGCCCGCGTCGTCGACCTGCGCGCACCTGCCGCTGTGCACGGCGACGAGCAGCACCGCGCCGCCGGCGGGCTGGAACTTCCACTGCTGGTTGCCCTGTCCGTTGCAGGACCACTGCTGCACGTCCGCGCCGTCGTCGGTGCTGGCCTCGTTGACGTCCAGGCACTTGCCGCTGGCCGCGTTGACCAGCAGGTAGGTCTCGGGCGCGACCGGGGTGACCACCCACTGCTGCTCGGGGCCGCCGGTGCAGTCGGCGAGTGCGGCCTGCGCGCCCTCGGCCTCGTCGCCGGTCACGCCGAGGCAGCGTCCGGACGGCACGCCGCGGACCACCTTCGGGGTGGCCACCGGCGCGGCCTGCGTCGGCTCGGGGCTCGGCGAGGGTGGCGTCGGGCTGGGCGCGGCCGTGGTCGGTGGGGCGGTGGTCGGCTCGCTCGCCGGCGGGCTCGGCACGGCCGCCGCCGGCACCACCGGCCGGTCGGTCCCGCCGCCGAGCACGCCGGTGGCGAAGAACGCCCCGAGGAGTACGCCGGCCGTGGCGACGCCCAACGCGGTCCGCATCAGCGGGTCCTGCGGCAGCCGGACGCCGCTCGGGCGGCGGGCGCCGTAGACGGTGCCGGGCGGGTCGGTGTGCGGGTCGGCCATGGTGGCATCCTGAACCACCGGGGCCACCGGGGCCAGTCGCCCCGGCGGGCGGTGACGTCAGTCGACGACGTGGACGTCCTTCCAGAACGCCACCCGGTCGCGGACCATCTCCGCGTCCGGCTTCGGCTCGGGGTAGTACCAGACGGCGTCCGGGCTGGTGGCGCCGCCGTGTTCGAGCGTGTAGTAGGAGGCGGTGCCCTTCCACGGGCACACCGTGTGGGTGTCGGACTCACGCAGCAGGTCGTCGCGCAGGGCGGCCCGGGGGAAGTAGTGGTTGCCCTCCACCAGCACGGTGTCGTCGCTCTCGGCGACGACGAGGTCGTTCCAGACGGCTTTCGGCATGTCCTCCACGCTATGTCGGGCTCCGCGTGTCGACCACCGTGGACATCCCACGAACTTGTCGTACCCGGGCGTAGGGTGATCGCATGCGCGCTGTCCGTGATCATGAACGGGCGGTGGACGCACTGCGGCGCTCCTACGCCGCGGTGCCCGCCGGGGACCCCGTACGGCTGGCCAAGCAGACGTCGAACCTCTTCCGGCCCCGCTCCGCGCCGCGTACGCCGGGGTTGGACGTGCGTGGCCTGACCGGTGTGCTGGGCGTCGACCCGGCCGCCCGCACCGCCGACGTGCAGGGCATGTGCACCTACGAGGATCTGGTCGACGCCACGCTGCCGTACGCGTTGATGCCGCTCGTGGTGCCGCAGTTGCGCACGATCACGCTTGGCGGCGCGGTGACCGGGCTGGGCATCGAGTCCACCTCCTTCCGCAACGGCCTGCCGCACGAGTCGGTGCTCGAGATGGACGTCCTCACCGGCGCGGGGAAGGTGGTCACCACCCGGCCCCGGGGCGAGCACGCCGAGCTGCACCGCGCGTTCCCCAACTCGCTCGGCAGCCTCGGGTACGCGACCCGGTTGCGCATCGAGCTGCAACCGGTACGCCGGTACGTGTCCCTGCGCAACATCCGGTTCACCCGGCTGGAAGAGCTGGTGGACGCGGTCGCCGAGGTGGTCGCCAAGGGCGCCTGGGGCGGGGAGCCGGTCGACGCCATGGACGGGGTGGTGTTCAGCCCCGGCGAGGCCTACCTGGTGCTCGGGGCGTTCTCCGACGAGGCCGACGGCGGCCCCTCCGACTACACCGGGCAGGAGATCTACTACCGCTCGTTGCGTCGCCGCACCCGCGACACGCTCACCACGTACGACTACCTGTGGCGGTGGGACACCGACTGGTTCTGGTGCTCGTCGGCGTTCGGGGCGCAGCACCCGGTGGTCCGCCGGCTGTGGCCCCGGCGCTACCGGCGCAGCGACGTCTACCACCGGATCGTGCGGCTGGAGCACCGCCACCGGGTGGCCGCCCGGGTGGACCGGTGGCGGGGGCGGCCGGCGCGCGAGCGGGTGGTGCAGGACGTGGAGATCCCGCTGGGCCGCACGGCGGAGTTCCTGCACTGGTTCGCGGGGGAGGTGGGCATGACGCCGGTGTGGTTGTGTCCGCTGCGGCTGCGCGAGCCGGCCGGGGCGGGGTCGGCGAAGGCCTGGCTGCTATATCCGCTCCGACCAGGCGAAACGTATGTGAACATCGGTTTCTGGGGGAGCGTGCCGATCGCGGCGGGCGCCGCCGACGGCGACGTCAACCGCAGGATCGAGCGCATGGTGTCGGAGTCGGGCGGCCACAAGTCGCTCTACTCCGACGCGTATTACGACCGGGCGGCGTTCAACCGGCTCTACGGCGGGGATACCTGGCGCGCCGTGAAGGACCGCTACGACCCGGACCACCGACTCACCGGACTCTACGAGAAGGCGGTAACGCGAGCATGAGTCTGACCGACCGCACACCGGGGGCGGCGAGCGCCCCGGCCGGGCCGCCCACGGGCGGCCGGCGTACCGCACCGAGGGTGGCGGACGTGGTCCGCGCGGTGACCACCGGTGACCTGCCCATCCGGGTCACCGGCTACGACGGCAGCGCGGTGGGCCCCGCGGACGCCGGGATCACCCTGGACATCCGCACCGAACGTGGCCTGTCCTACCTGCTCACCGCGCCGGGCGACCTGGGCATGGCCCGCGCGTACGTCAGCGGTGACCTGGGCTTGACGGGCGTGCACCCGGGCGACCCGTACGAGGCGCTGCGGGTGCTCAAGGACGAGGTTCCGCTGCGGGCCCCGGCGGTCGGTGAGGCGCTCGCGCTGGTGCGCGGGCTGGGCTGGGAGCGGCTGCGGCCGCCACCACCCCCGCCGCAGGAGGCGGCGCCGCGCTGGCGGCGGGTGCTGAGCGGGCTGCGCCACTCCCGGGTACGGGACAGCAGCGCGATCTCCCACCACTACGACGTGTCGAACGCCTTCTACGAGAAGGTGCTGGGCCCGTCCATGACGTACACCTGCGCGGTGTTCCACAGCCCGGGTGACACGCTGGAGGAGGCGCAGCGGGCCAAGTACGACCTGGTCGCCGGCAAGCTGGCGCTCAGGCCGGGGATGCGGCTGCTGGACGTCGGCTGCGGTTGGGGCGGCATGGTCCGGCACGTGGCCCGGGAGTACGGCGTGAAGGCGCTCGGAGTGACCCTGTCCCGGGCGCAGGCCGAGTGGGCGCGCGCCGCGATCGAACGGGACGGGCTGGGCGACCTGGCCGAGGTGCGCCACCTCGACTACCGCGACGCGCCGCGCGAGCAGTTCGACGCGGTCTCGTCGATCGGGCTGACCGAGCACATCGGGGTGCGCAACTACCCGGCCTACTTCGGCGCGCTGCGGGCGCGGCTCAAGCCCGGCGGGCGGCTGCTCAATCACTGCATCACCCGGGCCGACAACCGGGCGCCGCACCGTTCCGGCGCGTTCATCGACAGGTACGTCTTCCCGGACGGCGAGCTGGCCGGGCCGGGCCGGCTGATCAGCGAACTCCACGACGCCGGGTTCGAGGTGCACCACGAGGAGAACCTGCGCCGGCACTACGCCCTGACTCTGGCCGGCTGGTGCCGCAACCTGGTCGCGCACTGGGACTTCTGCGTCGGCGAGGTCGGGCCGGGCACCGCCCGGGTGTGGGGGCTCTACATGGCCGGTTCCCGGCTGGCGTTCGAGCGCAACGGCATCCAGTTGCACCACGTGCTGGCCACGCACAACGGTGCGCAGGGGGCCGACGGCTACCCGTTGCGCCCCGACTGGACGCCCTGACCCGTACCGACGAAAGGCCGCGCCACCGCGCGGCCTTTCGTCGACCTGATTGACAAAGAAGTTTTGTACGTACAAACTGTTTTTGCCATGAGAGACGTCCTGTACCTGGAAGAACGCGAGCAGGCCGAGACCCTGCTCAAGCCGCAGCGCATCGAGGTGCTGCGGCAACTCGCCGAACCCCGCACCTGCACCGAGGTCGCGGCCCGGCTCGACCAGACGCCGCAGCGCGTCTACTACCACGTCAAGCAACTGGTCGCGGCCGGGCTGGCCGAGCGGGTGGCGCAGCGTCAGGTGCGCGGCATCACCGAGGGCATCTACCAGGCCGCCGCCCGCTCCTACTGGCTCTCACCTCGCCTCGTCGGCCGCATCGGCGGCACCCGCCGCGCGCGCGACGAACTGAGCCTGGGCTACCTGCTCGACCTGATGGAGGAGGTCCAGGCCGACATCGCCGGGCTGGACCGCACCGCTCCCGAACTGCCGTCCGTCGGCGTCTCCGGCGAGATCCGGGTGCCCGCCGAACGGCGGCAGGAGTTCCTGCACGACCTGCAGACCACGCTTCAGGACCTGTTCACGCGCTACGGCGGCACCGAGGGCGACGCCTTCAAGCTCGCCGTGGCCTGCTACCCGAAAGGCGACACGCATGACTGAGCCGATGACCGTCCGGGCCCGCCTCGCCGCCCCCGTGGCGACCGTCCGCCGCGCCCTGATCGACCCCGCCGAGCTGCGTGTGTGGCTCGCCGAAGACGCCGAGGTCGACCTGCCCCGGCGGTACGAGTTCTGGGGCCGCTACACACCCGAGGGCGACGCGCCACACCAGCGGCTGCTGCACACCGACGACCGGACGCTGCGCTTCGCCTGGACGCTCGACGGGGTGGAGACCACCACCGAGTTCGAGCTGGAGCCCGACGGCGACGCCACCATACTCACGCTGCGGCAGAGCCACTTCAGCTTCGAGGAGGCGATGAGTGGCAGCAGCATCCGTGGGGTGCTCCAGACGTACTGGGCGCTGGCGATCGCCAACCTCGCCGCCCACCTGGAAGGGCGCCCGCCGCTGCCGCGCACCGACTTCACCTCCGCCGACCTGCGCGGCGAGATGCTGATCGACGCGCCGATGGCGCAGGTGTGGACCTCGCTCACCGACTCCGAGCAGGCCAGCGCCTGGTTCGGCTACCCGATCGGCATCGAACCCTGGACCGGCGGCCGGTACGCGATGGGCGGCTTCGACGACGGCTTCGTGGCCAAGGTGCTCGACGTCACGCCGGGGCGGGCGATGTCCGTCGACTGGGGGCCGGTCGGCATCACCACCTGGGAGTTGGCCGAGTCCGACGGCCGGACGAAGCTGACGTTCGTGCAGTCCGGCTTCGACGAGGGCAACCCGCCGTACGCGGCCTGGAGCGGCAACGTCGCCGGTCTGGTCGAGCTGCGCCGCTTCCACGAGGTCCCCGACTGGCAGCCGATCTGGCTCCCCTGACGTGTAAGGAGGGGCCCCCTCTTAACGCCTCCGGTAGAGGAGGGGGCCCCTTTTAACACGGACGCCTAGTGGGTACTGCCGGACGATGTTCTTCATCTTCGGGCTGCGCACCAAGGTCGACCGGTCCGGCGTCGTCACCCAGGTCTGCCGCAACTGCGGCAACCAGGCCGCCCAGGTGATCACCCGCCGGGCCACCAAGTTCAGCCTCTTCTTCGTGCCCCTCATCCCGGTACGCACCCGCTACGCGCAGCAGTGCACGTTCTGCGGTGCCGAGTACGACATCTCGCGCGCCGAGGCCCAGCGCCTTCCGGTCGGCTGACCGGTGACCCGCTTCCTCTGCTGGCTGATCGGGCGGCAGCCGGTCGCCCCGTCCGCCGTACCGGTGCACACCGCCGCGCGGCCGCCCTGCACGCCCGGCC
Organism: Micromonospora sp. DT31; assembly: GCF_049841795.1. Classification (NCBI taxonomy): domain Bacteria; kingdom Bacillati; phylum Actinomycetota; class Actinomycetes; order Micromonosporales; family Micromonosporaceae; genus Micromonospora; species Micromonospora sp. DT31. Next base: position 145,191 of record NZ_JBNCKZ010000006.1, on the reverse strand, counting down.
GCCGGCACCGCCGCCGACGGCGGGCGGTCGCGGGCGCGCAGTCGCCCCGCTCGCCCTGGAACCGGTCCGCCGGCCACTGACCGGGGCGGTCCGCCTGAGTGTTAATAAGGGGCCCTTCCTCTACCGGAGGCGTTAACAAGGGGCCCTTCCTTACGCCTATGGTGGGGGATCATGGAGGAGCGGCTGGCGCAGATCCGGGGTGGGGGGCCGCCCCGGCGGCACAACGCCCGCACCATCGCCGCGTTGACCGGCAACCCCGGCTGCACCCGCCGCGCGGTGCTGGACAGCGCCGGAGCGGACAAGCCGGCGCTCGCCGAGCGGCTCGGCTTCCCGGCCCGCTTCGGCCAGTCCCGCTTCGCGATCACCCGGGGCAACGCCTTCGAGGCGCAGGTCAAGGCCGACGGCGGAGTGGAGTTGCTGCGCCTGGTGGCCGAGCGGCTCGGCGTACCGGTCCCGGCCGGCGCGACCTGGACGGATCTGGGCGCCGACGGCGACCGGCCGGAACGGTCCCGGGTGGCGCTGACCGCCGGCGGCGACGGCCCGGCGCTGTTCGACCATCCGCTGCTCGGCCTGGACGTGGCCGGCCGGCGGGTGCACCTGGAGCCGGACCTGGTCGCCGCGCGGCTCGCCGGCCGGTTCCACGTCGTGGAGATCAAATCGTTTCCGGTGATCGACGGGCAGGCCGACCCGGGCAAGGTCGCCGCCGCCGCGATCCAGTCCGCCGTCTACGTGCTGGCGCTACGCGAGCTGCTCGCCGCCGAGGGACACGACCCGGAACGTGTCTCGCACGAGGTGGTGCTGGTCTGCCCGCGTGACTTCGCCAACCGGCCGGTGGCCAGCCTGCTCGACGTGCGTCGGCAGCTGCTGGTGCTGCGCCGCCAACTGGCCCGGATGGACCGGGTCGACGACCTGCTGGCCGCCGTACCGTCCGGTTTCACCGCCGACCCGGCGGCGGACCCGGAGGCGCTGGCCGCCGCGCTGCACGAGGTGCCGGCCCGCTACGCGCCGGACTGCCTGGCCGCCTGCGAGCTGGCCTACTTCTGCCGGCACGAGGCGCGGGGCCAGACCGGCGTGCTGGGCCGGCCGGTCCGCGAGGCGCTCGGCGGCGTCGTCGAGGTGGCCGACGTGCTGGCCCTCGCCGACGGGCACCGCGCGCCCGACCCGGAGCAGGAGGAGGTGGCCGCGCTGCTGCGGGCCGCCGCGCGCCTGCGCGCCGACGCCCTCGCCGGCAACCCCACGTGAGTACGCTGCGCGCGCTGGCCCGGGCGCAGGCGGTCGCCACCGGGCGGGCCCAGCCGGTGGCCACCGTGCGGCACCTGCACCTGTCCGACCGGCCGCTGGTGCTGGTGCCGCTCGCCCTGGCCGGTGAGGCGAACGCCCCGCTGGCCGCGATGGTCGGCACCGCGCCCGACGCGGCACGGCTGCTTGTGGTGCCGCAGCCCCGCAACCGGGACCAGCGGTTCGCGTTCGCCGCCGAGCTGGCCGGGATCGTGCTGGCCTACCTGGACGAGTTCCGCGACCTGACCGAGGCGGTGCCGGTCGACCGGGGCCGCGACGTCCGCCACCGGTACGTCGACGCGCCGCAACTGCTGGTGCCGAATCCGGCCGGGATCACGTTCCTGCGGTTGTTCGGCCGCTCCACCCGGTTCCGCCGGGTCGACGGCGACCATCCGGTGCACCCGTCGGTGCCGCTGCTCGGCCGCTGGTTGACGTTCTTCGCCGAGCGGGCCGAGCAGCCCGGCTCGTCGGCCCTGCTGGCGTTGACCGAGGCGTTGACGCTGCACTGGGCGACCGGGCAGAGCGCGGTGGAGGACCTGCACCTGCCGGCGGTGCTGGGCTGGCTCGACCCGCCGGCCGGGCTGACCGGCGCCGAGGCGGCGGTCCGCGCCGAGGACCCGGCGCGGTGCCCGCCGGCCGGGCCGGCCACCGACCCGGACTTCGACAACCACGCGCTCGCCCCGGCGATCGAGGCGTACGGCCGGGCCGGGGACGACCCGCCGGCCCGCGCCGCCGCGTACGACGAACTCGCCGGGCTGCTGCGCGGCCAGCTCGCGCCCACCTGGGAGCTGATGTGGCGCGGCGTCGGGTTGCTGCGGATACTGCCGCCCGGTGTGCGGGTGACCGGCCGGTGGGCCGGCGACCGGGACGCATTCACCGCGTACGCCGAGCACGTGGACGCCGGGGGTGGCCCGCAGCCACGCCGCGACGGCGCGGTGGCGGCGGCGCTGCGGTTGCAGCGGCTGGAGCGGGCGTCGACCGCGTGGGCGGTGCAGCGCGCCTACGACGATCCGCTGGTGATGGCCGAGTACCGGCTGACCGGTGAGGCGTTCGTCGGCGAGGTGACCCTCGCCGACCCGAAACGGGTCGACGACACCGGCAGGCGGCCGGTGCTGCGTCCGCGTATCCAGGTGGTCACCACCGAGCCGGTGTCGACGCCGGTCGGTGCGACGCTGTTCTCGCCGGCCCGGCCGGGGCAGAAGGCGAAGGTGGTGTTCGTGACGCCGGCCGCGGACGGCAAGACCGAGGTGGTGCTGGAGCTGTCCGGCGGCATGGGACGCGGCCTGACCGCGACACCCGGCAGCGTGCCCGAGGTGGGGGAGCGGGTCTGCCTGACCAGCCTGTCGGACGGTTTCCTGCCGGGCGGCGCGTTCCCGGCGGCGGAGGAGACACCGTGGACGCACGGCGGGCCGCCGGGCACGACCACGCCCGAGGATCCGGCCCCCGCGGAGGACTGGGCCTGACCGGGCTCAGCTCAGGGCGGCGAGAGCTGTCCGCGCCTCGGCCGCCGTCGGCCGGTCCGGGTCGGCCGCCAGCAGTGCCTCCAGGCTCCTGCGGTACGCGACGTCGCATGCCTGGTCGACAGGGGCTTCCACGTCCGGGGTGAGGCCGCGGCCCTCCCAGTTCGTGCCGCTCGCTGCGTGCACGGGCCGGGCCACCGGCAATGTCAGTTCCAGGTGCGGGTGCAGCCGGTGCCCGATCCGGGGATGCGCGCCGCCCCGGGTCCGCGTGCCGACGACGGTGGCCCGGCCGAACTGCTGGAGGTCGTATGCCAGTTCCTCGCCCCCGGAGAACGTCGCCGGCCCGGTGAGCACGTGCACCGGCTTCTCCGGCGCGTATCGGGGGACGGGCAGCCAGGCGGCGCTCCAGAACTGGCGGGTGACGCCGGAGCGTTCGTGCATGGTGTGCAGGTGTGTCGGCTCGGCGAAGAACCAGCCACAGAGCAGCGCCACCCCGTCCGGGCTGCCGCCCACGTTGCCGCGCAGGTCGAGCAGGAGCGCGTCGGTGCCGGCGAGCAACCGCAGCGCGGCGGTTAGCGCGTCACCGGCCAGGTCGGGCGGGAACACGTACGGCTGGATCTCCAGCAGACCGACGTTGCCGGGTAGCCGCTGCACCCGGGTCACGCCGCCCATGCCGAGTGCGGCGAGGCGTTCGAAGTGCTCCTCGGTCGGGTCGTCGGCCTTGTCGGACAGCGGCTGCTCGTGGTGCTTGAGCCGCAGGTGCAGGTCACTGTTCACCGACTGGAGGTCGGCGGTGACGAGCGCGCCGAGCGCGGCCGGGTCACCCGCCCCGGCGTACGCCCCGGCGCTCAGGCGCTCACGCAGGTGTGCGGCGACCCGGTCGGCGACGTCGGGCAGGACGTACTGGTCGGCGACCAGGCCGGCGGCCCGCTCGACGATGCCGGTGATCTCGTCTGGATCCATGTGTGTTCCCCGTTCTCGTGGTGGAGGGCAGTAGACCAGTCGGTTGACAAAAGCGTCAAGAGAGTTAGACGCTTTAACGGTGACCGACGACCCCATGGAGATCCGCACCGCGGCTCACTTCAAGGCACTGGCCCATCCGTTCCGGCACCGGCTGCTATTCGCGCTCGGGGCCGGTCCCGCCACGCTCAGCCAGCTCGCCGCCCGGCTCGGCGCGGCGAAGGGCACAGTGGCCCACCATCTCGGGGTGCTGACCGAGGCCGGCATGGTCCGCCCGGCGCACAGTCGCCAGGTCCGCGGCGGCACCGAGCGCTACCACGAACGCACCTTCCGCCGCCTCACCGGCGTCGGCACCGACAGCGCCGCCACCGCCGCCCTGCTCGGCGCGTTCGCCGAGGAACTCGCGGGCGACCCCGACCCGCTGATGCACCTGCGGCACCTGCGGCTCACCCCGGCACAGGCGCAGCGCCTCCGGTCCACCCTGGACGAACTGGTGGGCGAAGCCGAGGAGGCGCCACCCGGTCAGGCGCGCTACGGCGTCCTGGTCTCCCTCTACCGGCACCCGCGCCAGGTCAGGTGACCGACAGTCCTCGACCCTGGCGGCCAACCCCGGCGCTGACTAGGCTTGCGCCGTCCGTCATCCGGTCCTCATCGTCGAGGGTGCACGTCTGGAAGAAAGCCGGAGCGCCACCTTGTATCCCCGCACGACGTGAGCCGCACCGTCTCGGCGCCGGTCCGTCATCCGCTCGCCGGCCGTCTCGGACTTGTCGCGGCCGCCGTCGTCGTACTCGCGGAGATGACCTGGTTGGTCGCCCGACTGCCGGGTGCGGCGCTGGTAAGCGACCTCGGCGCGATGGCGGTGTCGAGCTGGGCGGCGGTGTTGTGCTTCGGCGCCTCCCGACGCCCGCCGGTGGCGTTACGCCGGTTCTGGGAGCTGCTCGCGGCCACCATGATCCTCGCGGCCCTCGGTCGTGCGGTGTGGACCGTCGAACGGCTCGGCGGGCTCGGCCTGCCCCACACGCCGCTGGTGGGGGGCCTGTTCGCCGCCGGCATCGTCACCGGCACCGGCGCGCTGCTCTGCGCCCGCACCGGCCCGCGCAGCATGACCGGCCGGACCCGCACCCTGCTCGACGGGGTGATCGTCGGGCTGGCCCTGATCCCGATCGGCTGGGTGGTGGTGTTCCAGGAGATCACCGAGGCGGGCCTGGCCGATCCGATTCGGACGTTCGGCCTGCTCTACCCGATGTTCGACCTGATGCAACTCACCATCCTGGTGGCGGTCGCCGGACCGGGCCGGTCGATGTGGCGGGCGCTGTCGGTGATCGGGGCGGCCTTGGCCATCCGGGCCGGTGCGGACGCCGTCTACGTCTCCCTCGTCGCGAACGGCACCTACGCCCCCGGCCACCCGGTCGACGTCTGCTGGCCGCTGAGCTACCTGCTGGTCGGCCTGGCCACCCGCCATCCGGCTCCGGCCGGCGAGGACGCCGACGACGACATCGGCGAGTCACCGTTGCCGCCGTGGTGGCGCGTCGCGTTGCCGTACCTGCCGGTGGGCGGTGCGATCGTCGCCGTCCTGCTGTCACGGCGACCCACCGGGCAGACCCCGCACGTCGTCTTCGTCGGCATGATGGCCCTGCTCGGCGTCCTCGCGCTGCGCCAGGGGCTGGCCGCGAACGAGAACCTGCGGCTGGTCGGCCGGCTGCGCCGGCTCGCGTACTCCGACCAGCTCACCGGACTGCCCAACCGGCTCACCTTCGTCCGGCTGCTGCGCCGCGCGTTGCGCGACGGCGGGCCGGTCGCCGTGGTGCTCCTCGACCTCGACGGGTTCAAGCAGGTGAACGACCGGTTCGGGCACGCCGCCGGGGACCGGTTGCTCAGCACCACCGCGACGCGCATGCGGGAGGCGGTCGGCCCGGACGGGATCATCGCGCGGCTCGGCGGGGACGAGTTCGCGGTGCTGGTGGCCGGGGACGGCGCGGCGCAGTCCGAGCGGCTCGCGGCCCGACTGCTCGCCGCCCTCGAACCGCGATCCGGCGAGGAGGATCTGGGCGTGCACCCGTCGGCCAGCATCGGCGTCGCCGAGTACGGACCGCAGCACGCCTCCCACACCGACCTGCTCCGCGACGCCGACATCGCCATGTACGCGGCGAAGGCCGCCGGCAAGTCCGCGTACCGGACCTGCACGCCGCAGCTGCGCGAGTCGGCGGTGAGCCGGGCCGAGCTGATCGCCGACCTGCGGCGCGCGGTCGACGAGGGTCAGTTGCTTGTGGAGTTCCAGCCCATCGTCGACCTGAACACCGGCACGGTACGCAGCGCCGAAGCGTTGGTGCGCTGGCGGCATCCCCGACTGGGGGTGCTCACCCCGGCGCGGTTCCTGCCGCTGGCCGAGGAGACCGGGCTGATCGTGGCCATCGACAGGTGGGTCATCCACGAGGCCTGCCGGGCGGCGGCGACCTGGCGGAAACACGCGCCCGAGGTGACCGTGGCGGTGAACGTCGCCGCCGCCCACGTGCGCCGGCCCGACCTGATCGCCACCGTCACCGGAGCGGTCGGCGCGGCCGGGCTGCCACCGCGGGCGCTCACCCTGGAACTGACCGAGTCGGCGCTGATCGAGGGCAGCGAGGCCGTGCTGGACCGGTTGTCCCAGCTGCGTGACCTGGGCATCCGCATCGCCATCGACGACTTCGGCACCGGCTACTCCTCGCTGAGCTACCTGCACCGGATCCCGGCCACCGAGTTGAAGATCGACCGGTCGTTCGTGTCCCGGTTGGGAGCCGGTGACGCCCGCGCGTACGCCACCGTGGAGATGGTCAACCGGCTGGCCGGCGCGTTCGACCTGGCCGTGGTGGCCGAGGGGGTGGAGACGGGGGCGCAGCACGCGGCGGTCACCGCGATCGGCTGCCGGCAGGGCCAGGGCTGGCGGTACGGCCGCCCAGCCGCCCTGCCCGATCTGCTTCCCGCGTTGGCCGCGGCGGGCGCGGCACGCTGACCGTCCGGACAGACAGGGGGCGAAGGTCCCGGCTGGTCCGAGGGTTTCGGCCCTGTTCGCGCCCACCCATCCCCGCCACTATGGTGATCAACGACCTGACTAATTGATCTTCCAAATGGGGGTTCCACATGAAGCGACGGACGCTCGACCTGCTGTTCAGCATCGGTGGGTTCGGCTTGGCGGTCCTGCTGCTCGTCGTCGGCATCGTGCTGACGACGAACGCCAACTTCGCCAACAACTACGTACGCGATCAGCTAGGCGCACAGAACATCACCTTCACACCGGCGGACAAACTGACCGACGAGGAGAAGAAGGTGGACTGCCTGCGCGAGTACGCTGGCGAGAGGCTCACCACCGGCAAGCAGGCGGAGTGCTACGCCAACGAGTACATCGGGCTGCACCTGAAGTCCATGGCCGGCGGCAAGACGTACGCCGACCTCGGTGAGCCGCAGAGCGCGCTGCGTGAGCAGGTCACCCAGGCCGAGCAGAGCAAGGCCGCCAACCTGCCCGAGCTGCAGAAGCAGCTCGCCGAGGTGAGCGCCCAGCGGGAGACCGTGTTCAAGGGCGAGACGCTGCGTGGCCTGCTGCTCACCTCGTACGGCTTCAGCGAGTTCGGTCGTAAGGCCGGCCAGGGCGCCCTGGCCCTGTACCTCGGCGCCGGCCTGCTCGTGCTGCTCTCGGCCGCCGGCCTGGTGCACGCCTTCCGTACCCCGGCCAACGCCACCTTCGCCGCTCCGGAGAAGGAGAAGGTCACCAGCTGACCCCCACGCGCTGCGCCCCCGGCCGATCCTGGTCGGGGGCGTTCTGTTGTCCCAGCTTGACCCTCACGCGACGGGAGGCGGGAGCGTTGGTCGGGCAAGGGGGGGAACCGATGGCGTACACGGTGGGACAGGTGGCGCGGGCGGCCCGGGTGACGGTCCGGACGCTGCACCACTACGACGAGATCGGGCTGCTGCGGCCCGGCGGGCGCACGTCGGCGGGCTACCGCCGCTACGACGACGCGGACCTGGACCGGTTGCAGCTCATCCGCTACTACCGCGAGCTGGGGTTCCCGCTGGAGGAGATCGCCGAGATCCTCGACGACCCGGATGTCGACCCGGCCACGCACCTACGCCGGCAGCACGAGCTGCTGTCCGGTCGGATCGGGAAGCTCCAGGAGATGGTCGCGGCGATCGAACGCGCGATGGAGGCGAGAAAGTTGGAGATCCAGTTGACGCCCGAGGAACGGTTCGAGGTGTTCGGGGACTTCGACCCGGCGGAGCACGCCGATGAGGTCGATCAGCGCTGGGGTGACACGGACGCGTACCGGCAGTCGCGGGAGCGCACCGGCCGCTACTCGAAGGAGGACTGGGGGCGCAACAAGGCGGAGAACGAGGACTGGGCCCGGCGGATCAGCGCGGTGCTGGACTCCGGCGCCCCGGCGGACGGTCCGGAGGCGATGGCGCTGGCCGAGGAGCACAGGCAGCTGATCAACCGCTGGTTCTACGACTGCTCCTACGAGATGCACACCTGCCTGGCCGACATGTACGTGGCGGACCCGCGGTTCACCGCGTACTTCGAGACGATGCGCCCGGGTATGGCTGCCTACCTGAACGAGGCGATCCACGCCAACGCGATCAGCCGAGCCTGACGACGGCGGTCGGTCCGCTGCGCGGTTGGCGTAGCGGACCGACCGCGTTCCGTCGAGTCGTCGACGGCGTTGGCGGGCTACCGGCAGCGAGTGGTTCTGCCCGCCTTTCGAGCTGAGTCGTTGGTGATATCACCAACCGTGGCCGTGGCCGTGGCCGTGGCCGTGGCCGTGGCCGTTCGGTGCCGGTGCCGGTGCCGGTGACCGGCGGTGGCGGAGGCGGGGCGCTTCGCGTTGCGGGTCGAGTGAGTCGCCTGCGCTATCAGCTCGACAGCGACTTGAGGAAGGGTGACCACTCCCGGGGCGTCATGGAGCCTCGCGCGTCGTGATCAAGCGGTCGCAGGAGGTGGAGGAATTAGGGGCGGCGGCTCTTCGCCTTTTGGCGGGCGTAGTAGGCGCGGGCGCGGTTGCGGTCGCCGCAGTCCTTCGTGTTGCACCAGCGGCGGTTCCGCCGCGGTGAGGTGTCGAGATAGACCCAGCCGCACCTGGCGTCCTCGCACTGGTGGAGGCGGTCGAGGTCGGCCCGCTCGGTGAGCGCCACGAGCCCGCGGACGATGCGATGGCGGGGCAGGCGGAGGTCGGTCTCCCGGTCTCGCCACTGCCAGCAGTCGCCGGAGCGGACCAGGTCGGATGCGGCGATCGCTGCCCGGTACATGTCCGCGAGGTCCGCGGCGGCCTCGGGGTCATCCTCGAACAGGGCTGCGTAGACCCTCTCGCGGGCTTCGACGACCTGCTGTCGTTCCCGCTCGGCCCGGGCGTCGTCCCGGCCGGCGAGGTCGAGCAGAGCCGCGGCCTCGTCTGCGCTGATCAGGTCGGACTCCACGCACCAGTCGACGACGTCGGAGAAGGTATTCAGGTTCTCTCTGCGTGCGCGCCCGTCGAGGCGCCAGTCAACGGTGTTCACCAGGTCGAGCATGCGGTCGCCCGCGACGTGGCCGAACCTCACCGTCGGCTCCTCTCATGGCCAAAAGCATTGTTGCATGTGAGGCGATCTCCTGACAGGCTCATGGTCGAATGTCTAATCACCCGTGATAAGTGCCTGGAGACCGATCGTGGCTGCCGCCGCCCCACGCAGATCGTTCACGGCACTGTGGGCTTCTCAAGCGTCCTCGAATCTCGCCGACGGGCTGCTGCAGGCCGCAGCGCCGCTGCTCGTCGCCACGCTGACCCGTGACCCGCTCGTGGTGGCGGGCATGACGGTGGTGCAGTTCCTGCCCTGGCTGGTCGCCACGCTTCCGGCCGGTGTGATCGCCGACCGGGTCGACAGACGTCGGATCCTCACCGCTGGCAACTGGCTGCGCGCGGTCGCGTTCGCCCTGCTCGCCGTGTCCCTGGCGAACGGATGGCGCCACGTCGCACTGCTCTACGCCGCGGTGTTCCTGGCCGGTTGCGCCGAGACGATGGTCGACAACGCCGCACTGGCCATCCCACCCCGCCTCCTGCCACGCGAGCAGCTCGAACGCGCCAACGGGCGGTTGTTCGCGACCCAGTCCGTCATCAACACCTTCGTCGGTCCGCCTGCCGGAGCGGCGTTGTTCGCGCTCGCCGCGTCAGCAGCCTTCTACACCGGCGCGGCCGCGTTCGCCCTCGCCGGCCTGGCGGCCCTGCTGCTGCCCGCGTTGCGCCCCACCAACGAGGAACAGGAGCGCCGCCGCTCGACGCCGACCACCATCACCCAGGACATCCGCTCCGGATGGGCCTACTTCTGGCGCCATGACCTGCTGCGCCGAGTCGCGTTCATCTCGGCGGCGACCAACTTCTTCGGGGCGGCCACCGGCGGGGTGCTCGTCCTGCTGATCACCGGCCCGTACCAGATATCCGCCTCGCACTACGGCCTGTTCATCGCCGTTCCCGCCGCCGGCGCGATCGCCGGTTCGCTCCTCGCCGAACACGTCGTGCCCCGCGTCGGTGGCGGCCCCGTCACCTGGCTTGCCGCCCTCACCCCGGCCGCCAGCTACGCCATCCTCGGCCTGGGCAACCACACACCCCTCGCCCTGGCCGGCATGTTCTGCGCTGCCATCGCCACCTCGCTGAACCAGATCGTCGTCAGCACCCTGCGCCAGGCGGCGGTCCCCGACGAACTCCTCGGCCGCGTCACCGCCGCCTACCGCCTCATCGTCCTGGGTGTCGTCCCCCTCGGGGCCCTCGCCGGCGGTTTGCTCGGGCGCGGCCTCGGGATCCGCGCCCCCTTCATCGCCGCAGCACTCGGACTCGGGCTCGCCGCACTCCTGCTCGCCTCCCGGGTCACCACCCAAGCCCTCCGCGACGCCGAGACAACCCCGCACCACCGTCCGCCGATCGCGTACCGCTAGACGAAGACGTCGAGCAGCAGCACGCCGAGGAAACCGACCACCGAGATGATCGTCTCCATCACCGACCAGCTCTTGACGGTCTGCCCCACGGTCAGCCCGAAGTACTCCTTGACCAGCCAGAAGCCGGCGTCGTTGACGTGTGAGAAGAACAACGACCCGCATCCGATCGCCAGGGCCAGCAGGGCCACCTCGGGGCCCTGGAGCGTGGCGGCCAGCGGCGCGGCGATGCCGGCGGCGGTGATGGTGGCGACGGTGGCGGATCCGGTGGCCACCCGGATGCCCACCGCGACCAGCCAGCCCAGCAGCAGAGGGTTGAGATTGGCGCCCTCGGCGGCGTCGGCCACCAGGCTGCCCACCCCGGCGTCGACGAGCACCTGCTTGAAACCGCCGCCGGCCGCGACGATGAGCAGGATGCCGGCGATCGCCGGCAGCGAGCCGCCCAGGAAACCGGAGACCTGGGTACGGCTGAAGCCGGTCCGGTAGCCCAGGAAGACCATGGCGAAGATGACCCCGGCCAGCAGCGCGACGATCGGGGTGCCGACGATGTCCAGCGCCTGGCGGCCGGCGGTGCCCTCGTCGAGGGTCAGTTCGCCGATCGCCCGCAGCAGCATCAGCGCCACGGGCAGCAGCACGCTGGCCACGGCCGCCCAGAACGCCGGCGTACGGCGGGAAACCGGCTCGTCGATCGGCGCGCCGGGTCGGCCGGCACCCGGGTTGGCCAGGTCGTCGTCGGCCACCAGGTCGCCGTCTGCGTCGGCCCGTCCGTCGCCGGGACGGGTCGGGCTGCGGTCGCCGGGGTCCCGCCGGGTGGGCAGCAGCGCCTCCGGGGCGGTGGCCGGCACGTACCGGGCGATGAAACTGCCGAAGACCGGCCCCGCGACGATCACCGTGGGGACGGCCACCAGCAGGCCCAGCGCGAGCGTCTGACCGAGGTTGGCGCCCAGGGCGTCGATCGCCACCAGCGGGCCGGGGTGCGGCGGCACCAGGCCGTGCAGCACCGACAGGCCGGCCAGCGCCGGAATGCCGATCTTCATCAGTGGCACGTCCACCCGGCGGGAGACCAGCAGCACGATCGGCACCAGCAGCACCACACCGACCTCGAAGAACAACGGCAGCCCGATGAGCGCGGCGACACCGGCCATCGCCCAGGGCAACGCGCCACCGGAGACCCGGCCGACCACACGTTCGACGATGCCGTCGGCTCCGCCCGACTCCGCCAGCAGGCCACCGATCATCGCGCCCAGCGCGATCAGCAGGCCGACACCGCCGACGGTGGAGCCCACCCCGCCGCTGAACGAGGTGACGATCTTGTCGGCGGGTACGGCGGCGGCCACGCCCAGCACCGCCGCACCGAGGATCAACGCCAGGAACGGGTGCACCTTGCCCCATGCGATGAGCAGCACCACCGCGGCGATGCCCAACAGGGCGGCGACGACGAGTTGGGTGTCACCGGCGTTCGTGAGGGGCTCCGCGGGTGCGGCGAGCAGTGTGACCACGGCAATCACGACCTTCGGTCGGTCAGGGGGGAGGGGAGGTTGGTGCCGGTTCCGGTGGCAGGCCGGGGGCCAGCCGGCGCAGTGAGGCGAAGGTGGGCACGAGCGCGTCGTACAACTCGGAGAACAGCGGCAGCAGCGCCGCGTACGTGGCGGCGGCGGCCGGGTCCGGGTGGACCGTCTCGTCGATCCGTACCAGGTCGGCGGCCACCTCGATCGACTCGATCAGACCGAGCGCCTGCATGCCGAGCAGCGCGGCCCCGAAGCCGGAGCCCTCGTGTCCGGCGGGGAAACGCACCGGCATGCCGAGCGCGTCGGCGAGGATCTGCCGCCACAGCGGGCTGCGGGCGAAGCCGCCGCCGGCGCGGACCTCGCGTACCTCGTTGCCGGCCGCGCGGACCGAGGCGAGGACCAGGGCGAGCTGCTGGCAGACCCCCTCCAGCGCGGCCCGGACCAGATGCGGCCGGCCGTGACCGTGGGTCAACCCGACGTACGCGCCGCGCGGCACCGCGCTCCAGTGCGGCGCCCGCTCGCTGAGCAGGTACGGCAGCATGATCAGCCCACCGGAGCCGACCGGCGCGCGGGCGGCCAGGTCGAGCAGTTCCTCCTCAGCGTGCTCGCCCAACTCCGGCGCGAGCGCGTCGTTGGCCCACTGCAACACGATCCCGCCGTTGTTGATCGCGCCGCCGACGACCCAGCGGTCCTCGGTGAGCGCATAGCAGAACACGCCACCGAGCGGGTCGACGCCGGGGCGCTCCACCGCCACCCGCATGGCGCCGCTGGTGCCTATCGAACAGGCCACCACGCCGGGGCGTACCGCGCCGAGCCCCAGGTTGGCCAGCGGACCGTCACCGGCGCCGACCACGATGGGAGTGCCCGCGGGCAGCCCGGTGGCCCTGGCGGCCACGGCGGTCAGCCCGGGCAGCACCTGCGTGGTGGGGACGAGCCGGGGAAGTTGCGCCTCGGTGACGCCGGCGACGCGCAGCGCCTCCGGGTCCCAGGCCAGCCGGTGGATGTCCATCAGCCCGGTGGCCGAGGCGACCGAGTGGTCGGTGGCGAGTGTCCCGGTGAGCCGCCACAGGATGAGGTCCTTGATGCCCACCCAGTACGCGACCCGCGCGTGCAGCGCCGGCTCCTGCTCGGCGTACCAGACCAGCTTGGGCAGCGGCGCCATCGGGTGCACCGGGGTGCCGGTGCGCCGGTGCAGGGCCAGCCCGGACGGTACGGCCCGCAGCCGCTCGGCCTGCGCGCTGGCCCGCGAGTCGGCCCAGGTGATCGACGGGGTGAGCGGCCTGCCATCCGCGTCCAGCCCGATCAGGCTGTGCATGGCGGTGCTGAACGACAGCCCGGCGACCGGGGTGCTCAGTTCGTCGACGACGGCGCGGATCGCACCGAGCACGGCCTGGTGGATCAGTTCCGGGTCCTGCTCGGCCCGGCCGGGAAGTGGCTCGTCGAGGGGGTAGCCGATCGAGTGGCTGGCCAGTTGACGCCCGCCGGTGTCGAACGCGACCGCCTTGGTGCTCGTGGTGCCGATGTCCACGCCCACCACCACGGCCGGGTCGTCCACCGCCGTACCTCCTCGCCCCCGGGGGCGCGGTCCGCTCCCCACCGTGTTCGTGACGTTACCGACCCGTCCATCGACGCGCATGACAAGTAGGAGGCCGGAGATTCCGCCGATGGTGGTGGTCAATCAGCCGATCGGTCTAATTGGCGACTTTTGCGTTTCTTCCTCCCCCTGCTCCGCAGTTGACATGAATGACACCCGGGTGGGCTCGCGCGGCGGAGGAGTCGGCGTGACGAAGACTGATTCGACGGGTTCCACATGGCGGTACCGGTGGGCGCACCGGCAGAACGAGCGGCGGCAGCGGCTCTTCCGTGCGGCCGACGAGGCGTGGCGGCGCCGCGACGACGAACTGCGCCGCCTGCGTACCCTCGCGGTGTCCTTCCACGGGTCGGCGCAGGCCGGCGTGGGTCTGCCGATGGAGTTGGCCCCCGACGAGGTGGTCTTCTGGACGCTGCCGGCCGCGCAACTGGTCGAGGTCCGGCACACCGCCGTGCTGCCCGCCCCCGAGCTGCGGATCGGCCCGGAACCGCGGGTGCTCCGCGCGCGCCGACCCGAAGGCGTCAGGGTGATCGACGCCGGGTTGGCCGTGCTCACCAATCGCCGGCTGGCGCTGCTCGGCGGGCGCGGCCGGCGCGACTGGGCGTACGGGCGGATGACCGGGCTGTCCCACGACCCCGCCGCGCCGGTCACCCTGATCCAGGTGCTGGACCGGCGGCGCACCTCGGGGCTGCTGCTGGCCACCGGGGCGGTGGCCGACTTCCGCTTCACGCTGACGCTCGCCTTCGCCGACGCGATCGAGCAACGCGCCGCGGTGGTGGCCGAACTGGACGAGCTGATCGACGAGCACGCGGCGACCCGCCCGCAGCGCCCGGCGATCCTCACCCCCGCCCAGGCCCGGCTCTGCGCTCTGGTGCCCGGCGGGCGGCGGACCCTGGCGGTCGCCGCGGCGCTCGCGCTGATCCTGCCGGCCATGCTCGTCGAGGCCAACCCGCCCACCCGGGCCGGCTCGGAGCGCGCCGCCGCGGCCACCCCGGCCGCCCCCACGCCCACCGCCGTCCCCACGTCCACCGTCACCCCGGCGTCCACCGCCGTCCCGACGTCCACCGGCTCGCCGAACGTCGCACCGGCCGTCGAGGCCCGCCCCACCGCCGGCTCGGAACCGTCCCGGGAACGCCCCGGGCCGTCGCGCGGCACGCCACAGCCGCCCGCCGAGCGCCGCTGCGGCGCACCCACCAACCCGTTCGGGTACGACTTCTGCGGCGGCCAGCGCATCCGCCGGCCGGCCGCCGGGGTCTGCGACTGGTTCGAGTGCGTACCGGACTTCTGGTCCGGCCAGGGCTGGCTGGTGCAGTGCCGGGACGGCGCGATCAGCCGCACCGGCGGGCAGCGCGACGTGTGCGCCGGCCATCAGGGGTGGCGCCGCACCATGTGGACCTGACCCGACGCGCGGGGGCCACGGCCCCCCGGCCCAACCGGTCGCGCCAGGTGCGCGCGCCCGGCTACCGTCCGGCTGTGTCCCGCACCGTGACCCTGGTCCTGCTCGACGCCACCGGCCGCCCGCTGGGCGCGCTGCCGCCGTTCGACGTGCCCGAACCGTGGTGGCAGCAGGTCGACTCGGTCGTCGCCGGAGCGCGCCGCCATCACGGCCTCGACGTGGCCGTGCTGCGGCTGCTCGACGCCGACCGGCCCGCGCCGCCCGGCGGTCACGTCCGCTACCTGGCGCAGGTCGCCGAGCCGCCCGCCGTACCCCTGGAACCGGTCGCCGTGGACCTCGCGCCGCATCCGCGGCGCCCGCCGTGGGCGCACCCGGGCGGACCGGCCCGCAGTGTCGCCTGGGCGACCGGCGAGCTGCGCCGGCTCGGCCGCACCGTGACGGCGGTGGCGCAGCAGCGCACCTGGAACCTGTCCGCGATCTGGCGCCTGGACACCACGCACGGCGCGGCGTGGCTCAAACAGCTTCCCGCCTTCGCCCGCCACGAGCCCACCGTCCTCCGGTGGCTCGCCCTCCCCGGCGCGCCGGTGCTGCTCGCCGTCGGTGCACAGGGGCGGATGCTGCTGGAGGACGTGCCGGGTGCGGACCGGTACGGGGCACCGGAGGCGGAGCGAGCCGCCGTCGCGGCCGCGCACCACCAGGTGCAGCGGCGGGCCTGCGCGGCCGTCGACGAACTGCTCGCGGCGGGGGTGCCCGACCTGCGGGGGACGACGTTGGCGCGCTGGATCCGCGGCCGGCTCGCCGGATACGACGTGTCGGCCGCGGCCGACCTGCTCGCCGGACTCGACGACCGGCTCGGGCGGGTGCGTGACTGCGGACTGCCCGACACGCTCGTGCACGGCGACCTGCACCCCGGCAACGTGCGCGGCGACGACGGACGACGGGTCGTGATCGACTGGGCGGACGCGTTCGTCGGCCATCCCGCCTTCGACATCCTGCGCCTCACCGAGGACGTCGGCGCTGCGGGCGCACGTCGGCTGGTCGGCGGCTGGGCGCGGCGGTGGCGGACCGACGTGCCCGGCAGCGACCCGGAACGGGCCGTCGACCTGCTCCGGCCGGTCGCCGCGCTGCGGCAGGCCGCCGTGTACGCGATGTTCGTCGCCGCGATCGAGCCGAGCGAGCACCCCTACCACGTGCACGACGTGCCGGCCGCGTTGGCGCGCGCCGTGGCGGCGGCGCGACCCTAGACCCGGCGGATCGGGATCCACAGCTCCGCGTCCGCGGTGGCGCCGTCCCCGGCGACCTGCACCCGCGAGATCTCCGGCCCCGGCCGCGTCTCGTACGGGTTGGACGGGAACCACTGCGTGAACACGGTGCGCCACAGGTGCTGCACCGCCACCGGGAACGCCCCGGAACTTCGGAACACCGCCCAGTCGCCGGCCTCGACCGGCAGGCCGGCCAGGTCGTCCGGCACCTCCGCGCCAGTCACCACCCCGTACCAGTAGTCCAGCTCGGCGCCCTCGTCGCGGGAACCGCCCAGGTCGTCGCTGACGTTGACGATGCCGCGCGGCTCCTGGTCCGACAGAGCCTCGATCCGGCGTACGGCGGCCGGGTCGATGCCCCTGATGAACGCCACGATGTGGGGGTTCATCCCCTCGTGGACGAGTGGCACCCGGGCCTTCAACCCGGCGAGCCGGAAGGCGTCCTTGGTGACGATCCGGTAGTCCATGCTGGTGCTCCCTTCGACGACGAGCCGGAAGGACATCCGGGGCTGGGACCGCAGCGCCGCACCGCTGCGCCGGGCCTGCGTCGGCCCGACGCCGTGCACGGCCCGGAACGCGCGGGCGAACGCCTCGTTCGAGCCGTACCCCCAGCGGACCGCCACGTCGAGCAGTGACTCCCGCCCGGCGAGCACGTCGGCGCCCGCAAGCGTCATCCGGCGGCGGCGCACGTACTCCGACAACGGCAGTCCGGCCAGCGCCGAGAACAGCCGGCCGAAGTGGTGCTCCGACACGCCGGCGATCCGGGCCAGCGCGGCCACGTCGAGCGGTCGGTCGAGCCGCTGTTCGAGGTGGTCCAGCGCCGCGTTGAGCCGATCCAGCACCCGGTGTTCCTTCCTGGTTACGCCCTCGACGTTAGGTCTCCGGCCGCCGGTCGGCCCGATCACAACCGACCCGGTCCGGTCGCCTCCTCCCGGCTGGCGGGGATGTCGCATCATGATGTGGTGATCTTTCGGAAGCGGCACCACAACAAGAAGAAGAACCGGGACGGGTGCGACTGCGACGTGCCCACCTGCAACGGTCCGGGCTGCTGCGACCTGGGACTCTTCTCGATGTTGCTCACCCTCGGCTCGGTGACTGCGGGCGTCGTGCGCAGGCCCGCCGTGGACCGCGCCGGCCGGGCCGCCATCCTCGGTTACCGCCGGTGGCTGTCGCACCGCTGGCCGGCGACGTGCCGCTACACGCCGACATGCAGTGCGTACGGGCTCGCGGCCGTGGAGCGGTACGGGCTGGCGGTGGGCGGTCGGATGGCCGCCGACCGGGTACGCCGCTGTCGTCCCGACGTCCCGCACGGCACCCGCGACCCCCTGCGCTGACCCCACCCGCCCACCCGCCCGTCCCGCCTCGCGTGTCGCGGCGGGGTGGGTGATCAGTCGACCGACGTGGGGCCGCCGAAGACGACCGGTACACCGGGGGAGTAGAGCACGCTCACCGGCGGTCCGTCCGGTGCGGGCAGCCCCGCGGCCGTGACCAGTTCGTCGTCCAGGTGCAGCAGCTCGGCGCGGTGCAGCGGCCACTGTGGATGCCAGTTCGGCAGGTGGCGGGTATGCCCGTACGCGCGGGTGTGCAGGCCCCACCGAGCGGTCAGGAAGTGTTCCAGCGGCGTCGGTTCGGGAATCGGCGCGCCGACGCGGACGGCCATCCGGCTTGTCGTCCCGACCGGGCCGGGCCAGCGGCGGCGGCAACGGTAGGTGAGCGTGTCGCCGTCCCGGTCCAGCCGCATGGCCGACCACTTGTAGGGCAGGCGCAGGCTGAGCTGGGCCACCAGCACCGGCACCAGCCGGGACGCGTCCAGCGAGCGGAACACCACCGCGCGCCGCCCGGAGCCGTCGACCGAGTAGAGCCGGACGTTCGTCTCCCAGAACGAGCCGAAGTAGGGCACGCCCGGGCCACGACCGAGCCCCACCCCGACCATCCGGAAACCGATCAGCCCGACGTAGGTGAGCCCGTCGAGCGTGTCCGGCCGGGTGCCGGCGGGCAGCAGCGGGGCGACCCGTTCCGGCGGGACCGCCCAGTGCAGGAACGCGAGATCGTGCCAGCGCTGCGCCAGCCAGGCCCGGCGGATCGCGCGTTCGGGTGCGTGCTGGACCGGCTCGATCTCCACCGGTCCATCCTGCCTCCCGGACGCACCGGGAGTCACTCCGGCCGGTGGCAGACCGCCTCGACGTTGTTGCCGTCCGGGTCGCGGACGAACGCGCCGTAGTAGCCGGGGTGGTATTCCGGCCACTCCTTCGGCGCGTGCAGCACCTCCGCACCCGTTGCCACCGCCGCGTCGTGGAACGCGCGCACCGTGGCCCGGTCGGCGGCGGCGAACGCGATGTGCACCGGCGCAGGTGTGGTGCCGGCCGGGGCGGGCTCCACCCAGAAGTCGGGCGCCTGGACGCCGTAGCCGATCGCGCCGGGTTCCATCAGCCGCCGCCCGCCCAGCGGGGCGAGCACGGCGTCGTAGAACGCGCCGCTGGCCGCCAGGTCGCGTACCGCTACGGAGAAGTGGTCGAGCACAGGGCCTCCTGAATTCACTGCCCCCGCAGATGGTCGAGGACCGCGTCAGGTTACGACCCACCCCCGACACTTCCGCGCCGGCGAGCCCGGCGATCGCCCCGGACGCTCCGTGTCGCATACGCGACAGCGCCCTAATCGTCGTGAGAAGCGTCAATGTCGGCGGCGAATTCCGGCCAGGCGGGTGGAAACGGCCGCGCCCTTGTCGATCGTGCACTCAGGACGGACCGAAGCGTCCGTTGACATTCCGGGGCGGGTTGACACCATGGACGGACGGAATGCATGAGACCGCAGCGATGAACTGCGCTGGGTGGGCCGGTCAGGATTGGGCCCTCCGGGCGCCGAACAATCCGGGGAGTGTGGCCTGTGGCGTCAGATCCTCCGAAGGACAGCCGATCCGAAGGATTCGGCATGCTGCCGAAACGGCTCGCGTTCCTGGCGGTGACGGCACTCCTCCTGATATTTCTCCTCCTTGCGCTCGTCGAGTTTCCGTGGGCCAACCTGGCCGTGCACATCATTTTCGGAGCCCTGGCGGTGGGCGCTTTCGTGGTGCTGGTGCTGCTGCGGGAAACACCCAACCTCAAAGCAATGGCACCCGGCGCGCCGGTCGCCGAATCTCCGAGCCGGGAGGAGATACAGGAGGCCGCGAGTTACGTCGCCCGCAACTACGACCCCTACGCGATCGCCTGCTTCATCAACCTGTTGCTCGATCCGCCACGTTCGCTGGCGAGGGTTCACGACGAGGTCGAGCCGAACGGGCGGATGCTCCGTGTCCGGACGACGCTGCAATACCGGATCGACCTGCCGCGGTCGGTCCGTCGGATGGGCGACACCGGCGCAACCGGCGCCGGGAGTGCCGCCGGACCCGCCGGCACCGATCCCCGTTCCGACGAGGGGCCCCGGAGCGAGCGAGGCGCGACCGGCGTACTGATCCCGCTGGTGACGGCGCGAAAGGGGTTGCTGTTCGATCTGGTGAGCGCCACCGATGCGAAGGGCGAGACCATTTCGGTCCTCTCCCAGCGGGAGGTTCGCGGTCTCACCGCGCTCGCGATCGAGTCCCTCTTCCTGCTGGCCCGGCAGGAGACGGCTCAGCGGCCCACATCCCCTGTGCTCAGGACGTCGGACCGCGACATCATGGCGCGGGTGATCGTGGCGATCTGTCGCCCGGCTGCGCCTCCGGTCCGAACCGGCGGGGCGAGGTTGACCGACGCTCCCAAATCCGCGTGGGAGGAGGTGCAGGACGCGCTGAAGCAGGTCACCGGACTCAGTGAGGAGATCTCCGCGGTCTGGCGGGACAAGATTCTCGACATCTGCAAGGTGCTGGCCAGGAGCTATGTCGTGGTCGGCGAGGTGCCGGTTCCGGAGACGATGAACGTCCTGGTCACCTACAGCTCCCTCTACTCGCCGGAAAGGATGCACGTCAGCCCGTACGAAAAGCTGAGGGCGCGCTTCGGTCTGGCGCCCTTCACGCTCGACGTGCCGATGACAAGGGCACTCCAGGCGGAAAGCTACCATTTCGAACTGCTCGCCCCGGCGGGTTGCTATGTCTTCAGCCATCATCTTGAGGTGCTGGGTGGCCGAGAGATACTCCGGCAGCCCCATTTCAAGATCAACGGCTTTCAACAGTACGTCCGACTTCACCACGAGCAGGCCCGCCCGGTGGCGCATCTGTACGTCCGCCGACACGGACGCTGGGGCGACCTGAGGTCGATCGGACCCGGCGAACGGGTGTCCTGGGACTTCAAGTCGATCGTCTACCTGCGAGAGATTCCACCAGGCGCACTGGGCAACGCAGCGACTCTGGCCACGCTGACCGCGATCGTGCTTCTCTTCTTCACGCTGTCCCGCGCCGGTCTGGACAATGCCGCGGCCGCCGTCGGTCTGCCCGCGCTCGTGCTGGCGCTGCCCGCATTCGTCGCAGGCGCCCTGGGGCGGGGACTCGACCAGGAGCGGGTCGGTCGCGCTTCGCTCATCGCGTACTTCGGCCTTCACTCGGTGATGTTCCTGTCGTTCGCGGGTGTGCTGCTGTACGTCCTCGACGCCGCGAAACGCCTGCCGACCGAGGTGACCATGCGCCTTGCCGGACTCCCGCACGAGGTCCGTACCGATGTCCTCTGGCTGGTGCTGTCCTTCCTCGCGCTGGTCCTCGCCACCTTCCTGATTCGCCAGCGGCAGCAGGCCACGCGGTATTACCTGAATGCGCAGGAGCGAGCGGTGGCGAACAAGCACGTCGAACCAGGCCAGACAACGAGCAACGCGGATTGACGGAGGTGCGGGTGTGGAGCAGAACGAGGAGTGGGGCGACGGGCGTCTCGTCGTACGGCGGGCAGAGGTGCCGGACAGCGACATCGTGGACATGACCGTGGTGACCACCCGAGCGCAACATCTCGCGCTCAATGCGATCGTCTACGCGCTGGTGGACAAGATCAGAGAGGAGGACGCGGCCAGCATCAGCCGGCATGTGCTGCCCACCCCGACGGTGACCGGAGCGGACGGTTGGCAGGGTTTCACCTCGGAGGGAAGCCAGTAGCCCGGCGCCGCCGGACGGTGTCGCCGAGGATCAGCAGTCCCGGAGCCGCGCCGATCAACCAGATCACGCCCACCGGCCAGTGGATCAGCGAGCGCACGGCCCCGCGTATCTCCGGCACGTCGCCGACCACGTATGACGCCTCCGGATCGGCGGTGCGGCAACTCAACGTCCAGGCCCCGGTCGCCGGCACCCGGACGGTGGCCACCCAGGCCAGTGTCGCCGCGTCCGTTCCGTAGTCGGCCGGCGGCACCGACACCGGTTCGGCGCTCCGGACCGTCGCGCCGTCGGTGACCTGGCAGTCCGGCTCGGCCAGGGACCCGGAGAAGATCGCGTACGTGCCGGCGGCCGGCGCGGTGAACCGGCCCGCCGATGTGGCGTAGGGCCCGACCCCGCCGTACTCACGGCCCTGGTCGGTCGTGCTGTCCTCGGCGCCGAGCCGGACCGCGGTCTGCGCCAGCAGCGCGCCGAGCGCGACGGCGAGCCCGCCGACAAGCCAGCCGCGTGGGGACGCCGGCCGGGCGTCGCGCTCGGGCAGGCGGGTGCCGGCGGCGTACCCGACCAGCGCGCCGCCGACCGCGAGCGCCAGGCCGGTGAGCAGTGCCCGCCCCCAGCGGGCCTCACCGGTCAACGGGACCACCCACCGGAAGAAGGCCAGCGACACGCCCAGCAGCACCGCAGTGGCCAGGGTGGACCCGGTGACGGCCAGGGGGAGGCCGGCGCGGCGGGGCTGCCGGGCCGCGGCCAGGGCGGCGAAGACGGGCGCGGCCAGCACCGGCCACCACAGCGCGGTGGAGATCGGCTGGTCCTCCTCCCACCGGTGGGACCAGTCGAAGAACAGCAGCGGGGCCGGCACGGTCGCCAGCAGCCATGCTGCCAGGAGGCCGGGGCCGGGTGGACGCGAGCGCATCCAGCGATCCTCGACCACCCGGATCATCGACGGAAGCCCGCGTGCCGTCCGAAAGCGATTGCTCACTCACGGTAAGCTCCCGGTCGAGAATGCGAACACACGGGGGAAGCGATGTTCGAGCGCCTGGGCAGATTCGTCGTCGGCAAGGCCTGGTGGGTGATCGGCGGGTGGGTCCTCGCCGCGGTCGCCGTCATCGTGGCCAGTCCGTCCCTGAGTGACATCACCTCCGCCGACCAGGAGAGCTTCCTGCCGAGCAGCTACGAATCGGTGCGGGCCACCGAACTGGGCAGCAAGGCGTTCCCGCAGGCGGCGACCGCGACCGCGACGATCGTGGTCAAGCGTGCCGACGGCAAGCCCCTGACCTCGGCCGACGAGGCGCGCGTCGGGCAGCTCGCCGAGACGCTCAAGGCCCGGAACATCGCGCAGACCTCCGGCTACCTCACCGGGCCGCCGTCGGTGGCACCGGACAAGTCGGTGCAGGTGGTCACCGTCGGTCTCGACGCCGACAGCCCCGACGACCCGGCCCTGCTCGACGCCGTACGCGATCTGCGCGCCGCCCTCGCGCCGGGCCTGGCGGGCAGCGGCCTGACCGCCGGGGTGGCCGGCGACGTGGCCAGCTTCGTCGACAACGAGGACACGTTCAACGACGCGTTCGCGGTGGTCGGCGTCGCCACCATCATCCTCATCATCGGTCTGATCCTGGTCATCTTCCGCAGCCCGATCGCCGCGCTGCTGCCCGTGGTGGTGATCAGCGTCGTCATGTCCGTCACCACCGGGCTGGTCGCCGCAGCCGGCAAGGCGTTCGACCTCAACGTCAGCCAGGACCTGCAGACCATCCTGCTGATCGTGCTGTTCGGCATCGGCACCGACTACATCCTGTTCCTGCTGTTCCGCTACCGCGAGCGGTTGCGCGCCGGCGACGACAAGCGCACCGCGATGATCGTCACGGTGCTGCGGGTCGGCGAGGTCATCACCTCCGCCGCCGGTGCGGTCATCGTGGCTTTCCTGGTGCTGCTGCTGGCCTCGCTGGGCTTCTTCGGCTCGCTCGGCCCGGCGCTCGCCATCGCTGTCGCCGTCATGCTTGTCACCTCGCTGACCCTCATCCCGGCGCTGGTGTCCCTGCTCGGCAGGTGGGTGTTCTGGCCGTCGAAGGCGTGGCAGCGCGTACCCAGGGCGACCCTGTCCCGGCGGCTCGGCGCCGCCGTCGGTCGCCGCCCGGCCGTGGTGGCCGCGGCCTCCGGCGCGCTGCTCGTCGCGCTCGCCGCCGGGGTCCTCAGCTACCAGGCCGACTACGACTTCAGCGCCGGCTTCCCGCAGGACACCGAGTCGGCGCGGGCCGCGAAGGACCTCCAGCGGGGCTTCGCGGCGGGCGCGCTCGCCCCGACCGAGGCCTACCTGACCACCGGCAACGGCACCCCGCTCAGCGAGCAGCAGGTCAGCGACTTCGCCGCCCGGGCGGCCGACGCGCCGGGCGTCGGCCGGGTGCAGCCGCCGGAACGCAGCGCCACCGACCCGAGCGTCGCCCGGGTCAACCTGCTGCTCGACGAGAACCCGGTCTCCAACGAGGCGATCAGCCTGGTCCGCGACGACCTGCGCGACGCGCTGCACACCGCCGCCCCGCCGGGCACCACGGCGCTTGTCGGCGGCAGCACGGCGATCTTCGCCGACATCAACTCGGCGAACAACCGCGACCTGTCGGTGATCCTGCCGGTCGCCGCCGCCCTCATCGCGCTCATCCTCGCGCTGCTGCTGCGCAGCCTCGTCGCACCGATCTACCTGGTGGTCGCGGTGCTGCTCAACTTCGCCGCCACGCTGGGCGCGACCGTCTACGTGTTCCAGGGACTCCAGGGCAACCCCGGCGTCACGTTCCAGTTGCCGATCATCCTCTACCTGTTCGTGGTGGCGATCGGCACCGACTACAACATCCTGATGATCGCCCGGCTACGCGAGGAGGCCCGGGAGGGCCACGAACCGCACGAGGCCGCCGCCATCGGCGTGGAACACGCCGGCCCGACGGTCGCCGCGGCCGGGCTGATCCTGGCCGGCACGTTCGGGGTGCTGATGCTCGCCCCGATCTCGTTCCTCCAGCAGATGGGGTTCGCGGTGGCGATCGGGATCGTGCTGTCCGCGTTCGTCATGTCGATGTTCTTCGTGCCGGCGTTGACCGGGTTGATCGGGCACCGGGCGTGGTGGCCGGGCCACGGTGACCAGCGGCGCAGCGTCGGCCGGCACGCCGCACCGGAACCGGCCCCCGCCGAGAGCAGGTAGCCGGCCCGGTCACCGCTCGCCGGGACGGACCAGCCCGCTCTCGTACGCGATCACCACGAGTTGGGCGCGGTCGCGGGCGTGCAGCTTCTGGAGCAGTCGACTCACGTAGGTGCGGGCGGTGTCCGGGCTGAGGAACAACTCCTGCCCGATCTCCACATTCGACCGCCCCGCGCCGACCTGGGCGAGCACGTCCCGTTCCCGGGCGGTCAGGCCGGTCAGCCGCGTCGGGTCGACCACCGGGGAACGGGCCGCCGCGGCGAGGACCCGCCGGGTGACGGCCGGGGACAGCAACGCGTCGCCGCCGGCCACCGTCCGCACCGCGTCCCGCAAGGCGTCCGGCGGCGTGTCCTTGAGCAGGAAACCGGCCGCGCCCGCCCGGATCGCCTCGAACAGGTACTCGTCGTCGTCGAACGTGGTCAGCACGACCACCTGCACGCCGGTCAACGTCGGGTCGGTGAGGATCCGTCGGGTCGCGGCAAGCCCGTCCCCGCCGGGCATCCGCACGTCCATCAGCACGATGTCGGGCCGCTGCTCCCGGACGACCGCGAGACCGCCGCCGCCGTCACCGGCCTCGCCCACCACCTCGATGTCCGGTGCGCGGTCGAGCAGTGCGCGCAAGCCGGTGCGGACCAGGTGCTGGTCGTCGACGAGGACGACGCGGACCGGGTTCACGTGGCGACCCGCGCGAGCGGCAGATCCACGTACACCCGGAAGCCACCGGCCGCGACGGCGCCGGCCCCGACCGTGCCGCCGAGCAGCGCGACCCGCTCCGTCATGCCCCGTAAACCCTGGCCGGAGGGGCCCGGCGGACCACCGCGACCATTGTCGAGAACCTCCACCGTGAGCCGGCCCGGTGCCGCCCGCACGGCGACCACGACCCGCCGGGCCCGGGCGTGGCGCAGCACGTTCGTCAACGCCTCCTGCACCACCCGGTAGACCGTGGCGCCCACCACCGACGGCAGCCCGTCCACCGGCCCGTCGACGCGCAACTCGACCGGCAGCCCACCCCGGCGTACGCCGTCGACAAGCGCCGGGAGCTGCGCGAACCCGGGTGCCGGCTCGTGCGGGCCGGGTTCGCGGCGCAGCGAACCCAGGGTGGCCCGCAGTTCCGCCATCGCGCTGCCGCTCACCGCCTGGATCGCGGCGACGGCGGTGTCCGCCTGCGCCGGCTCCCGGTCGGCCAGCGCCTCCCGCGCCACCGCCGACTGCAACGTGATCACCGACACGGTGTGCCCCAGCGTGTCGTGCACCTCGCGGGCGATGCGCAGCCGTTCCGCCTCGACCTGCCGGGCCGCTTCCCGGCGGCGCTCCTCGGCGGCGGTGGCGGCCTGCCGGTCCATCGCCGCGCGCAGCGACCGCCGGTTGCGCACCGCGTCACCGAGCGCGATGACCGCGAGCATCAACGCCGCCTCCGATCCGAGCGCCGCTCCCACCACGACCGCCACGTCGTCGTCCTCGACCAGCCGGACGGTCACCGACAGGGTCAGCAGCCCGCTGGCCACGACCGCGGCCGGCGCGACCCGCCCCCGCTCCGCCACCCGGTAGAGCACCCCGGCGGCCGGCGCGGCCACCCCCAGCGGGGGCAGGTCCAGCGCGTAGTAGCCGAGGATGCCGACCGCGGTGGCCAGCAGCGCCGGCAACGGCCACCGCCGGGCGCACAGCACCAGCGCGCCGAGACCCACCGCGAGCGTGCCGGCCAGCGCCGCCCCGCCGGGTGAGGTCCCCCCGGTGGCCACGGCGACCAGGACCAGGCCGAGTGTGGCCGCCGCGAGCAGCGCGTCGGCGCGGGTGGGCGAGGAGTCGGACACGCCCCCGAGCCTAGGTCCGCCCGGACACCCGGCGCTGTCGTCCACAGGCGTCAGGGACAACCCCGAGACGTACGCCGGCAGGCGACATCCGTTCGCGCGACGACGCGGACGACGGCCGGCCGGCGCGGACCTAGCGTCGAGAACATCCCTACGACGAGGAGAAATCCCATGTCCCGTATCAAGCTGACCTGGATCGCGCTGATCGCGATGGTGTGGGCGGCGATGATGTCGTTCGGCGGAGTGGCGGCCGAGACCGTCATGCTCTACCCGAACGTCTTCAACGACGCGCCCGCCTCCCTCGACCGGGCACGTGAGTTCCTGGTCTACGGCGGCCCGCACGACTACTTCCCGCCGCTTGGCGCGTCCGTGGTGTTGAGCAGCCTCGCCTCGACGCTGTTGACCTGGCGTGACCGTCGGCTGCGCTGGTACGTCGCCGGTGCCACCGCCGTCTTCATCGCCTGCGAGTTCCTGTTCTCGGTGGTGTTCTTCTGGCCGCGCAACGAGATCATGTTCGCGGACCCGCCCGGCACCCACTCCGCCGAGTACCTGCGTGAGGTCGCCGCCGAGTTCGTCGCCGGGCACTGGGTGCGCTTCGCCGGAGGGGCCGTCACCGCCGTGCTGGCGTTCGTGGCGCTGCTGCGCTTCGTCCGCTCGACCGCGCCGGCTTCCGCCCCGGTCACGACGTCGGCTCCGGCCCCGGCGCGGACGAACGTGACGCCATGACCGCGGCCCGCCGTACCCTCGGGTTCTCCTGGCCGGCGCTCGTCGCGCTCGCGGCGCTGGCCGCCCCGCGCATCGCCCTGCACGACCTGGACGTGGTGCCGGAGGGCACGGTGGTGGCCGCCCTGCTGGCGGTGGGGCCGCCACTGTGCTGGATCGCCGCCGTGGTGTGGCGGCGCCCGCCGCGCCCGTTCCTGACGGCGGGGGTGATCGGCGTGCTGTACGGGGTGTTCCTGGCGGTCGGCCACCAGGTGTTCTGGGATTCGTCGCTGGGGATGGACGCGGCCGGGCTGGCCGGGCTGGCGCCGGGGGCGCGGGAAGCGCTGCTGCGCGGTGCGGCGGTGGTGGCGAGCCTGTTCACCGGAGCGGCGGTCGGCATGATCGCCGGTGGCTTCGCGGTGCTGCTGTGCCGGCTGCTGCCCGCGCCAGCGGACCCCCCTCGTTAACCGGTTTTCCTTGGCGCACCCTTCCGTCGCGTCAACCCGGTGGGCAGGCCTCCCGGAACACAGCGACCTGCGTGAGCCGAGCGTCGGGGATATGACGTCGAGGCATTTGAGTGCTTGTTGGCGTTTCGGGGTGTCGTCAACCGGCGCATCCCCTGCTGTGGTTGAGTACCCCGGGTACGCGGCGGCCAACAGCCATGGAGACGTGATGAGCGACGGCATCCGGGAGATCGAGGTCAAGTATCGGGTCGCGGAACCCGACGCCCTGGTCCGCGCACTGGCCGCCAAGGGAGTCACCTTCTCGTTGGCGGCGCGGCAGGATGACCAGGCATATGCGGCGAACGGATGGGATTACGGGCAGAGTAAACAAGGGAGGACCTTCGCCCGGCTGCGTACCCAAGATGGTCGGCACCTGTTCTGCGTCAAGACACCGCTCGACAACGAACTGGCCTGCCAGGAACACGAGACCGAGGTGCTTGGCCGTACCGAGATGCACGCGGCGATCCTGGCGATGGGCTTCCATCCGACCGTACGGATCGTGAAGATCCGCCGTACCGCCCGGCTCGGTGAGATGGTGCTCTGCCTGGACGAGGTGGACGGGCTCGGTGCCTTCTTCGAGATCGAGGTGATGGTCGCCGGGGGTAGGCCGGCAGGGCAGGTGCAGGCGGAGTTGGATCGGTTCGCCCGTTCCCTGGGTGTCGAGCTGGAACGCAGCACGGCGAGTTACGACTCGCTGATCAGGTCGGCGTCAGCGGTCACCGCCTGAGCGGTCGATGTGTCGGCGAGGACTCGGCGTACCTCGGTGAACAACTCGGCGGCGACCTGCTCTGGGGGCTGTTCGCCCACGTCGTGTACGTGTACCCGGAAGCCGGCGTCATCCAGTTCCGAGGCTACCTGCACGTATAGATCACGCTCTTGGCGGCCCGACTCAGGCCCGCCCCGATGAAAACGGCTGTGAATGCCGCGTTCCGCTGCACGGGCCCGGGAGCGAACCGGATCGCCGGTGAGGATGATCGTCAGGTCGGGGCGGTCGGCATACTGGTTGAGTCGCCAGATGTAGTCGGGTTCCACGCGGTCGAGGCGCTGCAGCACCAGCGAGGTGGGCAGGTATCGGTCGCAGACGACGACTTTCCCGCCCTTGACCGCTGGTCGGATTTCCGTCTCAAGGTGGTGGTAGCGGTCGGCGGTGACGAGGCACGCGAGCGCCAGACCATGGTATTCGTCGGTGCCATGGCGGGCGGTGCGGCCGAGTGTCGAGCTGGTTGGCTCCTTGGTTGGATGAACCGGCCGCCCCTCCTGGGCAAGGAGTCGGACGAGCAGTGCCGCCACGGTGGTCTTCCCGACCCCGCTCGGGCCGTCGACCACCACGAAAGAGCCAGTCACGATCGCGCCAGCCGCTCATGCTGGGCCCGGGCCAGCTCTACCAGTTTGCGCCGGACGTAGGCGATTTCCACCTCACCGAACTGTAGATTGACCGAGAAATTGAACTCGTCGCGTTCTCGCATGGCCTCGTCCAATCCGTCGTTGGTCAGGTCGACTGTGGCGTAGTCCAACAGTTGAGCCGGGTCGTATCGGCCGGTAGCAAGGAGCCGGTTCCACTCGGGCGTGCCGGGGTACGGGCGGAATTCGAAGACACTGGCCCGGAACCGGCCCGGTGCGCCCTCTGAGAGTTCCCACAGTTCATGGACGTGCCGAACCGTGGCATCGAGCTCGGTGCGAGTCTCGGTCGGCAGGCCGAGAATGAAGTATCCCTTGACCCCGATGCCGGCCCTGGTCAGACGGCGGACCACCTGCCGCGTCAAATCCGGATTGATTCGCTTGCCGATTCGGGTCAACATCCGCTCGCTGCCGGACTCGATGCCCAGCGCCACCTCTCGGCAGCCGTTGGCCGCCATTGTTTCGACAAGCGCGTCGTCGGCGCGGGCCAGGATGTTGATTCGCCCGGTTGCGTCCCAGACGTATCGGCTGCCGACGTCGGCCTCGCTGAAGGCTGCCATGCAACGACGAATGAACCGCTCGTAGCCGAGGAACAGGTCGTCCACGAACCGAAAGGCGGTGACCCCGAAGCGGTCATGCAATTGATCCATCTCCGCGAGGATGTTCAGCGGATCCCGAGCTCGGATGGTGACGTCAGGATTCGCGCTGACCGCCGCGCCGCAGAAGGAGCAGTCGTATGGGCACCCCCGAGCGCCCACCATTGCCGCCTCCAATGGACCGCCGGCCTGCTGGTACGGGTCAGCGGCGAAGAATCGGCGGTCGACGAAGGGAAGCGCGTTGATGTCCGGTGCCAGGTGGCCCATCGAGCCGGGCACGCCGCCCGTCACCGGTGTCTTGAGGATCGGATCGCGCCACATCACGCCGGGCAACCGCGACCGGTGGCCGCGGTCGCGTAGCAGCTCCACGACCCGGCTCTCCGCCTCGCCCACCACGAGCGCTTCCAATCTTCGGAACCGCTCATCCTCGATGACCGCCAGCGGCATGGCCTTGGCTTGGTGGCCGCCCACCACAACCTGGATGGCCGGATCGATACCGGCGGCGATACGGGCGCTCAACTCGTAGGTCGGCGCCAGGAGATTGAAGCCTGCCCAGCGTGGTGCCGCCTCATCGATGACCGTGATGATCTGCTCGATGCCGAGGCCCGACGCCTCACCGTCGAGGACTCCTACGTTGAATCCGTGGGCTGCCGCAGCCGTGGCGATGTAGCCCATCCCGAGGACCGGCAGGGTGAAGTCGTTCACCCGAGGCCGCAGGGTGTAGTCGCGTAGTGGTGCGTTTACCAGCAGCAGGTCCAGCGGGTCCCCCGGGCGGCTGCCAAGGATTGGTCGTTCAGACGGCTCCGACTTCCCGGCATCCGAAAGCGAGAGTGAGGAGGGTGTACGTGCCGAGTTGCTCACCGGCTACCCGCCGCCAGTGCGCGGCGAAAGCCGGTTCGTCAGGCGGCCAATCTGCGCTTGGGTCGGCGCGCCGGGCCCACGTGCGTACGGCCAGGTCGCCGTAGGGGTAGAGGGCCCAGTCGTGGCTCCAGTCGGCCACGGCAGCACCCGCGCTCCACGGGCCGATGCCAGGGACGGTCTGAAGCTCCTTGACCAGTACGGAGGGGGCGACGCCGAGCCAGTGGTGGCCATGTGCCAGATACGCCTCGGCGGCGCGCCGAAGCGGCCGGCGCTTGAACGCCATCCCACACTCGGTGAAATCTCCATCGCTCAGAGTTAACACACGCTCTGGAGATGGGAAAGAGTGAATGTCTGTCTCATCGAATCGTGCGACGACGACCCCAAAGCGGTCGCAGAACTCGCGATAAAGCTTCCGGGCCTGCCCGGCGCGAATGACCTGACGGCCGATGGCTGTGGCGAGTGCATCCCAGAGGCTCGGATTACTCAGCCGCACCACGCGACCGAGCTGTGCCAGGTTGACGTCAAGAAGCGTGGTCCCCGGCTGAGGCGACCCGGGTAGCCTGAAGACCTCGGAGGCCGTCAGGGGGCAGTCGCCCGACAGTGTCGTCCAGCTCAGGTCCCGTCCATTCACCTCGACCAGCCAGGACGCCCCGGTGTCGGCGGTCAGGAGACGGACCTGGCGACCGTGGATGGTCCGCCATCCCGGGTGGTCGGTCATGAGGAAGTCGAAGCTCACGCCGCCTCCTACCGGAAGACAATTTCGGAGATTGTGTCAGCTCGATCAACGGTCGTAGCAACGACTCGCCGAGAGCCCTTCCGTGCAGCGGCTCAGGCGGCGATGGCGCGGGCGGCGGCGTACATGTCGGCCGGCAGCGGGTGCCGCAGGTCCCACCGGACCCGCATGGGACGGTCTCCGCTGTGCTCCCGGTACGTCATCTGCCCGGCGTACAGGTACGGCGGGGCGCCCAGGTCACGGTCGGCGACCTTGGTCTCGCGGACGAACAGGTGCACGGTCGAGCCCTGCGCCACATGGTTGACGTACCGTCGGCCGGTCGCTGACGCCGCCGACGTGGTGCTCTGCGACTCCCACTGGAACAGCCGGTCGGTGATGGCGCGGTCGGCGTACATCGTGGTGGGGGAGTAATGCTCCGCCGACTTCACGAGCGTGACGAAGAAGAGGTCCGCCTGTTCGTCCGGCAGCCACTTCACGCCCTCGCGCAGCGAGCCCGGGTTCGTCATCCCGAAGGCCGCGCACGCCTCGTTCCGGCTGTAGCGGGCGTGCACCCGTAGCGGCACCCGCCCCGAAGCCGGCCGTTCGGTGACCCGGTGGATCCGATCGCGCAGCACCGCGGCGACCTGCCGAAGCTCCGCGCACCGCGCCGGCTCCGCCCACAGCCGCCTGAGTCGGGCGTCTCGCTCGGCCAACGGCACCGACGGCCCCCAGAGGCTGAAGTGCAGCATGTCGGGTAGCCGCCCCGGGCCGGGTGGTCGGCCGTCCGCGACCTGGCCGATGAGATCCAGTCGGTCGACGTCGTCAACGTGCAGCATCCGACCGATGGCCCGGCCGAGGTCACGATCGTCAGGACCGCCGCCGGTCGCGTCGAGTCCGGCCAGGCGCCGTAGCCCCGCCCAGCCGCCGACGCTCGCCGACCGGTAGACGTCCTCGATCTCCAGGCCGGTCTCCCGCAGGAAGTCGGACAGGTCGACGTCACCGAGTTGCCGCAGCTCCGCCACCAACGCGTTCTTCGACGTGGGCAGCGCCGACCTCAGGTTGGCGAGCACGATGTCCTTCGCCACCCGGTCCAGCTCGATGTGGCAACCGCTGGGCAGCGACGGGAAGTCCTCCCGCACCGCGGCCTCGACGGCCCGCCGGCTGACCCCTGCCAGGGCCCGCCAGCGCATGTCGAACCGGAAGTTCGCGTGCTGGCCGCCGATGAAGTCGAGCACGGTCAGGCACGGCTTGTCGTCGTCCAGCCGCAGACCCCGGCCGAGCTGCTGAAGGAAGATCGTGGCGCTCTCGGTGGGGCGCAGCATGAGGATCGTGTCGACCATCGGCAGGTCGACGCCCTCGTTGAACAGGTCGACCGTGAACAGCACCTTCAGCTCCCGCTTGCGGAAGCGGTCGATCAATGTGTGCCGCTCGGTGCGGTGCAGTGTCGACGTCACGGCCGCCGCTGGCACGCCATGCCGGGTGAACCAGTCGGCCATGAACTCGGCGTGCCCGATGCTGACGCAGAAGCCGAGCGCACGCATCCGCCGGACGTCGGCGATGCGGCTGACCGCGTGCAGGATGAGCCGCGCCCGCGCGTGGTTACCGGTGTAGACGCCATCCAGCTCGGTCCTGTCGTACCCTTGCCCCCGCTTCCACCGCACCCGCGCCAGGTCCACGTCGTCGTGCAGCCCGAAGTACTGGAACGGCGCGAGCAACTGCCGTTCCAGGGCTTCCCACAGATGCAGCTCCACCGACGCGCGGCCGTCGAACCACCGCCGCACGTCGCCGCCGTCGCTGCGGTCGGGGGTCGCCGTCAGTCCCAGGAGTACGCGCGGCCGAAGCCGCTCCAGCAGTGCCGTGTACGTCGACGCCTCGGCGTGGTGGAACTCGTCGACGATCACCATGTCGTACGCCCCGGGGTCGATCTCCTGCCGGTGCAGCGACTGGACCGACGCGAACACGTGCTTCCACCCCTGCGGCCGATCGCCGCCGACAAACGTCTCGCCGAAGGTGGCGTCGCCCATGACCTGGCGGAACACCGCGCGGCTCTGCCGCAGGATTTGCTCCTGGTGCGCGACGAAGAGCAGCGAGTCGACGTGCCCGGCCCGTCGCAGCCGCCGGTAGTCAAGCGCCGCCACCACCGTCTTGCCGGTGCCGGTCGCCATCACCACCAGGTTCCGCCAGCGCCCGTGCACCAGCCGCTCGGCGTCGAGATCGTTCAGTACCTCCTGCTGGTACGGGAAGGGCCGCACGTCCAGGTTCGCGATCTCCGTCGGTGCCTCGTCGGCGCGCTCACCCCGCAGCGCGACGCGCAGCCGCTCGGCATCGGTCGTCGGGTCGTACGCCTCGAACGCCGAGTCGTTCCAGTAGTCGGCGAACGTCGCCTCGAACGTGTCGATGACGTGCGGCTGCTCCAGGTTCGAGATGCGCACGTTCCACTCCACGCCGTCCACGAGCGCGGCCTTCGACAGGTTCGACGAGCCGACGTACGCGGTCGTGGTGCCGTTGTTCCGCCGGAACAGCCACGCCTTCGCGTGCAGGCGGGTGGTCCGCGTCTCGTAGGAGACCCTGACCTCGGCGCCCAACTCGGCGAGCCGGTCCAGGGCCCGCTGGTCGGTGGCGCCCAGGTACGTGGTGGTGATGACGCGGACGCGGCCGCCCCGCGCGATCAGCTCGGTGATCGCCGGCTCGGCGATGCGCAGACCGTGCCACTTGATGAAGGCGCAGAGCAGGTCCACCTCGTCCGCCGAGGCCATCTCGTGGCCGACCTCGTGCCCGATGCGCGGCTGGTGCCGGCCGTTGACCAGGAGTGCGCCGGTGGACAGCGAGGTGGCGGGACGGGGCGGAAAGGACGGCGCGGCCGGCGGGGTGGGCGGAGCAGCGATGGCGTGCAGCAGGCGATGGGCGTCGGCCACCTGGTCGTCGGCGGTGACGGCGCGGGGTTCGGCCTGGGCGATGGACGCGGCGATGCGGTTCGCCAGATCTACCTGTCGGGCGAGTCGGCTCTCCCCGCCACCGACCGCGAGTAACGCCCGCCGCGCGAGAACCGCCAGGTGGCGGGCGAGTAGGTCGTGTGAGCTGGCGGGATCGAGCTTTCCATCCTGAACGAGAGAGCGGTCGATGTCCTGGATCCGCTTCGCCAGCTCCTGCGTGACCAGGTGTTCGTAGATGCCCTGCTCAAGATCTCCCACACAGGCAAACTAGCGACGACGCGGATACCGCGGAAGCCGCTACGACCGTGGAACCGGTAGGTGCCGGGTCGACTGCTGCCCCCGATCGCCAACGAGGTCAGATACGGCGCCGGCGCGGTCCTGGTCACGGTGCGCGTGCCGCGGCCCTTCCGTCACGAGGGGTCGGTCACCGCCGACCGGCCCTCGCCGACGGCAGCACGTCGTCGTGCACCCCGCCCCGCGTTTTCGCCGGGAGCGGCACGGACGATGAGATGGAGCACCGGCGCTCCACTCATGCCGGCAGTCCTACCCGGCGCGTGTTAAGAAGGGGCCCCGCCTCTACCGGAGACGTTAAAAGGGGGCCCTTCCTTGCACGAAGCTGAGCTGGTGATCCGGCGTGTGCTGCGGGATCTGCGTGCGGGCACGCACCGCGGCGTCGTCGTGGACTCGCCGCCCGGCGCCGGGAAGTCCACCCTCGTGGTCCGCGCCGCCGCGGAGATCGCTGCCACCGGTGAGCCGCTGATGGTCGTGGCGCAGACGAACGAGCAGGTCGACGACCTCATCGACCGACTCGGGCGCAGGGCCCCGGAGCTGCGCGTGGGGCGGCTGTCCGCGACCGACTACCGGCCCACCGGGCGGGTCACCGGCCACCCGGCGGTCCGGGTCGCGGCGAAGGTCGCCGACCTGGGCGGGCCGGCGGTGACCATCGGTACGGCGGCAAAGTGGGCCACGGTCACCGAGGGGACCTGGCCGTGGGCGATCGTGGACGAGGCGTACCAGATGCGCGCGGACGCGCTGCTGCGGGTGGCGGGGCGGTTCGAGCGGGCGTTGTTCGTCGGCGACCCGGGGCAGCTCGACCCGTTCTCCACCGTGGAGACCTCCCGCTGGACCGGGCTGAGCTGGGATCCGATGCAGTCGGCGGTGGCCACGTTGCTGCGGCACAACCCGGAGTTGCCGGTGCACCGGCTGCCGGTGTCGTGGCGGCTGCCCGCCACGGCCGCCCCGGTGGTGTCCGCCGCCTTCTATCCGTTCACCGGGTTCCGCGCCGGCACCGGGCCGGCCGATCGGGTGTTGACGTTCACCGAGCCCGGCCCGGGTGACGCCATCGACGCCTCGGTCGAGGTGGCGGCCGCGACCGGTTGGGCGTTGTACGAGCTGCCGGCCCGGCACACCGTGCGTACCGACGCCGACGCCGCGGCGGCCTGCGCGGAGCTGGCGTTGCGGGTGCTGCGGCGCGGCGCGGTGGCGGTCAGCGAGGCGGCACCCGGGGGCACGCCGGTCACCGCGGACCGGATCGCGATCGGGGCCGCGCACCGCGACCAGGTCGCGGCCATCCGGTCCCGGCTGGGCGCGGCCGGCGCGGGCATCACCGTGGACACGGCGAACCGGCTCCAGGGCCGGGAGTACGACGTGACGATCGTGCTGCACCCGCTGTCCGGCCGGCGCGACGCGACCGCCTTCCACCTGGAGTCGGGGCGGCTGTGCGTGTTGGCGTCTCGGCACCGGCATGCCTGCGTGGTGGTGGCCCGGGCCGGGATCGGTGAGCTGCTCGACGCCTATCCGTCGACCGAGCGGGTGCACCTGGACGTGCCGGTGAGGTTCCCGGACGGCTGGGAGGCCAACCAGACGGTGCTGGCCCACCTCGACGCGCACCGGTTGGCGGCGGTGCGCTAGACAGGACGCATGATCACGAGCGTGCTGCCCTGGCTGGGTGGGAGCGTGGTGGCGGTGGCCGCCGGCTTCCTCGCCGTCTGGCTGCCCGGCCGCCGCGTCCGCGCCGAGGACCGCCGGGTGGCCTGGTCGTCGGCGCGCGCGGCGATCGACATCGCCGCCGTGAGCCGGGACGCGGCCGTCGTGCCGGTGCCCGAGGCGGAGCGGTTGCTGGCCCGCGCCGAGCTGCTGGCCGCCGGTCGGGGCGGCACGCACGCGGCCCGTGCGGCCGCCGAGCACGCCCGCCGCGCCGACGAGTTGTGGCGGACGGTCCGGTGAACGCGTTCAGGTGGCTGGTCAGCCGGGAGGTGCTGCGCTGGGCGCTGCTGCTCGCGGCGGCGGCTGCCCTGTCGACGTTCATGGTGGCGCAGGACCGGGTCGCGGATGTCAGCTACGGGCGTTCACCGTCGACGGCGGCTCTGCCGGAGGGGTCGGCGGGCGAGTTGAGCGACGCGAGCGTGCCGTCGGTGGCGGAGATGACCGCGTTGGTGGCGGCCGACCCGGTGGTCCGCCTGCCCGGCACGGTCGCCCGCTGGGACGAGCAGCGCGTACGGGCGACGATCGGCGACGGGGGCGCCCGCATCCTGGCTGCCCCGCCCGGCCTGGACGAGGCGGAACAGCAGCGGGTGCGGGACGTGGACAACGCCGACATCTGGATCGTCGGCACCGAGGTCAGCGGCGGCGGCTACACGGCCACGCCGGACGATCTGCCCGGCTGGCGGGCGCGGTTCGCCACCGGCGACGTGACCGATGCCATCGTCGCCCTGATCGCCGCGCAGCGTCGGACGCCGTTGCCGCCGGACCGGGACGCCCTGGGTTGGCGGGAGCCCACGGACCGGGAGTTGACCCCGGTGGTCGCCGCGTTGCGCGCCACCGGACGGTACGCGGCTCCCGGGGCCAGCCTGTCGCGTGTGCCGGAGCGGGCTGCCGCCACCGCGTTCCCGGACGGCGCGTGGTTCGTGGCGCTGCCCCAGCAGCCGTACGGGAAGCCGCTGCCCGCGTACGGGCCGGCGCTGCACCGGCTCGCCCCGGACCAGCCGATCGTGGTGATGTACGGCGGCTGGGTCGAGTACCACGGTCCGCAGGCGGCGGAGTTCGCCGAGGTGGCCGGGGTCAGCTTCTACGCCCAGTTCGGCAGCCGGCTCAGCCGCTTCGACTACCCGCAGGAGGCGGTGCTCGGTGTGTACCTGGGCCGGGTCACCGACGTGCGGTACGCGGGGCTGTTCGGCCGGCCGTTGCCGTACCAGCCGTTCGACCCGCTGCGGGTGGCGCTGCCGGCGCTGCCGTGGCTCTTCACCGGCTGTGTGGCCGGTTTCGTGGTGCTGTCGATCCACACCGTGCGTACCGCCGGGCGCCGGCACCGGGCCGATCTCGGTCCGGCCGGCCGAGTCGCCCAGATGGCCGGGCTCTCCGCGCTGGCCGTGGAGTTGTCCCTGCTCACCGACGCGGGCAGCGATCCGGCGCTGGTCCGGGGCATCAGCCTGTTGCGGGCGGCCCGGGACGCGGTCGACGGAGGGCTGCCCGACCGGCACGTACGCGGGCTGCTGACCGACGCGGCGGCCGATCTGGACGAGGTGGCCCGGCATGTGCGGATGCCCGGGTACCGGCCGGACGTCTACCTGCGGGCGAGGCTGTCGTGAGCACCGCTGCCGCGGTCGTCGGCCGCCACCGGTACGTGGAGCCGCGGCGTGGGCTGCTGGGCCGGTTGTTCTTCACCGTGTTCGGCCGGGTGACGCTCGGCTGCCTGCTGCTGGCCGGCTGGGCGGGGTGGACCGGCGGCATCATGGACGGACCGGTCGCCCGGCAGGTGCGGACCTCGTCGGTCTACGTGGCTCCCGGGGTGGACCTGGACCGGGCCCAGGCCGAGCGGATCGTCGGTAACCGGCGGCTGGTGGTGCTGGTGATGGCCCCGGGCGCGGACCTGCGTGACGCCTGTCGTGACACCAAGTCGGCCACCGGGGGGACGCTGACGCTGGCGATGAGCCGCGACGGTGACGACTGGGACACCTATGGCTGCTCGCGCTTCCGGTACGAGGAGTCGGGGGACTTCGGCAAGGCGGTGGTCGCCGAGACCACGATCGGCCGGGGAGCGGACGCGTTCGTGGACCGGCCGGTCGAGGCGATGAAGGTGATCGTGCTCAACTACGACCGGTTGGTGCGGGCCGGTATCGTGCCCGACGGTGCGCGGGTGCTCTCCCCGCCACTGCCGCGCTACCTGCTGGCCGGCGGTGCCGTCCTCGGCGTGCTGAGCGGGGCGGCGGCGTTGTGGTGGGGCGGACGTCGGGCCGGTCGGCTGGCCGACGCGCGTCAGGCCGCGCGGGCCGAGCGGCGGGACACCCGGGGTGCGCTCAGCGCCGCCATGGCCGGCATCGCCCAGCAGATCATGGACCTGGACCGGGCGGGGCGACCCGCCGTGGCGTACGCGTCTCTCGCCGTGGACTACGTCGATCTGGTGGAGCGGATGTCCGCACTGGACGAGCAGGACACGCGGGCGGTGCGCCAGTTGTGGATGCGCGTCGAGGAGTTGACCGAGCGCGCTTCCGCCGTCACCGGAGGTGGGTCGGACCCGCTGGCCGGTGACGATCCGGCAGCGGTGGTGCCGGTGCCCGCCACAGGACCGATGACGCGAAAGGGCCGGGGACGCGAACGGGGCCGGCGGTGACCCGCCGACCCCGTCGCGGTGCGGTCAACGCTGGGCGCCCACCGTGGCGGGGGCCGGCCAGCTGCCGGTGAAGACCTGGGCGGGCGTGGCGCTGCGGGCGGCGAAGCCGAACAGCGAGTCGACCCGGGCGGCCTCGGTGGAGCTGGGGTACGGGTTGGTGCAGTTCGTGCCGGCGCTGCCGCCGGACATCAGGATGGCGCAGTTGCCGTTGTAGTTGTCCGGCAGGCCGAGGATGTGGCCGATCTCGTGGGTCATGATGCGCAGCGGCGAGTACTGCTGGGCCTGGTTGTAGTCGATGACCACGCGGCCGTTGCCGAGGCTGGTGCGCTGGGCGTACGACCCGCCGCCGTAGGTGTAGGTGATTCGCAGGTTGGACCCGCACTGGGCCATGTTGATGTTGTTGGTGTAGTTGTTCCAGATGGATGCCGCCTGCACCGCGGTGTTGGCGAACGGGCCGGCCTGGCTGATGTTGAAGCAGACGTTGCGGACGGCGGCGGAGGCCGGTGCCGGGTTGACGGCGACCGCGCCCAGCGCGGCGAGCGTCGCGGTCGCGAGGGTGGCGAGGATCCGGGACAGCTTGGGCGTACGCATGGTTCGCACTCCTTGGGATGGGGGGTGAGCGGAACGCCGTCAGCCTATAGATAGGCATCTGTCTATATCAAGGGGTGGATGTGGCCGGATCGGCCTCGTTCACCGCGGCGACAACCCGGTCGTAGTGACCGCGCGCCTCGGCGTTCCGGAGAAACTTCACCCGGTCCACCTGGATCTCCGTCGCGTCCGGCTGCGTCTCCAGCAGCACCATCACCTCGGCCACGAACTCGTCCAACGGCATGGCGAGCTCATTGCTCTCGTGGCCGGGCCGGAGCGCGGTGCGGACCGCGGGCGGTACCAACTCCAGCACCCGCACGCCGGTGCCGTCCAGGTTCAGCCGGATCGACTCGCTGAGCATGTGCACCGCCGCCTTGGAGGCGTTGTAGCTCGGTGTGACCCTCAACGGCACGAACGCCAGGCCGGACGAGACGGTGAGGATCGTGGCGTTGCCGCGCTGCCGCAGGTGCTCGACGAACGCGGCGATCAGCCGGATCGTGCCCAGCACGTTCGTGGTCACCACCTCCTCGGCCGAGGCGAGGAACGTGTCCGCGCTCCGCCAGTCCTCGATCCGCATCACGCCGGCCATCGTGACCAGCACGTTGAGATCCGGGTACGCCGCCCGTACCCGGACGGCGGCGGCGGCGATGCTCGCCGGGTTGGTGATGTCGATCGGGACGGTGGCCAGACCCGGGTTGGCGGCGGCGATCTCGTCGAGCAACTCGGCGCGCCGGCCTCCGACGATGACCGTGTTGCCCCGGTCCCGCAGGGCGAGCGCCAGTGCCAGGCCGATGCCGCTGGTGGCGCCGGGAATGAAGATCGTGTTTCCGGAGATGTCCATGCCGCCAGCCTGCGGGGTCCGGCGCCGCGGATGAAGAGATCCGTTATCGGGGGATCGGCGATCCCTGGTTCCTGGCGGCGCACGGCGGATACTTGGCTCGTGGACCGCCAAGCCCTGGCCGAATTCCTGCGCCGCCGCCGCGAGGCGCTGCGCCCCGGCGACGTCGGGCTGCCGGAGGGCGCCCGACGCCGGGCGCCCGGCCTGCGACGGGAGGAGGTCGCCTCGCTCGCGGCCATGTCCGCCGACTACTACACCCGGCTGGAGCAGCGGCGCGGCCCGCAACCGAGTCCGCACCTGCTCGGCGGGCTGGCCCGCGCGCTGCGGCTGACCGGTCACGAACGCGACTACCTGTTCCGGGTCGCCGGGCACAGCCCGCCCGAGACCGTGGCCAGCACCGGCCACGTCGCGCCGGCGCTGTTGCGGGTGTTGGACCGGCTGGCCGACACCCCGGCGCTCATCCTGTCCGACCTGAGCGAGACGCTTGTGCAGAACCGGCTGGCGGCGGCGCTGCTCGGGGACCGTTCCGGCCACACCGGACTGGCCCGCAGCGAGGTCTACCGCTGGTTCACCGATCTGGCCGAACGGGAGCACTATCCGGTGGAGGACCGCGACCGGCAGGGCCGGGCCCAGGTCGCCAACCTGCGCGCCGCGTACGGGTCGATGGGCCCCCGGTCCCGGGCGGGTGAGCTGGTGCGGGCGCTGC
Organism: Micromonospora sp. DT31; assembly: GCF_049841795.1. Lineage (NCBI taxonomy): Bacteria > Bacillati > Actinomycetota > Actinomycetes > Micromonosporales > Micromonosporaceae > Micromonospora > Micromonospora sp. DT31. Next base: position 104,341 of record NZ_JBNCKZ010000006.1, on the reverse strand, counting down.
GCGCGGCCAGCGGGGAGTTCGCCGAGTTGTGGGAGCGGCACGAGGTGGCGCAGCGCTTCGCCGACCACAAGACACTGATCCACCAGGAACTCGGGCGCATCGAGTTGGACTGCCAGGTGCTCTTCACCGAGGACCAGTCGCAGGCCCTGCTGGTGCTCACCGCCGCGCCGCGCAGCGAGGCCGAGGAGAAACTGCGACTACTCGCCGTGCTCGGACACCAGCGCTTCCCGTCCACCACACCGTGAACCCGGGCACAGGACCGCCGTTCACGCCGCCGGGAATTCCCGGCATTCCTGTCAACCTCCCATCACGCAGGGTGTTCTCCTGATCGCTTGCGGTCGATAGCGTCGGTTCATTGCCGTCGACGAAGGGCCGACGATGAACCACAACGGACACCTGCTCGACCGCCGCCGACTGCTCGCCGGCGCGGCGGCAGCCTCGGCGGTCACCCTGACCGGCCTGGCTGTCGCCTCCACCCCCGCCGCCTCCACCCCTGCTGCTGCGGCGCTTCCCGCCCGCCCCGCGGCGCGGCTGACCAACCGCGACCGCATCGCCACCGCCGCGCTGCGCGCGCCCGACGGGTCCGCGCCCGCCGTCGGCGTCCAGATCGACTTCCACGCCCGGCTCACCGCCTGGCTGGCCTTCTGGTCGGCCAACTCACCCCCGGCCTGGAGCACGCCCGTGCACGTGGTGGGCCGGGTCGAGGCGGCCGGCGACGCGCTGGTCCTGCACGCCATCCGGCACCGCCACGACGACGAGCTGCGCGCCGGGTTCGCCGCCGACCGCCGCGACGCCAGCCACCTGGCCACGCTGGCCAGCCTGCACCACCACTTCCCGAGCGTGCGGGTCCGCCCGGACGGCGCGATCCGCGTCGGCGACGGACCCGCCGGGTTCACCGGCACGCCGGAACAGGTCGCGTTCGCGGTCGCCGCCTGCCGTGGCCTGTGGAGCGACGCGGCGGCCACCGCCGCCCGGTGGACGGAGCACGCCGCCCGGGTGCTCGCCCGCACCGGACAGCACACCGACGCCGCCACGCATGCCGGCTGGGCGGGCTTCACCCGCGCCAGCCTGCGTCGCGGGTTGGGCACCGAATCGTACGAGTGACCGGAGGTAGCACATGTCCCGCAACGAGTTCCGCTTCGTGGTCGACGGCGTCGACCTGAGCATCGAACAGCAGACCCTGATCGCCACCGAGATCCAGAAGGCCGGCCTGGCGGCGCTGCGTACTGCCGACGCCAAGCTGGTCAGCCCGCTGACCCTCGGCCACCGCAACCTCAAGCTGCGCCCCGAGTGGAACGGTCTCTGGGTCATCGACGGCCCGCTGGCAGAGGAACTCGGTCAGCGGATCAACGACTTCGGCTTCTGGATCCAGCGGTGACCGACGCCACCCCGCCGGCCGGCCCACCGGAGCGGATGTGCCCGAGCACCCCGGCGTCCAACGCCACGGTGTTCCTCGGCATGATCACTCCGGCGGGCCGGGTGGCCTACGTGACGCCGGCCGTCCCGGCCGAGGTGGCGCTCGCCGGGTTCGGTGACGGCGACGGACCGGTCGAGGCTCGGGTCCGGCTCGCCGGTCCGTGCGTCACCTCGTCCTGCGGCTTCTGGACCGGCTCGCACTGCGGCCTGGGTGCCCGGATGGCCGCCTCGTACGCCGAGGCCGCCCCGCCCGTGGAGGAGGCGCTGCCCAAGTGCGCCATCCGGCGTACCTGTCGGTGGTTCGCCGAGCAGGGGCCGTCGGCGTGCCCGGCCTGCGCGTACGTGGTGACCGACGCGCGGGGCTGAACGGTCCGTCCTGTCGGACCCCTGGACTAGCGTCGGGAGGTCATGGAACCGGGGGTGGGCCAAGAAGTCATGGGCCAAGAAGTCATGGGCCAAGAAGTCATGGGCCAAGAAGTCATCGGCCAAGAAGTCATCGGCCAAGCAAGCATCGGCCAGGCAAGCATCGGCCAGGAGATCATCGGGCGGGAGCATCCCGCTGCGCTGCTGCGTGCCGAGGTGGCCCGGCTGGCCACAGGTCATGGCGGCCTCGCCCTGGTCACCGGCGAGCCGGGTATCGGCAAGACCACACTGGTCTCGGCCGTCGCCGACGAGGCCCGGCGGCGCGGGGCACGGGTGGTCGGCGCCGCCTGCTGGGACTCCGACACCGCCCCCGACTACTGGCCCTGGGTCCAGGTGCTGCGCCGCCTGACCCGGTCCGCCGGCGACCCGGCCGCCGCCGAGGCCGCCGGCGCCGGGCTGGCGGCACTGCTCGGCGAGCCCGCGGCCGGTTCGGCCGGAAGCGACGGTGATGCCGGAGGCGACGGTGATGCCGCTCCGGCCGGTGACGCCGCCCGGGCCGAGTTCGACAGGCACGACGCGGTGACCGCCGCGCTCGCCGCCGCCGCCCAGCACCGGCCGGTCGTGCTGGTCCTCGACGACCTGCACTGGGCCGACCCGGCGTCGCTGCGGCTGCTCCGGTTCGTCACCCAGCACACCTGCTTCGAGCCGCTGTTGCTGATCGGCACCTACCGGGACGCCGAGGTCGAACCCGGCGAGCACCCGCTGCGTCCGCTGCTGCTGCCGCTGACCGCCAAGGCCACCACCGTCACGCTCACCGGGCTGGGCCGCGACGAGGTGGCCGCGCTGATGGCCCGCACCGCCGGTCGGGAGCCGGACGCGAGCCTGGTCACCGAGGTGCACAGGCGCACCGGCGGGAACCCGTTCTTCGTGGAACAGACCGCGCGGCTCTGGCATGCCGCCGGTCTCACCGACACGGTTGCCCCCGGGGTGCGCGAGGTGGTACGCCGTCGGCTCGACCAGCTGCCCGCCCCGGTGGTCGAGGCACTGACCGTTGCCGCGGTGCTCGGCCGCGAGTTCGACAAGCCGACGCTCGCCGCCTGCGTACCCGTTGCGGTCGCCCACGCGGACCGGCTGCTCGGCCGCGCCGCCGCGGCCCGGCTGGTGCTGCCACGCGGCGGCGGGCGGTTCGTCTTCGTGCACGACCTGGTCCGGGAGACGCTCTACGACGGGCTGGCCGAGGACGACCGGCGGGCCCGGCATGCGGGCGTCGTCCGCGCCGCCGACCGCTCCGACGCGCTGGCCGAGGCGCTCAGCCCGGCGCACCTGGCCCGGCACGTGTGGCTGGCCGGCGCCGAACTGGAGCCGGCACGCGCCGCTGACCTGCTGCTGGCCGCCGCGCGGGACGCCGCCGGCCGGCTCGCCGTGGACGAGTCGGTCCGGCACTACCGGCGGGCGCTCGAACTGCCCGGCGAGCCCGCCCAGCGGGTCCGCGTGCTGCTGGAGCTGACCGGGCTGCTGCACCACACCAGCTCGGCGGCCGAGGTCGAACGGCTGCTGGCCGAGGCGGCCACGCTGGCCCGGGGACTGGCCGATCCCACCGCGCTGACCCGGGTGGCGCTCACCGCCCACCGGGCACACTCCACCACCCGCCGGCTCGACGCCGCCGACCTGGTCCGGGAGGCGTACCGGCGGTTGATCGCCGAGCCGGAGCCTGGGCGGTCGGTGCGGATGCTCGTCACCGACCTGATCACCGCGACCGAGACGCTCGCCCGGCACGGCCGCGACGACGAGGCGCTCACCTTCAGCCTGTGGGCCCGCCACGACACCACCTGGGGGCTCGGCACCGCGCAGGAGCGGGCCGTGGTCACCGCCGAGATCCGGGAAGTGGCTCGCCGTGGCGGAGACCGGGAGACCGAACTGTGGGCCACCGCGCTGCGCTGGGTCGCGCTGCTGGAACTCGGCGACCCGGGCTACCGGAACGAGCTGACCGCGTTCGTGACCGGCGTCGAACGCGGCGGCGTCGCCCAGCAGCGGGTGGCGGCGATCATGGACGCCGGGATCATCGCGGCCTTCCAGGGGGACCTCGCCGCGGCGCAGGCATGCCTCGCCGAGGCGGACGGCTACCGCGAGTCGGAGCGATCCGAGCACGCGTTCATGACGCACCACATGCGCTGGTCGGTGCTGCTGCTGTACGGCCGCGTCGCCGAGGCCCAGGCGCTGCTCGACCGGGTGGGGAGCGGTCATCCGCAGGCCGAACTGCTGCGCGCCCTCACCGCCGTCGAACGCGGCGACACTGCCACGGCGCTGCGGCTCACCGCCGGGATCGAGGCCGGCATCACGTACCCCCGGCCGGTGTCTCCGTTGTGGTTGCGACTGCGGGCCCAGGTGGCAGCTCTGGACGGCGACCCGGGCCGGTGCGCCGAGGTGCGGGCGGCCCTGACGCCGCACCGTGGGCGGTGGATGGCCGCGCTGTTCGGCTGCGACATCGGCGGCCCGGTCGACCTGTGGCTGGCCGGCGTGGACGCGGCTCAGGGCCGGTGGGACGACGCGGTCGCCGGTTACACGGCGGCCCGGGAGGCCGCCGACCGGCTGGGCGCCCGCCCCTGGTCGGTGCTGGCCCGGGCCGGGCTGGTGGCCGTGCTCACCGGGCGCGCCGGGCCGGGCGCCGCGGCCGGGGCGCGGCGGCTGCGTGCCGAGACGGTGGGCGAGGCACGGACGCTGGGCATGGTTCAGGTGGTGGACCGGCTGGACGTGGCCGGGCCGGTGGCGACGTCCGCCGTGTCCCCGCGCCTGACCGCGCACCTCGGCGTTCCGGCTCTCGTGTCCGCGTCCGTGGTGGCCGGGCGCCGGGGCGACGCCGGGGGAATCGCCCCGGCGCCCGGTCCGGACACGGAAGACCCTGCCCGGACCGTCCGGCCGGAGTTCCGGCCGGACGGTCCGGTGTGGCGGCTCGCGTACGCCGGCCGGGTGGTGCACCTGCCCGACGCCAAGGGCCTGCACGACCTGCGGCTGCTGGTGAGCCGCCCCGGGGTGGACGTGCCGGCGGTCGAGTTGCTCGACCCGGCCGCCGGCCCGGAACTGGTCGCGGCCCGTCGCCTGGGCGCCGATCCGGTGCTCGACGACGAGGCGAAGGCCCGCTACCGGCAGCACCTGCGCCGGCTCGACGACGAGATCGACCGGGCCGCGTCGCGCGACGACGGGCAGCGGCTGGCCGCGCTGGACGCCGAACGGGCGGCGCTGCTCGACCAGTTGCGTACCGCCGCCGGGCTGGCCGGGCGCAGCCGCCGCCTCGGCGACCAGCCCGAGCGGGCCCGCAAGGCGGTGACCGCCCGCATCCGGGACACGCTGCGTCGCATCGACGAGCGGCATCCGGTGCTCGCCGCGCACCTGCGGGAGGCGGTCACCACCGGCGGCACCTGCCGCTATCTGCCCGCCGAGCCGGTGCCCTGGCAGCTCTGACCGGATCACCCGACGCGGTCAGCGGCGGTTGTAGCGGTACATGGTGAGCGTGCCGAACACCACCAGGAACCCGGCGGTCCAGAGCAGCAGCCACATCGTGCTCGACGCGTCCACCGAGCCGGCCATCACGGCCCGGACCGAGGCGACCAGGTGGGTGATCGGGTTGACCTTGACGAACGCCTGCAACCAGCCAGGCATGGTGGACGGCTCGACGAACACGTTGCTGAGGAACGTCAGCGGGAACAACACCATCATGCTGACGCCCATCACCGACTTCTCGCTGCGCAGCACCAGGCCGAAGAACGTCCACACCCAGGAGAACGCGAACGAGAACACCACGAGCAGGCCGATCCCGGCGAGCACCCCGGGCACCCCACCGTCTGGACGGAAGCCGAGCACCAGCCCCACCCCGAGGATGACCACCGCGGCCAGCACGTAACGCAGCACGTCGCCGAAGATCATGCCGACAAGCGCGGCCGGTCGCCACACCGGCAGCGTACGGAACCGGTCGAAGACACCCTTTTCGATGTCGTTGTTCAACCCGACCCCGGTGTACATGGTGATCATCACGACGCTGGTGACCATGATGCCGGGCAGGAAGAACTGAAGGTACGCCCGCGGGCTGTCGGCGAGCGCGCCACCGAACAGGTACGTGAACATCAGCACCATGATGATCGGGAACGCGGTCACGTCGAACAGCTGTTCCGGCACGTGCTTGATCTTCAACAGGGCTCGCCAGCCGAACGTCAGCGACGCCGCGAGCGGCCCCGGCCGGGTCGGCCGCTCACCCGGGGTGAGCACCGTGGCCAGCGCGTCGGCGGACGGCACGTAGACCGACGGCGGCCGTCCGGTAGTGGTCGCGGTGTCACTCATCGGGCCGCCTCCAGTTCGTCGTCCCGCTCGTCGTCCGCGACGGCAGGATGGTCGGTCAGGGCCAGGAACACCTCGTCCAGACTGGGCTGGCCGAGGGAGAAGTCGTCCACCACGATGCCGGCCCGGGCCAGCTCGCCGAGGGCACGAGCGGCCTGCTCGCCGGCCTCCAGGTCGGTGCCGTCCTCGCCGACCCGGGCGGTCAGGGCCACCGGGTCGGCGGCGAGCTGCACCGGCACGCCGAGCGTGGTCCGCAGCACCCGCTCGGCGTCGGGCCGCTGCCCGGCGTCGCGCAGTCGGACGTGGACGGTGCCGGAGCCGACCGACGACTTCAGCTCGCCCGGAGTGCCCTCCGCGATCACCCGGCCGTGGTCGACGACCGCGATCCGGCCGGCGAGCTGGTCCGCCTCGTCCAGGTACTGCGTGGTCAGCAGCACCGTGGTGCCGTACGCCACCACCGCGCGGACGATCTCCCACACCTGGTTGCGGCTGCGCGGGTCCAGGCCGGTGGTCGGCTCGTCGAGGAACAACAGGTCCGGGGTGTTCAGGATGCTCGCGGCGATGTCGATGCGCCGCCGCATGCCGCCGGAGTACTTCTTCACCTGCCGCCCCGCCGCCTCGGTCAGCCCGAACGCGGCGAGCAGCAGGTCGGCCCGATCCCGGGCCGCCGGCCGGCTCAACCCGAGCAGCCGGCCCAGCAGGATCAGGTTCTCCGCCCCGGTCAGGTCCTCGTCGACCGAGGCGTACTGGCCGGTCAGGCTCACCCGGGCGCGGACCGCGCCGGCGTCGCTCACCACGTCGTGGCCGAAGACCCGCGCCGAGCCGCCGTCCGGGCGCAGCAGCGTGGCCAGCACCCGTACGGCGGTGGTTTTGCCGGCGCCGTTCGGGCCGAGCACGCCGTAGACGGTGCCGGCGGGAACCCGCAGGTCCAACCCGTCGAGGGCCCGGGTCGAGCCGAACGACCGGACCAGGCCGTCGGCTTCGACGGCCAGGCCGGTGTTGCGGTTGGTCATCGTCTCTCCTTGTTCTCGTTCGGTGTCCGGCAGGCGCCGCCCGTCCTCGTGCGACGTCGGTCCTCTCCGGCCCAGCTCGCCGGCGACGAGGCCGCACGCCGCCCCGAGGGGGTCGTCGGTCTCAACGAGGCCGGGGGAGCTGTGGTTCCACCCGGCAGGCGCCAGACGGTCTGCCAGATCGGATCTGGCGGAGCCCGCCGTTCTCGGAGCGGTCCACCGGGCGACCGGCCGGGGACAGCACGTGACGGTCGGCTCACCATATGCTGGCCGACATCCGACGCGCGGGGGCGTTCCGGTGGTGGCGCTGTCCGGGCCCTCCGCGCACCGACCCGAGAGGGGTCCACTGTGTCCGTTGCCCGACGAGTGTTCGCCGTCGTCGCCGTGGCGACGCTGGCCGTCACCGCGTCACCGCCCGCCGCCGGTGCGGCCGAGGAACCGGTCGGTGTCCTGCACCTGACCGTGACCCGCCCCGACGGCACCCCGGCCCAGGGCACCGTCGACCTGGTGGCCGCCGACAGCAGCTACGAGAAGGCGTCCCAGGCGCTGGACGACTCCGGGCAGCTCAGCGTCCAGCTACCGCCCACCGACTACAAGATCGCGATCATCCCGGCGGCCGGTGCGGACGTCCCGTCCGACCAGACACTGCGGCAGTGGGTGCCCGGCCGGACGAACTGGGCACAGGCCGGGCGCGTCCGGGTGTCCGCGGGGGACACGACGGAGGTCTCCGAGCGTCAGCTCGCGCCCAGCCCGGCCACCCTGCGGGCGCGCGACGCGCTCACCGGCGCACCCATCGACGGAATCTGCGTGTTCGTCGACGCCCGCCGGAACGTGTGCGGCGACACCCAGGTGACCGTGCCGCCGCTCGTCCCCGGCCCCCAAAAGGTGCGGGTCTACACCCAGGACGACTCCTACCTGCCCCGCGACGCCACGGTGACCGTGCTGGCCGACGGCAGCGGCACCGCGGTGGTCGACCTGACCCCGGCCGCGCACCTGGTCTCACGGGTTGTCGACGCGGCCACCGGCGCACCCGTCGCCGGCGTCTGCCTGACCGTGGCGCCGGCCGGCACCGGCAACCTCCCGCGCGTCCATCCCCGGGCCTGCTCCGACCAGAGCGGCGACGTCCGCCTCGGGCAGGTGGAGGCCGGCTCCTGGAACCTGTTCGCCCGCCCGGCCACCGGCTCGCCGTACGGTGCGCAGTGGATCGGCGCGACCGGCGGTACCGGTGAGGCGAAGCAGGCCCGGGTGATCAGCCTCGGTGCCGGGCGTACCGCGACCGTGCCCACCATCCGGCTCGACCGTGCCGGCGTGATCACCGGCACGGTGACCAGCGCGGCCACCGGTGGGTCGGTGACCTCCGGCACGGTGTCGATCGCCCACGAGCCCGGCGGCGTCTACCCGGAGTGGGGGGTGGAACTGGACGCGCAGGGCCACTACCGGATCGACTGGCTCGGCCCGTACCAGTGGCCGCTGCTGTTCACCACCGCCGACAACGCCACGCAGTGGTCCGGCGGGGTCGCCCTGCGGGGCAAGGCCACGCCGGTCACCGTCCGGGCCGGCGTCACCACCACGTACAGCCCGGCCCTACGACGCGGCGTCCTGGTCACCGGCCGGCTGGTCGATCCCGAGGGCCGTGCGATCGTCGCGGAGCTGACGGTGAGCAACGCGCGCACCCGTGAGGTCATCGGCTGGACGTTGGACCGCGACGGGGAATACGCGCTGCGCGTGCTCGGTCCCCAGCCGGTCACCGTCGCCTGGCACTGGACGCCGCCCTACGTGCGGTACGCCGGCTGGTACGACGGCGCGGCGCGTCTGGCCGACGCCACCGAGGTGACCCTCCCGGGCACCGGCAGCCTGCGGCTGGACATCCGGGCGAGCCGGTTCCCGATCGGCTGAGCGACACGTGACCGCGGGCGGGTGGCCCCCGACCACCCGCCCGCGGCCCGGTCAGCGGGCGGTGTCCAGCCGCAACCGCTGCTCGGTGGTCAACTCGAGGTCGACCGCGCCCAGGCTCTCCTCCAACTGGGCCACCGAGGAGAAGCCGACGAGCGGGATCGTCGGCACGTCCGCGCCCATCAGCCAGGCCAGCACCACCTGGTTCACCGTCGCTCCCGTCTCGGCGGCCACTGCCCGCAGCGCCGCCAACCGGGCCGGGGTGGCCGGCACCGCGTACTCCTCGCCGAGCCGCTCCGGCCTGGCGTACGCACCCTTGAGCAGCGGCGAGTACGCGACCAGCGTGAGCTGCGGCTCGGCGCGCAGGTAGCTGGCGAGGTCCGGGCCGACCCAGCCGACGTCACCGTCGACGTCCAGCTCGCTCGGCACGTCCAGGCGTCGGGGCAGGTAGCTGCGGTGGTACTGGAGGACCTCGTACCCGGGTAGGCGGGCGGCGGCCGCGATGGCGCGGGCCCGCTCCACCCGCCAGGCGCGGTGGTTGCTGACGCCCAGCAGCCCGACGGTGCCCTCGGCGACGAGTTCGGCGAAGCCCTCCACGGTCTCCCGCAGCGGCACGGTCTTGTCCTCGATGTGGGCGTAGAGCAGGGGGATCCGGTCCAGGCCGAGCCGCTCCCGGCTGCGCTCGGCGGACTCGCGGATCACCGCGGCGGACAGCCCTTCCGCATTGTCCACATAGCTGGTGCCCGGGGCGAGCGGGCGGGCGCCGAGCTTGGTGGCGACGACGATCTCGTCGCCCACCCCGCGGCTGCGCCGCCAACGGCCCAGCAGTTCCTCGCTCTCCCCGCCCTGGCCGCCGTTCTCCCAGAAGGCGTAGTTGTCCGAGGTGTCGACGAACGTGCCGCCGGCCTCGACGTAGCGGTCGAGGATGGCGTACGAGGTGGCCTCGTCGGTGGCCGTGCCGAAGAGCATCGCGCCGAGACTGAGCACGCTGACCTCACGGCGGGTGGCCGGGTCGGCGCCGATGGTGCGATAGCGCATGGAGTTCCTTCCCGTCGGGGCGTTTCGGGCCACCCTGCCCCTTCGAGTGCGCGCGAAGTCAAGCGCCGGTCAGCGGCCGGTCGACCAGCCCGTCGCCGGAGACCGAACGCTGGTAGAGCACCCGGTGCCGGTCCCGCCGGCGGCGCACCAGACCGGAGCGGAGCAGCACGCCCAGGTGGTAGGAGACCGTGGCCGGTGCCAGGTGGTGCCGGCGGCTCAGCTCGCCGGTCGAGCGCGGCACGTCCAGGTCGGCGAGCAGGTCGGCCCGGCTCACGCCGATCAGGTCGCCCAGGCGCCCACCGCTGCCGGGCGGTGGCAGGCCGTGCACCGGGTAGGCGAGCACGGCGTCCCGGGCGTCGCAGAACTGCACGGTGACCTGGGGCCAACCCAGGACGGAGGGGGTCACCACCACCTCGGCGTCGCGCAGCGTGTGCTCGCTGCGCATCCGGCCCTCCACCGACACGACCCCGGCCGTCCAGTGGATCGTCGGGTGCAGGCCGTCGAGCAGATACCCCACTCCGCCGGTCGCCATCCGGTTGGCCTGCTCGGACAGCTCCGCCTCCCACAGCCGGCGCAGGTGCGGCCACCTGTCGGCCAGGCACTCCCGCCAGAACCGGTGCAGGCCCGACGCGACCCGTACGGGCAGTGTGCCGTCGTCCGTCGCCGTCCGTACCGCCGTGGGCGTCGGACGCCCGTCGAAGCGCGCTTCGACCTGAACGGCCACCTGCTCCGCCGGGGTGGCCGCGATCGCGGCGAACTGTCCCTCCAGGACGGCGGCCGATGAGCCCGGCGGCGGCTTCGGCGTGAGCAGATCCGGCATGTAGCCGGGCCTGCCGACCGGGATGAGCAGCTGCGCCGCCAGTGCCACATCCGGGTGACGCAGCGCGGCGCGGGCGACCGGACCTGGATCGCCGTGGATCGGGTGCCCCGCGCGGGCGACGGTGATCTGCATCCACCGCGTCGTCTCCGCGACCGGTGATGCGGCCAGCCGCAGCCGGGACAGGCTGAGGCCGTCCAGTCGCGCGACCATCACATCACGCAGCGTACCGGCAAACCGGTCGGCGGGCAGCCCCCGTTCGAGGACGTTCGAATCAGTACCGCCAAGTGCTGGCGCCGGTCTGCAATGAGGGCACACCACCGACCGAGGAGGCGACATGGGGAGCGTCCGTTCCGCCGCCCGCACACTGACGCTGACCGTGACGGGTGCCGGCGTCCTGGCGGCTCCGGCCGCCGGCACCGCGTCCATGGGGGCGCCCCCCCGGGTGCCAGGCCACGTTCGACCGGGCCGTCCAGGCGTACGTCGACACGATGGTCCGCCGCGACCTGACCGGTTTCGCCGCCCTGCTGCACCCGGACGTCACCGTGGTCTTCGCCTCCGACGGGCAGGTGCTCGACGGCAAACGGGAGACGGTCGACTGGCTCGCCGGCTTCTTCGCGGACCCGTCCTGGACGCAGTCCTTCACCGTCGCGAAGCGCACGGTCAGCGGCTGCCGCTCCGGCTTCGTGCTCTTCGACTCGGTCTACGCCGAGCCGGGCGGGAACGTTCGCGTGCCGCTGCTGATCGGGGTGAGTTTCACCCACGAACACGGACGCTGGCTGGTGGTGCAGAACCAGGACTCGGTGGGCCGGATCTGACGGGGGCCGGTGCGCCGAACTGCGGAGGAGGGGCGGCCACCCCCCCTCCTCCGCGCACGCTCAGCTCGGCACATAGTCGAACGTGTCCGGGTTCGCCCCCTGCCGCCCCGGTTCCCCCTTGTCCAGCGCGGTGAGCCGCTCCATCGCGGTGTCGTCGAGCGTGAAGTCGAAGATGGCGAAGTTCTCCTCGATCCGCTTCGGGGTGGTCGACTTCGGGAAGACGATGTCGCCGCGCTGCACGTGCCAACGCAGCACCACCTGGGCCGGGGTGCGACCGACCTGCTCGGCGAGGTCGACCACGGTCGGGTCGTCGAGCACCCTGCCCTGCGCGATCGGGGACCACGCCTCGGTGACGATGCCGTGCGACAGGTCGTAGGCGCGCACGTCCTCGTTGCCGAAGTAGGGGTGCGCCTCGATCTGGTTGACCGCCGGCACCACGTCCGCCTCGGCGGCCAGCCGTTGCAGGTGCGGCACCTGGAAGTTGGACACGCCGATCGACCGCACCCGGCCCGCGCGCTGGAGGTCCTCCAGGACCTTCCAGGTGGAGACGAAGTCGCCGTCGTAGAGCGTGGGCAGCGGCCAGTGGATCAGGAACAGGTCGAGGTGGTCGAACTTCAACTCCCGCAGCGACTGATCGAACGCCTTACGGGCGTCGTCGGGGCGGTGGAAGCCGTTGTTCAGCTTGCTGGTGACGAAGACCTCGTCGCGGTCCAACCCGGAGGCGCGCACCGCCTGCCCGACCTCGGCCTCGTTGCCGTACATCTGGGCGGTGTCGATTGGTAGCCGACCTCCAGCGCCTGGCCGACCGCCCGGGCGGTGTCCTTCGGGTCGATCTGGAACACGCCGAAGCCGAGCTGCGGGATGGTGTTGCCGTCGTTGAGTGGAATGTCCGGAACGGTGTTCGGGGTCATGAGGGCTCTCTACCCGCTCGCCGCGCCGGTTCACCTGGGGTGAGGAGGGTCAACCCCAGATCGCCCCGGCCCATTCGGGATGGTCGACGAACGGGTTGCGGTTGCCCTGCCAGCGCTCGTGGATGCGCTGGTTGCGGCGCTGTTCGAAGGCGTCCGGCGGGTCCTGCGCGTGCCAGGCCAGCAGCTTCGGCAGCCGGCCGAGCCGGGGCGCGCCGCCGTTGGCAACCGAGTCGTTCGGTTCCAGGTCCGGCCAGCCGTCGTCACCCTCGTACCGGATCGCCATGTAGAGGATCATCCGGGCCACGTCGCCCTTCACCGCGTCGCGCGGCTCGAACGAGTCGGCGTCGGTGTAGCAGCCGGGCGCCTCGGCCACGGTGCCGCCGCCCGCGTCGAAGTCCTTGTTGCCGCGCAGCGAGTTGACCGACACGTCCTCCGGCCGCAGGTGGTGCACGTCGGTGCCGGGGCCGGTGGCGGTGCCGAAGTCGCCGTGCGACTTCGCCCAGACGTGCTCCCGGTTCCAGTCGTTGGCGCCGCCGCCGTTGCTGGTCTTGCTCTGCGAGCGTCCGCTGTAGAGCAGGATCACGTTGGCCGGGTTGGCCGGGTCCTGGTCGGTGTCCCTGAGCGCGTCCCACACCTGGTCGTAGCTGAGCTTCGTCTGCACCTTGATGATGCCGTGCAGCGCGGTGCGCAGCGCCGGCCCGGTCTTGCCGGCGGCGGCCGCGTAGTAGGTGCCCGGCGCGGCGGTGCCGCCGGGCGCCGGGGTGGGGCTCGCGCTCGGCGCCGGGCTGGGGCTCGCGCTGGGCGTGGTGCCGCCGCCGAGGCTCAACGTGGTCGGGTTCTTCAGGCCCCCGTGGCTGAAGTACGCGGTCAGCGCGCCGGTCGCGGTCACCTGCCGCCCGCGCAGGGACGGGTTGGACAGCAGCCCGAACGTGGTGCGCCAGGCGGCGGTGACCTGGACGTAGAGCATCCGGCCGGTGCTGGTCTCGCCGGCGTGGTCGGCGATGGCGAATGCGGTGTCCGCGGTGAAGCCGGACGTGAGCACCGTGCTGGCGGAGGTGGGCTGGCCGATCACGTAGCCGGTGACGGTGGCGGTGCGGCCGTCCTGGGCGGCCAGCGCCTGTGCGACGGTCAGCGCGGTCGCCGCCGACGCCGCACCGCTCACCACCAGGGGTACCGCGCCGGTGACGACAAGCACGACCGCCGCGATCAGCCGCCCGGTCCGGGAGCGGACGACGCTCTTCGCATCCATGGTCAGCGATGTTAGTCGGCGCCGGCCGGTTTGGGGAGGGTGCTCAGCCGGTGGTCAGGTCGCGCAGGGCGAGCACCGTGCGCCAGTTGCGGGCCGTCGCCACCACGCCCAACGTCTTCTCCAGGTACGCGGCGGTGAACCTGGTGCGCCCGTAGCCGCCGGCCGGGAAGTGCAGGTGTGCCTCCCGGCCGATGACCTCGTACTCCATCTCCTCACCGGGCGGCGCGGTCAGCTCGCGGACCCGCGCCGGCTCCGGCGCGGCCGACAGGAACACCACGAGCACCCGCGTCGGGTCGTCCTGCCGACCGGCGTACGGGTTGGTGGCGGCCACCGCGGCCAGTTCGTCGCCGTCGCGGACCAGCACCGGCACGCGCAGTCCCACCTCGTCGGCGAGTCGGTTCGTGATGCCTTCGGCCAGCACCTCGCCACGGGTGGGCGCGCTGGTGAAGACCACGTTTCCGCTCTGCAGGTAGGTCTTGACGTCGTCGTGGCCGAGGCCGGTGACGACGCGGCGCAGGTCCGCCATGGCGAGCTTGTTGCTGCCGACGTTGACGGCCCGTAGCAGGGCGGCGTACCGGGTCATCGGTCCTCCTCGGGGGCGTCGCCGGGCCGCCGGCCCGGGGTCAGCCGGTGGGCCTCCCGGGCTGCGGTCCGAACGCGCGCAGGAACCGGTCGCGGAACGACTCCATCGGCCAGACCGGGGCCTGCGGGTCCGGGTTCAGACCATCCTGCCAGCCCCAGCCGCTGATGCGGTCGAGCACGGCCGGGTCCTTGGCGACGATCGTGATCGGCACGTCCCGACCGGCCCCGTCGCCGGTGATCGCCCGGGTCGGCTGATGGTCGCCGAGGAAGACCAGCACGAGGTTCTCGTCGCCGTAGCGCTCCACGTAGGAGATGAGCGTGCTCAGGGTGTACACAACGGAGCGCCGGTACGCCTCCCGGGTGCCGCCGTCGCCGCCGTCGCGCGGCGTGCCCGCGAACACCGAGCCGTCGCCGACGTCGTCCCAGTCGACCAGGTCCGGCACCGGCGTCCACGGCAGGTGGCTGGACAGCAGCGGGATCTCCGCCATCACCGGCGGGTGCCCGGGTCCGCGTTCGCGGCGCTGGAACGCCGACAGCGTGTACTGGTCCGGCGGGGAGGAGAAGCTGAACAGCGGCCCCCGGTAGGCGAGTTCCTTCGCGCCGTACACGGTGTCGGGGGCGAAGAAGTCGGCCTCCGGCCAGGCCCGGGTGAGCGCCGGCATGACGAGCGAGGTCCGCCAGCCGGCGCGCTTGAACGCGCCGTTGAGGGTGAGGTGGTCGCTGCGTACCAGGTTGGTGTAGCGCAACTGGTTGTCGGCGCGGATGCCGCTCATCAGCGTGGCGTGGGCCAGCCAGCTGCCCCCGCCAGTGGTGGACGAGGTGAGGAACGCGCTGCGGCTGCCGTAGCCGGCAGCACCCAGCCGCCGGGTCCCCTCGTCGAGGACGGCGTCGACCCGCGGCGCCAGTTCCGGATGCTCCACCGCGACCCGCCCGTAGCTCTCCACGAACGTGAACAGCACGTCCTTACCGCGCAGCGCGGTCAGCAGCCGGTCGCCGGGGACCTCCCGGTACCTGTCGACGGCGAGTTGGGTGTCGAGGACATCCTTGTCGTTCAGGCCGGCACGCACCTGTCGGGCCCGGTCGTAGACGCCGGTCGCGACCGTGTTCGCGGCGACCGGCACCCCGGGCACGACCTGTACGCCCAGCACGGCGCAGGCGATCCAGGCGGCGGCGAGCGCCCCGGTGCCCCGCGCGGTCGCCCGCCGGTGGTCGGCCGCGACCCGGGCCAGCCGCCGCACCGACAGCGTCACCAGCACGGGTACGGCGAGGACCGCGACGACGACAAGTGCCACCGCACCCAGTTCGGCGGCCCGACCGTAGGACTCGGACAGGAATTCCGCACCCGCGCCGAGGAACGTCCAGTCGGCCACCAGGTCGAAGCGGCGGTCCAGCACCAGCGAGAAACCGAGGTCGGTGATGGTCAGGACGAGGACCAGGCCGAGCAGCGCGCCGAGCAGGGTGGCGGCCACCCGGCGGGGAGTCACCGGCAGGGACAGCAGGAGGGCCATCGCGATCAGCCCTTCCACCGGGATGCGCAGGAACGCGCCGGGGGTGAGCCGGTCCACGTCGGTCGGCGCGACGAGGGCCGTCAGCACGAGCGCGGCGGCCAGCGCGGTGACCGTTGTGGCGGCCACCCGGCGCGGTCGTCGGCCACCCGGCCCGCCGGCCGGGGTGACGTTCCCGCCTGTCGCGTCGGCGGGCGTGCTGGTGTCGGCAGGGCCCGGGGTCTGCGTGGCAGCGCCGTCGCCGGGTTCGTCGGCGCCCGCCGGGCGGTGCGGGTCGGTCACCGGCGTCGTCCGGCGACCTCGGCGGGCTGCCGGGTGTCGAGCCCGTGGGCCGCCAGCGACCAGTCGGCCGGGCGATCCGCCGCCCCGGGGGAGACCGGCGCGGGGGAGACCGGCGCGGCGGGCAGGGCCAGCGGCCGCCGTACGCGGTGGCGCCACAACCAGCCGACGTCGCGGCCGAACGACTCGACGAGCAGTGCGAGCGCGCCGACCAGCACCGCGACGGCCAGCGGCGTGGGCAGCACGCCGGCTGCCACCACCACAAGCGCGATGCCCTGCGTGGCGGCCACCGCCTTGCGCCAGTAACGCGGCGGCAGCGATCCACGCATCCAGGGCAGCACCCGGGCGGCGGCGAGGAAGGCGTACCGCATCACCCCGATCACCAGCACCCACGCGCCCACCTGGTCGGCGACGTATCCGCAGAGGACCAGGACGAGGAAGGAGTCGACCTCCATGTCGAACCGGGCGCCGAGCGCGCTCGTCGTGCCGGTGCGCCGGGCCACCTGACCGTCCACCCAGTCGAGGGAGAGCGCCACGGCGGCCAGCGCCGCCAGGACGGGCACCACGACCGGCCCGCGGAACGAGTCGACGGTCAACGCGGCCACACCGCCGGCCAGCGTCGCCCGGGTCAGGGTCACCCAGTCGGCCGGTCCGAGCCGGTCCGCGTCCGAGCGGTGCAGCCCGTGCCGCAGCGCCGCGACCATCACCGCCCCGAAGAGCAGACCGGCCAGCCAGCCGTACGGGCTCAGGCCGACCGTCGCGCCCAGGCCGACGAGCACGCCGAGCTGGAGGAACGCCCCCGCGAAGGGATCAGTTCGAACTGCGGACACCGTGCCTCCGAGGTAGCCGTCACGAATCACACCTGGATACGAGGAACATGCCCGAACAGTTCGTTCTGAAGCCGGACCGTGGATGTGTGTTTTCCGCGACTCGTCGTCGCCGGCGGCGGGACGGACCGGGTGACCACTGGCGCATGTTCGCTTGCGCGTAGATACGTACTTGCGTACTTTGGTGGTCGTGGCGAACGTGGAGGAACGGCTGGCGGCTCTGGAGGCGCAGGTCGCCCGGCTGGCCGGCGAGCGGGCGGCACCGCCCGCCCCGCAGCCCGCCGAGACCGCGCCGGGCGACGTGTTCTGGGCGCTCGGCGGCCTGAAGCAGCGGATACCCGCCGACGGCACCGGCGCGGTGCTCTACACCGGCACCGTCCGCACCGGCGAGCGGAACTACGACTGGCAGTACGGCGCCACGGTCGACGACCTGCTCGATGACGACTGGTCGGCGCTTGCCGGCACGCTCAGCGCGCTGGCCCATCCGGTGCGGCTGCGGTTACTGCGGGAGATCCTCGGCGGTCGGCACGGCACCGCCGAACTGGCCAACCTCGACGGTCTCGGCACCACCGGCCAGCTCCACCACCACCTGCGGCAACTCGCCGCCGCGGGCTGGCTGCGCAGCGGTGCCCGCGGCCGCTACCACATCCCGCCCGAGCGGGTGGTGCCGTTGCTCGCCGTCCTCACCGCCGCCCGCCGCTGACCGCGCCACCCACCCCGACCGAAGGCAGGAGCATGCGTACCCCGATCGTCCTCACCGCCGCCGGCCTCGCCGCGGCAGCCGTGGCGGCGTGCCTGATGCCCGGGCCGCCGCAACTGGGCCGGCAACAGACCGGCGACGCGGACCTGGCCGCCGCCGTCCGCGCCGCCGTCGGTGATCCGGAGGGTCTGCGCGGCCTGGCGGTGGCCGTGGTCGACGGCGACCGGGTCCGCGTCGCCGGCCTCGGCGACCGGGCTCCCGGCGGGCCGCCCGTCGAACCGGGCGCCCCGTTCGAGATCGGCTCGATCACCAAACCGCTCACCGGGATGCTGCTGGCCGAGCAGGTGGCTGCCGGTGCGGTCCGCCCCGACGACCGGTTGGCCGCCGTCCTGCCCGAGGTGAGCGGTCCGGCCGGCGAGGTCACCCTCGCCGAGCTGGCCAGCCACCGGTCCGGGTTGCCCCGGCTGGCGCTGGACTCCCCGGGCGCGATGCTCCGGACGTGGTGGGCGGCGTCCACCGCCGGGAACGCGTACGCCGGCAACGACGTCGACCGGATCGTCGCCGCCGCGCGGGGCGTGGAGCCGGACGACGACCGCGGCACCGTCTCCTACTCGAACCTCGGCGCGGCGCTGCTCGGTCAGGCGTTGGCGACCCGGGCCGGGGTCGACTATCCGGAACTGCTCCGGCGGGACGTGCTGCGTCCACTGGGCATGACCGACACCGTGGCCGTCACCGACGACGGCCGCCTGCCCGCCGGGCGTGCGGAGGGCGTCACCGCCGCCGGTCGCTCCGCCGACCCGTGGCTGGGCGCCGGCTACGCCCCGGCCGGCGTCGGTATCTGGTCGACGGCCGAGGACCTGGCCCGGCTCACCGCCGCGATGCTCGCCGGCACCGCCCCCGGCGCGGACGCCGCGACGCCGCGCTTCGACGCCGGGGGCGACCGCCGGATCGGGTACGGGTGGTTCACCAGCCGCCACGGCGACCGGGAGATCGTCTGGCACAACGGCGGCACCGGCGGTTTCCGGTCGTACCTCGGCTACGACCGGGGCGCCGGCAGGGGGGTGGTGGTGCTCGCCAACAGCACCCGCGACATGGACCCGATCGGCCTGCGGCTGCTCGGCGTGCGGGGTGACGCGGCCAGCGAGTCGATCGGCCTGGACGGCTGGATCGGCGCCGCGCTCGCGCTGACGCTCACGTTCCTCGGCGGCATGTCCCTGTGGAGCACCGCGCGGCGTGGCAGGGACCGGGTGACCGTGCTCTCCGACGCGATCTGGGCGGTGGTGTCCCTGGGCCTCGGCCACCGGCTCGGCGACTGGTCGGTGGTGCCGGGCTGGCTCTGGCCCCTCGGCGCCGCGCTGGCCGGAGCCGCCGTGGTGCCCGCCGTCAAGCGGTGGCGTGGGTTGCCGCTCGTGGCCGGGGCGTCACCGTGGCGGCGCTGGACGGGCGCGGCGCTGTCCGTCGCCTTCGCCGGGCTGGCCGTGGTGGTGATCGTCGTCTGAGCGCCGGGCCAGCGCCGAGCGGCGGTAGCCGTACAGCGCGTAGACGAGCGCGCCGAGCAGGAACCAGACGCCGAAGCGCAGCCACGTCACCGGGTCGAGGAACGTGATCAGCCAGATCGAGAAGACCACGCCGAGCGCCGGCACCACGGGCATGCCGGGCAGCCGGAACGTGCGCGGCGCGTCCGGCCGGCGGTAGCGCAGCACGATCACCGCCACGCAGACCACCACGAAGGCCAGCAGGATGCCGATGTTGGTCAGTTCGGCGGCCTGCCGGATCGGCAGGAAACCGGCGATCAGCGCCGAGCCGACGCCGACGATCCAGGTGACCCGGGTCGGCACCCGGCGCACCGGATCCACCTTGGCGAACCAGCGCGGCAGCAGCCCGTCCCGGCTCATCGAATACCACACCCGGGTCACGCCGAGCATGAACGTGAACATCACGGTGAGGATGCCGATGATCGCCCCGACCGCGATGACGCTGGCCAGGCCGGACAGCCCGACCGAGGCGAACGCGGAGGAGAAGCCGCTCTCCGGGTCGATGTCCCGGTAGTTCTGCATGCCGGTGAGCACGAGCGTGGCCAGCACGTACAGCACCATCGAGATGGCGAGCGACCAGATGATCGCCTTCGGCATGTGCCGGCGGGCGTCGCGCGACTCCTCGGCGGCGGTGCTCATCGCGTCGTACCCGAACACGGCGAAGAAGACGGTGGCGGCGCCGGTGATCGCGCCACCGACCCCGAACGGGAAGAACGGCGAGTAGTTGGCGGTCTTCACGTGGAAGAAGCCGACCACGATCACCAGCAGCACGACGGCGACCTTGAGCCCCACCACGAACGTCTCGAACCGCGCGGCGGCCCTGATGCCCCGGGTCAGCAGGAACGCGATGAGCAGGCAGAGCAGCACCGCGAACAGGTCGACCCGGTGCCCGTCGCCGGTGCCCGGCGCGCCGAGCATCCAGGCCGGCAGGTCCGCGCCCAGCTCGTTGACCAGGAAGCCGAAGTAGCCGGAGATGCCGATCGCCACCACCGCGACGATCGCGGTGTACTCCAGCAGCAGGTCCCAGCCGATGAACCAGCCGACCGCCTCACCCAGCACCACGTACCCGTAGGTGTAGGC
The DNA here is from genome assembly GCF_049841795.1 of Micromonospora sp. DT31. NCBI lineage: Bacteria > Bacillati > Actinomycetota > Actinomycetes > Micromonosporales > Micromonosporaceae > Micromonospora > Micromonospora sp. DT31. The sequence goes on along the minus strand of NZ_JBNCKZ010000006.1, from coordinate 83,989 downwards.
GGAGCCGGCCCTGGGGATCATGCCGGCGAACTCCGCGTAGGACAGCGCGGCGGCGGCGCTGGCCAGGCCGGCGATCAGGAACGACACCAGCACGGCCGGGCCGGCGGTCTCGTTGGCCACCGCCCCGGCCAGGGCGAAGATCCCCGCGCCGATGATGCCGCCGACGCCGATCGCGGTGAGTTGCCACAGCCCCAGCTCGCGGGAGAGACCTTCGTCGGTCTCGTCGGCGATCTCCTCGACCGGCTTACGCCGGAAGATGCTCTGCGACATGCTGGCCCCTCTCGCCGCGCTGACGTCTGCCCGGGGGCCACCGCATCCGACGAGCCGCGGCCCACCATCGACAAACGTAAATCAACGTCGGCAAGATCGCAGCCCGCCGGAGCAGCGGTCACCGCGACGGCGGTCCGGCCACCAGCCGCCAGTACTGCCGCTTTCCCTCGTCGCGCACCACGACGCCGAGCCGGACCAGCTCCCCGTGCAGCTCCCGGACCTCGCCGTCGTGCCCGCCGTCCAGCGCCCGCTGGCGGGCGCGCAGCAGGGCGTCCGCGCCCGGTGGCAGGTCGGGCAGCCCTTCGACCCACCGCCGGTACGTGTCCCGGTGCGGGTCCTGCGCGAGCCACGGCCAGCCCTGCCGGGTGAACGCCGCACCCAGCCGCTCACCGTCCAGATCGGACGTCTCCCGGGCCAGTTCACCACCGGCGGTGTTCAGCAGCACCAGCGCCTTGCCGTCGACGAACACCCCGGCCACGTCGGTGCGGGCCACGTCCCGACCGTGCCCGTCGCGGTGCAGGCGTACCGACCGGTGCCCGACCGTGACGGTCAGTCGGTCCCGCACGGCGACCACCGCCAGCAGCAGGCCGCCGAGCACGCCCGCCCCCGCGCCGATCGCGTACGACAGTTCGTCAGGCCACCGGTCGAGCAGCTCGAACACACCCTGGAACGGGAACCACGGCAGCCCGGCGATCCAGCTGGACAGGGCCGTCACCGCGGCCCCCAGCCCGCCCCCGACCAGCGGGAACCCCGCCCACATGAGCACCAGTTCGCCGCGTCCGCCGTCGACCACGATTTCGTCCGGCACAGGTTCCACCACTGTCACGACACCTCCCGGCGCAGCGTACGGAGCAGACCGGCAGCCAGCGGCAGCAGCACCCAGACGGCGAGCGAGACGCCGAGCCGGCCCCACTGTCCGGCGCTCAGCTCCGTGCCGAGCAGCGGCTCCATCGTGTAGGACGTGTCCAGCCAGCGGGCCGCCGCGCGCAGGCCCTCGATCATCGCGGCGAGCAGGCTCCACACGGTGGGTAGCAGCAGGTAGGTGACGATCGCCAGCGGGGTGTTCAGCAGCAGCAGGCCGAACGCGGCGCCCATCAGCGCGCTCGCCACCTGGAACACGGCCGCGTGGGGGAGCAGTTGCCAGTCGAACGCCCAGGTCCCCGCCCCGCCGGTGGCGGTCGCGGCAACCGTGCCGGCGGCGGCGACGGCCAGACTGACCAGCACCGAGGCGAGCGCGGCCAGCACCACCGCGGCGAGCTTGGCGACGATCACCCGCTCCCGGCGCGGCACCAGCGCGAACGTGGTCAGCGCGGTTCGCTGCGACCATTCCGAGGTGATGGAGAGGATGCCGAGCACCGGCAGCAGCAGTCCGACCGGGAACAGCGACGGGGTGAAGAACGCGGTGAACGTCTGGTCCCGCCCGTCGAGGACGAAAAGCTGCACCACCACGATCACGGCGGCGATCAGCCCGATCGCGATCAGCAACCAGCGTCCGGCCCGGGTGTCGGCGAGCTTGCGCAGCTCCACCTCGGTCAGCCGGACCAGGGAGGGGCCGGCGACGGTCGGTTCGTGCCGCGGCGGGGCGGTCGGCAGGGTGGCGGTGGTCATCGGACGGCCTCCTTGGTCGACGCGCCTGCGGTGAGGGTGAGGAAGAGCTGTTCCAGGCCGCCGCTGCCGGCCGGGCGCAGCTCGGTGAGGACCACTGCGGCGTCGGCCGCGGCCTGGCCGACCTCGCCCGGCTCGGCCCGGACGACGAAGCCGCCGTCGGTGCCGGCGGTGGCCGGCAGCGCGGCCCGCTCCAACGCCAGGCGCAGGGCGTGCGGGTCGCGGGCCCGCACCAGCGTGCCGGCGCCGGCCAGCAACTCGTCCTTGCCGCCCTGGGCGACCACCCGCCCGCCGCCGATCACCACCAGCCGGTCGGCCACCGCCTCCACCTCGCGCAGCAGGTGCGAGGAGAGCAGCACCGTGCCACCCCGGTCGGCGAAGTCGCGCAGCAGGCCGCGCATCCAGAAGATCCCCTCCGGGTCGAGGCCGTTGGCCGGTTCGTCCAGGATGAGGACCCGGGGGTCGCCCAGCAGCGCCAGCGCCAGGCCGAGCCGCTGCCGCATCCCCAGGGAGTACGCGCCCACCCGCCGCCGGGCGGCGGTGTCGTTCAGACCGACCCGGTCGAGCGTCGCCGCCACCCGGCCCTGGTCCACTCCCATGGTGCGGGCGGCCAGCGTGAGCGTCTCCCGCCCGCTGCGTCCCGCGTGCTGCGCCGAGGCGTCGAGCAGCACGCCGATCTGCCGCCCCGGATTTGGCAGGTGCCGGTAGGGGCGGCCGGCGACCGTCGCCCCACCCGAGGTGGGCGGCGTCATCCCGCAGATCATCCGCATCGTGGTGGACTTCCCGGCGCCGTTAGGCCCCAGGAAGCCGGTCACCGTGCCCGGTTCGCAGCGGAACGTGACATCCGCGACGGCGGTGTGCGGGCCGTACCGCTTGGTGAGTTGGTCGGCTTCGATCATGCCGTCGAGCCTGCCGGGGCTACCCGGTCACCCGCTGCGGCCGGCGGTCGGCGCCGGCGTCGACCTCGGTCCTGCTCAGTCGTCGACTTTGGTAGCTGGCAGCCGGGCCGGACGGCTTCCTAGCATGGGCTGGTGACCAGCGCCGCCGTACCCGATCATTCCTGGCTCCTGCCGGGCACCCTGATGCCCACCCGGGCGGCGCGGCGGACCCCGCGGGACTGGTTCGTCGACAGCGTGCTCTTCCTGGCCGCGCTGCTCTGGGTGCTGGTCACGCACGCCGACGCCACCGGTCCCGGCCCGCAGTTCGGGCTCAACGCCGGCCCGCACTGGTTGGAGGAGGTCGACCTGCTCGCCGGCCTGCTCGTCAGTGGCGCGCTCTGGTTACGCCGGCGCTGGCCGGTGGGGCTGGCGGTGGCCACCGCACCGCTGGCGTTCTTCTCGACCACCGCCGGCGTCGTGCTGCTGGTCGTCGTGTTCACCGTTCTGGTCCACCGACCGCTGCCGGTGGGTTTGGCGCTGGTGGGCTGGAACCTCCTGAGCCTGCCGATCTACCTCGTCGTCCGACCCGATCCGACGATGCCGTTCTGGGCCTCCGTGGTCTGGACCGCGCTGTTCATCGCCGCGGTGGTGGCGTGGGCGCTGTTCGTCCGGGCCCGGCGCCACCTGGTGCTGTCGCTGCGCGACCGTGCCGAGCGGGCCGAGGCCGAGCAGCAGCTCCGGCTCGACCAGGCTCGGCAGCTCGAACGCGGCCGGATCGCCCGGGAGATGCACGACGTGCTCGCCCACCGCATCTCCCTGCTCAGCCTGCACGCCGGGGCGTTGGAGTTCCGCCCGGACGCCCCGCCGGAGGAGGTCGCCCGGGCGGCCGGGGTGATCCGGGCCAGCGCGCACGCCGCGTTGCAGGACCTGCGCGAGGTGATCGGCGTGCTGCGGGCCGAGGTGGGCCCGGGGGCCACGCCGGAACGGCCGCAGCCGACCCTCGGCGACCTGCCCGCGCTTGTCGCCGAGAGCCGCGAAGCCGGGGTACGGGTCGGCGTGGTCGACGAGGTGGCGGAACCGGACACGGTGCCGGCGGCGGTCGGGCGCAGCGCGTACCGGATCGTGCAGGAAGGGCTCACCAACGCCCGCAAGCACGCGCCCGGCGCGGTGGTGGCGCTCCGGCTGGCCGGGGCCCCCGGGGCAGGGCTGGCGGTGGAGATCCACAATCCCCGGCCGGTGGGTGGCGGCCCGGCCACCGCGATCCCGGGCACCGGCACCGGTCTGGTGGGGATCGCCGAGCGGGTCACGCTGGCCGGCGGCCGCCTCGAACACGGTCCGGACGCCGACGGCGGGTTCCGGCTGACCGCTTGGCTGCCCTGGGCGGCCCGGTGAGCGGCCCGGTGCGGGTGTTGATCGTCGATGACGACCCGCTGGTCCGGGGCGCGCTGTCGATGATCCTCGGCGGCGTGCCCGACCTGACCGTGGTCGGGGAGGCCGCCGACGGCGCCGAGGTGCCGGCGGCCGTCGCCGCGTACGCCCCGCACGTCGTGCTCATGGACATCCGGATGCCCCGGGTCGACGGACTGGCCGCGACGGAGGCGCTGCGTGCCACCGCCGAGCCGCCCGAGGTGCTGGTCCTGACCACCTTCGACGCCGACGAGCAGGTGCTGCGGGCGCTGCGCGGCGGGGCGAGCGGCTTCCTGCTCAAGGACACCCCGCCGGCGGAGATCGTGGCGGCGGTGCGCCGGGTCGCGGCGGGGGAGGCGACCCTGTCCCCGGCGGTGACCCGCAAGCTCATCGCCCACGTCACCGCCACCGTGGCGCAACCCGCGCCGGACCCGAAACGCCAGCGGGCTGCGCGCCTGCTGGACGGGCTCTCCGAGCGGGAGCGGGAGGTCGCGCTGCTGCTCGGCCGGGGTCGGACCAACGCGGAGATCTCCGCCGAGTTGTTCATGAGCGTGGCGACCGTCAAGGCGTACGTGTCCCGGCTGTTGACGAAGCTGGACCTGAACAACCGGGTGCAGGTGGCGCTGCTGGTGCAGGACGCCGGCCTGGTCTGACTTCGGTGTCCGGCGGTATTGAACTGTCGCGCCTCCCCGACCGTACCAGTGGGCGAGGATGTGGTGCGGCCGTTCCGCCGTACCGCTGCCGAGCTGCGGGAGGCCTGCCGTGCGAGTTGGTGAGCAGTCGACGGACCCCATCGATCAGATTCTGGGCGAGGTGCCGGTGCCGGCGCCGTTGACCCCCGAGGATGTGCGCCTCGCGGTCCGGGCGGTGGTGGTGCACGCCGCCGAGGAGTGGCCCGCCGGACCGAAGTGCCGCAACGATGGCGCGTCGTTCCCCTGTCGGCTGCACCGTTGGGGGCGCCGGGTGCTGACCACGCACGGTCTCAACGACCGTCAGGTCGACGCGCTGATCCGGCACGGCAACCCGTTCGTGCACGTGCCGTTCCCGTTCGTGCTGACCGGTCCGTCGGCCGCCCGTCCGGTCGGGCGGGCGGCCGCACCCGGTCCGGCCGCCCGTCCGGGTGCGCCCGGGCCGGCGGTGCGGTCCGGGGCTGCGGCGCGTGGCGCGGTTCCGCGTGTGGTCCGGCCGCACTGGCCGCGGGCGAGCTGACACCCGCCGGGCCCGGTGCGGTGCCGCCGGTCGCGGCGTCGACCGGCGGGTCGTGGGCCCCCGCGACGGCGGCCCGGCCCCGGGGAGTCCTCATCCCCGTGCCGGGCCGCCGTCGGCGGTCAGTTGACGCCGCAGCGGGAGGCGGACCAGTCGGTGGTGTTGGCGATCGAGTCCCGGTTGTTCTCCTTGCGGGAGTCCACGTGCGTGTGGTCGCCGTGGTCCGGGTAGCCGGGCCCGTAGATGCCGCTGAAGCCCTGGTCACGCGCCGACCGGGCGATCTCGCAGAGGGTGCGGTCGCGGGAGGTCAGGTCGGCCGCGTTGCCGTAGAGGTGCTGGCTGTTCGCGGTGCCGCCGACCTGCCGGCTGCAGGCGAGGTTGCGGAATCCGCTGGTGACGTAGAGGGGCTTGTCGCCGAGGCTGCGCCGCAGCGCTTCCAGTTTCCACATGGTGCGTACTGCGTTCTCCCGGGTGGCCGACGACGAGAGCGGGCCCCCGCCCCACCCGCCCTTGCCGCAACCGTTGTCCAACTCGGCGTAGCTGAAGTGCTTCGGCGTGCAGTCGTTGTCCTGCAGACCGTAGATCTTGGCGAACGTCCGCGGACCGGCGACACCGTCGGCGGGCAGCCCGTACGCGGCCTGGAAGCGCTTGACCGCGGTGGCCGTCTCCGGGCCGTACCTCCCGTCGACGCGCACGACGCCGCCGTATCCGGCCCAACCGGCGACCCGGATCTGGAGCTGTCGGACGTCCTCGCCGGAGCGGCCCTGGGTCAGGGTCCGCGGCCAGGTGTAGCAGCCGTCGGCCTGGGCCGCGGGCGCGGCGACGACGGTCGCCACGGCGGCGCCGGGCAGGGCGAGCGCGAATGCGACTGCCGCTCGCTTGAAGGTGTTGACGCGCACAGGAGTCCTCCCGATAGATGAGCGGAACTGAGGTGGCGACGGCACTTCGACAGGTACGTCCCGTCCCTCTCACCGTGACAGGCGTCGGGCCACTTCGTCGCGATAAGCGGAAATTGTTCTCACATTCATGGTTCGCCCGTCCTGCGGGCAAAAGCGCGGTTCATCGGGCGGCCCGTGCGCTGTCGACGTCGGAGGTGGCCGGTAACGTCTGCTCGCGGACCCGGACGGCGACCTGGGACGGGCAGGAGGTGGGCGGTGGCACGCGGCGGAGTGTTCTGCGTCGAGGGCCAGTGGCACCGCGACCTCAACGAACGGGGCTCCGTCCTGCCCACGCTCGACCTGCTCGAACGCCTGGGCCGGATCCGCTACATCCACAAGGACGCGGCCACCCGCGACGAGCTGTTCTACTTCCTCGACCGCTGGCTGCTCAAGCAGTACGCCGACCACCGGGTCGGCTTCTTCGCCATGCACGGTGAGCCGAGCCGGCTCTGCCTCACCGACTGGGACTCCGTCGAGCTGTCGGACGTGGCCCAGCGGATGGCCGGGCGCGGCGAGGGCCGGCGGCTGTACTTCGGCAGCTGCTCGGTGCTGCGCGCCTCCGACGCCGTGCTGCGCGAGTTCCTCGACGTGACCGGGGCGGCACTGATCTGCGGTTTCACCCGCGAGGTGGACTGGGTCGAGTCGGCCGCCTTCGAGACCGTGCTGCTCGACGTGCTGGCCAACGGGCAGCGGCACAACGCCGCCGAGCTGCGGATGCGCTCCGCGCACTGGGCGCCGCTGGCCGCGTACCTCGGGTTCCGGGTGATCTACGCCAACGGTCGGGCCTGGCGCCCCACGGCCCGTCCGCGCGTGCCCGAGCAGACCACCCCGCGCCGCGCCGCCGATCGGCAGCGCTGAGGGTTCCGCGTGGGCCTGGTAGAACCAGGGCATGACACGCAGCATCGCGACGAACACCCGGGTCGACCGGGACGCCCTGATCGAATTCCTCCGGCCCCGGCACCGGGTGGTGCTGATGACCACCCGCGCCGACGGCCGCCCGCAGTCCTCACCGGTGTCCTGCGGGGTGGACGCGCAGGGCCGGCTGGTGATCTCCACCTACCCCGAGCGGGCCAAGGCGACGAACATCCGTCGCGACCCCCGCGTCAGCGCGTGCGTGCTCTCCGACGACTGGAACGGCCCGTGGGTGCAGGTCGACGGCGTGGCCGAGGTGCTCGACCTGCCCGAGGCGCTGGAACCACTCGTCGACTACTTCCGCAGCATCTCCGGCGAGCACCCGGACTGGGACGAGTACCGGTCGGCGATGGTGAGGCAGGGCAAGTCGCTGATCCGGGTGACCATCGAGTCCTGGGGCCCGGTCGCCACCGGCGGTTTCCCGGCCCGGCTCGCCGACTGACCCGGTACGCGCCGGCCACCGGGCGACAGCCGCACGGTGGCCGACCGTCGCTAATTGCCTCCGGCGACTGCCGCCAAGAAGATGCGCGCCATCGCGGCGGCGAGGTCCTTGGGGTTCAGTGCGGCCTCGGCCCGGCCGTCGGTCGCCTCGGCGGCTGCGCGCAACGTGTCCATGTCCGCGGTCTCGCCGATACCGATCGAGAACACCGGCACCGAGGGCTGGTCCCGCACGAGTTCTTTCAGGAACGTCGCTCTGTCCATGGTGTAGGGCGAGTTCCCGTCCCGGCCGTCGGTCAGCACGACGACGATCGGCCGGTGACCTGGCTTGGCCTTGGCCTGCATATGGCTCACCGCGTCGAGCACGGCCCGGTAGAGCGGTGTTCCACTGTCGGGGATGGGGCGGTAGCCGGCGATCTGTCGGCCGATGAGTTGACGACGCGTTCCGCCCTTCACCGCACTGGTGAGCGGCCCCAGGGGAACCGCCACCTCGGTGGCCGGGCTCCTGCCGGTCGGTGTGCCGAAGAACCAGAGTCCGAGTTCCGTGTCCTCGGTGAACGTCTGCGCGGCGACGGCCCCGAAGGTCCGAAGCAACGTCGCCTTGGTCGTGGTGCGACCCTTCCCGACGGCCACGGGAGCGGCCATGGAACCTGAACGGTCGATCACCACGAGCACCTGGAAGCGCTCCGGACTGTAGCGGGACCACTCGGCTGCCTTCACGCCGACGTTCAGGTCCACGGCCGCCAGCGGACCGGCGAGGTTCAAGGGCAGCCCCATCGGGACGCCGAGCCGGGGTGTCGGCCCCCCGAACCCGGTGAGGCGGAAGCCTTCGGCCAACAGGGTGTCGCCGATGTCCGGAGACCGGAGACTGTCGATGAAGCTGGCCAGCAGTCGACGTTGCGCGGCGGTTGCGGTGGCCTCGCCTGCGACCGCCACTGGATAATCGGCCTCGACCGCGACGTCGCTGGCGTACAGGCTCGGCACCGGCTTGCTCCGACCGGCGTTGTGCTTCCAGAGTTGCTGCTCGATTATCGGGAAGAAGCCGAGTTCGGCGAGCGCCTTCTGGTCACCGCGCTCGTCGGCTTGGCGCAGCAAGTCGGCGGTCGACGCCGAGTCGTCGCGCAGCCTGCTGCGCAGCGCGAGTGCGCGAAGCTGCGCGACGCCGGCATCGGTCCCAGGCGGGGCGGCGGCCTTCTGCACCGCCACGAAAGACAGCAGGCCGGCGGTGTCCCGGGTGGGATCACCCATGTTGAGCCTGACCGCCCCTCCCGCGACGCTCCCCAGCAACGTCGTCCACGAGAAGTCGGATCGCGCCCACGGCGTGCCGGCCACGCCCGCGGGGGCAGCGAGAACCAGCGGAGACCGGGCCAGGTAGTTGTCGTGGACGGGAAAGATCTGCCGGTCCGGGTCGAGGCCGTCCAACCAGATCCGAGACGACGGGATCCACACCTGGAGCGCCTTCGGCGCGCCCTTCTGCACCGTGACCGCCGGGTCTTCACTGACGAGCTCCACCCGGTTGCAGGTGGAACCCTGGTCGCCCAGTCTCCGCACGGCCGCTTCCACAGTGGAGGTGATCTCCGGGGCCGCGACGACGCGCAGGGACTCGGTGCCCTTCTCACATGACGCCGGCGACAGCCTGTCGATTATCCCCGCACCATGTGTCACACCGAGGACGATCAGCCCGCTGAGAACGACACAAACCAGCACCAGGAGACCGCCGCGACGCCGAGGCTGGCGACGATGAGTTCGTGGCGCCCGACCTTGACCCAGGTCGGCACCGCTTCGCCGACTGTTGCTGGCAGTCACCGGTGAACGCCCCTTGCCGCCACTATCCGCAGTCATGTCCACTCTCACCGTGCGCGCGTCAGATCAGCCATTCCGAAAGGTAGGACGATCTTCGCGCGTGAAGCCACCTGCCGCACGGCAAGGACCGCGCTTGAGCGATCCTCAAGTGTTCGACCGATGTAGGCGATGTGTTGCCGGCTCTGCCGAGGTCGGCGCCGCACGTGGAGGTCGTCGGGTGAACGTCCGCCGGCACCGGACCCCACCACGGCTCGGCTCAGTCGACGAGCGAGGCGTAGACGAGTTGGCGCAGCTGGCCGCGCAGCGGGTAGGTGCTCGACGGCATGAGCTGGGTGAACAGCAGCGCGGTGACCTCCTCCACCGGGTCCACCCAGAACGCGGTGCTGGCCAGGCCACCCCAGTAGTACTCGCCGACGCTGCTGGGCACCCGCGACGGCACCGGGTCCAGCACCACGGCGAAGCCCAGCCCGAAGCCGATCCCGTCCAGGATCGTCTCGGCGAAGCCGTTCGGCGAGAAGGACGCCAGGTCCCCGCCGCCGGGCAGGTGGTTGCGGGTCATGAAACGCACCGTGCGTGGGCCGAGCAGGCGTGCCCCGTCCAGCTCGCCGCCGCGCAACAGGAACTGGGTGAAGCGGTGGTAGTCGGCCGCCGTGGAGACCAGCCCGCCGCCGCCGGAGTGCCAGGTCGGTTCCGCCAGCGCGGCCCGGCCCACCGCGTCGGCGCGTACCGCCTGACCGGTGGCCGGATGCGGGGCGTACAGGGCGGCCAGGCGCGTGGCGTCCGCCGCGTCCACCCACCAGCGGGTGTCGGTCATGCCCAGCGGGCGCAGGATCCGCTCGGCGAAGAACGCCTCCAACGACTGCCCGGAGACCACCTCGACCAGGCGGCCCAGCACGTCGGTGGAGACGCCGTAGTTCCAGCTCGTGCCGGGCTGGAACAGCAGCGGCAGCCGGGCCAGCCCGGCCGAGGCCGCGGCCAGGTCCGCCCCCGGTGGCACGCCCAGGTCGAAACCCGCCGCCCGGTAGAGGCCGTCGACCACCGAGACCTGGGCGAAGCCGTACGTCAGGCCGGCGGTGTGGGTGAGCAGGTGCCAGATCCGGATCGGCTCGACCGCCGGCACGGTGTACGGCTTGAGCACCGAACCCCGGTCGAAGACCCGCGCGTCGGCGAACTCCGGCAGCCAGCGGCTGATCGGGTCGGTCAGCTCGAACCGGCCTTCCTCCCAGAGCATCATCGCGGCGACCGAGGTGATCGGTTTGGTCATCGAGTAGATGCGCCAGAGCGTGTCCGGCTCCACCGCGGTGCCGGCCTCCCGGTCCCGCAGCCCGTACGTCGCGGAGTGGGCGATCTCGCCCCGGCGGGTGACGACGACCTGCCAGCCGGCGAGCCGGCCGTCGTCGACGTACCGCGCGAAGTGTTCGTCGATCCGTGCCAACCGGGCGGGATCGAAGCCGACACGGCCGGGGTCGGTGCTCACGGTGACAGTCACGACGCGAACGTACCGGCCGGTAGGCCGGGCCGGAAGTGTCCGTCGGTCGCAGTAGGGTCGGCGGCATGCCGGAACCCGTCGAGGACACCACGTACCGCCAGCAGGACTGGTATGCCGAGGAACTGACCGACCGGCACTTCACGCGGTGTGAGTTCTTCCACGTCGACCTGACCGAGGCGGTCAGCCGGGGTGCCGTCTTCACCGACTGCGTCTTCGGCAACGTGGCGTTCAACTCCTCCCGGCACACCGACTCGGCGTTCACCCGCTGCACGTTCAGCAAGTGCAATCTCTTCGAGGCCGAGTTCACCGGCTGCAAACTGGTCGGCAGCACGTTCGACCGCTGCGACCTGCGTCCGCTGCGGATCGACCGGGGTGACTGGTCCTTCGTCACCCTGGCCGGCGCCGACCTGCGCGGGGCGCGGATCACCGACGTGCGGATGCGGGAGGTCGACCTGACCGGGACCGACCTCACCGGCGCGGTGCTGACCGGCGTGGACCTCTCCGGCGCCCAACTGCACGCCACCAAGCTGAACCGTGCCGACCTGCGGGGCAGTGACCTGTCCGCACTCGACCCGACGGCGGTGGAGCGCTCCGGCGCGCGGGTCGACGTCGAGCAGGCGGTGGCGTTGGCCCAGGCGCTCGGTTTCCAGGTCGGCTGAGCAACCGGCGGCGCCGACGGGGTCGGACGACGGCGGTGACGCCGGAGTCGGTCGCGGTAGGCTGAGCCGCCCCGTGGGCCGGGCCCGCTCGCGGCCGCTCGGTAACGAAGTGGAAACGCCCTTCGGCCCACATATGGCGCAAACAGCCGTCCGATGACACGGTGAATCAGTCGCGTTCCGGCCGTTTTCACGGGGCCGCGCGACCGGAGCGGAGGGTGCGGTGGGCCAGCAGGACCATTCGCGTACCGGTCCCGGCTCGCACCGCTACGACCTTCCGCGGACGCGGTCCGCGCTGCGCCGGTTGCGTCGTCGCAGGCGGCTGATGCTGGAAGTGGTGGCCGCGGTCCTCTGCCTGGCGGCGGTGGCGGCCTACCTCGGCGTCGAGCGGCACGACGAGCCGCGCGCCGAGGACACCGGCCTGCCGGTCGCGCCGCCCGGCCGGGTCGGCCCGCCGAACGGGGCCGACGACACCGTGGTCAACCCGGGGTTGCGCCCCCGGCTGCGGTCACCGTCGCCGAGCCCGTCACCGTCCCTTCCCACCCCGTCGCCGTCACGCGTGCCGCCGCCGATCGTCACGGTGAGCCGCGCCGAGGTGCCCGCCACTGTCGACCTGACCGCCGTCGGCCCCACCGACTGGGTGCACTGGGGGTTGCTCGGCGCCGACCGGGCGGTCCGCAAGCGGGATGGCTCCGGCGAGATCCGGGACGAGGGCGGCCGGGGGCGGCGGCAGAGCTTCAGCAACAACCCGGAGGCGTACGCCTGGCGCGACGGCAACCCGGTGGCGTCGGCCGGCGGCACCATGTCCGGCGTCTACGCCTGTCACCGGGGCAGCGGGTTCGAGCTGTCGGTGACCGCCGACGGGCGCCCACGCACGGTGCGTCTCTACGCCGGTCTCTGGATGGCCCGCGGCCGGCTCGACGTGCGCGTATCCGGCGGTGGGCCGACGACCACGCTCCGGATGGAGGATCCGCACACGGCACTGACCACCGAGTTCACCGTGCGGTTCCAGGCCCCGCGCGGCGCGCGGCTGCTGATGAACTGGACGGTGGAGGAATCGCTCGGCGACTGCGGCAACGTCAGCCTGCAGGCCGTCGCGCTGCGCTGAGCGGCCAGGGCCGCTGACTGGCCAGAGCCGCTGGACGGTGCGGTCCGCTTGACGGTGCGGGCCGTGCCGCCCCGGCGGGGTACGCCAGGGCGGCACGGTCGGTCAGCAGAGCGCCGGTTTGACCCAGGAGCACTCCCGCCCCTCGGGCACGCGTGGCGACTCCGGCGCGGTCGGCACCGCCCGCCGGGCCGTGGACGTCGCCTTCTCGGTGTAGGTGGCCAGCGCGATCGCGATCTGGTCCTCCAACCCCTTGACCGACGAGGTCAGGTAGTTGTTCAGCACGATCGAGAAGGCCAGGACCCGGCCGTCGGCGGAGGTGACGTAGCCGGACAGCCCGGACACCCCGGTCAGGCTGCCGGTCTTGGCGTGCACGTTGTTCGCGGCGGCGGTGCCGGTCATCCGGCTGCGCAGCGTCCCGCCCACGAACCGGTCCGGGTTGCCGGCCACCGGCAGCGCCGCGTACCAGGTGCCGAACCACGGTTCGTCCCGCACGGACGTGAGCAGCGTGACGAACTGGGCCGGCGGGACCAGGTTGCGGCGGGACAGCCCGGAGCCGTCGCGCTGGCGCAGCGTGCCGGTGTCCATGCCGGAGTCGCCGACGTAGTTGCCGATCGCGGACAGGCCGGCGGCCCAGGTGCCGGAACCGGACAGCACCCGGCCCAGTTCCTTGGTGAGCACCTCGGCGTGGCCGTTGTTGGAGAGCTTCATGAACGGGACCATGAACTCCGCCAGCGGCATGGAGTCGTGCCGGGCCAGCGGCGTGGCCGTGTCCGGGGTGGCCGTGCCGAGCACGGTCCGCCCGATGACCCGTACGCCGTGGCGGCGCAGCGCGGACCGGAAGATGTCGGCGGCGTACCCGGTGGGTTCCCAGACCGTCACCCAGTCGCTCTCGGTGGCCGCGCCGAGCGCGATCTGGCCGGTCACCACCACGGTGTTCGTGCCGTGCTGCCGCTCGAAGGAGATCGAGGTCTCGCCGCCGGCGACCGTCTCGGCCCGGTTGTCGATACGCAACCAACCGTTGTCCGGGGTCATGGTCACCTTCGGCCGGGCGCCCGTCCGGCTGCCCGGCACGGCGTTGACGATCACGGTGCCGGCGTCGTAGTCGGTGTCCGGCGCCACGGTCAGCGCGGACACCTGTGCCGCGTAGTAGTAGGGCTCGTCGTCCCAGGTCCAGTCCGGCCCGAGCCGGTCGTGGTCGTACCGGGTGTCGTCGGCGACCAGATCGCCGGTGACCACCCGTACCCCGGCCGCGGCGACCTGTGCGGCGAGCCGGTCGTAGTCGGCGGCGAGCATGGTGGGGTCGCCGCCGCCACGCAGGTAGAGATCGCCGGAGAGCACCCCGGCCCGGCGCCGGCCGTCGGTGCTGACGTCGGTGGCGAACCGGTGGCCCGGCCCGAGCAGCTCCATCGCGGCGGTGGAGGTGAGCAGCTTGGTGTTGGAGGCCGGGATGAGCCGTCGCGTGCCGTTGCGGTCGTAGAGGGTACGGCCGGTGGTGGTGTCGACGACGACCACGCCGGCCTGCGCCCCGTCGAGCCGGTTGTCGGCGAGGATCGCGTCGATGGTGGCGTGCAGCCGGGTCTGGGCGGGGGTGGGCGCCTCGGCGGTGGCCGTGGGGGCGCCCGCGGTGGCCGCGGTGGCGACGAGCACCAGGCCCGCGAGTGCCCGGGGGAATAGGCGACGATGCATGGGCCCGATGCTGCCATGGAGATTTCCTGCGGAGAAGACTCCGGTGAGAAAGGTTATTTTCCACGAGCCGGTCCGCGCCGGGAAAGACCTGCTCACGGGAGCGCTACCGCTGACCGGGCTCTATTTGACGGATGCCCGGACAGCAGGCACGGTGGGGGTGAGGGCCGTGGAACCGGGCCCCTCCGCGCGGCGACCACGTGTTTCGCCCGCATCCGGGTCGCGAGTCGACCGCGTGGGCCGAGTCGCCCGCGAAACCCGACACCAAGCCACGAGGAGTTCCGCCATGCTGACCATGACCGACAACGCCGTCCTGGTGATCCGCGACCTCGCCGCCCAGCAGGACGTCGCCGAGGCCGGCGGGCTGCGCATCGCCGCCGACACCGACGCCGGCTCGCTCTCCCTCGAACTGGTGCCCCAGCCGGCGCAGGGCGACCAGGTGGTGCACACCGAGGGGGCGCGGATCTTCCTGGACTCCGACGCCGCCGAACTGCTCAACGACACCTCGATGGACGCGCTCGTCGACGACGAGGGTGTGGTCCAGTTCGGGTTCTCCGAGCAGGAGTGAGCGCAGACGAGCGCACGGCGCCGCCCGACCGGTGGTCGTCACGTCGCCGCGCTCTGGCCGTCTCCCACCGCCGCAGCCGGCAGGGCCGTACGTCAGCGGGGACCTGGCTCGACCGGCCAGCGGATGCGCCGGTCTTATGGCCAGCACATGCCCCGTCGCGGCGGGCCCAAACCAGCAGGCGTGGGGAATTCCACCATCCGTGACTCCGCGGCGTGGCGGATGCGGGAACGGGGTATGAGCGGGTCATGGAGCATTTCACGATCGCGACCGTCGCCGAGAAGAGTCCCGACTTCCGCCGCGTTCTCTGGACCGGGGGGCACACCCAGCTGGTCATCATGACCATTCCGCCGGGCGGCGAGATCGGCGAGGAGGTGCACGAGGGCATCGACCAGATCCTCACGTTCGTCAGCGGCACCGGCGAGGCGCGGGTGGCCGGGGAGAAGAAGGAGGTCGTCGCCGGCGACCTCGTGGTCGTCCCTGCCGGCACGAAGCACAACTTCGTCAACACCGGGCCGAACCCCCTGGTGCTCTACACCGTCTACGGGCCGCCGGAGCACGCCGACGGCGCGGTGCACAAGACGAAGGAGGAGGCGGACGCCGCCGAGGAGGCCGGCGAGGACGAGCCGCCGACCTCCGGATAGCCGATCGTCGAGCGGGGGCCCCGCCGCTGTCTCACGCGTCGAGCGGGGACCCCGCCTTGCACCCGGACCCGGTGTTGAGCACCACCACGCGCTCGCCGGGCCGGATCCACCCGCCGGCCCGCAGGTGCCGGGCCGCCGTCAGGGTCGCCGCGCCCTCGGCGCTGAGCAGCAGGCCCTCACGGGCGGCGAAGTCCCGCAGGTCGGTGAGGATCTCCGCGTCGTCCACCGCGGTCGCGGTGCCGGCGCTGTCCCGCAGCGCGGACAGGACCAGCTCGTCGCCCAGCGGGGCGGGCACCGTGATGCCGAACGCCACGGTGTGCGCGTCCCGCCACGGGGTGGCGCGTTCCTCGCCAGCCGCGAACGCCCGCACGATCGGCGCGCAGCCGGTGGACTGCACCGCGACCAGCCGGGGCAGCCGGTCCTCCACCCAGCCCAACTCACGCATCTCGTGCAGCGCCTTGTGGATGCCGATCAGCCCGACGCCACCGCCGGTGGGATAGATGATGACGTCGGGCACCTGCCACCCGAGCTGTTCGACGATCTCGTACCCCATGGTCTTCTTGCCTTCCAGGCGGTACGGCTCGCGTAGCGTGCCCGCGTCGAAGATCTGCCCGTGCGACCCGGCGACCAGTTCGGCGATCTCCCGGCCGGCGTCGTTGATCAGCCCGTCGACGAGCCGCAGGTCCGCCCCGGCGGCGCGACACTCCGCGCGGCAGACGGTCGGCGCGGCCAGCGGCATGGCGATCGTCGCGCCCATCCCGGCCCGCGCCGCGTACGTCGCCCAGGCCGCGCCGGCGTTGCCGTTCGTCGGCATGGCGATCCGTTCCACGCCCAACTCCCGCGCCCGGCTCACGCCGACGGCCGCGCCGCGCGCCTTGAACGAGCCGGTCGGCATCAACCCTTCGTCCTTGACCAGCAGGTCCGGGATGCCGATCTCGTGGCCGTAGGCCGGGGCCCGCCACAGTGGTGTCCAGCCCTCGCCGAGCGTGGTGACGAACCGGGGGTCGGCGACCGGCAGCAGTTCCCGGTAGCGCCACAGGTCGGCCGGGCGCAGCCCGAACTGCTCGGGGGCGACCGTGGCGGCCACCGCGGCGAGGTCGTAGCGGGCCAGCAGCGGGGAACCGCATCCGCACAGGTTCTGCGGCTTGTCGGCCGGATGGTCCAGGCCGCAGCGCGGGCATTCCAGGTGCGTCAGGTGCACGGTGGTCCTCAGCTCGCGTCGATGCTCAGCCAGTGCCGACTGCGCCGGCCCGGCTCGTACGGGGAGTCGAGGCGTTTCGCCAGCACTCCCGGGAGCCCTTGCTCACGGGCGGCCCGCAGGGCGTCCGCGCCGACGCCCGGGAACCACGGCGGAGTCTGCCAGTGCGAACCGGCCAACGCCAGGGTGTCGAGCAGGTCCCGGCGTTGCGCGTACGGCACGTCGAGGCTTGCCACGCCCTCCAGCCAGAGCAGGTCGACGGCGAGGAACTGCCCGTCGCGCCGGGTCGGCTGCCGGACCCGCCCGGCCGGGTCGATGCGGACCAGCACGCCGTCGAGCACCACCTCCGTGGGGGCCAGCGCCTCGGCCATCGCCCGCAACCACGGGTACGCCCCGGTGACGTCGGTGTCGTCGCCGTCGCGCAGCCGTAGTCGGCCCCCGGAGACGTACGCCATGGCCCGCACGCCCGCCCAGCGCGGCTCGTACCCCCAGGCGGCCTCGTCGCGGGGCAGCTGCCGACCATCGGTGGCGCGCATCGGGCGGACCAGCTCCGGCATGGCCGTCCAGCCCTGCGGCGGCGGGTCGGTGCGGCGCACCATCCAGTCCCGGTCCCGGCCACCGGTGGCGAACAGCACGTACCGCCCCTTGGTTCGCTCGCCGTCGAGCACCACGACCACCTCGTCGTCGCGCCACTTCTCCGCGCGGTAGGTCCCGGTGTCGTGGATGGTCATCCGCCCGCCGCCGTACTCCCCGGCCGGGATCTCGCCGTGGAAGGTCAGGTATTCCATCGGGTGGTCCTCGGTGTGCACCGCGAGGTGGTTGCGGCCCGGGTCGCGGGGCAGGCCGCGCGGCACCGCCCAGGAGGCCAGCACGCCGTCGTGCTCCAGCCGCAGGTCCCAGTGCAGGCTGCGGGCGTGGTGCTGCTGGATCACGAAGCGGGGCCGCGCGGACCGCTTCCGGCCCCCGGCGCGTGCGGGCACCGGCTCCGGGGTACGCGCGGCGTCCCGCTTGCGCCGGTACTCCGCCAACCGGTCCGCCATCCCCGCATTCTCCGTCAGAGCGGCCGTGTGCGCCGGGATGCCGGTGTGCCGGCACGGATCAGGGGTAGAACGGGGGACATGGACATCGACCAGCCCACCCTCCCGCTCCCCGGCGACGTCCGGATCCCCCTGCTCGGCTTCGGCACCTGGCAGGCCACCGCCGAGGCCGGGTGCGAGGCGGTGCTCGCCGCGCTGGACGCCGGGTACCGGCACATCGACACCGCGACCATGTACGGCAACGAGAAGGAGGTCGGGCGCGCGGTCCGGGAGAGCGGGCTGCGCCGCGAGGACGTCTTCATCACCACCAAGCTGCCCCCGGACCGGGTGGGCCGGGAGCGGGAGACGATCGAGGCCAGCCTGGCCGCGCTGGACACCGGGTACGTCGACCTGTGGCTGGTGCACTGGCCGCCCTCCGCGTCCGGCGACAGCATCCCGGTGTGGCGGGAGATGCTCGCCGCCCGGGACGAGGACCTGGCCCGGGCCGTCGGGGTGAGCAACTACTCGGTGGCGCAGCTCGACGAGCTGATCCAGGCCACCGGGGAGATGCCCGCGGTCAACCAGATCCGCTGGAGCCCGTCGCTGTACGACCGGCAGACGCACATCGCGCACCGGGACCGGGGCGTGGCGCTGGAGGGCTACAGCCCGTTCAAGAGCAGCGACCTGTCCGACCCGGTGCTGGTGCGGATCGCCGGGGCGCACGGCGTGTCGCCGGCCCAGGTGGTGCTGCGCTGGCACATCGACCACGAGATCGTGGTCATTCCGAAGTCGGTCACGCCGGAGCGGATCCGCGCCAACGCCGACGTGTTCGGTTTTTCGCTGACCGCCGAGGAGATGCGCGACATCGACGCCCTCGCCGGCTGACCCGCTGTACGCAAGGGGGGCGCGGTCCGCACGGACCGCGCCCCCGTTGCGTCCGGTGGTCAGCCCCGGGCGCAGGTGGAGCCGTTGAGGGTGAAGCTGCTCGGCGCGGAGTAGCTGCCGTTGAGCGTGGCCTGGTAGCCGAAGGTGGCCGAGGCCCCGGGCGACAGGGTGCCGTTGAACGCGGCGTTGCGCGCGGTCACCGCCGAGCCGCTCTGGCTCACGGTGGCGTTCCACGCGTTGGTGACGGTCTGCCCGGAGGGCAGGTTGTAGGCGAGCGTCCAGCCGTTTATGGTGCCGGATCCGGTGTTCTTGACCGTCACCTCGGCGGTGAAGCCGTTGTTCCAGACGTTCGGCGCGCGGTAGGTCACCGTGCACGCCGCACCGGACGGCGGGGGCGTCGTGGTCGGCGGGGCGGTGGTGGTGGGCGGCGGCGTGGCGCCGGTGTTCACGGTTTGCGAGAACGAGTTCACGGCCAGCCCGACGCCGCCCTGCCACGGCTCGAAACCGGCCTGGATGCTGGTCAGGTACCAGTCGTTGGTGATCGCGCCCCGGTTGCGGGTGTCGCTGATGAACGCCATCGCGTCGAAGCTGAAGTTGGGGATGGCCGACGGCGACAGGTAGGAGATGACGTTGTTGGAGCCGTTGCTGCCCCGCCAGACCTCCCAGGTCCGGCCGGCGATGCTGGCGGTGCCGACCGGGGAGCCGATGGGCTGGATCGAGCCCTGCCGGTTGAGCCAGATCATGATCTCCATCTGGTTCACGCCGTCCCGCTTGGGCGACGGGTCGAGCCAGATGTCGTACGACGCGTTGAAGGTCGCGCCGCTGACGTAGTTGTAGCTGATGCTGCTCGGTGCGCTGCTGATGTTCTTCACCTGGACCGGCAGGTTGGTGCCGGGCGAACAATTCGTGTAGTGGCAGCCCACGAAGATGGACGGGTAGGAGACCGGCGCGCCGTTGGTCGGCGAGGAGCCGTCCGCCCGGGTGATCGAGAAGCCGGTCGAGGTGACATTGATGCACTGCTGGGCGGAGGTGCCCCAGCGGTTGTTCTGCACCACGTACTTCCCGCCGATCGTGGTCGAGCCGTACTGCTCGCAGATCTGGGTGTCGGCGGAGGCGGTGCCGCCGAGGGCGACGGCGACGATGGTGCCGGCGGCCAGGAGACCGGCCGCGGCGAGGGCTCTGAGTGGACGCTTCATGATGCTCCTTGGGTCGGCGCGGGACGGCGCCGGATCTGTCGGGGACATGCGCGGGAGCGCTCCCATATTCAACAGATACATTTACATGCCTGGAACCATTGCGCAAATGCGGCAGGCGGGTTGACTCTCCGCGTCCGCGCGCTCACGCCCCCGCAAACCGCCGCCGGTCGACTCCCCCGGTTGGAGCCGGGATTCCTGCCGGTGGGACGGCTGGCGACGCCGACCGGCGGCCCGCGCCGGAGCGTACGGTCACTTCCCACGCCTGGTTGCGCGGAGTAATGTCTTGCCTCCAACGCGTGCCGTTCCCTCCGGAGGCGTACCCCACGATGGGTGGTTCCCCCCTGCGCATCCTCGTCGTCGGCGCGGGCTTCGCCGGCCTCGCCGTGGCCCGGGCGCTGCGCCGGGCGGGGTTCCGGCCCGATGTCACCGACCGGCTGCCGCCCACCGAACGGACCGACACCGGCCTCTACCTTCCCGGCAACGCGGCCCGCGCGATGCGCCGGCTGGACCTCGACGGGCCGCTGCGCCCGCTCGGCCAGGTGATCCACCGGCAGCGCTTCCTCGACGCCGCCGGCGCAACGCTGTGCGAGGTCGACCTCGACACGCTCTGGGCCGGGGTCGGGGAGTGCCGGGCGCTGCCCCGCGCCGAACTGCACCGGGTGCTGCTCACCGGAGCCGGCGGCGCGGTCCGCCACGGCGCCGAGGTGAGCACCGTCGACCCGCTGCCCGGCGGCGTCGCGGTCGGCTTCACCGACGGCACCAGCGGCGAGTACGACCTGGTCGTCGGCGCCGACGGGCCGCGCTCGGCGGTACGGACCCTGGCCGCGCTCGGCGGCCCGCCCCGCCCCGCCGGACAGGTCGTCTACCGGGCGCTGGTGCGCGGCGGCCCGCGGATCGCCGACTGGACCGCGCTGCTCGGGCAGCGGGCCGGCTTCCTGCTGGTGCCGATCGGCGCCGGCCGGCTCTACTGCTATGCCGACGAGGCCGGCACCGACCTGCCCGCCGACCCGACCGCGCGCCTGCACGAGCTGTTCGGCTCCTACGGCGGGCCGGTGCCCGACGTGCTGGCCGCGCTGGAGACCGTCACCGCCGAGCGCACCGAGGAGGTCGAACTGGGCCGCTGGTTCCGCGGCCGGGTGCTGCTCGTCGGTGACGCCGCTCACGCCACCGCACCCACGTTGTCCCAGGGTGCCGCCATGGCGCTGGAGGACGCCGTCGTGCTCGCCGAGTCACTCCGGGCCGCCGCCAGCGTCGACGCCGCCCTGATCGCGTATGAGAGTCGCCGCCGCCCGCGTACCCGCTGGGTGCGGGACCGGACCCGGGACCGCAACCGCACCCGCGACGTGCCGCCGGCGCTGCGCGACCCGCTGCTGCGCGGACGGGGCGGACGGATCTTCCAGGAGCACTACCGGCTCCTCACCGGGCCGCCCTGACGGGCGGGCGATCGTAGCCGCCCACCCCACGCAGCGGGGCCACCTACCGGGGACTATCCTCCCTACGGATGACGGCAGCGCCGATGACCAGCGCGCCGAGCGGGACAACCAGAACCGGAGGCCACTCGTGACCACCGTCGCACCCAAGCCGGTCGTGACCCGGCCCTGGCCGGTCCGCGAGCCGGTCAAGGGGTCGGCCCTCGCGCGGCTGTTGCGCACCACGGACGCGAAGCAAATCGGGATCATGTACATGGTCACCGCGTTCGTGTTCTTCATGATCGGTGGCGTGATGGCCCTGATCATGCGCGCCGAGCTGGCGCGACCGGGCCTGCAGTTCCTGTCGCCCGAGCAGTACAACCAGCTCTTCACCATGCACGGCACGATCATGCTGCTGTTCTTCGCGACGCCGATCGTGTTCGCCTTCGCGAACTACGTGGTGCCGCTGCAGATCGGCGCGCCGGACGTGTCGTTCCCCCGCCTCAACGCCTTCGCGTACTGGCTGTACCTGTTCGGCGGCACGATGGCCACCGCGGGCTTCATCGCCCCGGGTGGCGCCGCCGACTTCGGCTGGACCGCCTACACCCCGCTGAGCACGGTCGAGCACGCCCCCGGCGTCGGCGCCAACATGTGGGTCGTCGGCCTGGCCATCTCCGGTCTGGGCACGATCCTCGGCGCGGTCAACCTGATCACCACGATCCTGACCCTGCGCGCGCCCGGCATGACCATGTTCCGGATGCCGATCTTCACGTGGAACATGCTTGTCACCAGCCTGCTGGCCATCCTGGTCTTCCCGCTGCTGGCCGCCGCGCTGTTCGCGCTCGCCGCGGACCGCCTGATGGGCGCCCACGTGTACGACCCGGCCACCGGCGGCCCGATGCTCTGGCAGCACCTGTTCTGGTTCTTCGGGCACCCCGAGGTCTACATCATCGCGCTGCCGTTCTTCGGCATCATCAGCGAGATCATCCCGGTGTTCTCCCGCAAGCCGATCTTCGGCTACAAGGGTCTGGTGGCCGCCACCATCGCCATCGCCGCCCTGTCGATGAGCGTCTGGGCGCACCACATGTTCGCCACCGGCCAGGTGCTGCTGCCGTTCTTCAGCTTCCTGAGCTACCTCATCGCGGTGCCCACCGGGATGAAGTTCTTCAACTGGATCGGCACCATGTGGCGGGGGCAGATCACCTTCGAGACGCCGATGCTGTTCGCCATCGGCTTCCTGGTGACCTTCCTCCTCGGTGGCCTGACCGGTGTGCTGCTGGCCAGCCCGCCGCTCGACTTCCACCTGCACGACTCGTACTTCGTGGTCGCGCACTTCCACTACGTGCTCTTCGGCACCATCGTGTTCGCCGTGTTCGCCGGCATCTACTTCTGGTTCCCGAAGATGTTCGGCCGGATGCTCGACGAGCGGCTCGGCAAGATCCACTTCTGGCTGACCATGGTCGGCTTCCACACCACGTTCCTGGTGCAGCACTGGCTGGGCACCGAGGGCATGCCTCGCCGGTACGCCGACTACCAGGCCATCGACGGCTTCACCACGCTGAACATGATCTCCACGATCGGCGCGTTCATCACCGGTATCTCGACGCTGCCGTTCATCTGGAACTGCTGGAAGTCGTACAAGACCGGCCCGGTGGTCGAGGTGA
Source organism: Micromonospora sp. DT31 (assembly GCF_049841795.1). Taxonomy (NCBI): domain Bacteria; kingdom Bacillati; phylum Actinomycetota; class Actinomycetes; order Micromonosporales; family Micromonosporaceae; genus Micromonospora; species Micromonospora sp. DT31. The sequence goes on along the minus strand of NZ_JBNCKZ010000006.1, from coordinate 61,019 downwards.
ACGACCCGTGGGGCCACGGCAACTCGCTGGAGTGGGCCACCAGCTCGCCGCCGCCCCTGCGCAACTTCGACCAGATGCCGCGGATCCGCTCCGAGCGACCCGCCTTCGACGCGAAGTTCCCCGAGCTGGCCGCCGGGCAGTCCCTGGCCGGTCCGCCCGAGGGCGGTGCCAAGCCGCTGACCAGCGAGGTCAACGGTGGCGCCAGCTACCAGGAGGACACCGCCGGCAACCTGGACCAGCGCTAGAGCCGCACCAGCCTGACCACGGGCGCCGCACCCCACCCGGGGTGCGGCGCCCGCTGCCGTTGCGCCCTGCCCTGTCCGCCCGCGAACCCCCTGGTCAACCCGCGCGGGAGTGGGCTTACAGGGGTGCGGGGGTCAGTTCCGGGTCCCGGGACGGGGTGGAGAGGGTGTGGCGGCGGTGGCGCAGCTCGACCGGGAGCACGGCCAGCGCCACAAGCGCGCCGATCGCGCCGGTGACCACGAAACCCCAGAGGGGCGCGGAGGCGTCGATCACCGCGCCGGCCAGGGGCGCGCCGAGCGCGATGCCGACCGTGACGGCGGAGCCGTGCAGGCCCATGGCCATGCCGCGTACCCCCGCCGGGGCCAGCCGGCTCACCGCGTCGGAGGTGGCGGCGATGGTCGGTGCGCAGAGCGCCCCGGCGGGGATCAACGCGAGGCTGAGCAGCCACCAGTGCGATCCGCCCAGCCCCACCGGGATGGTGGTGAGGCTGAGCGCGGCCACCAGCACCAGCGGGGAGGGCGAGCGGCGTACCGCGCCGTAGGCGAAGCCACCCACAAGCGAGGCGACCGCCCAGGCGGCCAGCACCGCGCCGGTCCAGCCGACCTCGCCGCCGGAGCGCAGCACGGCGACCACCGCGACGTCGGTCCCGCCGAGCACCAGCGTGGCGGCCAGGCTGACCGCCAGCACGGCGAGCAGGCGCGGGGTGAGCCACTCGCGGCGGTGCACCCGACGCGGCGAACCGGTCTGCTCGCCGGCGGCGCGGACCGGCGGGTTGAGCAGCCAGAAGCAGACGCCGGAGCCGACGATCCCGGCGCCGACCGCCCAGAGCGTCAGGCGCGGCGTCACGGCGGTGGCCAGGGCGACGGCGAGAGCCGGCCCGACCATGAACGACAGCTCCACCGCCATCGAGTCCAGCGCGTACGCGGGGCGGCGCTTCTCCGCCGGCACCAGCGCGGCGATCGACTGGCGGACCATCGAGAAGATCGGCAGCGCGAGCAGCCCGGCCAGGAACGCGGCGGGCAGCAGCACCGGGTACGGCAGCGTGGGCGCGGCGGACCAGAACAACGCCTCGGCGACCGTGGTGAGCAGCAGCACCGGCCGCAGCCCTCGACGGTCGATGAGCCGGCCGAGCAGCGGCGAGCCGACCGCGGCGCCGATCGTCGACGCGGCGCCGACCAGGCCGGCGGCGCCGTAGCCACGCCCCAGGTCGAGCACCACGTAGAAGGTGAGCGTCACCCCGGTGGCGGTCAACGGCACCCGGGCCAGCACCGACACCAGCAGCAACGACCGGAGACCGGGTAGGGCGAGCGCCTCCCGGTAGGGCTTCAGGTTCACCAGGGTCAGTACCTCCGGCGCCATCCTGGGGCCGGGGTACGACACCCGCAAGCGATTACCCGGTCAAGCGGCCCTGATCACAGGCTCGCCCACCATGGTCACCCCGGCGCCGTCCAGTGCGCGCAACGCCACGTCCAGCGTCCCCGGCGCCACGGCGGCGGTCAGCTCCAGCAGCACGGTGGTGCGGAAGCCCTCCCGAGCGGCGTCCAGCGCGGTCGCGCGTACGCAGTGGTCGGTGGCGATGCCGACCACGTCGACCCGGTCCACGCCGCGTGCGCGTAGCCAGTCGGCCAGGCCCTGGCCGTCGGACGCATGCCCCTCGAAGCCGGAGTACGCGCCCGCGTACTCGCCCTTGTGGAAGACGGCCTCGACCCGGTCGGTCACCAGGTCCGGGTGGAACTCGGAGCCGGCCGTGCCGACCACGCAGTGCCGGGGCCAGGAGTCGACGTAGTCCGGCGGATCGCCGAAGTGCGCGCCCGGGTCGATGTGGTAGTCCTTCGTCGCGACCACGTGGTCCCAGCGACCCGGTTCGGCGGCGAGCAGCCGGGAGACCCCGGCGGCCACGCCGGCCCCGCCACCGACCGCGAGGGAGCCGCCCTCGCAGAAGTCGTTCTGCACATCCACGATGATCAGGGCATTCGTCATCTGACCGGTTCCTCCTCAGCTCGCGGGTACGACGGTCACCGGTACCGCCGGGTCCCCGACGGAGAGTTTGAGCCCTTCCCACGGGATGGAGATCAGGCACTGCCGCAGGTGTTCCCGGGACTCCTCAAGCGTGGGCAGCGGCGCCGGCTCGCCGGCCACCACGTACGAGTGCTGGAGCAGCCGGTCGTTGGGCTGCCGGTCCGGCACGCCCTGCGGCACGATGACCTCCTCGGTGGCGGTGCCGGTGGGCTTGTGCCGGCGGACGGCGACCTTGTGACCGCCGATGGTGGCCTTGTGCTCGGAGCGCTTGACCACCGGCCGCCCCTCCACCTCGACCAGCTTGTAGACCAGACCGGCGGTGGGCGCGCCGGAGCCCGTCACCACGGCGGTGCCGGCACCGTACATGTCCACCGGTTCGGCGGCGAGTGCGGCGATGGCGTACTCGTCGAGGTCGCCCGAGACGACGATCTTCGTCTCGGTGGCGCCGAGCGAGTCGAGCAGCTCGCGGGACTGCTGGGCGATCACCGCCAGGTCGCCGGAGTCGATCCGGACGGCCCGCAGCTCCGGCCCGGCCACCGCGATGGCGTTGCGGATGCCCTGGGCGATGTCGTACGTGTCGACAAGCAGCGTGGTGTCCTTGCCCAGCGTGGCGACCTGGGAGGCGAACGCGGCCCGCTCGTCGTCGTGCAGCAGGGTGAACGCGTGCGCGGCGGTGCCCGCGGTCGGGATGCCGTAGCGCTGCCCGGCGGCCAGGTTGGAGGTGAACCGGAAGCCGGCCAGATAGGCGGCCCGGGCCGCGGCGACGGCGGCCTCCTCGTGCGCCCGCCGGGAGCCCATCTCGATCAGCGCGCGGCCCCGGGCGGCGGTGACCATCCGGGCCGCGGCGGCGGCGACCGCGCTGTCGTGGTTGAGCACGGACAGCACGAGCGTCTCCAGCACCACGCACTCGGCGAAGGTGCCGGACACGGTGAGGATCGGGGAGCCGGGGAAGAACAGCTCGCCCTCGGCGTAGCCGTCGATGTCGCCGGTGAACCGGTAGTCGGCCAGCCACCGCGCGGCGCGCTCGTCCACCACCCCGGTACGCCGGAGGAAGTCGATCTCCGACGGGTCGAAGCGGAAGTCGCGGATCATCTCGATCAGCCGGCCGGTCCCGGCGACCACCCCGTACCGGCGGCCGGCCGGCAGGCGGCGGCTGAAGACCTCGAAGACGCAGCGCCGGTCGGCCGTGCCGTCCTGCAGAGCGGCGCCGACCATGGTCAGCTCGTAGTGGTCGGTCAGCAGCGCGGGGCGGAAGGTGCTCACCACCCCAGCCTAGAGTTCAGGCCGGACCGGCGCCGTCTGGCCCCGGCATCGCCCGCAACGCGGACCGCAGCTCGCCGCGCCCGGCGACGCCGAGCTTGCTGTAGACGCGCTGCAGGTGGTTCTCCACGGTGCGGGTGGACAGGAACAGGCGTTCGGCGATGGCGCGGCTGGTCACGCCGTCGGCGGCGAGGTGGGCGATCTCCCACTCCCGGTCGCTGAGCGCCGGGCGGAGCAGCCGCAGCGCCGGGGTGGTGATCTCGTCGCAGCGGCGCAGCAGGTCCGCGAGGCGGGCCCGGGCCGGCGCGGCGACCCCGGCGCGGGCGTGGCGCATCCGGTGCAGCGCCAACGCGGTCGCCTCGACCGCGTAGACGGTGAGCTCCCGGGCGGCGAAGTCGTCGGCGACGGCGAGCAGGTCGTCGGCGGAGTCGTCGAGCGCGGCCCGGCCGAAGCGTGCGGCAAGGGGTGGCAACCCGCCGTCGACCTGCTCGGACAGCTCGGCGAGGCGTTGCGCCACAGTGCGCCGGCCGCCGTCGGTGCAGGTGGGCCCGATGGGTGCGGCGGCCTGGTCGAGGCGGACCAGGTCGAGCAGGACGAGCAACTCGTGCCCGGCCAGCCCGTCCTCGCGCAGCCGGTCGGCCAACGCGCACAGGTGCTTGGTGGCGGCCGGCACGTCGCCCACGGCGGCCTGCGCCGCGCCCCGGGCCTGCTCCAGCCAGGGGTAGAGGATGGCCATTCCCGGCGCATGGGTGCGATCCGCCTCGGCAACCGCCTCGGCCGCGTGGGCGGCATCCCCGCGCAACGCGGCTGCCTGGGCGCGCTCGGCGTGCGCCAGGCCGGCGTACGCCCGGCTGGTGGCGAGCACCGCGCACGCCTCCAGGCTGGTGGTGAGCGCCACCTCGCCGTGTCCGCGCATGCGCGCCGAGTATGCCAGGAGGATGGTCAGGTAGCCGGTGCCGAGCCGGAAGTCACCGGCACCGGCCAGGCCGGCGAACTCGTCGGCGACGATCGCGTCGATGCCGGGCAGGTCGCCGGAGAGCGTCAGCCGGGTGCCCCGGGCCAGTTCCATGGCGAGTTGGAGGTGGGGCATGTCGGCCCGCCAGCGCGCGGCCTCGGCCTGCACCCGGGCGATCGCGGCGGCGCTGCGTTGGAATCGCCCCTGGGCCGCGTGCAACTGGGCGAGCGTGCAGCGGGCCAGCTCCCGCGCCGCCGCCGGGGTGGCCGGGCGGTCCAGCACCTCCTGCGCCAGCCGTACCGCGACGTCGATGTCCAGCCGGTGCAGCCGCATGCAGGCCTCGAAGGCGCGGACCCGAGACCGGTCGGCCGGGTCGGACAGCTCCGCGCCACGCGCGGCGATCTCCTCCACGGTGGACTCCCGGCTGAGCCCCCAGTAGCCGACCATGCCCCGCACGGCCAGCCAGCGGCTGCGCCGTCGGTCGTCGTGCAGGTCGTCGGCGACCTGGTCCAGGACGACGAGCGCCTCGTCCGGCCGGTCGCCGAACATCAGGATGGTGGCGAGCAGTTCGGCCGCGTCGGTGCCGCCACCGGCGGCCAGCGCGGCCCGGGCCAGCCGGGTGGCCAGGGGCACGTCGTAGCGGCCGAACGCCTGGGCCGCCGCGTCGAGCAGCAACGCCACGTCCTGTGCCGTGCCCGAGTCGAGCCGCCACACCGCGACCCGCAACAGGTCGTCGCGGCGGCGTTTGCCGACCTGTTCGAGCAGGCCCGCCAGGGTGGCCTGGAGCCGGCGGGTGCGGCTGACCGGGCAGCGTCGGCGCATCACCTCGCCGTAGAGCGGGTGCGCCAGGCGGACGTTGAGCCGCCTGTCGTCGTGGGTCACGGTGATGAGGCCGCGTTCCTCGGCGGCCTCCACGTCGGCCGCGTCGACCGTCTGCTGGAGCAGGTGCAGGCCGAGCGGCTCGCCGAAGGCGACCAGCTCGACCACCGCCCGGACGCCGGGGGTGAGCCGGCCGATCCGGACGTCGATCAGGTCGGTCAGGCTGGGCGCCAGCTCCAGCCGGCCGGTCCAGGTCCAGATGCCGTAGTTGCGCTGCAGTTCGTCACCGGCGGCCAGCACCAGTTCGCGTACCAGCAGCGGATTGCCGGCGGAGAGTTGGCACAGCCGCTCGGCGGTGCAGGCGTCGACCGGGCCGCCGAGGATGGCCGCGAGCAGCCCACTTGTCTCCCGCGGGTCGAGCGGGCCCAGCTCGACCAGCTCGACGAGGTCGTCGGTCCAGAGTGCCCGGATGGGCAGCGGGACCTGTTCGCCGTTGCGCAGAGTACCGACCACTGTGGTGTTCCCGGCGCGGGCGATCAGGTGCACCAGCGCCGCCGAGGGCGGGTCGAGCAGGTGTGCGTCGTCCACGGCGAGCACGATGGGCCGGCCGGCGGCCTGCTCCTGGAGCCCGTCCACGGCCCAGCGCAGGATGCCGGCGGGGGACAGGCCCTGCGGCGGCGCGGTGGGCAGCATCTGGACCAGCCCGCCGAAGGGCAGCGCGGCGGTGGTGGCGCTGGCCGCGACGGACCAGATCGCGTGCCGCTCGGGGGACAGCGTCGCCACGCCCTCCCGCAGCAGTCGGCTCTTGCCGACCCCGGCGTCGCCGCTGAACAGCAGGCCGCGCCCGTGCGGCCGGCCGATGGCCGACGACAGCCGGTGGAGTTCATCCGCTCGTCCGACGAACTCCCACCTGGTCATCGACGCAGCATATCGACCGTTTTCCCCATGCGCGTCGGCGTCACGTAGTGAAGTTGAGTAATCTGGCAATTACTGGTGAGTACCAGATGGGTTGGGTGGTGGAGCGCGGCACCCGTACTCTTCCGGCACCCGCCTGCAAGCAGGGCACCCCCCTGCAAGTAGGGACAAACCGCGAACCGGGTCGCCCCGGTCGCCTCACCGGGAGGGCCGCCTGATGACGACAGGTCCACTCCCCTCGGTCGACGTGCCCGACCCCGGCGGTCGGGCCGAGCCGCCCGGGTGCGCCCCGCTGCCGACCCGGCTCGGCGTCACCGCGCCGGGGCCGGGCGAACCGGTCGCCGTCGTGGTGGCCGGCCCGGCGGGCGCGGGCCGGCGCCGGCTGATCGCCGGTCTGCTCGGCGTGGAGGCCGACACCCTCGCGGTGCCCGCCGGCAGCCACCTGCTGATCCACCACGCCGCGGTCGCCACCCGCGCCGCGTACGTGCCTGGCTACCGTGAGCCGCACACCTTCGGCGGCGACCGGTCACCGGCCGGCCGGGCGCTGCCCCGGCCGCCACGCCGGGTCGAACTCAGCCTGCCCGATCCGCTGCTGCGGCACTTCCCGATGCTCGACACCCCGGACACCGGAGGGCTCGGCGTGGCCGCCGGCCGGGTGCTGCGCGACGCGGTGGGCCGCTCCGGCGCGCTGCTGTTCGTGATCTCGGCCGACCAGGCGTTCAGCGCCGCCGAGCTGCACCTGCTGGCCGAGGTGGCGCGCGCCGGGGTCGAGGTGTTCTTCGCCGTCAGCGGCGTGGCGACGCCCGCCGACCCGACGCCGGCGGAGGACCCCGGAGCGTCCCTGCCGCCGGTCGGCGGGCTCGACCCGGTGGCGGTCTCCATCGAGGCCCACCGCGCGGCCCTGCTCGCCGCCGTGCCGGTGCTCGCCCCGGCCAGGTGGTTCCCGGCCCGGTGGGCCGACCTGCCCGACCTGCGTCGGGCCCTGGTCGAGTGGGCAGCCGACGAGGGGTCACGTCGCACCGCCGGCACGCCCGAGCCGCCCGCCGCGCACGGCCGGGTCCCGGTGCTGCCCGGCGTCGAGCCGGCGGACCTCACCGAGCTGATCGACGGTCGGGCCCGCTCCTACGCCCGGCGGATCCGCCAGCACCTCGCCCTGGAACTGGCCAACATCCACCTGCGGGTGGTGCAGGAGATCATCTTCGGGGTCGGCTGCGCCGGCCTGCCGCAGCTGCTCGACCGCGAGTTGGAGGCGCTGTCGCTGCTCGCCACCACGCAGTGCGACGAGGCGGTCCGGAACATGGTCGACGAGGCCGCCACCCGGGTCTTCGGCGCCCCGCTCGCCGAGGGCGTCCGCCGACGGATCGTCCACGCGGTACGCGTCGGCCTGGCCGACCACCCGGACAGCCGGGAATTGGACCGGGTGCTCCTGGTCACAAGCACGGCCGGCGTCGCCGGGTTGACCGGCGCCGGGGCGCTCGACGCGCTGGCCGGCCTGCCCGGCGGGCACCGCGACGAGGTGCTCCCACCGGTCGGCGTGGCCCTCAACGGGGGCTGCTGGCTGCACTGGCGGGTGCCGGGCAACGACGACCCCGGCGCGGCCCGGTCGTGGGCCCAGCGGGCCCTGCGCGAGGTCGAACTCGAACTGTCCCGCGAGGTGGCCCGCCGGTTCGAGGTGATCCGTCTCTCGCTGGGCGCGGTGCTCGCCGATGCGGTCGACCACGGCATCCTGCTGGCCTGACGCCGCCCCGGGCGTGCGCCGGCCCGGGCCGGCGGGCGTGGCCCGGGCCGGTGATCCTGGCCGCCGCGCCGTTCCGGTTCATCGGTTCGGCGGATCCGGTGGCACGATGGGGGACATGGCGGCTCCACAGGTTGCGCCGGTCGAGACGCCGGACACCGAAGAGGTGCCGGTCTCCGACCGGCCGTGGGTGACCATCGTCTGGGACGATCCGGTCAACCTGATGACGTACGTGACCTGGGTTCTCCAGAAGCTGTTCGGATACAGCAGGGAGAAGGCGGAACGGCTGATGCTGGACGTGCACCACAAGGGCAAGGCGGTGGTCTCCAGCGGGGCCCGGGAACGGATGGAGCACGACGCGGCGCAGTTGCACGCGTACGGGCTGTGGGCGACGGTGGACCGCTCGTGAGCATGTTCCGCCGCCGGGGCGACCGGTACGTCGCCACGTTCGCCATCGACGAGATCCGGGTACTGCGCAAGGTCGCCACCGAGGTGGTGGGCCTGCTGACGGACGGCTTCGACCACCGTGACCCGGTGGTCGGGCGGCTCTTCCCCGACGTCTACCCGGACGACGACGCGTGCAGCGCCGAGTTCCGCCGCTACACCGAGGGCGACCTGAAGACCGGCAAGATCGACCAGGCGGGCGCCATCCTCGCCGCGCTGCCCGACGACGACGCGGGTGGCGACGTGCGGTTGGACGCGGAGGCGGCCGAGGCGTGGCTGCGGGCGCTCAACGACGTCCGGCTGGCGATGGGGGTACGCCTCGAGATCAAGGACGGCACCGACCTGGACGAGGAACTCGACGACGCGTTGGCCGCCGATCCGGCCTCGTCCCGGGTGTTCCAACTGTCGGTATACCGCTTCCTCGGCTACCTACAGGAGTCCCTGCTCAACGCGCTGATCGACTGAGTGGTGACGGTTGCCACCTCGCCGTTTCGCATCGGCAGGCGCTAGGCTGGTCAGCGTGCTGAGCATCGACCGGTCGATCATCGACGCGATCGTCGCCCACGCGCGTCGGGACCACCCGGACGAGGCGTGCGGCGTGGTCGCCGGTCCTGCCGGCAGTGACCGGCCCGCCCGGCACATCCCGATGGACAACGCCGCCCGCTCGATGACGTTCTACGAGTTCGACTCGATGGAGCAGTTGCGGGTGTGGCGGGAGATGGACGACCGCGACGAGGAACCGGTCGTCATCTACCACTCGCACACCGCCACCGAGGCCTACCCGTCCCGCACGGACGTCTCCTTCGCCGGTGAGCCGGGCGCCCACTATCTGCTCGTCTCGACCCGTGAGCCCGACTCGGAGGAGATCCGCTCCTTCCGGATCGTCGACGGCGTGGTCACCGAGGAGCCGGTGGAGATCGTGGACGCCGCCGTGGACCCGAACGCCGTCCAGTCCTACATGTTCGGGCAGAGCCCGGCGACGGTCGACTACGAGTGTTCCGGCCGCTGACCCTCAGCGCCGGCACCTTCCTTTTCCCGTCACCTGGCACCACCCTGAACGAGGAGCACGAGACATCATGGCCATCGAGGTTCGCATCCCCACCATCCTGCGCAGCTACACCGGCGGCGCGAAGGTCGTCGAGGGTGGCGGCGACACGCTCGCCGACCTGATCGACGACCTGGACTCCCGGCACGCCGGCCTGAAGGCCCGGCTGGTCACCGACGCCGGCGCGCTGCACCGGTTCGTCAACGTCTACGTCAACGACGAGGACGTACGTTTCCTCGGTGCGCTCGACGCCAAGGTCAACGACGGCGACGGCGTGACCATCCTGCCCGCCGTCGCCGGTGGCGCGTTCGGCTTCGCGGCCGCGGCGGCGATCGCCTCGCACGCGGTCTCCGTGCGCGCCGCCACCCGCTGAGGCGGCGCGCGATGGCGCGGTACGACAGCCTGCTCGACGCCTGCGGTGGCACCCCGCTGGTCGGGTTGCCACGGCTCTCGCCGACGGTCGCCGACGGGGCGCCGCCGGTGCGGCTCTGGGCCAAGTTGGAGGACCGGAACCCGACCGGCAGCATCAAGGACCGGGCGGCACTGTTCATGATCCGTGCGGCCGAGGAGTCGGGCCGCCTGCGTCCCGGTGACACCATCCTGGAGCCGACGAGCGGCAACACCGGCATCTCCCTGGCCATGGTGGCCAAGCTGCGCGGCTACCGCCTGGTCTGCGTGATGCCGGAAAACGTGTCCACCGAGCGGGTGCAGATGCTCCGGATGTACGGCGCGGAGATCATCTTTTCGCCGGCGGCCGGTGGCTCGAACCAGGCTGTCGCCACCGCCAAGCAGATCGCCGCCGAGCACCCGGACTGGGTGATGCTCTACCAGTACGGCAACGAGGCGAACGCCCGGGCGCACTACGAGACGACCGGGCCGGAGCTGGTGCAGGACCTGCCGGGCATCACCCACTTCGTGGCCGGGCTGGGCACCACCGGCACGCTGATGGGTGCCGGTCGCTACCTGCGGGAGAAGGTCGAGGGGATCCAGGTCGTCGCGGCCGAGCCGCGTTACGGCGAGCTGGTCTACGGCCTGCGCAACATCGACGAGGGATACGTGCCCGAGCTGTACGACGCGGAGGTGCTGTCCCGGCGGTTCTCGGTGGGCACCCGGGACGCGGTGCTGCGTACCCGGCAGCTCGTCGAGGTGGAGGGCATCTTCGCCGGTTTCTCCACCGGCGCGATCCTGCACGCCGCGCTCGCCGTGGCGCACGAGGCGGTGCGCGACGGCCGCCGCGCCGACGTGGCGTTCGTGGTCTGCGACGGTGGGTGGAAATACCTCTCGACCGGGGCGTACGGCGGCACCCTCGCCGACGCCGAGGAAGCCCTGGACGGCCAGCTCTGGGCGTGAGCGCCCGATGATCGGCCCGGTCGGCGCCGCGCGCCGGCCGGGCCGGCGCGGTGCCGCGCGGACCGGACGTGCGCGGGTGTCACGTTGGCGACAACTTCCGGCAGATGATTCTTGACCGACGGTGGCGGCGCGTAGGCTGCGCAGCGTGACGAGCGCGTCGGTAAAGATCATCGACGCCGCACCGGCCGACCCGTTGACTACTCACCGTGAGATCGAGGACACGGGATGAGACTGACCGTCCTCGGTTGCGCGGGCAGCTTCCCGGGCCCCGAGTCGCCCTGCTCGGCCTACCTCCTGGAAGCCGACGGGTTCCGTCTCCTGATCGACTTCGGGGCGGGTTCGCTCTCCACGCTCCAGCGCTACGTCGGGCTGCACGCCCCCGACGCCATCCTCCTCACCCACCTGCACTGCGACCACATGTTCGACGCGGTGTCCTACGTGGTGGTGCGCCGGTACGCGCCGGACGGCCCGTACCCGCCCCTGCCGATGTACGCGCCCTCCGGCGCGCCCGACCGGTTGGCCAGCGCGTACGGGCAGGAGGCGGGCTCCGTGGAGGACGTCTACCAGTTCTACGGCCTCCAACCGGGCACCTTCCCGATCGGCCCGTTCACCGTCACCGTCGACCGGATGAACCACCCGGTCGAGACGTACGGGGTGCGGCTGGAGCACGGCGGCCGGGTGTTCTGCTACTCCGCCGACACCGCGCCCTGCGAGGCGCTGCTGCGCCTCGCGCAGGACGCCGACGTGTTCCTCTGCGAGGCCAGCTATCTGGACGGGGCGGACAACCCGCCGGACCTGCACCTGACCGGCCGGGAGGCCGGGGAGGCGGCCACCAAGGCGGGCGTGGGCCGGCTCCTGCTCACCCACCTCGTCACGGCCTGGGGCAGCGAGTCGCACACCGTCGAGGCCGCGGCCGGGGCGTACGCCGGGTCGATCGAGGTGGTACGGGCCGGCGCCAGCTACGACGTCTGACATCCGCGCGGTGGGCACCCGCAGGCGGGACGGACACGGCACCGCATAGGGTGCAGGCATGGCACGACCTGACGGGCGGCGTCCCGACCAACTTCGACCGGTGACCCTGACCCGGGGCTGGAGCACCCACCCGGAGGGTTCGGTGCTCGTCGAGTTCGGCGCGACCCGGGTGCTCTGCACGGCAAGCGTCACCGAGGGCGTGCCCCGCTGGCGCAAGGGTTCCGGGCTCGGCTGGGTGACCGCCGAGTACGCGATGCTGCCCCGGGCCACCAACACCCGGTCGGACCGGGAGAGCGTGCGGGGCAAGGTCGGCGGGCGGACCCACGAGATCTCCCGCCTGATCGGCCGCAGCCTGCGGGCCTGTGTCGACCTCAAGGCGCTCGGCGAGAACTCGATCGTGCTGGACTGTGACGTGCTCCAGGCCGACGGCGGCACCCGTACCGCCGCGATCACCGGCGCGTACGTGGCGTTGTACGACGCGGTGAGCTGGTTGGCCGCGCGCAAGTCGCTGGCCGGCAAGGTGGAGAACGTGATGCACCGGTCGGTGGCCGCGGTGAGCGTCGGGGTGATCGGCGGCGAGCCGATGCTCGACCTCTGCTACGCCGAGGACGTGACCGCCGAGGTCGACATGAACGTGGTGTGCACCGGCACCGGCGACTTCGTCGAGGTGCAGGGCACCGGCGAGGCCGGGGTCTTCGCCCGCGACCAGCTCGACGCCCTGCTCGACCTGGGTGTGGCGGGCTGCCTGGACCTGGCCGACGCGCAGCGGAAGGCGCTGGACCTGTGACCGACAACAAGGTGCTGCTGGCCACCCGCAACCGCAAGAAGCTCGTCGAGCTCCAGCGGATCCTCGACGGCGCGCTCGGCGCGCACCGGGTGGCCCTGCTCGGCCTCGACGACGTCGAGGAATACCCGGAGCTGCCGGAGACCGGGCTCACCTTCGGCGAGAACGCGCTGATCAAGGCGCGGGAGGGCTGCCGGCGCACCGCCCTGCCGACAATCGCCGACGACTCCGGTCTGGCGGTGGACGCGCTCAACGGCATGCCCGGCGTGTTCAGTGCCCGTTGGTCCGGTCGCCACGGCGACGACCGGGCAAATCTCCAGCTCGTGCTGGACCAGGTCGCCGACGTGCCGGACGAGCACCGGGGCGCGGCGTTCGTCTGCACGGTGGCGTTGGTGCTGCCCGGCGGCAAGGAGCACCTGGTGGACGGTCGACAGTCCGGCCGGCTGCTGCGCGCCCCACGGGGCGACGGCGGCTTCGGCTACGACCCGATCTTCCTCGGTGACGGCCAGGAGCGGACCAACGCGGAGCTGACCCCGCAGGAGAAGGACGCGGTCAGCCACCGCGGCAAGGCGCTGCGCGAGCTGGCCAAACTGGTCGCGAAGGTGCTCCCGCCGGCCACCTGACCCCCGCCGCTGCGCCGCCTCGGGCCTGGCGGCCCGCTCAGCCGAGCGGGCCGGTCTCCCGCTCGATCGCGGCCCGCAGCTCCGGCCCGCGTACGACCTCCCGGGCCGCCTCCATCAGCGGGGCGAGGAACACGTCCGGCCCGGGGTCGCCGATGGTGCCGCCGAGCGCGGCCACCGCCGCCCGGCCCGCCGGCGACGGGGTGAGCGGCCCGCGGAGTTGAAGTCCGCGTACGGCCGACAGCAGCTCCACCGCGAGCAGGCTGGTCAGGTTGTCCAGCACGGTGCGCAGCTTCTTGGTCGCGGCCCAGCCCATCGACACGTGGTCCTCCTGCATGCCGCTTGTGGGCAGCGAGTCGACCGAGGCGGGGGCGGCCAGCCGGCGGTTCTCCGCGACGATGCAGGCGGCGGTGTACTGGGCGATCATCAGACCGGAGTTCACCCCGGCGTCGGGGGACAGGAACGCCGGCAGGTCCCGGTTGCGGGCCACGTCCAGCAGCCGGTCCACCCGGCGTTCGGCGATCGCCCCCACCTCGGCCGCGGCGATGGCCAGGTAGTCGGCGGCGAAGCCGAGTGGCGCACCGTGGAAGTTGCCTGTCGACTCGACCCGCCCGTCCGGCAGCACCACCGGGTTGTCCACCACCGACAGCAACTCCCGGCCCGCCACCACCGCCACGAAGTCGAGCGTGTCCCGGGCCGCGCCGGCCACCTGCGGGGCGCACCGCATCGAGTACGCGTCCTGCACGGCGTGCGCCAGGTCGTCGCGGTGCGAGTCCATCACCGCCGAACGCTGGAGCAGCCGGTGGATGTTCGCCGCCGAGGCGGCCTGGCCGGGGTGCGGGCGGATGGCGTGCAACTCGGGCAGGAACGGTCGCTCGGAGCCGAGCATCGCCTCGATGGCCAGCGCGGCGGTCACGTCGGCCATGGTGAACAGGTGCCGGGCGTCCTGGATCGCCAGCAGCAGCATGCCGAGCATGCCGTCGGTGCCGTTGATCAGCGCCAACCCCTCCTTGGCGGCCAGCGCGACCGGGGACAGCCCGACCCGGCGCAGCGCGTCGGCGGCGGGGACACGCTCGCCGGCCGGGCCGAGCACCCAACCCTCGCCGAGCAGCACCAGCGCGCAGTGCGCAAGCGGCGCCAGGTCGCCGGAGGCGCCCAACGAGCCGTGCTCCGGCACCCACGGGGTGACGTCGTGGTTCAGCAGGTCCACAAGCGCCTCGGCGACCAGCGGGCGTACGCCGGAACGGCCGAACGCCAGCGAGCGGACCCGCAGCAGCATCATGGCGCGGACCACCTCGCGGGGCATCGGCGCGCCCAAACCGGCCGCGTGCGAGCGGATCAGCGCGTGTTGCAGTTCGGCCCGCCGCCCGGGGGCGACGAACGTGTTGGCGAGCGCCCCGAAGCCGGTCGAGACGCCGTACACCGGGCGGCCGGCGGCCTCGATGCCGTCCACGATGGACCGGCTGGCCGCCATCGCCGCGGTGGCGGCCGGGTCGAGCACGACCTTGGCGCTGCCGCGGGCGACCGCGAGCACGTCGGCGGGGGTGACCCCGGTGGGCAGGACGGTCACGTTCGTCATCGCGGCACTCCGTTGTGCAGAACCTGGCGGATCAGTGGCACCCCCGGCCGGTAGGCCAGGTGCAGGTGGGTGGGGGCGTCGAGGACGATCAGGTCGGCCCGCGCCCCCGGGGTCAGCCGGCCGACGTCGGTGCGGCGCAGCGCCGCCGCCCCGCCGGCGGTCGCGGCCCAGACCGCCTCCGCCGGGGTCATCCGCATCTCGCGTACGGCGAGCGCGATGCAGAACGGCATCGACGAGGTGTACGACGAACCGGGGTTGCAGTCGGTGGCAAGCGCCACGGTCACCCCCGCGTCGAGCAGCCGGCGGGCGTCCGGGTAGGGCGAGCGGGTGGAGAACTCCGCGCCGGGCAGCAGCGTGGCCACGGTGACGGTGTGCTCGCCCTCGGCGCACATGCAGTCGATCCGCCGCGAGGCCAGCGCGTCGATGTCGGCGTCGGTCAGGTGGGTGCAGTGGTCGACGCTCGCCGCGCCCAGTTCCACCCCGAGCTGGACACCCGGCCCCGGGCCGAGCTGGTTGGCGTGCACCCGCACGCCCAGACCGGCGGCCTGCCCGCAGGCGAGGACCGTCCGGGCGTGGTCGACGTCGAACGCGCCCCGCTCGCAGAACACGTCGATCCAGCGGGCGTACGGGGCGGCGGCGGCGAGCATCGGCCCGCACACCAGGCCCACGTAGTCGTCCGGGCGGTCGGCGTACTCGGCGGGGACCACGTGCGCGCCGAGGAACGTGGTGTCCTCGCTGAACTCGGCGGCGATCCGCAGCGAGCGGGCCTCGTCGGCGACGGTGAGGCCGTACCCGCTCTTGATCTCGACCGTGGTGGTGCCCTGCCGCAGCATCTCGTCGCGCAGCCGACGCACCGTCGACCGCAGGTCGTCGTCGCCGGCCGCCCGGGTGGAGCCCACCGTGGTGCGGATGCCGCCGCCGGTGTACGGCTCGCCGGCCATCCGGGCGGCGAACTCGCCCGCCCGGTCCCCGGCGAAGACCAGATGGGCGTGGCTGTCCACGAAGCCGGGCAGCACCGCCGCCCCGCCGACGTCGATGCGCCTGTCGGCGGCGGGCGCGTCGCGGGCCGGCCCGACCCAGGCCACCTCGCCGTCGGAGATCAGCAGGGCGGCGTCGCGGCGGATGCCCAGCGGGTCGCCCGGCCGCCCCTCGTTGGTGACCAGCTCGCCGATGTGGTCGACGAGCAGACTGCCGGAGTTCCGCGCCGCCGGTCGGAGCGGGTCGCCGGGGCGCACCGGTCGCTGCGGGAAGCCGAAGGCGCTCACGCCGTCACCGCCGCGACCGCATCTGCCATCTCGGTGGCCACGTCGACGGTCAGGTGCCGGCCGTCGGCCACCACCGGCCGGCCGTCCACCATCACGTGCGTCACGTCGGCGGCGGTGGCGGCGAAGAACGCGCCGACCGGCGGCACCCCGGCGGTGCGGGCGCTGTCCAGCCGTACCGTCACCAGGTCGGCCCGCTGGCCCACGGCGAGCCGGCCGGCGTCGCCCCAGCCCAGCGCGGCGTGCCCGCCGACCGTGGCGGCGGTGAGCAGCGCGGCCGGGCTGAAGTGCCCACGGGCGCGGGTGCGCAGCCGCTCGTCCAGCTCCACGGCCCGCGCCTCCTCGAACAGGTCCACCACCGCGTGGCTGTCGCTGCCCAGACTCAGTGGGCTGCCCGCGTCGGCCATCCGCCGGGCCGGACCGATCCCGTCGGCCAGGTCCCGTTCCGTGGTCGGGCAGAGGCAGACGCCGGTGCGGCTCTCGCCGAGCAGCGCCACGTCGGCGGCGGTCGGGTGGGTGGCGTGCACGGCGGTGGTGTGCCGGCCGAGCACCCCGTGGTCGGACAGCAACCGGGTCGGGGTGCAGCCGTGCACCGCCCGGCAGGCGTCGTTCTCCGCCGGCTGCTCGGACAGGTGCACGTGCAGCGGCAACCCGTTGCGGTCGGCCCAGCCGGCCACCGTGGCGAGCTGCTCGGCCGGCACCGCGCGCACCGAGTGGATGGCCGCGCCGAGCCGGACATGGTCGTCGGACGGGCGGAACGCGTCGACGCGCTCCGCCCAGCGCAGCGCGTCACCGTCGCCGAACCGGCGCTGCGGCCCGGCCAACGGCGTGCCGTCCACACCCCCGGCCAGGTACGCGGTGTCCAGCAGGGTGAGCCGGATGCCGGCGTGCGCGGCGGCCTCCACGAGCGCGTCCGACATGGCGTTCGGGTCCGCGTACGGGGTGCCGCCGGGACCGTGGTGCAGGTAGTGGAACTCGCCCACGCAGGTGATCCCGGCCAGCGCCATCTCCGCGTACGTGGCCCGGGCCAGCGCCAGATAGGAGTCGGGGTCCAGCCGGGTGGCGATCGCGTACATCAGGCTGCGCCACGACCAGAAGTCGCCCCGACCGTCGTGGGTGCGCCCGCGCAGCGCCCGGTGGAAGGCGTGCGAGTGGGCGTTGGCCAGGCCGGGCAGCGTCAGCCCGGGCAGCCGGACCGCGTCGCCGAGCACCTCCACCCCGGCGGTCGGCGAGCCGCCGTGGCCCAGCGGCGTCACCGCGGTGAACCGCCCGTCGACCACCTCGATCAGCACGTCCCGGGTGGGTTCGGCGCGCTCGGGCAGCCAGGCGTACTCGGCCAGCCATTTGCTCAACGGCATGCCAGCTCCTCCAGCACCCGGGCCAGGGCGGCGACCCCGGCGGCGCAGTCGTCGTCGGTGGCGGACTCGGCGGGGGAGTGCGACACCCCGGTCGGGTTGCGCACGAACAGCATCGCGGTGGGCAGGTGCGCCGCCAGCACCCCCGCGTCGTGCCCGGCCCCGGTGGGCAGCACCGGCACGTCGAGCAGCGTGACCAGCCGCCCGGCGAGCCCGCCGTCGAAGGCCACGAGCGGGGTCGCCGACTCCTCGGTGCAGGTCACCCCGGTGCCGTCGCGACCGGCCCGGTCGGTGGCCTTGGCGCGTACCGCCTCGACCAGACCGTGCAGCGTCGCCGCCTCGGCCGCCCGCGCGTCCAGCCAGCCGGTGACCCGGGACGGGATGGCGTTGGTGGCGTTCGGCTCCACCGACACCCGGCCCACGGTGGCGTGCGCGTCGCGCAACCGGGCCTCCTTGTTCGCCGCGAGGACGGTGAACGCGTAGGTGAGCATCGGGTCGCGGCGGTCGGCCATCCGGGTCGTACCGGCGTGGTTGCCCTCGCCGGTGAAGTCGAACCGCCACCGGCCGTGCGGCCAGATCGCGGAGGCCACCGCGACGGCCGCGTCCCGGTCGACGAGTGCCCGACCCTGCTCGACGTGCAGCTCCACGAACGCCGCGAAGCGGCCGAGCAGCGCCGGGTCGGCGCCCGCCGGCCGCCCGCCCAGGGCCTCGGCGAAGGTCGTCCCGGCCTGGTCGCGCAGCCCGGCCGCGCGGTCGACGTCGATCTCGCCGGTGAGCAGCCGCGACCCCAGGCAGGGTACGCCGAACCGGGCGCCCTCCTCCTCCACGAACGCGGCCACCACGATCGGCCGGTCCGGGGTCACGCCGGCGGCCCGCAACTCGTCCACGGCCAGGAACGCGCTGACGATGCCGAGCGGGCCGTCGTACGCGCCGCCGTGCGGCACCGAGTCGAAGTGGCTGCCGGTGAGCACCGCGCCGCCGGCCGCCGGGTCACCCCACCAGGCGAACAGGCTGCCGTTGCCGTCGTCGGACACCGGCATGCCGCGTCGGTCGGCCTGCTCGCGGAACCAGCCGCGCAGCGTGCGCTCCGGCCCGGTCAGCGCGTAGCGCAGGTAGCCGCCGCTGCCGGCGTCCCGCCCGACCGGGGCGATCTCGTCCCACAGCTCCCGGAACCGGTGAGGAAGGGACCCTTCACCTGTGGAATGCGTTAACAAGGGGCCCTTCCTCACTCTGCCATCGGGATGCGGACGTCGGTGCGCGTGGCGACCTCGCGGGCGTCGCCGTAGCCGGCGTCGACGTGCCGGATGACACCCATCGCCGGGTCGTTGGTGAGCACCCGCTCGATCTTCTGCCCGGCCAGCGCGCTGCCGTCGGCGACGCAGACCTGGCCGGCGTGGATCGAACGGCCGATGCCCACCCCGCCACCGTGGTGGATGGACACCCAGGATGCCCCACTGGCGGTGTTCACAAGCGCGTTGAGCAGCGGCCAGTCGGCGATCGCGTCGGAGCCGTCGGCCATCGCCTCGGTCTCCCGGTAAGGGCTGGCCACGCTGCCGCAGTCCAGGTGGTCCCGGCCGATCACCACCGGGGCGCTCAGCTCGCCGGACGCGACCATCTCGTTGAACCGCACCCCGGCGCGGTCCCGCTCGCCGTAGCCGAGCCAGCAGATCCGCGCCGGCAGGCCCTGGAACGCGACCCGCTCGCCGGCCAGCCGGATCCACCGGGCCAGGGACTCGTTCTCCGGGAACAGGTCGAGGATCGCCCGGTCGGTGGCGGCGATGTCCCGCGGGTCGCCGGAGAGCGCGGCCCAGCGGAACGGCCCCCGACCCTCGCAGAACAGCGGCCGGATGTAGGCGGGCACGAAACCGGGGAAGTCGAACGCCCGCTCGTACCCGCCGAGCCTCGCCTCGCCCCGGATCGAGTTGCCGTAGTCGAAGACCTCCGCGCCCGCGTCGAGGAAGCCGACCATCGCCTCCACGTGCTTCGCCATCGAGGCCCGCGCCCGGTCGGTGAACTCGGCCGGCTCGGCCGCCGAGTAGTCCCGCGCGTCGGCCGGCTCCACCCCCTCCGGCAGGTACGACAGCGGGTCGTGGGCGCTGGTCTGGTCCGTGACGATGTCGATCGCGACGCCCCGGCGCAGCAGTTCCGGGAAGACGGTGGCCGCGTTGCCGACCACCCCGACACTCAACGCCCGCCGGTCCCGCTTCGCGGCCAGCGCCCGTTCGACGGCGTCGTCGAGCGAGTCGGCGATCTCGTCGAGGTAGCGGTCGTGCGCCCGCCGCTCCAGCCGGCTCCGGTCCACGTCGACGATCAGGCAGACGCCACCGTTCATGGTGACCGCGAGCGGCTGCGCCCCGCCCATCCCGCCGCATCCGGCGGTCAGCGTCAACGTGCCGGCCAGGGTGTCCCCGAACCGTTTCGCGGCCACCGCCGCGAACGTCTCGTAGGTGCCCTGGAGGATGCCCTGGGTGCCGATGTAGATCCACGAGCCGGCGGTCATCTGCCCGTACATGGTCAGGCCGAGCGACTCCAGGCGGCGGAACTCCGGCCAGGTGGCCCAGTCACCGACCAGGTTGGAGTTGGCAAGCAGCACCCGGGGCGCCCATTCGTGGGTGCGCAGCACCCCGACCGGGCGGCCGGACTGCACAAGCATCGTCTCGTCGTCGCGCAGCTCGGTGAGCGTACGCACCAGCGCGTGGTACGACGGCCAGTCCCGGGCCGCCCGGCCGGTGCCGCCGTAGACCACCAGGTCGTCGGGGCGCTCGGCCACCTCCGGATCGAGGTTGTTCATCAGCATCCGCAGGGCGGCCTCCTGCGGCCACCCCTTCGCGGTGCGGGCGGTGCCGCGGGCGGCGCGGACGGGCTGGTGCATCTCGTACTCCTCTCAGCCGAGGAACAACTGGCGGCGGGCGGCGGACGACTCGAACGCCTCGAGCCGGGTCTGGGTCTCGGTCGGCGCGGCGTCGCAGATCGCCTGCAACACCACCATGGCCAGGGTCATCGGGGCGGTGTGCAGGTCGAAGACCAGGTCGGTGCCGACGGCGGCGGGCAGCACCACGTCGGCGTGCTCGGTGACCGGGCTCACCGGCGAGTCGGTGATGGCCACGACGGTCAGCCCGGCGTCCCGGGCCTCGCGCAGCGCGTCCAGGGTCTCCCGGGGATAGCGGGGCAGGACGAGGGCGAGCAGCGCGGTGGCGCCGGCCGCCGCGGCCTGGTCGAGCCGGTCGACGAGCAGGCTGCCGCCGTCGTCGAGGACCCGGACGTCCGGGTGCACCTTGGCGGCGAAGTAGGCGAAGTAGGCGGCCAGCGGCGCGGCGGCGCGCAGGCCGAGCACCGGCAGCGGTCGGCTGGCGGCGAGGAGTTCGCCCACCTCGGCGATCCGGTCGGCGTCGGCGAGGTGGGCGGCGAGCCGGTCGAGGTTGTCCCGTTCGGCGTGCACCGCGCGTTGCAGCGGGTTCCCGGCGGCGACCGGCCCGGTGGGGCCGTGCGCGGTCAGCTCCCGCAGCCGGCGGCGCAGCGCGGGATAGCCGTCGTGTCCGAGCGCCATGGCGAACCGGGTCACCGACGGCTGGCTGACGCCGGCCAGCTCGGCCACCTCCGCGGCAGACAGATAGGCGACCGCGCCGCTGTGTCGCACCAGGCAGTGGGCGATCCGGCGTTGGGTGGGGGTGAGCCGCACGCCGTGCAGCAGGTCGAGCAGGCGCTCGGCTCCGGCCGCACTGCCTTCATTCATGGGCAGACTCTATGCATAGAAAATTTCATCGTGCAAGCGCTCTGTACTATCCGCACGGCGGGGTGAGTAGAGGAGTGGGACGCATGCAACCGGTTGGTCCATACAGGTTCACCGAGGTGATGGGCGTCTGTCAGGTCGGCAAGGTGTGGTGGGCCATCGACGGGCAGGACCGGTTGGTGACGGTGGCGGTGCTGGAGGGCGCCGCGGCGGCCGACCTGCCGTGGCGGGAAGCCTTCGCCAACGCCGCCGGCGCCATGGCACTGACCCCGGGCGGCCAGCGCTACGTCAACGCCGACTTCGCCGCGGCGACACCGTGGGCGGCCTACCCCTACGAGGAGGGGATGGGCGGGCAGCGCCTGTTCCAGAACCTCGGCATGGACGTGCACCCAGCCGAGACGGAGGCGGAGACCCTGATCCCGGAGGCCGGCCCGGTGGCCGACCCGCCGCAGCAGATCTCGGCGATGCCGGTCTCCGGCAGCACCCCGACCTCGGGCGCGCCCCTGCCGTGGGCGATGCACGCCCCGGTCGGGCCGCAGCCGGTCTCCGCGCCGCCGCAGCCGGTCTCGTCGGTACCGCAGCAGGTGTCGTCGGTGCCGCAGCAGGTGTCGTCGGTGCCGCACCAGGTGTCGTCCCCACCGGTCAGCACGTCCCCGTCCGACCCGTTCACCTCGCCGCAGCGCCGCATCGCACCCTCCGACCCCCGCCTGCGCCGTAGCGGCCTGCTCCGGGCGCTGGTGACGCTGGCCGTGCTGATCCTCGCCGCCGCGGGCGGCGTGGTCGTGTTCGTGGGCACGAGCGACAACGACCCGCCGCCGCCCCCGTACACGCTTGAGGAACGCGCCACCGCCATCGCCTCTCCGGCGGTGGTCTATGTGGAGGCGGTGTTCACCGGCTACCTGCGCGACAAGGTGACCAAGGCGCCGCTGCGGGCCGGACCGGTCACCTTCAACCGCCGCTGCACCGGCTTCGTGGTCAGTTCCGCCGGCCACGTGCTCACCAACAACCTCTGCGTCCGGCCCGCCGCCGACACCGCCCGGCAGAACGCCCTCTACGCGCTGGGCCAGACGCTGATCGCGGAGAAGAAGCTCGAATCCGGCAAGCTCGACGAATACGTCGCGACGAACCTCCGGACGACGGTGCTCACCGGCGTCGACTCCCAACCGGAACCGCAGGTCCGCCTCTTCGGGCAGCTCAACGTGAGCCGGGGCAACCGCACCGACAACCCGGCCGTCCCCGGTGAGATCGTCAAGGCGTGGGACGCCGCCGCCGGCAACGTCGCCCTGGTCAAGCTCGCCGACGAGAACCTGCCCGTCGCGGAGCTGAACACGTCGGCCGAGATCCAGCCGGGGGCGTCGCTGCTGTCGTTCGGCTACGGCACGAGCGAGAAGGACCCACGCACCGCCACCTACACCGTCGGATCCAAGCAGGTGACGGTGACCGCCTGGGGCAGCCAGGGGCCGGTGTCGGTGTTCCGGGTCAACGACGACGTCGGCAGCCACTCCCGGGGCGGCCCGGTCGTCGACACGAGCGGTCGGGTCGTCGGCATCCTCGACAACGACGAGTCCTCGCCCACCAAGGAGAACCGGGTGGTCGTGCCGGCGTCCACGCTCGGCGCCCTGCTCGCCGAGGCAGGTGTCACCGCGGAACTGGGCAACCGGGACAAGCGCTACCGCAGCGGGCTGGACGCCTACTTCGCCGGCCAGTACCCGGTCGCGATCCGGCAACTGCGCGCCACCGTGACCGACTCGCCCACGAACCTCGTGGCTGAGACGTACCGCCGGAACGCCGCCGACCGGCAGGCCATCGCCGACCGGGCGCAGACGTTCCCGACCTGGGCCGTCTACCTGCTCGCCGGGCTCGGTGCCGCGTTGCTCGTGACACTTGTCGCCCTGCTGGTGGTGCGCGCCCGCCGCCGCTCGTGAGCGCCGGCCTCAGGTGGCGGTGCGGATGAGCGACAGCGGCTTCGGCTGGTAGCCGGCCAGGTAACGGGCCGGCTCGGCGCCCAGCACGGTGCCGAGCAGCGCGCCGAAGACGTCACGGAAGTCCGTCGTCGCCTTGAGATCGCCGGCGTCGAGGTCGGTCAGGCTCGGGTGTTCGCCGTGCAGCCCGCCCACGACCCGAGGGCCGAGCACGAACACCGGACCGGCCGTGCCGTGGTCGGTGCCGTCGGACGCGTTCGCCCGGACCCGGCGGCCGAACTCGCTGTAGACGACCACGGACACCCGTCGGCCGGCCGACGTCCGGCCGAGCCGCTCCACGAACGACGACAACGCCTCGTCGAGCTGGCGGAGCAGCGCCTCCTGCCCGATCCGCTCCTGGGCGTGGGTGTCGAACCCGCCGAGGCTCACCGAGTAGACCCGGGTGGGCACCCCGGCCTCCACGCACCGCGCCACCAGCGCGAGCTGACCGGCCAGGGAGACCGCGCCGCCGGTCGCCGTCGCGACCGGACGGTCGGTCGGAGCGGTGACCGCCTGGCCGTGCTCCGCCTGTCGGACCAGTGAGTCCACGTCCAACAGGTCCCGGTACGCCTGCGCCGCGCGGGCCTGCAACTCGGACTCGCCGTCCTGGGTTCCCCCCAACGCGGCGACCATGCCGGCGTCGACCCCGGGCGGCAGCCGCAGCCCGTTGATGGCCACGCAGGCGCCGAACTGCCGTTCACCGACCAGCAGCGGCGGGAGTACCGGCTCGAAGCTGACCGCCGTCTCGGCGGAGGCGCGGGTGCCGTCGAGCCAGCGGCCCACCCAGCCGGTGGCGACGGGCAGCTCCGGCGACGCCGTCTGCCAGATGTCCATCGACCGGAAGTGGCTGCGGTCGGGCCGGGGATAGCCGACGCCCAGCACGATGCCCACCTGCTGGCGGTCCCAGAGGCGCTTCAGTCCGGTGAGGACCGGGTTGAGGCCGAGCGCGTCGTCGAGACGCAGCACCTCCTCCGGGTCGTACGCCAGCTCCGGCCGCGCGGAGTGGTACGCCGGATCGGCGTACGGCACGACCGTGTTGAGCCCGTCGTTGCCGCCGTAGAGGGTGACCACCACGAGGCGATCGGCCTGGTCGTCCGGATCGGCCCCCGGATGCCGGGCCGTGGCGAGGAGCTCGGCCAGCCCGATCCCGCCGGCGGCGACCGCGGCGGCCCCGCCGGCGGCGGCCGAGGCGAGGAGGAACCTGCGGCGAGTCAGTGCATCCATCTCAGTTCACCAGATATTCCGGGCTCACCAGGCCGAGGGTGAGGAGCTGCCGGGGACTGCCCGCTCGCTTCAGGGCCAGGTAGGTGCGATTCGTCCAGGTGTCCACGGCGAGGAGTTCCGCCAGCCGCTCCGGATTCATCCGGTCGACGCCGTCGCCCCGGTCGGTGTCGGCGAGCCCGGCGAGCACGTCGGCCAGGCCCAGCCGGGTCTGCGCCGCCGCCGAGCTGAGCCAGGCCGTCCCGGCCGGCCAGCCGCCCACGCTCTGCGGCGCGAAGGGAACCTGCCCGAGACCGGTCAGGCCGGTGGTGAGCTGGTGCAGCGTCTGCGCGGAGAGCTGGGCCGGCCGAAGGCCGAGCTGCCGCAGCGCGCCGACCAACCACTCGACCGGCTGCTTCACCAGCCGGTGCCGGCCCGAGCGGAACTCGTCGTCGGTCAGCAGGGCGCGCAGCATCCGGATGCCCACCGGAAAGGCGGCCACCATCCGCTGCTGCGTCGAGCGGGGGATCGGCTCGGTCGACGAGCCGTAGCGGAACCACATGCGGGCGGCGACGAACCGCGCGCACGCCGGCTGCTTGACGAGGTGGCCGACGAGGGTGAAGGCGTCGAAGTGGGCGGTGGTGCCGAGGATCGTCTTGGGCCCGGCGTCGTGGTCCTCGGGGAAGAAGATCGCCGTGGCCGGCACGCCGAGATCGGTCCGCCAGCCGGTCAGCGCCCGCCCCGCCTCCTTGACGTCCCGCTCGGTGTAGTTGCCGATGCCCAGCAGGAAGAGTTCCATCAACTCGCGGCCCAGGTTCTCGTTCGGCGCGTCCTTCGTGTTGAGCTGTCCGTCGAGCCAGTAGACCAGGGCCGGGTCGCAGACGAGCTTCCGGGCCATCACCCGGATGTCCGGCGAGCTGCGCATCTTCTGGTGCTGCGCCAGCATGAACTGCGGGCTGCCCACCTTGCGGATCGACGTGGCCCAGTGCCCGTGCCAGAAGAACAGCAGCTTCTCGGCGGCCTGGTGGTCGGCGACGGTGAGTCGGTCGAGCCACCACCTGATGATGGCGTCGGTGTGTTCCCGGCGGGTCGACTCGGCGGCGGCCCGCTGCTCGACCGTCGGATCGGGGAGGTCGTCGAAGGGATCCCGGCCCAGCTCCGGAACCGGTGCGGTGGCGGCCCCCCGATCCGGCCCGGCCGGCGAGGTCAGCCGTGCGACGGTCGCCGCGTAACCGGCCTGGCGCGCCGACGCCACTTCGGACGCTGTCGGGCCGAAGGTCGCCCGCCGCAACAGCATCGCGACGTCATCCCTCATTCGCCCAACCATAGGTGCCGACTCGCGGATCCGGTAACCCGGTCCCCGCTCCGGGCTATCCGGACGGCCGCACCGCGACCAGCCCGAGCAGGTTCGCCGGCAGCCGCCGCAGCACCCGTACGGCGGCCGCGAGCGAGTCCGCGTCGGTCGACCCGACGTGGGCGGTCACCACTGTGGCGTCGGTGGCGCCGACCAGGAGCAGTGTGTCCGCCTCGGACAGCAGCGGTGGGCCCACGACCAGCACCAGGATCCCGTCGAGGCGCAACGCCTTCACCAGGTCTGCCAGCCGGTCCGACCGGAGCGGCCCGGCCCCGGCCGGCCCGGCCGGGAGGACACGCAGCGGCACGTCCGGTCGCCACCCCACCAGCGCGGCGTGCACCGGCGCCCCGTCGCGCAGGACCGTCGTCAGGCCGTAGTCGTTGCCGACGCCGAACAACTCGTGCACGGAGGGGCGGTCGGGGTCGGCGTCGACCAGGACCACCGGCTCGCCGGCCAGCGCGAACGCGATTCCGAGGTTGGCCGCGGTGACCGCCGCCCCCGCGCCGGTGGTGGGTTCCACCACGGCGACGCTGGTGAGCGGGCCACCGGCCGCCTGGAGGCGGACGTTCGTCCGGAACCGCCGCAGCTCCTCCACCCGGTCGGGCGCCCCGTCGGGCGCGAGCGGGGCCGGGCCCGCCGACACGGCGTCGGTCAGCAGGACGAGGTCCGCCACCTCGGCGGCGTGCTGCGGGTCCCGGACGGCGCGTTCCCGCGCGTACCGCCCGAGCGCGGTGACCGCCGCGACGACCAGCCCACCGGCGAGACCCAGGCCGACATCGGTCAGCGGTCGCGGCGACTCCGGCGACTCCGGTGCCACCGCCTGGCGTACCACGGTGACCTTCACCGGCGACCGGTCGACGCCGGCCGGCCGCTCGACCCGGGCGATGTACGCGGGGATCTCCTCCGCGACGGCGTTGGCGATGTCCCGGGCCCGCTCCGGCTCGGTGTCGTCGACCTCGACGGTCAGCACGGCGGTGCTGGCCCTGCTGGTCACGGTGATCCGCGACATCAGCTCCTGCGGCGAGTAGGGCAGCCCCAGCCTCGCGGTCACCGCCGCGGCCACCTCGGCGCTGTTGGCGACCTCGGTGTACGACCGGACGCGTTGCAGGATGTAGTTGCCGCCGGTGTCGAGCTGCCGGACGTCGTTCGTCGGGAAGTTCGGCGAGCACAGCAGCCGCGCCTGCGCCCGGTAGACCGGGGTCTGCGACGCTGCCGCCAGCCCACCGCCGACCCCGCCGAGCAGCACCAGGATCAGCACCGTCCACCGGTACCGGCGCAGTGCCCGCAGGTGGTGCCGGGGCGTCAGCTCGGTCCAGCCGCGGACCGCCAGCAGGGACCGGTCGACTGCGGCACGTACGCCGTCGCGGCCGCGTGCCGCCGGCTTCGGTGAGCCGGAAACCGCGGCCGGCCGGGGTTCACCGACGAGCCTCACCTGTGGTCCTTCCCTTTGCGCTCAACGACCCGGAACCCGCACCGGCCGGCGGCACGGACGTCCGCGCCGCCGGGTGGTCCGCGTCGACGTCCGCGTCGACGACGGCCAGGCCGGCGGCCAGGATCAACACGGCCGCGGCACACGGCCACAGATAGAAGTCGAAGAAGAAGATCTGCGCCGTCATCCCCACGACCAGCAGCCGGGCGGCCAGCGACCGGGCCCTGACCAACAACGCCACCAGGAGGGCGACGAACGGCAGCAGCGTCACCAGTCCCAGGTCGTACCAGAGGGTGAGGAAGCTGTTGTCGAACGTCTGCGCCAGGTGGTCACCGATGCCCACCTCCTGGAAGAAGCGGACGTGCGCTTCCGGCCCGAGACCGAACAGCATCCGGTCGACGCTGTCGGTGAGCGCCTGCCACGCCACCTCGTACCGGCTGTAGCGGGCCGTCGCGGAGCTGGACCCGCCGACGTTGGACAGCCGCGCGCGCAGCATCTCGACGGTGCCCCGCACCGGCGCGGGGCCGGCCAGCGCCAGCGCGGTCGCCGCGGCGACGGTGGCCGCGGCGACGGCGACGCCACGGCGGGTCAGCCTCGGCCGCCGGGCGACGTACCAGACCGCGAGGGCGCATCCCGTGCCGATCCAGGCGCTGCGCGAGCCGGAGAGCAGCAACCCCACCGCGCCGGCGGCGAACGGCACCGGCCAGGCCCGGCCGCGTAGGGCGAGCGCGACGCACATGGACATCAGGCAGTAGGTGCCGTAGACGATCGGATGGCCCATCGTGGCGACGGACCGGCCGGCGCCGGCCGACGAGGTGAAGGCGTTGCTGACGGCCAGTTCGTCCAGGACCGGCCAGGTGCCGGTGGCCCGCTGGTAGATCGCGAGGAGCGCCAGTGGCACGCCCAGCCAGGCGAAGAACCGGGCCAGCCGGACGAACGCCGCCGGCTGGCGACGAGCCTCCGCCACCACGTGCCAGGTGATGACGGCGTAGCAGACGAACGGGGTGAGCGCGAACAGCAGATCCTTCGGCCCGCTCCAGTGCGCCAGCGCGGCGACGACCCCCGCGACGGGCAGCACGAACCCGGCCATCCCGGCGGACGCGAGCGGCGTGTCGGGGCGCAGCTGCTGGAGCCGGCCGTAGAGGGCGATGGCGGTCGCGGCCAGCAGCACGATCCACACCGTCTTGGTCGAGCCGCCGAGCCGAACGGTGACCGGCACCAGGAACAGCACCGTGAAGAGCGCGTGGTTCAGTCGGGCCGGGGTCCAGAGCGCCCAGCCGGTCAGCGCGACCATGGCCGTGGCCACCGCCGGGACCGGCCACCGGACGGCGAGCACGCCGGCCGTCACCGCCAGCGCCGCCGGCGGCCCGATCGACCACGGCGACCGGGTCACCGGCGGTCCGTCCGCAGCTCCTCCAGGTAGGAGACGAACTGCGGCGCCGACGACGGTGCCGCGGTCAGCTCACCTGCCCGCCGGGCGGCGGCGGACCGGAGCCGGCCGACCGCCCCCGCGTCCGCGGCCAGGTCCAGCAGGGCCCGCGCCAGCGCCCCGGCGTCCGGCTCCACCAGCACTCCACCGCCGTCGGTGAGGAGTTCGGTGGTGGCGCCGGCGCGGTAGCCGATCACCGGGGTGCCTGCCATCAGCGACTCCACGGTGACCCGGCCGTAGGCCTCGTTGCGGGACAGCATCAGTGTCGCGTCCGCCGCCGCGTAGAGCGGGTACGGATCGTCCGCCCAGGCGGAGACGTCGACGAGGTGACCGACGCCGTGCCGTTCGGCGAGTTCCCGAACGGCACGCTGGGCGACCGGGTCGCCGACGCCGGCCAGCGTCAGCCGCAGCGGGCACCCGGCCCGCAGGCAGTGCCCGAGCGCCTCGATGGCGTCCGCCTGTCCCTTCTCCGGCGTGAACCGCCCGAGCAGCACCAGTCGCGCCAGCCCGTGTGCGCCCGCCGGCCCGTGGCCGCCGGACGGGGCCGGCGGCCGTACCGCGCCGGGCTCGACCGAGGGCGGGACGACCCGCAGCTTCGCCCCGACGCCGGGCGCCGCGGCCAGCAACTGCCCGGCGACGTACCGCGAGATGGCGACGACGCCCACCGACCGGGCGGCGATGATCCGGGCGATCGTCCGGCGGGGCAGGGCGGAGCGCAGGCTCGGGTTGGTCAGCAGGCTCTCCCGGACCGTCCAGACATGCCGGACGCCCGCCAACCGGGCGGCGATCGCGCCGGCCGGCACCACGGCCGAGTTGGTGACCACCAGATCGGGCCGCGCCCGCCGCAGGAACCGCCGGTACCGGGGCACCGAGGCCAGCGCCTGGACCGACCGCAGCACGCCGACCGGGCCGAGGTGCCGCCGGCCCATCCACAGCCGGGTCGGCAGGACCGTCACGGCGGCGCCCGCCGCGGTCAGCTCGGACTCCAGCGGACCCGCCGCCGGCAGCGTGACGGTGATCCGGTGCCCCCGGACCTGGGCCGCCTCCCGCACGAGCGCGACCAGCGAACGTTCCGCGCCCATCAGCTCCGCCGAGTGGCTCACGAACAGCAGGTGCACCGTCAGAACCTCTCGGTGGCGCCGTGGACGCCCCGCAGGCCGTCCCGGTATCCGGCGAGGACCGCGCGCGAGCCGAGGCGGCGACTCCGGTCCGCGGTCGCCAGCCGGAGCAGCGCGGTCGCCAGCCGCCGGTAGTGGATCGGCTCGCTGAGCAGCAGTCGCCGCAGCGGACGGCGGTAGTGCTTGCGCACGTACAGGATCTCGTTGCGGTGGTAGTAGTAGAGCGCCCGGGGACTGGAGCCGCTTAGGCTGCCGCCGCGCTTGTGCCAGACCTCCGAGGCGCACACCAGCGCGATCCGCCCGCCCGCGTCGGCGATCCGGCGGACCAGGTCGAACTCCTCCTTGTAGTGGAAGAAGCGCTCGTCGAAGAACCCGACCCGGACCACGTCGGGCACCCGCAGCAGCAGCGCGGCGCCGGTGACCACGTCCACCTCGTGCACCCCGTCGGCGCATCCCGCGCAGCGGAACGGGTGGACCTTGCCGCCGGGAAGCATGGCGGCGACCACGTACGGCTCGGCGGCCGGGTCGTCCGGGTGCGCCGAGGTCGTCTGCACCGACGTCGCCACGGTGAACCGCTCCCGGTGCGCCAGCAGCGCGGCCAGCGCACCCGGCCGGGGCACCGCGTCGGCGTTCAGCAGCCAGACCCAGTCCGCGCCGCGCGCCTGGGCCTCCCGGATGCCGGCGTTCATCCCGCCCGCGTAACCGAGATTGTCGTCGAGCCGCAGCAGGGTGGCGCGCCCGTCGAGGTGGCCGAGTCGCGCTGGGGAGTCGTCGGTCGAGCCGTTGTCGACGACGACGACCTCGGGCACGAGGCTGCCGGCGGTCACCGCCCGTAGGCAGCGCAGCGTGTCGTCCACGCAGTTCCAGTTGAGGATCACCGCGACGACCTTGTCAGGCACTGCTGCCAACCTCACTGTTCCGGGCCGGGGAGTCGGGTCCCGGCGCGTCCTGCCGCGCGGGCCATCTCCGCAGCGTGGCGGCGGTGACCGTGCTGTGCGCCGCGAAGAGCGCCACCGAGACGGCGGCGACACCCACGGCGCCGAACGCGGGAGCGGTGAGAGAGTAGCCGACGATCGCGGCCAGGGCCGTACCCACCGCGATCACCGCGGTCGCGCGCTCGCCGCCGAGGTTGACCAGCCGGGCGCTGAGGACCTTGCCGATGGTCACCGCGAGGCTGCGCGGCACCAGGATCAGGCCGATCAGCAGAGCGGCCGTGTAGCCGTCGGCCAGTACGCCGATCGCGGCGAGCCCGACCAGGACCAGCACACCCATGCCGGCGGCCAGCCAGACCGCCCGGCGCAGCACACCGGCCAGCCGGCGGGCGGAGCCGTCCTCGTGGTCGCCGAGTGTCCGTTGCGCGGCGACCACCGCGCCGGCCTGGGTGAACTCGATCGCCGCCACCGCGAGGGAGTAGACGGCGAGCACGTCCGGCCCCTGGTGACGGGCCAGTGCCAACTGGTCGAAGCGGTAGGTGAAGACCTGGGCCACCGCGCCCGTGTGGGTGAGCCCCAGCCGGGTGATCCGCTCCCGCGTCGAGGTGGCCCGGCGGAGAAGCCGGGCCAGCGGCCGGCCGTGCCGCGCCCAGAACGCCACCGCCATCACCGCCTGGCAGCCCAGCCATGCGGTCAGCCAGTGGTCCGCGTCGTCCACATCGGCCAGGATGAGGCCGACGTACAGCGCTGGCGCGACGGCGGCGAAAGCGGCCCGGTACCGGTAGACGCTCAGGAAGCCGCCGAGCGTGAGCCCGGCTGCGGCCGGCACGTTGCTCGCCGCGATGCACGCCGCGCCGACGACCGCCACGCCCGGCCTCGCCTCCTCGGAGTAGCGCGCGAACAACCAGGCCAGCGCCGCGGTCAGGGGCACCGTGGCGAGGTAGACGAGCAGGCTGCGGCGCCCGGCCAGCTCGTCGAGCCACCGCCGCCCCTGCGCCAGCAGGAACGTCTCCAGCGACAACCCGCCGACCGCGACACCGATCGTGGCGCTCGCCGTGGTGGCCACCAGCAGGCCCCGCTCGGCCGGCGGGAGCGCGATGCTGAGCAGGATGGCCACACCCGACATGCCCAGCGCGACGACGTACATCAGGGTGGCGCTGGCGGCCGCACGCCGCAGGGCCGTCACCGCCGACGCGGTCATGACCGCAGTCCCGCCGCCGTGCCCCGCAGCACCGCGCCCGCCGCGGCCGGACCGGCCGCCAGCAGGGCGCGGCCGGCGTAGAGCAGCCGGGCGGCGGTCGCGACCGCGAGCCGGCGGCGGTAGTGGCGCCGGAAGAAGATCATGCAACTGCGGCTGGCGTGGAAGTAGGTCAGCAGCGACTTGGCCCGTAGGTCGGTGCTCGCGCCCGTCGCGCCGCCGCCCGCGTGCGTCACCAGCAGGTCCGGGAGAACGCGCACCGGTACGCCGAGCCGCGCGCACCGCACGGCCAGGTCGGCCTCCTCGTAGAACAGGAAGAACTCCTCGGAGAACCCGTCCAGCCGCTCGAACGCCGTCCGGGTGAGCAGCACGGAGTGCCCCGCGACATAGGTCAGCGTGCGGGGCCCCGGCGGCCGTCCGCTGCGGCCGGTCCACAGGTCGACCGCGCCCAGGTCGGGCCGGCGAACCCCGGAGGTGTCCTGGCACGTCGTCGCGCCGATCACGCAGTCGCCCGCCGGGCCGAGTCGAGCCGCCGCGGCGAGCGCCCCACCGGTGATCCGGGCATCCGGGTTGAGCACCCAGATCACGTCGGCTCCGGCGTCGCACAGCCAGCGCCCGGCCAGGTTGTTGCCGGCGGCGTACCCGACGTTGCCGTGACCGTGCAGCACCCGCGCCACCAGGCCGTGCCGGTGCGCGAACGCGGCGACCTCCGCCAGCCGGTGGTGTTCGTCGCTGTTGTCGACGAGCGCGACGGCCACCTTGAGGTCGGGGTCGTGGTGGTGGGCCAGGATCGACCGGACCAGGCCGGCGGTGTCCGCCGCGCTGCGGTAGTTGACGACGGCGATGCCGAGCGTGGTCATCGGCTCGCCGCCCGGGCCGGGCTAGGCAACGGCTTCCGCCACCCACGCGGCGAAGGCCGTGGCGAAGGACGCCTCGGAGAAGGTTGCCGCGTGGGCCTGCACGCGATCGGGCCGCAACTCGTCCAGACGCCGGGTGAGTGCCGCGTGGTCGCGGGGGTCGGTGGAGTCGACAAGCAAGCCGGTCTCGCCGTCGACCACCGTCTCCAGCAGCCCGCCGCGCCGCAGGCCGAGCACCGGGGTGCCGCACGCCTGTGCCTCCACCGGCACGATGCCGAAGTCCTCGTGCACCGGGAAGAGCAGCGCCCGCGCGCCCCAGTAGAGCCGCCGCAGCCGTTCCTGGCTCGGCGTGACCTCGAACGTGACCGGGACGCCGGCCCGCTCGGCGAGCCGGCGCAGGTTCGCCTCCTCGGGGCCGGAGCCGGCGATGACCAGCGGCATCCCGGCGGCCTCGGCGATCGCCACGATCAGGTCGAACCGCTTGTACGGGATCCAGCGCCCGACGCCGAGCAGGTAGTCGCGCGCCTGGGCGCGGTCGGCGGCCGGCGCGGCGGCGAAGTAGTCCACCCGCACCGGCGGATTGATCACCACGGCGTCGCGTCGCCAGTAGCGCCGGATCCGGGCCTGCACCTCACGTGAGTTGGCCGCGTACCGGTGCACGTGGCGGCTGAACCGCAGGTCGACGCCTTGGAGCGCGCGTCGCGGCAGGGTGAGCAGAGGGCTCGCCCCGCGGCCGTCCGTCGCCGGGTTCCAGAGGTATCGCGCCGGGGCGTGTACGTAGCTCAGGTGCCGGGTGGTCTCGGGCGGCCCCAGCCGGACCGTGTGCGCGAAGGCGTGGCTGGACGAGATGACCACGTCGAAGCGCTCCCGGGTCAGCGTCCGCCAGACCACCGGCATCAGCGGCAGGGCCAACGCCTTGCTGCGGCGAATCGGGGTGCGGGCCAGCCAGGACTCCCGCAGGAGCGGCTCGTCCACCCCGTCGTCCTTCCACAGCGCGAACCGCTGCGCCGCAGGGAACAGCTCGGCGATGTTCCGGAAGACCTGCTCGGAACCGCCGGTGACGCCGAACCACTCGTGCACCAGCGCCACGGACGCGTCGTCGAGGGCGGGAACGGTGGAGCCGGCCGGCTCCGCGGTCGCCCCGGTGGCCGCGGCGTGTGGCGGCGGACCGGACATCGTGCTTCCCTCCCGTGGCAGCCCCGGTCGGACGGGCCGAGGGCGATCGCAGGATATGGGGTCGGTCGGCGCAACCGCCAGCCCGCCGGACAAATACCGCGGGCAGCGCGTCAGGACCCGGCCGGACCGGGGATCTCGCGCGAGCCCGGGGCATCCACGTAGGACCGGCACGCGTCGTGGTGGGGCAACAGGCCCGACGCCCGGGCCTCACTCAGGCTCGGCGCCGCCGCGTCCCGGGCGGAGAGCAGCGGTGTCGTCGCCGGCCAGTCGATCCCCAGGTGCGGGTCCAGCGGGTGCACGGTGTGCTCGGCCGACGGGTTGTAGGTGGCGGAGCAGAGATAGCTGAGCGTCGCGTCGTCGGTCAGCGCGCAGAACCCGTGCCCCAGCCCTTCGGCGAGGTAGACGGCCCGCCGGTCGGTGTCGTCTAGGCGCACCGCCTCCCACCGGCCGTAGGTGGGCGAGCCGACCCGGACGTCGACCACCACGTCGAGCACCGCCCCGCGGACGCAGGTGACGTACTTGGCCTGCCCGGGTGGGACGTCGGCGAAGTGGATCCCGCGCACCACGTCCCGCGCGGAGACGGACAGGTTGCCCTGGGCGAGCCGCAGGGGATGCCCGACCGCCTCGGCGAGTCGGTCGAAGCGGTACCACTCCGTGAACAAGCCGCGGGAGTCGCCGTGCTGCCGGGGCGTGATCTCCCAGGCTCCTTCGATGCTCAGCGGCCGGATCCTCATCGGTCGTTCCCGCCCCGCTCGGCCAACAGGCCCAGCAGGTAATCGCCGTAACCGCTGCGGGTCAGCGGATGGGCGAGCACGCGCAGCCGCTCGTCGTCGATCAGCCCGGACCGCCAGACGACCTCCTCGACGCAGCCGATCTTCATGCCCTGGCGTTCCTCGATCACCCGGACGAACTCGGCTGCCTGCATCATCGAGGTGAACGTTCCGGTGTCCAGCCAGGCGGTGCCCCTGTCGAGCACCGTCACGGTCAGCTCGCCCCACGCCCGGTAGGTCTCGTTGACCGCGGTGATCTCCAGTTCGCCACGCGCGCTGGGCGTCAGCTTGCGGGCGATGTCGACCACCCGGTTGTCGTAGAAGTAGAGGCCGGGCACCGCGTACCGGGACCGGGGACGGGCCGGCTTCTCCTCGATCGAGAGCACCCGGCCGGCGTCGTCGAACTCGACCACGCCGTACTCCTGCGGGTTCGCCACCGGGTACGCGAAGACCCGGCCGCCCGCCAGGTCGCCGTGCTGAGCGAGCTGCCGGCCGAGCCCGACACCGTGGAAGATGTTGTCGCCGAGGATCAGCGCCACCGACTCGTCGCCGATGAAGTCCGCGCCGAGCAGGAACGCCTGCGCGATGCCCTCCGGGCGGGGCTGCTCGGCGTACGCCAGGCACAGCCCCCACTGGCTGCCGTCGCCGAGCAGCCGCTCGAACTGGGCGCGGTCCTCCGGCGTCGTCACCACCAGGATGTCCCGCACTCCCGCCATCACGAGGGTGGAGAGCGGGTAGTAGATCATCGGCTTGTCGAACACCGGCATCAGCTGCTTGGAGACGGCCCGGGTGATCGGCCAGAGCCGGGAGCCGGTGCCGCCGGCGAGAAGGATTCCACGCACCCGCGGAGAGTACCCGCGACGACGGCGCCCTCCCCGTGGCCCGTCGTCGCGCCTGCGGCGCGGTGACACGGCGTAGACTCCTCGACCCGTGAGGATCCTCGTCACCGGCGGCGCCGGCTTCATCGGGTCGGAGTACGCGCGGATGCTGCTGGGTGTTCCCGGTGGCGACGCGGCCGGGGTGCGGGTCGAGTCACCGACCGCGCTGACCGTGCTGGACAAGCTCACCTACTCCGGCACCCTCGCCAACCTCACCCCGGTACGCGACGACCCCCGGCTGAGGTTCGTGCACGGCGACATCTGCGACGCGGCGCTCGTCGACGAGGTGGTGCCCGGGCACGACGTGATCGTCCACTTCGCCGCCGAGTCGCACGTGGACCGGTCCATCACCGGCGCGGCCCCGTTCGTCACCACGAACGTGCTGGGCACGCAGACGCTGCTGGACGCCGCGTTGCGCCACGGCACCGGCCGGTTCGTGCACGTCTCCACCGACGAGGTGTACGGCTCGATCGACTCCGGTTCCTGGACGGAGAGCTGGCCGCTGGCGCCGAACTCGCCGTACTCCGCCTCGAAGGCCGGGTCCGACCTGCTCGCGCTGGCCTACCACCGCACCCACGGACTGGACGTGGTGGTGACCCGCTGTTCCAACAACTACGGGCCGTACCAGTTCCCGGAGAAGGTGGTCCCGCTGTTCGTGACCAATCTGCTCGACGGCGGCACCGTGCCGCTCTACGGCGACGGCGGCAACGTCCGGGACTGGCTGCACGTGCACGACCACTGCCGGGGCATCGCGATGGTGCAGGAGAAGGGGCGTGCCGGCGAGGTCTACCACATCGGCGGCGGCACCGAGCTGACCAACAGGGAGCTGACCGGACGGCTCCTGGACGCCTGCGGCGCCGGCTGGGACCGGGTCGTCCCGGTCACCGACCGCAAGGGACACGACCGCCGGTACTCGCTGGACATCAGCAAGATCAGCACCGAGCTGGGCTACACGCCGAGCATCGACCTGGACCGGGGGCTGGCCGAGACCGTGCGCTGGTACCGGGACAACCGGGCCTGGTGGGAGCCGCTGAAGACGGCGAACGGATGACCCGGCTCCTCGTCACCGGCGCGGGCGGGATGCTCGGGCAGGACCTGCTGGCCGTCCTGCGGACCCGACCGGACGTGTCGGTCACCGCCGCCGGCCGCGCCGACCTCGACGTCACCGACGCCGCCCGGGTCCGGGACGCGGTGGGCGGCCACGACGTGGTGCTCAACGCCGCCGCCTGGACCGACGTGGACGGCGCGGAGACCCGGGAACGGGACGCCACGGCGGTCAACGGCGACGCTGTCGCCACCCTGGCCCGTGCCTGCGCCGTGTCCGGCGCCCGCCTGGTGCACGTCTCCACCGACTACGTGTTCGCCGGGGACGCCACCGAGCCGTACCCGGAGGATGCGCCGACCGGCCCGGTCAACGCGTACGGGCGCAGCAAGCTCGCCGGGGAACTGGCGGTGGCCCGGCTGCTGCCCGAGACCGGGTACGTCGTGCGCGCCGCCTGGCTCTACGCCACACACGGGCGCAACTTCGTCACCACGATGCTGCGGCTGGCCGCCGAACGGGACCGGCTCGACGTCGTGGACGACCAGCGGGGGCAGCCCACCTGGTCGTACCGGCTCGCCGAGCGTCTCGTGGCGCTCGCCGACGCGGCGCTGGCCGGCGACGCGGCGCCCGGGACGTATCACGGCACCGCCGCGGGCGAGACGACCTGGTACGGCCTGGCCCGCGCCGTCCTCGCCCTGCGCGGCCTCGACCCGGACCGGGTCCGGCCGACCACCAGCGACCGCTTCCCGCGCCCGGCGCGGCGTCCCCCCTACAGCGTGCTGGCGCACGGCCGGTGGGCCGCCGCGAAGCTGCCGCCGCCGGGCCCCTGGCAGGCGGACCTGGCCGAGGCGCTCGCCGGCCGCTAGCGGCCGCCGCCCCGGAAGACCTCGGCGACGGTACGCAGCACGATCTTGATGTCGAGCCAGAGCGACCAGTTCTCCACGTAGTAGTTGTCGAACCGCGCCCGGTCCGAGATCGGCGTGTCCCCGCGCAGGCCGCTGACCTGCGCCAGCCCGGTGAGCCCGACCGGCACGCGGTGACGCATCGCGTAGGTCGGGTATTCCACGGAGAACTTCTCCACGAAGTGCGGTCGCTCCGGGCGGGGGCCCACCACGCTCATCTCGCCGCGCAGGATGTTCCACAGCTGCGGCAGTTCGTCGAGCGAGGTGCGCCGCATGAACCGGCCGATCGGCCCGACCCGCTGATCGTGCGCGATGGACCAGTTCGTCCGCGACTCGTGCTCGTCCTCCGGGCGCATCGACCGGAACTTGACGACGTGGAACGGCTTGCCGTACCGGCCGATCCGCTCCTGCCGGAAGAACACACCGCGACCGCCGTCGAGGAAGGTGGCGACGGCACAGAGCAGCAGCAACGGGCTCAGCACCACCAGGGCGGTCACCGCGAACACCACGTCGGAGGCCCGCTTGACCCGCCACCGTGGACCGCTGAGCGTCGTGTCGCCGATCTTGACGATCGGAATGGCGCCGATGTGGTCGGGGTAGCCGCCCTGGGACCGTGAACCCCACAGGCGCGGCACCGCCCACAGGTCACACCGCGAGCTGGCCGGCCGCAGCAGCGACTCCATCAGGTCGGCCTCGGAGCAGTCCGGGTCGGCGATGACCAGGACCTCGCACTCCAGCATGTCGGTGAGCTTCTCCAGGTCGTCGATCGTGCCGATGAGCGGCAGCGACCCCATGCGCGGTCGCGACGGGGCGTCGACCGCGCCGACGAACCGCAGCCCGTACTGCGG
Organism: Micromonospora sp. DT31; assembly: GCF_049841795.1. NCBI lineage: Bacteria > Bacillati > Actinomycetota > Actinomycetes > Micromonosporales > Micromonosporaceae > Micromonospora > Micromonospora sp. DT31. The sequence goes on along the minus strand of NZ_JBNCKZ010000006.1, from coordinate 22,838 downwards.
GTAGCGGCGCAGCAGCCGGGCCAGTTCCCCGCCGATCGGTCCGCCGCCGACGACTATCGCGTTGTGCTCCACCCACCGGCGCTTGCGCGCCAGCAGGATGAGCCGGGTGTTCAGCGCCCGCCCGACGATCACCAGACCGGCGGAGAGTGCCACGCCACGCACGAACCCGCTGACGTACGGCACCGAATCGTGCCGCAGCGTCGCGATGATGGCCACCACCGCGCCGGAGGCCAGCAGTCGGCCGCCGAGGCTGGGCAGTTCGTCCAGGATGCTGATGTGCCGCCGCGGGCGGTAGAGCCCGCCCGCGGCGAAGAAACCGATGGTGAGCGCGGCGTTGGACAACGTGCCGCGCCAGTAGTTCTGGGTCACCAGCAACGGGACGAGCAGCGCCGCCACGTCGATGGGTGCGGTCACCATCCAGGCCCGCAGCCGCCGGGTGCGCGTGGACGCCCGCGAACCCGCGTACGGGAGCACTGTGGTGGTGTCCAGGTCGCTGTTCGTTGACCTGTTCATCGGCGCACCGGGCGGCGGTGCGGCCGGATGCTCGGACGCCGGCAGGCGTGGCATGGTCGATCCTCCCCGTGACGCCCCCGGCCCGGACGGAAGGACCGAGGGCGATCGCAGGATACGAGCGACTGTGCCTCGCCACCACCACCGGCATGGCAGATCGACGTCCTACTTTTCGCCGATCGCCAGGATGTCGGGGACCGAGTCGCGGCGCACCGCGTCGAACAGTGTCTTCGAGCGTGCCGGGTCCGGGAACACGACGCTCTCGCTGCCGACCCGGCCCGTCCCCTTCACCGGGCAGGTGAAGAACGTCAGGTTGCCGCTGCGCAGGCCGCGCATCTCCATCGCCAGGTCCACCAGGGACAGCGACTTGTCGACAGCCACCGAATCCGACGTGGCCCGGACGAACGAGTTGAGCTTGGCCGGGTTGGTCAGCACCCCGCCCGAGGCGGCTTTGTCCAGAATGGCCTTGATCACCTGCTGCTGGTGCCGGATGCGTGCGAAGTCGCCGTCGGGGAAGGCGTGGCGCTCCCGCGCGTAGTCCAGCGCGGCGGCTCCGTCCATGGTCTGCCGGCCCTTCTCGAAGGTGCGCGTGCCGATTAGCGAGTACCTCGTGGTGAAGCCCTTCTCCACGTCGACCTCGACGCCGCCGAGCGCGTCGATGATCTCCTTGAAGCCGGCGAAGTCGACCATCGCCACGTTGTCGACCCGCACGCCGCTGAACTTCTCCACGGTCTGCACCATCAGCGGCACACCGCCCCAGGCGTACGCCGCGTTGATTTTCGCGTCCCGACCGCCGCGGCCGTCCTTGGACCGGGGAACGGCCGTCCACGTGTCCCGGGGGATCGAGATGAGCTGCGCGCTCGACCGGTCCTTCGGCAGGTGGGCCAGGATGATGGTGTCGCTGCGTGAACCGCCGGTGTTCTCCGGGTCGCGGGAGTCGCTGCCCAGGATCATGATGTTCATCGCGCCCTTGGCCCCGACCTCCGGCCGCGACTCCTCCGGCACACCTTCGAAGGCGTCGACCCGGTCGATGGACTTGTCCACCGACCGGTAGTAGAGCCCACCGGCCAGCGCGCCGCCGCCGGCCAGCAGCACCACCACGAGCAGCACGATCAGGGCGATCCGCCGGCCCCGGCGACGCTTCGGGGTGGTCGCCTCCGCCGCGTCCGGCTCCACGTCGGAGTCCGGGTGGACAGGGTCGGATGCGGCGAGCCGGTGGCGAGCTGACATGCCGTGATGCTACTGAGTCGCCGGGTCCCGCGGGCCCCGTCCCCCTCCCCGCCCCGACCCGACCCGCCCCACCCTTCGGCGTCGATCTTGCAGGTGCCGCCCCTCGGTCGAGGCATTGATGCCTTTTGCCCGGGCGGCAACCGCCAGGTCGACGGGGCGAGGGCGGGGCGGGGTGGGGGTGGGGGTGGGGTCAGGGATGGGACAGGTCGCGCCACATGAGGATCTCGTCGCGGGTGTCGGTGGGGGACAGGCGCAGCGCGGCGGGGAGGCGGCCGACCTCGCGGTAGCCGAGGCGCCGGTAGAAGCCGTCCAGCCCGAGGCCGTCGCGCACCGTGACGTGCAGCGCGGCCAGGCCGAGGGACCGGGCGACCCGTTCCGCCTCGCGCATCAGCGCCACGCCGTGCCCGCGCCCCTGGACGTCGGGGTGCACCATCACCCGCTTGAGCACCCGCCAGTGCGCCTTCAGGTGGAACCGGTTGTCCGCGATGACCAGGACGGCGACCGGCCGGTCACCCTGGTGGCCGACGAGCAGGCGGTCCGGCCCGTCGGCCACCTCGGCGAGGGTGGACTCGGCCAGCGGTCGTACCTCGGCCGCGGTCACCGGCGCGACAAAGCCGACCGCGCCGCCGGCGTTGGTGACGTCGACCCAGAGGTCGGCGATCTGTTCCCGCAGGTCAGCGGTGAGGTCGGGGTCGAGAACGAAACGCAGGTCCACGTCGCCATCCTGCTGGCGGGAGGCGGCCGCGAACCCGCGTTCGTGATGCGGGTGACACCGTTCGTGGTGCGGGAGAGGGGAGTCGAACCCCCACGTCCTTTCGGACAATAGGACCTAAACCTATCGCGGCTGCCTGTTACGCCACTCCCGCGGGCCCGCCCAGTGTAGAGCGTCGCGCCCGGCCGTCGTGGGCGTGGCACGCGCCGCCGGCGGCGGCGGGACGCGACGGTCTCAGTCGAGGCCGAGGTCGCGGCGCAGCTTGGCGACGTGCCCGGTGGCCTTGACGTTGTAGAGCGCCCGCTCGATCCTGCCGTCCTCGTCGATGACGAAGGTCGAACGGATCACGCCGGTGACGGTGCGGCCGTACGACTGCTTCTCGCCGTACGCGCCGTACGCGGTCAGTACCGCCTTGTCCGCGTCGGCGACCAGCGGGAAGGTGATGGCGTCGCGCTCCCGGAACGTGGCCAGCTTCTGCGGCTTGTCCGGGGAGATGCCGACCACCTCGTAGCCGGCGGCCTGCAGGGAGGCGAGCGAGTCCCGGAAGTCGCACGCCTGCTTCGTGCAGCCGGGCGTCATGGCGGCCGGGTAGGCGTACAGGATGACCTTGCGGCCGCGCAGGTCGGAAAGGGTGAGTGTGCGGCCGTCGTCGGTGGGCAGGCTGAACTCGGGGGCGGGGTCGCCGGGGTTGAGGCGGTCGGTCATGGCGGTGACGATACCGCCGGGGTGGGGGCCGCTGGGCGGTGCCGGGCACCCGGACCGTGACGCATCCCATCAGTTGTTGCAAGGCATTGGCAACAACGTGGCCGTGGAAATAGGCTCAGCCCGTGGACACCCTGGCGATGCACATCTCCAACGGGATCATCAACGGTCCCGTGGCCGCGATCTTCGCGGTCGTCGCGCTCGCCGCGCTCGCCTTCTGCGTGCGACGCGGCCGGGCCGACCTCGACGACCGGCTGGCGCCGATGGCCGGCCTGGTGGCGGCGTTCATCTTCGCCGTCCAGATGCTCAACTTCCCGATCTTCACCGCCGGGGTCAGCGGTCACCTGCTCGGCGGCGCGCTGGCCGCGCTGCTGGTCGGCCCCTGGGTCGGCGCGCTCTGCGTGGCCGTCGTGCTGATCGTGCAGGCCCTCGTCTTCGGCGACGGCGGCGTGGCGATGCTCGGCCTGAACATCACCAACATGGCGATCCTCGGCACCGCCGCGGCGTACCTGCTGATCGCGCTGCTGCTGCGGGTGCTGCCGCGCACCCCGGCCGGGCTGGCCGTCACCGCCTTCGTGTCGGCGCTGGTCAGCGTGGTGGTGGCGTCCCAGGGCTTCGTCCTGCAGTACTGGCTGGGCGGCACCACCGACCTGGGCGGCAACCTCACCGGCCTGGCCGGCACCATGTTCGGCGCCCACCTGCTGATCGGCATCGGCGAGGGCCTGATCACCGCGACCACCGTGCTCACCGTCGCCAAGGTCCGCCCCGACCTGGTGTACGCGCTGCGCGCCCGCCGGTCGACCGCGCCCGCTCCCGCCGTCCCGGTCGCCGGAGGTGCCCGATGAACAAGCGCTCCTGGCCGTTCCTGCTCGGCGGCCTGCTGGTGGCCCTGCTGTTGGCCGGTGTGGTCAGCAACTACGCCTCGTCGCACCCGGACGGGCTCGACTCGTCGCTGCTCAAGGGCTGCACGGTGAACGCCGACGACGAGATCACCGGCGGCAGCTGCCCGGCCCAGCAGGCCCGGGACCACGAGCTGGCGGACAGCCCGCTGGCCGACTACGGCGTGCGGGGGATCGGCAACGACTTCCTCTCCACCGGCCTGTCCGGGGTGCTCGGCGTGCTGCTCACGTTCGCCGTCGGCGGTGGCCTGTTCTGGCTGACCCGCCGCCGCGACCCGGTGAGCGCCACCGGGTCCGACACGCCTGCCGACTCCACCCGCTGACCGGCCGCGACCATGGGCGCCGGGCACGCGCACGTGCTCTACCGCGGGTCCGGCTCGCCGGTGCACCGCCTCCCGCCGGAGGTGAAGATCGCCGCGATGGTGCTGTTCACCGTCGCGGTGGTGTCCACCCCCCGGGAGGCGTACTGGGCGTTCGGCGGCTACGCGCTGCTGGTCGTCGTGGTGGCGGCGCTGGCCCGGGTCGGCCCGCGCTGGCTGCTCAGCCGGGCGATGATCGAGGTGCCGTTCGTGCTGTTCGCGTTCGCGCTGCCGTTCCTCGGCGCGGGGGAGCGGGTCGAGGTGGCCGGGCTGAACCTGTCCGTGGACGGCCTGCACGGGGCGTGGAACATCCTGGCCAAGGGCACGCTCGGCGTCCTCGCCTCGCTCCTGCTGGCGGCCACCACGACGACCCGTGACCTGCTGGTCGGCCTGGACCGGCTGCGCTGCCCGCAGATCCTCACCCAGATCGCCACGTTCATGCTGCGCTACCTGGAGGTGCTCGTCGGCGAGGCCCGGCGGATGCGGGTGGCGCGGGTGTCCCGCGGCGACGACCCCCGTTTCCTGTGGCAGTTGCGCGGTTTCGCCGCCGGGGTGGGTGCGCTGTTCCTGCGCGCCTTCGAGCGCGGCGAGCGGGTCTATCTGGCGATGCTCTCCCGCGGCTACACGGGCCGGATGCCGACGGTGTGGCAGGGGGCCGGCCCGGCCACGGCCGGCCAGTGGGCGGTCGCCGCGACGGTGCCGGCGATCGCGGCCTCCATCGCCGCCGCCGCACTCGTCCTGCAATGATCGGGTACGTGCAACAGCCGCCCTCCCTGGACGTCCGTGGCGTCCGGTACGCATATCCGGACGGCCACGTCGCCCTGCACGGGGTGGACCTGACCGTGCCGCGCGGTGACCGGGTGGCGTTGCTCGGGCCGAACGGCGCCGGCAAGACCACGCTGGTGCTGCACCTCAACGGCATCCTCACCCCGACCGGGGGGAGCGTGAGCGTCGGCGGCCTGACGGTCACCCGGGACCGGGACACGCTCGCCGAGGTGCGCCGCCGGGTCGGCATCGTCTTCCAGGACCCGGACGACCAGCTCTTCCTGCCGACGGTCGCCGAGGACGTGGCGTTCGGGCCGGCCAACCTGGGCCTGCGTGGGGCGGAGCTGACCGCCCGGGTCGACGAGGCCCTCACCGCGGTGGGGATGGCCGAGCACCGCGACCGCGCGCCGCACCACCTGTCGTTCGGGCAGCGACGCCGGGTGGCGGTGGCGACCGTGCTGGCCATGCGCCCGGAGATCCTGGTGCTGGACGAGCCGTCGTCGAACCTCGACCCGGCGGCCCGCCGGGAGTTGGCGGAGATCCTGCGCGCCCTGCCGGTGACGTTGCTGATGGTCACCCACGACCTGCCGTACGCGGCCGAGCTGTGCCCCCGCTCGGTGATCCTGGACGGCGGCCGGATCGTCGCCGACGCCCCCACCGTGGACCTGCTTGCCGATGCCGACGCCCTGGCCGCGCACCGCCTGGAACTGCCCTACGGTTTCGCGCCCCGCCCCCGCTGACCGAGGTCAGCGGGCCGGGGTGGGGTGGGGGTGGCGGGCCGCGCGGGCGGCGGTGCGCAGGCGCAGCAGGCCGGCGGCGACCGCACCGGCGCCGGTGGCCAGGCCGACCACCACCAGGAGCCGGACCAGTTCGGGCGGGCCGGCCGCCGGGGGCACCGAGCGGGACAGCGCGGCGAGGTTCGACACCCCGGCGAACAGGGCCAGACAGGCGCCGGCCAGCGCCAGCGCGAAGTCGGCGGCCGGGCGGCGGGCCAGCGCGTACCCGCCGGCGGCCACCGCGCCGAGCCCGGTGAGTAGGGTCCACACCTGGCCGGTGGCCAGTTCGGCGAGCAGCCCGGCGGTGCCGGGGCCGCCGGTGTCGACCGCCCGGGCCACGGTGAGCGCCACGGCCGCCACGCCACCCAGGGCGAGCAGCGCGCCCGCCGCGCGCAGCGCCCGCACCCCGGCGGCGGTGCCCGCCGGGGCCAGCCCGGCCGCGCCGATCACCAGGAAGCCGAGCGTGGCGGCCACCCACCACGGGTACGGGTCGGGCGGCGGCACCCAGTCCAGCGTGCCGCGTACCTCACCGGTGTCGTCACCGACGCGCAGCGGCACCACCCAGTCGCGGACCCGGTGCTCCCGGCCCGGGTCGGCGGCTGCGGCGGCCGGCGGGTCGGGCTCGCGCCACAGTGTGCGCTGGTCGTGCCAGCGGGCGGTGGGCCCGTCGGTGATCCGCCGCCAGTGCGGCGCGGCGGCCGGGTCGGCCTCGGCCGGCAGCCGGGTCTCCCCGGCCAGGGTGCGGTTGAGGTAGGTGGCCGGGGAGCGGCGATTCTCGTACACGCCGCCCGGGCCGATGCGCAGGTACGGCTCCCCGGAGTAGCCCAGCACGGTGACGTCGGCGCCGGTGCGGTTGGTCAGTTCCAGCCGCGCGCCGGCCTCCACCATCCGCGCGCCCAGGTCGGGCGCGCTGACCGCGGTGATCGTGCTGCGGTAGTCGGTGCCGTCGGGGGCGTCCGCCCCGTGCGCCGACGCCGGTGCGGCGAACGTGAGCAGGGCGGTGGCGGCGACGGCGAGCACCAGCGCGGCCCGGCGCATCGGTGCGGGGATCACTTGCCGGCCGCCTCCACGGCTGCCCGGATGCCCTGCGCGCTCCGGTCCCGCAGCTCACTGCCGTTGACCTTGATGGTCGGGGTGCCGGTCACGCCGGCCTTGCTCGCCTTCTCGGTGACGTGCTCGGTCCACGACTTGTACGTGCCGTCGGAGACGCAGGAGGCGAACTCGTCCCGGTTCAGCCCGACGCCCGCGCCGATGTCGACGAGTTCGTCGTCGCTGAGCCCGGCGCCGCCCTCCGCCGGCTGCCTGGCGAAGAGCTGGTCGGTGAACTCGCGGAACTTGCCGCCCTGCGCGGCGCAGCCGGACGCGGCCGAGGAGCGGGTGCTGTACTGCGTGCTGGAGTAGCGGTTCAGGAACGCCACCGGGTGGAACACCAGCCTGGCCCTGCCCTCGGTGACGAGTTGGTTGAGCGTCTCGCCGTTGGCCTGCTGGAACTGCTTGCAGGCGGGGCAGAGGTAGTCCTCGTACAGGTCGATGGTGACCGGGCCGGTGCCCTGGACGATGCCGGTGCCGGCGTCGTTGGCCCCGGGCGGGGCGGTGAAGTCGTCCGACTTCTGCGACGAGTAGACGGCCCAGCCGATGCCACCGGCGATGACCAGCACCAGCACCGCCGCGATCGAGGTCCAGAACGTGCGCTTGCGGCGCTTCTCCCGGGCGATCTGCTCACGGACCACCCGCGCCGCGTCCCGGCGACCCTTGCGACTACTCATCCTCGTCCTCCACCGTGTCGTCGCCCGCCAGCGCGCCGTCCACCGAGAACGGGGTGCGGGGCCAGATCAGCAGGAACCCGGCCAGGGCCAGGAATCCCAGGTCCCGGAGGATCTCCGGGAGGTAGCGGGGGGTCTCGCCGGCAGCGAGTTCGCCGCCGGTGCCGAAGCACCCGCAGTCGATGGCCAGCCCGCGGGCCCAGGCCGAGGCGATGCCGGCGATGAAGACCACCAGCAGGGCGGCGGACACACCGGCGGTGAGCCGGGTGGCCAGGCCGACGAGCAGCAGCACGCCCAGGGCCAGCTCCACGAAGGGCAGCGCCGCCCCGATCACGGTGGCGAGGTCGTACGGCAGCACCTGGTAGGCGTTCACGGCCCGGCCGGAGGCGGCCAGGTCACCGACCTTGGTGGCGCCGGCGAACAGCCAGACGGCGGCCAGCCCGAGCCGGGCCGCGACGCCGAGCCAGGGGCGCAGGACCGGCCAGCGGCCGGCCCGGGAGGGGGAGGGGGTCACAGTCATTCGTCGTCCGAGAATCATGAATGGTTCCCGCTATCCGGCCATCGTGTCGCCGACGGCGTGGACCAGTTCGTCGCGGGCGCGGGCGACCCGGGACCGGATGGTGCCCACCGGCACCCCCTCCACGTCGGCGGCCTCGGCGTAGGACAGGCCGAGCAGTTGGGTGAGCACGAACGCGGAGCGTCGCTCGGCGGGCAGCCGGCGGATCAGGTCGGTGGCGCCGAGATGACCGGCCGGGTCCGGGTAGGGCCGGTCGGTGGCGGCCTGCGCGGCGAGCCGCGCGTCGAGCCGGCGGCGGCGCACCACCGTGCGCAGGTGGTCGGCGCAGACCCGCCGGGCGATGCCGAGCAGCCAGGTCCGCACGCTGGAGCGCCCCTCGAAGCCGGGCAGCGCCCGGAACGCCCGCAGGTAGGTCTCCTGGGTGAGGTCGTCCGCGTTGTCCGGGTCGACCAGGGCGGCGGCGAAGCGCCACACCTCGGCCTGGGTGGCACGGACGAACTCGGCCTGCGCCGCGCGGTCACCGTCACGGGCGGCCAGCGCCCAACCGGTGGCCGCCTCCCGGGCAGCCTCCGCTCCCGCCGTCGCGGGGCGGTCGGCGGCGGTGTCGCGCGGGCCGGGGATCACGCCTGACGAGGTTACGCGGCGTACCGGGGCGGGACAGGGTCCTTCGGCCCATTCCGTGTCCCGGCACACGCCGGGAACTTTTCCCGCCCGCCGGTCGACTACCTCGCCATGACCTCCGAGCAGGCCCGGAGTGGCGCGCGCCGTCGCCCCCGGCGGGCGTCGCGGCCCGACCGCCGGAGGTCGGCTCGCCGGACCCGACCCGGTTCGGGAACCATGGCGGTCATGACTCCTGTCGTACGTCGCCCGTACCGGGCCGCCGCCCGTGCCGGGACCGTTGCCGGGCTGCTGCTCCTGATGGTCGGCCTGCTGCTCGTCCCGGCCGCCCCGGCCAGCGCCCACGCGGTGCTGGTCAGCAGCAGTCCGGCCGCGTCGGCGGTGGTGCCGGAGGCGCCCGCGCAGGTGGTGATCACCTTCAGCGAGGGTGTCCGCAAGGTGCCGGACAAGGTACGGGTGATCGCCCCGGACGGCTCCCGGGCCGACCGGGGTGAGCCGACGTTCCGGGGCGCCGAGGTGACCATCCCGGTCGACCCGTCCGGCGCGCGCGGCACCTACCTGGTCAGCTACCGGGTCATCTCGGCGGACAGCCACCCGGTCTCCGGCGCGTTCACCTACTCCGTCGGCGCGCCGTCGGAACCGCCGACCGACGCCGGCTCGGACAACCGGGCGAACCCGGTGACCGAGACCGCGGTGAAGGTGGCGAAGTACGCCGGGTACGTCGGTCTGCTGCTGCTCGTCGGCCCGGCGCTGGTGCTGGCGGCGCTCTGGCCACGCCGGCTGTCCCGCCGGGGGCCGGCCCGGGTGGCCTGGACCGGGCTGGGCGTGCTGGCCGTGGCGACGCTCGCCGAGGTGTGGCTGCAGGTGCCCTACACCAACGGCGGCGGCCTGTTCGACGTGACCGGCTCCGGCCTCACCGCCGTGCTGGGCAGCGCCTACGGCACCACCCACCTGGTGCGGCTGGGCCTGCTCGCGGCGGCGGCGTTCCTGCTCCGCCCGCTGTTCGCCGGCCCGGTCAGCCGCACCGACGGGATCATCCTGGCCGTTCTCGGCGGGGCGGCGCTGTTCACCTGGCCGCTCGCCGGGCACGCGGCGGCCTCGCCCGCGCCCGCCGTGTCGGTGGTGGTGGACGCGGTGCACCTGGGCGGCATGGCGGTCTGGCTGGGCGGCCTGGTGATGTTGGCGGTGTTCCTGCTGCGGCGCGCCGACGAGCGGGAGCTGGACGCGATCCTGCCGATCTGGTCCCGCTGGGCGGCGCTGGCGGTGGCCGCGCTGCTGCTGGCCGGCACCGTGCAGGGTCTGATCGAGGTGGCCAGCCTCAAGGCGCTCGTCGACACCACGTACGGGCAGCTGCTGCTCGCCAAGATCGCGCTCTTCGTGCTGGCGATCGGCGTGGCCGCGTACTCCCGGGCGCTGGTGCGGCGGCGGGTCGCCGCCGGCCGGCCCGGCGCGATGCGGCGGGCCGTGGTCGCCGAGCTGGCCATCACGGCGGTGGTGCTGGGGGTGTCGGCGACCCTCGTGCAGACCACCCCGGCGCGGACCGCCGGCGCGAACGTGGCCGGCGCGCCGGCCGGCTACTTCTCCACCACGCTGAGCAGCCCGCTCTACTCGCTTCAGGTCGAGCTGGACCCGGCGGAGACCGGCAACAACTCGCTCCACCTGTACGCCTACACCAAGGACAACCGGCCGCAGCCGGTGCAGGAGTGGAAGGTCACCGCCGCGTTGCCGTCGGCCGGCATCGAGCCGATCACGGTGCCGCTGCTGCCGTTGAGCGACAACCACGCCACTGGCGAGGTCAACCTGCCGGCCCGTGGTGACTGGCAGGTGCGGATCACCGTCCGCACGTCCGACATCGACCAGGCCACGGTGACCGCCACCGTGCCGATCAAGTAACGGAAGGTCCCATCTGATGATCCGTCTCCGGCGCCCGGCGACCGTCGCCGCGCTGACTCTCGCCGCCGTCGCCACGACCGTGCTCGGCCTGCCCGGTCTGGCCTCGGCGCATGTCACGGTCAACCCGGCGGAAGCCACCCAGGGCGGCTACGGCCGTTTCGCGTTCCGGGTGCCGAACGAGAGCGACACCGCGTCGACGGTCAAGGTCGAGGTGAACCTGCCGGAGAACGCCCCGGTCGGCTCGGTGTCCACCATGCCGGTGCCGGGCTGGACCGTGGCGGTGCAGAAGCGCAAGGTCGATCCGCCGATCGAGGTGCACGGCAGCCAGCTCACCGAGGCGGTGTCCAAGCTGACCTTCACCGCTGAGCCGGGCGGCGGCGTCAAGCCTGGCGAGTTCCAGGAGTTCCCGGTGTCGATGGGGCCGCTGCCGCAGGTCGAGACCATGGTGTTCAAGGTGCTCCAGACGTACTCCGACGGCAACGTGTCGCGGTGGATCGAGGAGCCGACGCCGGGCGCGGAGGAGCCGGACAGCCCGGCCCCGGTGCTGACGCTCACCACGCCGGCGTCCACGTCGCCGAGCGCCCCGGCGAGCGCCGGGAACGACGACGATGACGACGACTCCGGGGCGGCCACCGCGCTGGGCGTGGCCGGTCTCGTCGCCGGCCTGGCCGGCCTGGCCCTGGGTGGGCTGGCGTTCGCGCGTACCCGGCGGGAGCCGACCGCGAGGTCCTGAGCGGAGCGTCGTCACCGGCCCGGCGGAGCGTTGTCGCCGGGCCGGTCGCGTCTCCCGGGCGGGTGCGGCTGATCTCCGGCGGCGGCCGGAGCCCGTCGGTAAGGTCGTCCGGGTAGTTGGCTACCGAGAGGGACGACGCGAATGCGTTTTGTACGCACCATCGCCGGCATGCTGGCGATGGCTCTGGGCATTCCGGTGCTGCTGGCCGGTGCCGCGCTCTGGCTCGCCGCCGGCGACGGCGGCCCGGACGACGGTTTCGGCGCCCGTCTCGAGCCGGTCCGCACCCCCGCCCGCGCGATCGTGGTGGCCGATGTGGCCGCGCTGCTGCGCGCCGAGCTGCCGGTGGCGGCCACCGGCTCGACCCGGCTGCGCCTGACCGCGCGGGACACCGGCGGGCCGGCGTTCCTCGGCCTCGCGCCGACCGACCAGGTCCGGCGGTGGTTGGCCGACGTCCCGCACAGCCCGGTGGGGCGGGTCGCGGTGGCCCGGGGCCCGCTGCCGGTCCGCCTCGACCCGGCGACCGCCGGTGACGCGGCCGCCGTGCCCCTGGCGCAGACCTTCTGGGTACGCCAGGGTGTCGGCTCGCTGGAGTGGAGCCCGGCGGAGCTGGACGGCCGGTCGTTCAGCCTGGTGGTGATGCGGGTGGACGGCGCGGCCGGACTCGACCTGCGGATGGCTGGCGAGTTGCGGGCCGGCTGGCTGCCCGGACTGCGGTGGGCGTTGCTGGCCGGCGGGGCCCTGCTCGTGGTGCTGGCCGTGGTGGTGCTGTTGCGCCCGGCCCGGCCACGCGAGGTGGTGTTCGTGGTGGAGCCGGACCAGGTGCCGGTGCTCGCGGGGCGGCTCGGCGTCACCTCGCTGAGCGGGCTGGGCCGGCAGCCCGGTCCGGCGTCGCGACCCGAGCGGCACCTGGTGGCCGTCGGCTCGGCCGGCGGACGCCCCCGCGCGGCGATCGCCCCGCTGCCGGGTCGCCGCCCGGCCGATCCGGACTGACGCGCATCGGCGAACGGCCCTCCGCGCTGCCGACGCGGAGGGCCGTTCTCACCGGGGGAAATTCGGTGCTACCTGAGGTAGTTGAGACCAGATTAACCCCGAACGTCAGTTGTCGCCAGTGGTGTCCGCTCGGTCCGGGTTGTCGGGCGAGGTGTCGCGGTGCCAGCGGATCGGCAGCACCACCAACATCAGCAGACTGAGCAGCACATAGGCGTTGCGGACGACGAAGTCCACCAGGTTGCCGGTGTGCACCACGCCGGCACCCCAGTCCTGGAACGTCACCACCCCGTACACGATCACCAGTCCGGTGCCCACGGCCAGCGCGAGCAGACCCCGGCGCCGCCAGGTCCCCGGGCCGGCGTCCAACGCGGTGTCGAGAAGCACCACCACCGCCGGGACGAACCAGTACAGGTGATGGGTCCAGGTGATCGGACTGGCCAGCCCACCGACCAGGCCGGTGAGGGTGAGGCCGGTCACCGCGTCCCCGGCCCGCGCGGCGCGGGCCGCCCGCCACAGCCCGAACGCGGCCACCAACAGCACCAGCAGCAGCCACTCCAGCCGGCCCGGGTCCTGCGGCGACGTCAGCCGGCTGAGCAGGCCGAACAGCGACTGGTTACCTGTGTAGTCGGGGCGCCCCACCCGATCGGTCGCCCACAGTTCGTGGGTCCAGAACCGCCACGAGTCGCCCGGCGCCACCGCGGCGGCCAGCAGCGTGGCCACCGCCGCGGTCACCGCCGCCACCGCCGCCGCCCGCCACCGCCGGGCCGCGAGCAGGTAGAGCACGAAGATGCCGGGGAAGAGTTTCAGCGCCGCCGCCACGCCCACGCCCACGCCCGCCCACCGCCGCCCCTGCGGTACGGCGAACAGCAGGTCGCCCAGGATCAGCACCACCAGCAGCATGTTGATCTGCCCGAGCGTGAGCGTCTCCCGGGTGCTCTCCACCGCCAGCACCAGCAACACGGCGACGGTCAGCCCGAACGTGTGCGGCAGGCCGTGCCGTCGCAACACCGGGGCCACCAGCCAGCGGGTGGTCACCACCACGCCGGCCACGGTCAGCACCGCGAAAGCGGCGATGGCCACCCCGAGCCGCAACTGCGCGAACGGGGCCAGCAGCAGCGCGGCGAACGGCGGGTAGGTGAAGTAGAGCGCCCCCTGCACCCGGTCCGGTTGGACGTAGTCGTACAGCGGATGGCCGGCCGTCCACCAGTCCATCGCCCGCATGTAGATCTTCTGGTCGTAGTACTCGTGGCGTAGGCCGGGCAGGTAGAGCGCCGGCAGCACCGCGACGAGCGCCAGCACCGTGACCACCCGTCGGGCCGTACGCCCGGCCACGTCGTCGGGGGCGACGGCGGGTGGGGCGACGGGTTCGGCTGGCACGGGGAAACCCTAGCGGTCCGCCTCGTCCAAGGTGCCGAGGCGCGGTCGGATCGGCGGCGCGTAGTCTGTCCCGGTGGCTGATCTTCTCGTCTGGATCGACTGTGAGATGACCGGGCTGGACCTGCGACGCGACGCCCTGATCGAGGTCGCCGCACTGGTCACCGATCCCGACCTCAACGTGCTCGGTGACGGCGTGGACGTGGTGATCCACGCCGACGAGGCGGCGCTCGACGGCATGCCGGAGGTCGTGCGCACCATGCACGCCAAGTCCGGGCTGACCGAGGAGGTACGCCGTTCCACGGTGACGTTGGCCGAGGCCGAGGCCATGGTGCTCGACTACGTGACGAGCTATGTGAAGGACCCGCGGACCGCGCCGCTGTGCGGCAACTCCATCGCCACCGACCGCGGCTTCCTGGCCCGCGACATGGCCCGGCTCGACGCCCACCTGCACTACCGGATGATCGACGTCTCGTCGATCAAGGAGCTGTGCCGCCGCTGGTACCCCCGGGTGTACTTCGGGCAGCCGCAGAAGGGCCTGGCCCACCGGGCACTCGCCGACATCCGGGAGAGCATCCGGGAGCTCGAGTACTACCGGCGGACCGTGTTCGTGCCGCTGCCCGGTCCGGACGTGGAGACCGCGAAGGCGATCGCCGCGCAGCTCTGACGCCCCGGCCGAACCCGGTGGACGGGGTCGGCCGGAGTGTGGCTATTATTAGTCCGCGCACCGCCCGGGTCGACCCGCAGCGGCGAGCATGGTGGCTGTAGCTCAGTTGGCAGAGCACCGGGTTGTGGTCCCGGTTGTCGTGGGTTCAATTCCCATCAGTCACCCCATCGAAGAAGCCCCCTCCCGCGGGAGGGGGCTTCTTCGTGTCCGGGGCGCGCTCAGGTGGTCGGCTCGTACGGCAGGGCGCTGCCCTTGACGTACTGCTCCCAGCTCATGTTCCAGTCGGTCCAGCCGTTGCCGTTCTGGAGCTTGCGTTCGGTGCCCTTGACCGTGATCGGGTCACCGATGCGGGTGTTGGCGAACAGCCAGTTGCCGTCCTTCATCGAGACGTTGACGCAGCCGTGCGACACGTTCGTTCTCCCCTGCACCCCCTCCGACCAGGGCGCGGCGTGAATGAACTCACCACCCCAGGTGAGCCGCTGGGCATAGTCGATCTCGGTGCGGTAGCCGTCCTCCGGGCCCAGCTCCTCCATCGTGTCGAAGACGGTGTGCCGCAGCTTCTCGATCACCACCATTGTGCCGCTGGAGGACGGGGTGCTCTTCTTGCCCAGGCTCACCGGGATCGTCTTGACCACCTTGCCGTCGCGGGTGACGGTCATCCGCTTGGTGCGGTTGTCCACGGTCATCACGAACGCCGGGCCGACCTTCACATCGACACTCAGGTCGGAACGGCCGTACCAGCCGCCGCCGAGCGGCAGCCCACCCGCCTGCACCTTGTAGCTGACCGTGGTGTTGGCCTTCCAGAACGTCTTCGGCCGGTAGCGCACCTCGGTCGGACTCACCCAGTGCCAGATGCCCTCCTGGGCCGGCTTCGAGGTCACCGTCATCCGGCGCTGGACGTCGTCGCGGTAGTCCGTCGGGATGGCCCGACCGAACTTCACGATCAACGGCATCCCCACCCCGACCACCTGGTTGTCGCCGAGGAAGCTGGTCACCCGGATCTGCTTTGCCGGCTTCGCCATGGTGGTGAACGTGCTGGTCGCGGTCGCGGGCTTGCCGTCGTCGCCGGTCGCGGTCACGGTCGCCGTGTACGTCTGGCCGTAGGCCAGCGCGCCGGTGGGCAGCCAGCTCGTGCCGTCCGCCGCGAGCGTGCCCTCGACGACCTTGCCGGCGGAGTCCTTCAACTCGACCGCGGTCTCCTGCGCCTGCTCGGTGGTGAAGGTGATGGCGGTGGAGGCGGGCACGTCCTTGGCGTCGGCGGCCGGCTCACTGATGGTGGCCACCGCCTTCGGGGCCTTCTCGCCCTCGCTGTCGTTGCCGCCGCCCTGCCAGCTCGACGGCTTGTCGTCGCCCCCACCGGTGCAGGCGGAGGTCAGGGCCATCGCCGCGGCGAGCACCGCGGCCGTCAGCGCCCGGCGGCGCCCGACGCGCCGGGCAGCCCTGCCCCGGATCGGTTCGTCCTGGCCAGCTCGCATGACTCCCTCGCACGTGTGATCCGGTCCCCGTCGTCTCCGGTTCAGACGCGCCGGAGCGGCTGCGCGTTGCCGGACGTGAAGCGAAACACCCCGACTCGGGAGTAACGATTCCGCGGCCGCCCGGCGCTCTGCCTGAGGTGGCATGTCCGACCACGGTACGCCGATCAGAACACCGACGGCTGCCCGCCCTCGGGCACCGGCAGTGCGCTGCCGGCGACGAACCGCGACCAGCTCAGGCTCCACGCCGTCCAGCCGTTGCCCGGCGCCAGCCGCCGCTCGGTGCCCTTGACCGTGATCGGGTCACCGACGAGTGTCCTGCTGAACAGCCACCGGCCCTCGGCCATCGACACGTTGACGCAGCCGTGCGAGACGTTGCGCCGACCCTGCACACCCTCGGACCACGGGGCCGCGTGGATGTACTCGCCACCCCAGGTGATCCGCTGCGCGAAATCGATCTTCGTGACGTAGCGGTTGTCCGGGTTCGGGTCGTCGCGGGTGTCGAAGACCGTCGACTCCTGCTTGTCCATCACCACCATCGTGCCGCTGGAGGAGGGGGTGCTCTTCTTGCCCAGGCTGACCGGGATCGTCTTGACCACCGAGCCGTTCTCGGAGACGGTCATCCGCTTGGTCGCGTTGTCGACGGTCATCTCGAACGCGCGGCCGATCTTCGCGGTGGCGACCCGGTCGGTGTTGCCGTACCGGCCGTTGCTCAGCGGGATGCCGGCCAACGCCAGCCGCACCGTGATCGTGGTCCCGGTCTTCCAGTACTCCGGGGCGCGGTAGTACGCCTGCGTGCCGTTGTCGACCCAGTGCCAGGCGCCGGGCTGCGGCGGGTCGGTCTGCACGAACATCCGCTTCTGCACGGCGGCCCGGTCCTTCTTCGGGATGCCTGGGGAGAACTCGGCGACCACCGGCATGGCCACCCCGTAGGTCTTGCCGCTGAACATGTAGAGCCCGGAGCCGATCATCGACTTCGGCCTCGGCATCGTGGTGAACGTGCTGGTGCCCTGGTGGGTCTGGCCGTCCTTGCCGGTGCCGGTGACCGTGGCGGTGTACTTCGTGGCGTACTTCAGCGGGGCCGAGGGCACCCAGCCGGAACCGTCGCGTCGCATCCGACCGGCGACGGCGGAGCCGTCGGCGGTGGTGAGCGCGACCTTCGACACCTTGCCGCCGCCGGGGATCCGCGCGTTGATCTCGGTGCTCACCGGCCGGCGCGTCGCGCCGTCGGCCGGGCTGACGGCCAGTGGTGCCGCGACCGGGCTCCCGCTCGCCGGGGCGCTCGGCTCCGGCGCGGTGGTCGCCACGCCGCCGACCTGCTGTTGGCCGGGTACGAACGCCGGCTTCTCGTCCTCCCCGTCGTCGCCGCATCCGGTCAGCGCCAGCGACGCCGTGAGGACCAGGACGCCCAGCGTCGCCCCGGCCCGCGCGAACCTGCCCATGCCCACCCCTGTCCTCGCATGCCTGGCGGACATCGTGCCGCATCGAGGCGACAGAACCCGTCCCGACGCGGAACTGCCCGGGAGTTTTGGGTAGTTTCGCCGGTTAAGCTCGTCCGAAGGGTGGACCCCGTATCGGATTGGAACCCGCTCCGGCGGGCGTGCTAATCTTCTTCCCGTTGTCAGCGAGCGCCGCTAGCTCAACTGGCAGAG
This sequence comes from Micromonospora sp. DT31, assembly GCF_049841795.1. Classification (NCBI taxonomy): domain Bacteria; kingdom Bacillati; phylum Actinomycetota; class Actinomycetes; order Micromonosporales; family Micromonosporaceae; genus Micromonospora; species Micromonospora sp. DT31. Next base: position 5,206 of record NZ_JBNCKZ010000006.1, on the reverse strand, counting down.
CAGCGGACTCTTAATCCGCGGGTTCGGGGTTCGAGTCCCTGGCGGCGCACCACACGATCAAGGCCTTGACTCGGCGTTTCACGCCGGTCGGGGCCTTTTTCGCGTACGCGGCCGGCAGGCGTACGTCGTCGCTTGCACCTGCGGTAACCACAGGGGGCAGTCTGGGGTCATGTTGTCGATCAGCGAGTTCAGCCAGATGTGCCACCTCTCGCCGCAGGCGCTGCGCTTCTACCACGCCGAGGGACTGCTCGTGCCCGCTCAGATCGACGAACGGACCGGTCACCGCTCGTACACCTTCGAGCAGGTGGAGCGGGCCATGCTGATCACCCTGCTGCGGGACACCGGGATGAGCGTCAAGCTCGTCCGGCGTGCCCTCGACGAACCGGACCAGGCGGTTGCCCTGCTCGAGCGGCACAGCGACGAGGTCAGCCGGCAACGCCGGGCGCAGGCCGACGCGATCACGGCGGCCCGCGCCGTCTTCGAGGCGCAGCCCGCACCGCGGTTGCGGCAGGTGCCGGCCATGACGGTGGTGGCGCGGCTCGTGCCCGGCACCCCGCTGGGACGTGACGCGCACGAGTGGGACCGGGCCGAGGACATCCTCACTGCGGCGGCGGCCGAACTGGTCACCATGGTGCGGCAGGCCGGTGTCACCTGTCTGGGTCAGCCGTGGCGGACGCTGGCGCTGGAGACGCCGGAACAGGACCGGCAGGTGCTCGACGGCGTCGGGCCGTTCTGGATCGTCAAGGTCGCGGTGGCCGGCACCCCCGAGACGCTGCCGGCCCTGCCCGCCGACCTGATCGTGCAGACGCCTGACGCGCACGACGAGCTGTCGATCTTCATGCCGGGCCGCAACACGATGGCCAAGTACTGCACGGTGGTCCTGCGCCTGCTCGACGCCGATCCGCTCGACGGTGACCGGTTCGTCAACCTGGCGCACCTGCGTCAGGAGGTCCGGCCCGACGGCGTGCTGAGCAGCGCGCCTGTCCAACGACGACCGGCGTGACCCTCCGGGCTGGCCTCCGGTCAGCCCTGCTCGGCGAGCCGCTTGAGGTTCAGTAGCTGCCGGCGGGCCATGACCAGATCCCCGAGGCACAACCCGAGGGCGAGCGCCCGGTTCGTCCGCATGACGACCTTGAGCAGCAGCCGGGTGCTGGCCCTCACGTCCGGCACCAGGACGTACGACAGCACCGCACCCATGATCTCGCCGGTGAGGTGGTGGCCCGGCTCGACGGCGAGGATCCGGCCCCACCGGCGCCCGCCGGCCGTGGTGAACGCCTCACCCACCACCGGCCCGGGAAGGTCCGCTAACCGTTGCGGCGAGCGCCGGCCGAGATTGTCGATCAGGTCGTACGAGTACGGCGCGAGCCGGATCTGGGCCACCCACGGCCACACGGCCGAGGGCGGCGCGTGCACGCTCACCCCGCGCCACGCCCGCAACGTCGGCGCGGTGGCGTGGTCGTCACACGGGTACCGGCGCCGCGTCTCGTCGTCCGACACGCCCCACCGGTCACCGAGCATCGGCCCGACCCAGCACCAGCGTGGTACGCAGGTCGAGCACGACGGTGCCGCCGAAGTCGTCGACCAGCCGGTCGAGTGCGGCGATCCCACGTCGCTGCTGCTCCGGCGTACGGGCCAGGTACGGTCCGAACGTGCGCATCAGCGCCAGGTACCGCTCCTTGTCCAGCGGCAGCTCCCGGCGGAACACCTCCCGGCGTACGTCGTCGAACTGGCCGTGCTCGACGATGTCCCGATGGAACCAGTCGACGGGCCGCTCCCGGGCGGTGCGGTCGACGGACCGCAGCGCGGCGCGGACGGCGTCCCGCTGGGCGGCGTCGGCGTAGTCGTAGCGGTGCCCGAAGACGGCGAGTGTGCCGCCGGGGGCCAGGGCCCGTCGGGCGTACGCGTTGCGGGTGGCCGGGTCCAGCCAGTGCCAGGCCAGCGCGCAGGCGAGCACTCCCGCACCGCCGGCCGGCGGTGACCACCGCTCGAACGTGGTCACCTCGATGTGGACGTCCGGGAACCGTTCGGCGAGCCGGGCCGCCATCCGTGGATCGGGCTCCACGCAGGTCAGCGGCGCACCGAGGGGAACGAGCACCTCGGTGCCCTTGCCCGTGCCGGCGGCGACCTCCACCACGGACGTCGGCGTGCCCCCGTGGTAGGCGAGGATCGCCTCGGTGATCTCCGGCGGATAACCGGGTCGCGCGTGCTCGTACTGCTCAGCCACCGCTCCGAAGACATCCATCGTCAGCAGGATAGGGCGGGCGGTCCCCCACGCGCTGCCCTGATCCGGCACCCACCTAGGTGCCGGGGACGGAGCCTTCCTTGAGCGCCGGACGCGCCGGCCGGTGGCGGAAACGGAAGCGCCCGGCTCGCCAGGCGATCGAGGCGGCCACCGCCGCGTGGAGGGCGACCCAGAGACCTCCGACCGCCAGGTGCCACGGCCGCATGTGCTCCCTGACCATGCTCCGGGCGTCCGGGTCGCCGCTCCAGTTGTAGGCCGCCGGACTCAGCCGGTATTCGACCCAGACCAGGCCGGCGACGAGAAGCGTCGCCACCACCGCGCGGACGAACGGTTCGGTGCGGCCCTCCCGCACCAGCCGGTCTCCGGGTACGAACATCAGCACCAGGACCAGATTGATCAGGGCGAAGAAGCCGATCATGCTCATCGCGCCGCTGTGGTAGTTGGCGACAAAGACCGGCAGCGAAGGGTCGCCTGGATCGAGATCGGCGGAGGCGGCAGACGTGGTGCGGGACACCCCCGCCCACCACAGCAGCGGACCGACGAACACCATGAGGATCAGCAGAGTCCATCGACCACTGGCCATCGCGGCAGCCTAGCCGCCGCTGATTCAGGACGGTGCGCGGCGGTGCACGGCATAGGTCAGGTGCGTCGCCCGCGACGTCGACTCCGACCGGATCGGCGCCAACGCGATCCGGGACGCGTCCACGCCGTCGAACAGGCGGGTGCCGGCGCCGAAGAGCACCGGCGAGAGCGCGATCGAGAACTCGTCGACCAGGCCGGCGTTCAGATATTCCAGGATCGTCTCGCTGCCGCCCGCGATGCGGACGTCCCGGTCGCCGGCGGCCTCGCGGGCCTGGCCCAGCGCGCTGTGGATGCCGTCGTTGACGAAGTGGAACGTGGTCCCGCCCGCCCGTTCCCAGGGGTCGCGCTGTTCGTGGGTGAGGACGAACACGGGGGTGTGGAAGGGCGCCGCTTTCGGCCACGCGCGCTCGCCGAGGGTGAACATGCGCTTGCCCATGATGCTCGCGCCGGTGCGCTCGAAGGTGTCCCGGACGATGTCGTTGTCGCGCCCTTCCTCCCCGCCCTGGCCGAGGCTGAGGTTCTCCCGGAAGTGCCGCTGCGGGAAGATCCACGCCTGTAGCTCCATCCACTGCGCCATCCAGTACCCCAGCCTCGGGTCCTGTTCCCGCTGCTCGGGTGTGGCGAGGAGGCCATCCATCGACTCGGGCGCGCTGAAGCCGTCAAGTGACATCGACACGCTGAAGAAGATTTTCCCGGCCATCAGCGGCCCTCCTCCTGGGCCATCTCGGCGACGTAGGCCGCCAGGTTGCCGAGCGTCTGCTCGCCGCCCTCGATCGCGTGGTACTCCACCACGGCCTGGTCGCGCAGTTGCCGGGTGGGGAAGACCGTACGCATCTCGATCCGGGTCGCGGCGCCGTGCGGCGCGAAGACCAGGGTCGACTCGAAGGCGTTGGGGTCGTCGCGGGACTCACCGTGCAGCATCGCGATCCGCTGCGGCGCGACGATCTCGGTCCAGGTGATCCATTCGGAGTAGTCGGTCCCGTCCGGGCCGTGCATCACGAAGTCCCAGGTGCCACCCTCACGGAACTCGAAGGCCCGGGTGGTGGTGGTGAACCCGTCCGGCCCCCACCACCGCGACAGGTGCCGGACCTGCGTGAAGGCCTCGAAGACCAACTCCGGGGGGCCGTCGATGATCCGGGAGATGACGACCTCCCGGTCGTCGGTCACCGGCTCCGCCTGCGTTTCCTGCCGTGCCTCTGTCATCGGTCACTCCTCCTGTGCTGTCTGCTTGAGGTCCTGCACGTAGGTGACCAGCCGGTCGAAGCTGTCGTTCCAGAACCGCTCGAAGCCGCCGACCCACTGGTGGATGGGCCGCAGCCCGCGGGCGTCCAGGCCGTAGAGGCGCTGCTTGCCCGCCTCGCGTACCCGCACCAGCCCCACCTCCCGGAGCACCCGCAGGTGCTTTGACGCCCGTGGCTGGCTCATGCCCAGTTCCTGGGCCAGGTCGGTCACCGGCCGTTCGCCGGCCCGCAGCAGCGCCAGGATGTCCCGGCGTTGTGGCTCGGCGATCGCGTTGAACGCGTCCGATGTCGTCGCTGCTCGTGCCATGACAGCCATCATATTCCCATAACGGAATGCGTCAAGCCGAAGAAACGGGCGAGTGACTTCCGGTCAGGCGCCGGAACCGGCCGTCCCGCGCTCGGGCCCGCGCCCGCGACCGGGCGGTTCACACCGGCGCCCGCCCTGTCCGCCCGGGGCGATCCGGGGGCGTGCTAACGTCTCGTCCCGTTGTCAGCGAGCGCCGCTAGCTCAACTGGCAGAGCAGCGGACTCTTAATCCGCGGGTTCGGGGTTCGAGTCCCTGGCGGCGCACCAACGATCAAGGCCCCGATCTGGTGGTTCACACCGGGTCGGGGCCTTTCTTGACGCGATCTCCGCGGGGTCTGTCCGCCGGAGGGCCGGTGGTGCGGGGAGGAAAGCCCTCCCCGCACCAACGGCCGATGGGGGACCTGGTTCAGGAGGTGGACTCCGGGCAGGGAGCGTAGAGCCGGCGGGTGCCGGTGCCGGCAGCATAGGCGGCCTTGTCGCTGAACCGGCAGCCGTAGGTGGCCGCGGCCACCGTGGCCCGGGTGAAGACGTCGTCACCTGCCGGCTTCACCCCGGTGTTGACCCAGTTGACGAGGTCGTTGAAGGCGGTGCCGACCTCGGTGGGGCTGAACTCGCAGTGCCCGGTGGTGCGAATCGCCCGCTGGGCGAGCATGTGGCCCAAGGGCTGCTTGTTGGCTACGGCCTCCAGGAAATAGATCTGTTCCATCGAGAACGGCACCTGCATGTCGCCGATCCCGTGCAGGCTGAGCACCGGAACACGGGGGCGTCCGGCGATCTTGGGCACCTCGGTCAGGTCGGTGCTGTTGCGCTCGGCGGCGTTCTCCGGGGCGACGCG
>NZ_JBNCKZ010000005.1:136579-363294 GCF_049841795.1 Micromonospora sp. DT31 | reverse complement strand
TCTACGACTCCGGCAAGGCCTTCGCCGAACCCGCGACCTCAACTGCTTGACAGCCACCGTTGGTGAGATGTCTCGATCCAGTCGAAGATCGCCGCGTGGGCGGCGGCGCGGGTCGGCCACGGCCGCCGGTCGAGTAGCTCGGTCTTGATCGTGGCGAAGAACGACTCGGCGACGGCGTTGTCCCAGCACTGACCTCGGCCGCCGACGGATAGCCGCACCCGGTGCCGGTCGGCCAGGCGGGCGTACTGGGCGCTGGTGTACTGACAGCCCCTGTCGCTGTGGAAGATCACCGATTGGTGCGGGCGGCGGGTGGCGATCGCGCTGGCCAGGGCCTGGGCGGGCAGGTCGGTGCGGAGATGATCGGCGGTGGCCCAGCCGACGACTCGCCGCGACGCGATGTCGATCACGGTGGCCAGATACAGCCACCCTTCCCAGGTGCGGATGTAGGTGATGTCCCCGCACCAGCGGGTGTCGACCCCACTGGCGGTGACGTCGAAGTCCCGGCGGATCAGATCCGCCGGCAACGCCGCCGCCGGGTCGGGCACGGTGGTGGTGCGCCACCGCTTCGGCGTCCGGCCGCACAACCCGGCGGTACGCATCAGCCGGGCGACCGCTTACGGGAGTGCCGCCGTCCCTGCGCAGCGAGTTCGGCGCGCACCCCAGGAGCACCGTAGGTCCCCGCCGACACAGCGTGGACATCCGCGATGCGTGCGGTCAGGTCGGCGTCGTCACGCTCACGCCGCGACGGGCCGGCACGGTGTTGGTAGTAGGCGGACCGGGAGACCTCCAGCAGCTCACAGGAACGCTTCACACTCCCGTCGGGCCACGCCTTCTCCGCCTCGATGAACGGGTACACATTCACCGGGTCTCCGTCGCGAAGAAAGCCGTGGCCCGTTTGAGGATGTCGACGTCCTCACGCAGCCGGCGGTTCTCCCGCCGCAGCCGCGCCAGCTCGTCCCGCTCGTCGCTGGTCAACCCGTCCGTGCGGGTACCGGCATCGAGGTCAGCCAGCTTCACCCAGTCCCGCACCGCGGTCTCGGTCAGGTCGAAGTCCCTCGCGACCTGCACGATCGACCGGTCACCCCGCCGACACACCTCGACGATCTCCGCCTTGAACTCCGGCGTGAACGCCCTACGCGGCCGGCGTGGCTTCTCTTCCCCATGCCTTCCATGATGAACATCCTCCCGAGGAGCACACAGCCCCTCTGATCTGGGACGTCCGTCAAACCGGGTCAGGCCCAGCCCGCGGGTCCACCGCCACGTCGATCAGGGACGAGGCACAGGCCACCCGAGGTACAATTTTCTGTACCTACCTCGGAGGTGGTCATGCGGACCGTCAACTTCACCCAGCTACGGCAGAACCTGGCCGCCGAACTCGACAGCGTCATCAACGACGCCGAGGAAGTGGTGGTGACCCGGTCGGGCCACGAACCGGTGGTCATCGTGCCGCTCGCAGAGTACGAGTCGATGAAGGAAACCGAGTACCTCCTGCGCAACCCGGCCAACGCCGCAGCCCTGCGCCGCTCGATCGCGGAGCTTGAGAAGGGTGACGCGGCCGAGCGGGACCTGATCGACCCGGCCACCGTGCGGGACGTCGCGTGAGGCTGGTCTTCACCGCGACGGCGTGGAGCCAGTACCTCAGTCACAGGGACCGCAATCTGGTCAAGCGCATCAACGACCTCGTCGCAGACGTGATGCGCAACGGATACGAGGGCATCGGCAAGCCGGAACCCCTTCGGGGAGAGCTGTCCGGCTTCTGGTCCCGCCGGATTGATCGCGAACACCGGCTGGTGTATCGGATCACCAAGGACGACGTCGAGATCATCGCCTGCCGGTACCACTACGGCGACCGGTAGATCTCCATGGTAAGGGCGAACTTGTCGAGGGCCTGCGCGCCGGCGGCGCCGACCGGAACGTAGATGTCCTCTTCGATGGTTCGCGCGACGTCCGTTGCGATGACCAGAACACGCCGCCGGTTCTCGGTGTCCCGGGTACGGCGGACCAAGCCGGCGCGTTCCAGGCGGTCGATGACCGTGGTAGTCACGGCCGGGCGCGCTCAGTCCACAGCGGACCCATCAGGGGGTAGCGGCGCTACGACGTGTCGTAAGGAGTACTCGGCGTCGGTATAGGCGCCGCCCTGAAAGGCGGTGCTGTCGATCGGCGTGTCCGAACCGGGCACCTGAGCGGCATAGTTCTCCGCGTCGTCTCGTGGCAGATAGCCGAGCTGCACCCCGGTAGTGGTGTCCCAGAACGCTCGGGTGTTGGCGGAAACGGCGTAGGCGGTAACGAAATGCACGTCCGGGGCGGTTATCGCCGCCCGGATGTAGCCGACGGCGTCGCGCGGGCTCAACCAGGTAGCCAGATAGCGGGCCTCGGTTGGCTCCTCCTCGAAGCTGCCGATTCGTAGACACACCACCGACAGCCCGAACTTGTCCGCGTACAGGCGCCCGAGTGCTTCGACGGCCACCTTGCTCACTCCGTAGAACCCGTCCGGCCGGACCGGTGCGTCAGGCACGACGAACTGCCCGACGGGGTAGAAGCCGGTGACGCGGTTGCTGCTGGCCAGGACGACTCGTCCTACCGACTGGCGGCGGGCGGCCTCCAACACGTGGTATGTGCCCAACACATTGCTGTCCAGCAGGTCGGCCAACGGCGCCTCGTCCGGAAGCCCGGCCAGGTGCACAACTGCGTCCGCCCCCTCCAGGCGGCAACTACGGCGTCGAGGTCTGCCAGATCCAGTCGTATCGCTCGCTCTGTCGGAGCCTGCGCATGCACCGAAACCCGATCGACAAGCACGAGTTGGCGAACCTCGTCGCGCAGGTGTTCACAGACCGCCGATCCGATCCGACCTGCCGCACCTGTGACCACTACCGTGCCCAGACCTGAACTCATGACCTACATCCTGGCGGTGCGCACCGACAACACGAGCCTGCGACGTGCGTCAAGCGCTTGACGTGGCGGGCCGGCCGGGCGAGCGACGCTACCCTGTCGCCTGTGGGAACCGACATCTACGGCTTCGTCGAGGTGCGGCACCCCTTTGCGGATGAGGACTGGTACGAGTGGGAGCCGTGGGTGTGCTTGATGCCGATTTCCCCGCTCTACCTGAACGACGACTCCGATGCGTTCGGCTGCCTTTTCGGGGTGCGGAACTGGCTCCGCTGGGAGCCGGTCGCGGCCGAGCGTGGTCTTCCGGTGGACGTGTCGAGTTCGGTACGGGCAGCTATGCCAAGGACGGGCGACTGGATCCCGCCATCCATGGCGCCAGTTGGGTTTCCTGGGCCGAGTTGTGTGACCTCGACATGTCGGTCACGCCTGTTGCTCGCGGACTGCTGCGGGTAGCGGACCCGCCGCTTTTTCGCAGGTTCCGGGTGGACGACGAATGGCCCGGCGATTTCATCGAGAAGTACGGCGTTCCGCCGGTTGGCTTGTCCCTCACCGAGGCGTCACCGGGTCGCTGGGACGCGGGTGGGGCCACAGTTGAGTACGGGCCGTTGATGACCCGACAGGATGTGCTCGGGCCGGGCACCGGATGGGAGCACGTCTTCGCCGTCCTGCGCGCGCTCGGGCAGCGGTTTGGCGATGACGGTGTGCGCCTCGTGGTGTGGTTCGACTAGAGCCACGGTATCGGGCCTGTCCGGCTCCGGGCGTGCCGAGGCGGGCCACCGGACGACCTCTATGGCTCTGTGTCGACGAGGCCCGTCAGAGGTCGCCGAGCAGCAGGCGGGCGCCTTGGCGCACCACGTTCCAGTCCGTCTCCGGAGAACGGTCGAGATTTCTGGCCAGCCAATGCTGCCGGTCCTCGTGTTCGTGCCGCAGGTGGGCGAGGTCAAGGTCCACGCCAGGCAGTCCGCCGCGGCAGTCCAACTCCGCCACCCGCTGCCCCATGGCGTCCATCAGCTCGCGGTCGAGGTTCTGCACGGCCTCCAGGTATTCGGTGGTCGGAACGCTGAGCCGGACTGTGGGGTCAGCGGTGAAGCCGATGTCGCCGTCGTCCTCGTGCCGCCAATCCACAGTGATCTCATCGCGATCACCGCTGACAGTGCGCCAGAAACGAAGTCGGAGAGGATCGCGCACGTATCCGAAGTCCAGGCGGTGGTCACCGTGCCAGATCGCGGCCGTGACGACCGGATGGCCCGGCGCGCCCGGGTCGTCGCCTTCGTCGGCCCGTTCCGCATCCGGGTCGGGCACGAAATCCAGCGGGTCGCGCGTCCACTGTGCGGGGTCAGAGGCGATGAACGGTTGCAGATCATCGGGCACCGTTTCCAGCACCTCGGGTGTGAGGGCGATGACGTCTTCCCACAATCGGGCCAGGTAGTAGTCGATGTAGGAATGCGGGTGGACTTCACGAGTACGGCGCAGCAGCGTGTGCCCGCCTGCGTCAAGCCAGTACCAGCCGTCGGTGAGCCCGAACCAGTGCAGCCTCGGCCGGTCGCTGCCCCACGGCGACACCTCGTCGAGTGGGTACAGCTCAAACCGGAACCTGATCATGCCGGGATTATCCCGTACCGTTCGATCTTCAAAGCGCTCGCGCCGGGTCTCATCCGAAGGAGCCGTCGTCGCGGTTGGCGAAGGCGCCGCACCCGTCATGTTCGAAGCGGACCCGTCCGTCGAAGCGTGAAGCCGGGTTGGTGCAGGCCCCGTAGTCGTCGCCGAGTTCGCCGCAGAGCGGGATCCAGAATCGACAACCGCCGCATTGCTCGTCGTACCAAGCTTCGCGGTAGCCCGGATCAGCGGTATCACGGTGGCGTTGGGTGATCCACCGCTGGTGGCAGTGGTTGTTGTGGGCGGCGTCGTTGCCGGCCCACGGGTTGCCCGGCATCATGGGATTCAGGATGCGTCACGGAAGCCGATCCGAGGAGGGTGCCCGTCCGGTCGGGCAGCGCTCCTCGAGGTAGCGACGAGCAAGCCGTCCGATGACGGCCTCGCCGACAGTCATCGCTGTGAGGTACGCCCACACCGCTTCGTGTTGTTCTGCCGTCGATGCCATATCCCGCCGGCCGGCCTGTCCCGTCTAGACTGCGGCGTGGGTGGGCCATAGCGCAGAGGTCGACGCATCTTCTTTGCGGGAAGAGGGACGCCGGTTCGAATCCGGCTGGCCCACCCGCCTTTACGGGCGAGGGACCCGGCACATGCTTCGCCGCCCGCGGGCGCGGGCCACGTCGGCACGGCCAGCCACGTGCCGGGCGGAACGTGGTGTCCGGAGTCGGCCAGGTTCGCTATGCTGCCGCGCGGCGGGGCCGTAGCGGCGGCGACGTGCCGTGACAGCCAACTGAGGCCGGCCCCTCCATCGTCATCGAGGAGGCGGGGTGTCGGTCGATCCCGACGAGGTGGCGACCTGCCTCGCCGTGTTGGCCCGGCTGGACGACGCTGACCTCGACGAGGCGACCCGGCAGACCTTGGAAACGTCCGTCACCACCGCTGCCCGGGGTGTGCGGAAGCGAGCCAAGAGGCGTCGGAGGGCCGCCACCCGGGCCGACCAGGCGGTGCCGTCGGCCGCCATCCGGGCCGCCGACCACGCGGTGCTCTCGGCCGCCACCAGATTCCACACCGAGGTGCCGTCCACCGCTCCGCCGTCGGCCGACACCCGCGCCGGCAGTGTCGGCACCCTGCGGCGTGACCAGCGCTGCTATGTCTGCAGGACCGCCTACCGTGAGGTCGATGCCGACTACCACCAGATGTGCCCACAGTGCGCCGAGGAGAATCGGGCCCGCCGGCACGCCCGCTGTGACCTGCGGGGCCGCACGGCCGTGGTCACCGGAGGCCGGGTGAAGATCGGTTTCCACACCGGGTTGAAACTGCTCCGCGACGGCGCGCGGGTCGTCGTCACCACCCGCTTTCCGCGTGACGCCGCCCGGCGGTACGCGGCCGTGCCGGACTCGGCCGACTGGGCCGACCGGCTCTACGTGCACGGCCTCGACCTGCTCGACCTGTCCTCCACCCTGAACTTCGTCGCGTTCGTCGGTCGCCGCTTCTCCGGGTTGGACATCCTGGTCAACAACGCGGCGCAGACTGTGTGGCGGCCACCGGCCTACTACCGGCAGGTGTACGAGGCGGAGGCCGTGCCGCTGGCCGGGCCGGCCACGCGGATCGCCGTGGGTGCGGCGCCCGCCCGCCCCGTCACGGCCGGGCTTCCCACCGTGCCGGAGGCGTGCTTCCCGGCCGGTCGGGTCGACGAGACAGGTGAGCCGCTCGACCTCCGCGAGGTCAACTCCTGGGTGCTGCGCGACGCGGACGTCTCCCCGCACGAGTGGTTGCAGGTGCACGTGGTCAACGCCTTCGCCCCCTTCCTGCTCACCTCCCGGCTGCGTCCGCTGATGGCGGCCAGCCGGCACCCGCAGCGCCACGTCGTGCAGGTCTCCGCGATGGAGGGCAGCTACTCGCGGCGCAGCAAGACGGTCCATCACCCGCACACCAACATGGCGAAGGCCTCGCTCAACATGTTGGTTCGCACGGTCGCGGTCGACTATCTGGCCAGCGGCATCCACATGAACGCCGTGGACACCGGCTGGGTCACCGACGAGCGACCGCACCCGAGCAAGACCCACGAGCGGGACCAGGGCTTCCGGCCACCGCTCGACGTGATCGACGGTGCCGCGCGCGTCTACGACCCGGTGGTACGCGGGGTCAGCGGCGAGCCGGTCAGCGGCCTGTTCCTCAAGGACTACCGGAGTGTGCCGTGGTGACCGGGCCGACGCCGGTGCGCTGCCCGATCATCGCGGATCCCACGGCCAGGTTGGCCGACCCGACCGACTTCGACCCGCTGCTGGGTCGCCTGGCCGGGCCCGCGCCGATCGTGGACACGGAGATGTTCCCGCGTGGCACGGTCCGCGCCGACGGCCGGCTCGACCTGTGCAAGCAGGGCGTCGGCCCGGGGCAGGCGCGTCGCATCATCACGGCTGCGGTCGGGTCGCCGCTGGTCCAGCACCTGCTGCTCGGCACCAACGCGCTCGGCGGTGCCGGCGCCCGTGCGGTGGCCGAGGCGTTGCGCCCCGGGCACCGGCTGCACACGCTCTATCTGGGGTGCAATCTGATCGACGCCGCCGGCGTCGCGGCTCTCGCCGATCGGCTGGCGGACGACGAGGAGGTCCACGCGCTCTGGCTCAAACGCAACCCGATCGGCGACGACGGTGTGGGGCGGCTCGCCGACGCATTGCGCGTCAACACCACCCTGCGCACCCTCGACCTGGTCAATGTGGGAATGACCGTAGTCGGCCTGAACCGGCTGGCCGATGCCCTGGCCGAGCGGTCGACCCCGGTGCAGCGGTTGTTCCTCAGCGGCAACGGTTTCGGCCCGGAGGTGGTGCCGGCCCTCGGCGTCCTGATCCACGCCGCCGGGGTCCGCGAGCTGTATCTGGCCGCCAACCATCTGGGCGACGACGGGGTCGCCGCGCTGGCCGCGCTCGCCGACGGCGTGGCGATGACGGTCGGCCTGGGCGGCAACGGGGTCACCCCGACGGGGGTGGCCGCGCTTGCCCGGCACCTCGCCGCCTGGGAGTCCCTGGATCTGGCGCGGCCTCCGTCCGGGCGTGCGTTGGGTGCCCGTGGCAACGTGGTGGGCGACGCGGGGGCGGAGATCCTGGCGGCGGTCCTGCCGGACGCCCGGCTGCGCCGGCTGGACGCGCGACATACGGGAATCGGTGGGCGGGGAGCCCGCCGGCTGGTGGCGGCGACCAAGGATCACCCGACCCTGCGTCACCTCGGGATCAGCGGCGGCGTTCCCCGCCGTCAGCGCCGCCGTGCGGCCGAGTTGCTCGCCGGGCAACCGGCACCGGGCCCGCACGAGGACGTCCGGGTGATCGCGAGCGTGTACCGGTGAGTGCCACACGTGAAGAGAGAAGGCTCACCGCCGCGGCACCGGCCGCGGCGGTGAGCCTTCTGTCATCTGACTGTTGATGCGGGTGGATCAGCTCGAAACGAGCTGGAACCGCTGGTTGGCCTGCCCGTTGCAGTCGTAGAGCTGCACCTGCTGCCCGTTGGCGGTGCCCCAGACGTCGAGGCAGCGGCCGGACTGGACGCCGGTGATGGTCCCGTTGGAGTTGACGTTCCACTGCTGGTTCGTCTGGCCGTTGCAGCTGTAGATCTGCACCGCGGAGCCGTTACCGGAGCCGGCGGCGTCCAGGCACATCGTGCCGTACACCGTCAGTTGCCGGCTGGAGGTGGACGTCCAGCGCTGGTTGGTCTGCCCGTGGCAGTCGTAGAGCTGCACCCGGGTGCCGTTGCTCTGCGACGCGTTGGTTACGTCGATGCACCGACCGGACTGGCTGCCGACGATCCGGCCCGAACCGTTGGACGGCGGCGGCGTGGTCGGCCCGGCGGTCGGCGACACCGTCGTGGTCGGCGTGGGGCCGGGCGAGGCGGAGTTGAGGACGTTGAGGACCGAGTTGTACGCGGCCTTCTTGTTACCGCCACCGTCGAACAGCAACGGGTTCTCGTTCGAGCGCCAGGAGTCGCTGTCACGCACACCCCACACCGTGATACCGATGCACCGCGGCACGTTCATACACGCCTGCGTCAACCCCGCGTACTGACTGGTCGAGGAGTTCGTCACGTCGACCTCGGTCAACGCCACATCCACCCCCAGCGCCGCGAAATTCGACAACGTGGTCTGGAAGTTGCCCGGCAACGAACTGCCACCGGTGAAGTGCGTCTGCAACCCCACACAGTCGATCGGCACACCCCGGGACTTGAAGTCCCGGATCATGTTGTACACACCCTGCGTCTTGCCGTACGACCAGTTCTCGATGTTGTAGTCGTTGTAGCAGAGCTTCGTCGACGGGTCCGCCGCCCGCGCGGTCCGGAACGCCACCTCGATCCAGTCGTTACCGGTGCCCTGCAGGTTGGAGCTGCGGCGGCTGCCGTCCTCGTTGAACGCCTCGTTCACCACGTCCCACGCCGCGAGCTTGCCCCGATAATGGGCCATCACCCCGTTGATGTGATCGATCATCGCGGTACGCAGATTGCTGCCACTGAGACTCTGCATCCACCCCGGCTGCTGGGCGTGCCATGCCAGCGTGTGCCCACGAACCTGCAAACCACGCTGGGTCGCCCAGTTGTAGATCTGGTCACCGGAGGAGAAGTTGAACTGGCCCCGGTTCGGCTGCAACGCCTCCGGCTTCATCTCGTTCTCAGCCGTGATCATGTTGAACTCACGGGCCGCGATCGTGCTGTACGTCGAGTCGTTCAACCGGTTCGCCGCGATGGCGGTGCCGAAGTACCGGCCCGACTGTGCCGCCGCGGCGCCTAGCGTGCTCGCCGCCGCCTGGGCCAGGCTCGGCACCACGAGCGCCGCGCCGGCGAGCGCCAGCGCGCTGGTGACGGCGGCCAGCACCACGCGGTGGCTGCGCCTCGGTAGATGTCTCATGACACTCCTCTGCATATCGGACGGTGATGCGCTGGCGATGCCCGGATCGATGCGGGCGCGAGCCCGGTGCCGCAACTCGCTCCCGCGTCACTGCCCTGAAACTTTCCGAAGATGTACCGGTAACTTCCACTGGAAGATATCCGCGACTCCACGATCGGTCAATATCGATGTAGAGCCGAACCTGGGGGTGAGTGCCTGAACAGGGCTCGGGCACCGCTACACGTCGCCCCGGGGCGCTTACCGCAGGTGCGCCCACAGGACGACGGCGGGTCCGAAAGTTTCGGAGGGTTCCGATGAGGTCGGTCAGCCCCCGACGGCGGCGTCGTAGCGCTCACGGTTCGCGTGCACCTGGTCCATGTGCGCCTCGGCCCACACCTTCATGCCGTACGTCAGCAGGTGCAGCGACAGGCCGAGGTCGGTCAGGGCATAGGTGACGGTCACCGGCACGCTCGGCGTCACGGTGCGGGTGATCAGACCGTCGCGCTCCAGCGAGCGCAACGTCTGGGTGAGCATCTTCTGGCTCACCCCGGCCAACCGGCGGGACAGCTCGGAGTAGCGCATCACCTGCGGCCCGGTGTCGCCCACCGGACCGTCACGGCCGAGCGCGGCCAGGATCAGCGCCACCCACTTGTCGGAGATCCGGTCGAGTAGCTGGCGACTCGGACAGCCAGCGAGGAACGCGTCGTACTCCGCTCTCGCCTCTGCCCGCTTCTGCGCCGCGCTCCGTGTCGGCATCGTCCGCTCCTTCCTACCCGAGGGTGCCCAACGCACTCAGAAGTGCGTACTTCCCGTAAGAGAGTTACCCCTCCATGGTGGAGCGAGAACATCCGTGGAGACAAGGAGAAGAACCATGGGTACGCAGACCTTCCGCGCCGCCGTCGTCCCGGCCACGACGGGCCCCGGCACCATCGAGATCATCACCGTTCCGCTGCGCGAGCCCGGCCCAGGCGAGGTCCGGGTGGAGGTCGCCGGAGCAACGGTCAACCCGGCGGACCTCGGGGTCGTCGGCGGCTTCTTCCACTCGCTGGGACTCATCAACCAGCCGCAGCACACCGGCCTGGGTTGGGACTTCGCCGGTGTCGTCCGCGCGGCCGGCCCCGGCGTCGACCTCGCCGTCGGCACCCGGGTCGCCGGGCTGGTGGTCGGATTCGACCGCGACTTCGGCACCTACGCCGAGCAACTCGTCGTGCCCGCCGCCGACCTGGCCGTCGTACCCGATGACCTGGATCTGGTGGCGGCGGCGACCGTGCCGCTCAACGGCCAGACCGCGGCGCAGATCGTCGACCTGCTCGGCGACCCGCCCGCCGGGGGTCGGCTCCTGGTCACCGGGGCGGCCGGCGCGGTCGGCGGCTACGTCGTGCCGCTCGCCCAGGCCCGGGGATGGCAGGTGACCGGTCTGGCCCGGGGCGAGGACGAGGAGTTCGTCCGCGGGCTCGGCGCCGACTTCACCACCACGACCGAGCCGGGCTGGGACGCCGTCGCCGACGCCGCGGGATGGCAGGAGCGGGGTTTCGCGCTGGTCCGCGACGGCGGCGTGTTCGTCGGCGTACGGCCGAACGCCCTGCCTGCCGCCGAGCGCGGAGTCACCGTGCGCGCGGTCGACGTGCGCCCCGACGGCGCACGCCTGGCCGACCTGCTCGCCCGCACCGCTGCCGGTGAGCTGCCCGCCCGGGTGCACGCGGTGGTGCCGCTAGACCAAGTGGCGGACGCGCACCGGGCGGTCGCGGAGGGCGGGGTACGCGGGCGCTACGTGCTGCGCCCCTGACCGCCGCGTGCCCGGACCAGCACCTCCTCGACGGTGAGCGGGCTGCGCGGATGGTGCGTCAGCGACAGCGGGGTACGGATCTTGCGGGGTGCGGCGCCCTCGGCGGCGAGGTAGAACTCCCCCACCGTAAGGCGGGAGATGTCCGGCACGTCGCCGCCCTTGGCCCGGGCCATCTCGCGGGCCGCCTCGATCTGGATCGGGCTGTTCATCAGGCCGTAAAGCTGGGTCGCCGCGTTGCCCGGGATGCGGTTGTGCAGGCCCTTCGGCGCCTGGGTGGCAAAGATCAGCCCGAGCCCGTACTTGCGGGCCTGGGCGGCGAGCGCCAGCGTGCTCTGGGTGCAGGCGGTCATCGCGCCGGACGGGGCGAACGTCTGCGCCTCGTCCATGATGAGCAGCCCGAGCAGCGGGCGGTCCCCGGCCGGGTTCTTCTTGATCCAGGCGAACAGCGCCATCTGGAGCTGGTTGACGAAGCTCTGCCGTACGTCGTCGGACGGCAGACCCACCAGGCTGACCACGGAGACTCTGGCCCGCTTGCCGGGCGCCGGGGTGAGGAGCACGCCAGGATCCATCGGCGTGCCCTCGCCCCCGAACAGCGGGTCGTTCACCATTGCGGCGGTCAGGGTCTGCGCCAGGCTGAGGCCGATCCGGTCGGCGTCGTCCAGGTCGATGATCCCGTCCGGCAGGTCGGCGAGCGTGTCGATGAGGCCCGCCAACCGCGACCCTCCGCGCCGGCCGTAGTGCTCGACGGCCTTGCGCAGCACGGCCAGCCCGAGGTGCGCCCGGGTGGCCCGGCCGGTCACCATGGCGCGTGGCGCGAGGGACGCGACCGCCGCCTCGACGGCCTCGGCGAACTCGTCCGGGTCGTCGCGTACGCCGGTGAAGTCGGGCAACGGCTGGAAGCTCAGCGGGCGGCCCGAGTTGCGGCGCGGCGTCCAGACGACGACGTCTGTGCGCGCGAGGTAGTCCCGGGCCCGGTCCGCGTCACCCGGTCGCCACCGCGGCGGCGGCTCGGGCCATCCCTCGCCGAGGCGGGCGAGGTCGTTGTTGGGGTCGAGCACGATGGCAGAGACGCCCGCCAGCGCGCACTCCTCGACGATGCGGCGGATGAGGACGGTCTTGCCGGAGCCGGACCCGGCGAAGATCGTGGTGTGCTTGCGCAGCGCCTCCAGCGCCAGCGGCACCGGTTCCCCGTCGTCGTACCCGTGCCCGACCACGAAGGACAGCTCGGCCGAGCCGGTGGGGGCGGCGACGGGCGCGGGCTCGGCGGGTTCCGGCGGCGGTCCGGCGTCGGTCGTCCAGCGGTCCACGTCGGCCAGCGCGTGCTGGAGGAACTTCAGCTCCCGGGTCGGCCGGCGCTCGGCCAGCCAGCCCTGAAGGTCCATGGTGGCCTCGGCGAGCATGACCCGCAGCGCGGACAGGACGCGCACGTCCTCGTCGTCGACGCCAAGCGTCTGACCGCCCGCCTCGGTGAACGCGTCGACCGCCCGGCGGGTCGCCGCGCTCGTCGACCAGGCACGGTTGCGCAGCAGGAACAGCTTCCGCCGGCCCGAGCCGGTATCGAGGGCGGCGGCCACGCTCGCCTTGCGGAGCCGGGCCAGCGCGGCGTTGCCGTGGTGGTCGTCGCCGATCGCCCGGAAACACCAGTGCACCTGGTCCTCGGTGCGCTCGTCGAGCGTGAGCCGCAGCCGGGCGTGCAGCGGCGGGTCGGTGCTCGGCGGCGGGTCGACGCTGAACGCCTCGCCCGCGTCGCCCCGCTCCAGGACCCAGGCGGTGAGGCCGGCGGCGAGCAGCGGCGGCATCGCCTCGTCCTCGGACGCGCGCCGGAGCGGGCCGGTGACATCGGTGGCCGCCCGCAGCTCGGCGAACCGGGCGTCGTACCGGTCCATCTCCTCGCCGGTGGCGGTCACCGGGGCTGGCCGGGGCGCGCGAGGTTCGGCAGTGGGCGGCTCGCCGAGCGTGGTCATCTCCCGGACCTCGTCGTCGGCCATGCACTCGCGGATGTGCCTGTCGATCTCGATGAGCAGCTGGCGCGGGGTGAACGCACCGGCCTCGGCGAAGGCGCGCGGGGACACCGGCCACGACGGGTACGGCGGCACGAACCCCGCCTCCCGGTAGCGGAGGGTGAACCGCTTCTCGATGATTGCCCGCGCCAGGCCGGCGTCGTCGATCCGGCGCAGCGGCATCGTCTCGCGGAACCGATCGGCCACCGTGTCCGCGGCGGCGGACTTGATGACGGTCCACGAGTTCGGGATGCAGGCGAGCACGGTCAGCGTGCGCCGGGTCGTCTGCCGCAACGCCATCAGGCCGTCCGCCATCCGGGCCAGCATCAGTGCCTGCTCGGGGCTCATCGCGGCGGCGCCGGCCAGGGCCGGGTCGCTCTGGATCGCCAACTGGGCGATGAGCGTGTCGATCTGGTCGATCGCCACCACCGACGGGCCGGTGAGGGCGAGCAGCCAGGACAGATCCTGCACGATCTGCTGGGCCGGGCGCGGAACGCGGCGCATGCCCCAGGCCGCGCGTTCCCCGGCGACCATCTCCTCACCGGAGAGGAAGTAGTTCTCCGCGACGTCGCGGTGGGAGATGTCCTCGGAGGCGCTGAGCCCGAGCGCACGCGCCGTCTCCTGGCAGGTACGGGCAGCGTGCCTGTCGAAGTCACCGAGCCCATCCAGGAAGGCGTCGAGCGCCGCCCTGGTCAGTCCGGTGTCGCCCATGACCGCCCGGCGTGCCGTCCGGGGCGCCCCGACCTTCGCGGACAGCCGCCGCAGCAGCAGTTTGAGCTGCGTCTCGCGGCTCCCGGGCACCGGCCGGGACAGGCCGTCGAGCATCGCGGCGAGCACGCCGTCCCAGAAGCCGCCGGCGTCGAGCAGGCCGACCAGGAAGAAGTAGCCGCCGCGCTCCTGCACCTGCTGGCGGATCACGCCCAGCAGGTGGGTCTTGCCGGAGCCGCGCTGGCCCTGGACGACCAGGCCGAGCGGGCTGCCGTGCGGGTTCGACGCGGCCTCGTCCACCCCGGCGAGAACGTCCCGGACGACCGGTACGTGCAGGCCGTCGACGTGGAAGGGCAGCGGGCGCCACACGTCGTCGGGCACCGGCGCCCAGTCGAACCGCAGGGCGGCCAGCGCGTTCCGTTGCGCCTCGTCCATTACACGCCGATCGCCAGCAGGTGGTTGTCCTGCCCGCCGAGGCGCAACGCGGCCTCGGCGTCGGCCCCGGTGAGCGTCTTCTGGTTCGACTCCGGCG
The DNA here is from genome assembly GCF_049841795.1 of Micromonospora sp. DT31. NCBI lineage: Bacteria > Bacillati > Actinomycetota > Actinomycetes > Micromonosporales > Micromonosporaceae > Micromonospora > Micromonospora sp. DT31. The sequence continues at coordinate 348,928 of NZ_JBNCKZ010000005.1, read as the reverse complement.
CGATGGTGACGCCCTCGGAGCGGCTGAGCCCGCGCAGGGCCTCGTCCAGGTCGTCGCGCGGCACGTCGGCGAAGAACGGCCGCAGCCGGCGCAGGCTCACCCAGGCGCCGGGTTCGTCGGCGAGCGCCCGGTACGCGGCGACCACGCGCGCCTCCAGCGACCCGGCCGGCTCAGCGGCAGGCGCGCGCACGTCGGTGAGCGCGAAGAGTTCGGCGAGCGTCGCGCAGCCGCTGCGGGCCATGACCCGATCGCGCAGGCTCACCTGCAACGCGGTGAGCGCGGCGCCGAGCGCGCTCGCGCCGCGCAGCGCGAAGTCCAGGTCGCTCTGCATCCGTACCCAGCCCTTGTCGTCCAGTTGCAGGGCGTACGTCGGTCCGCTCTTGCGGCTCGCGACGTAGTGCAGGCGGGTGAGCTTGTCGCGCTGCGGCTTGCGCACGACCAGGCCGTAACGGTCGCGCAGTTCGGTGCTCAGCACCTCTCGCGCCTCGGCCATGAGAACGACGAGGATCGCGCCCTCGGATGCGGTCAGGTCATCGCCGGCCATGGTGCCGTCCTTCCGCCAGATCTCGGCGACGGGCCCGCAGACAGATGCCGATCTGCGCGACCACGGTGCCGACGTCGTGGATTACTCGGGCGTTTGTGAAGCGCAGGACGGCGTAGCCGTCCAGTTGCAGTTGGACGTCGCGTTGCCGGTCGGCCTCGAAGCGGACCGGGCGGCAGTGCTCCGGGCCGTCGATCTCCACCACACACCGCTCGTCCGGCCACACTAGATCCAGGCGTACCGGCGCGGCCAGGCGGTGCGACTGGTAGCTCTGGTTCCATCGCCGTCCGGCCGACCAGCTCTGCGCCGCCAGCGCCGCCTCCAGGCGTTTCTCGGCGTCGCTGCCCGGATGCGGCTTGCCCGCCACCGGTGCGTGCCCGGCGGGCACGGCCGGCGGCGCGACGGGGAACACCGGAAGTCCGTCCAGCCCGGCCGCGCCGGCTCCGGTCAGCCAGACGGCCGGGCCGCCGTGCTGCACGAGCCATCCGCCACCGGCCGCGACCACCGCGGCGTCGCCGTGCACCGGCTCGACCAGCAGCACCACCTTCCGACGCCCGAACGCGCCGGCGACGAGACGTGCCAGCGCGGCGGCCCGGGCGCGCAACGGGAGCGTCGTGACGCTCGGCCGGCGCCCGGTCACCGCGAAGACTGCCAGGTCGGTCAGGAAGGAGCCGGGGTAGCGGTCCCGGCGCGAGCGGGCGGCGGCCGCGGCCCGCACGGCGGCGAGGCCGGAGACGTCCGGACGGACACCGTCAGCGGCCTCGGGCAGCCAGGCCGGCAGCAGCTCGACGGCGACCCGTTCGAGCCGGTCCAGCGCGGCGTGCGCGAAGTCGGCCGGCATGGCGTACGCCGGGGCCGGGCCGTGCACGACGGCGCCCGGCCCCGCGTGGTGGCGGGCGATCGCCATGGCGACCGCGTCGGCGTCCGCGCCGGGCAGGGCGACGACGCGGTCGGTCGGCAGATCGGCGAGGGCCGGGTCCATGCAGCGTCGACCCCTCCCCACCGTCGACCCCGGACGTCGGAGGACCAGAGTACGAATCCTCTTCGGCCGACGCCAGTCCCAGATCGCCGGACGGCGACCGCGCGGCGACGCTCAGGTGATGTCGCGGCGCATCGGGACGACCACGGCGATCGCGGCGGCGGTCAGCGCGTACGCGGTCAGCAGCAGGGCTCACGGCTGGGCCAGCCGGCCGTAGGGCTGCCCGCCGATGGTGGCGGCGCCGCTGGTGGGGGTCACCAGTCCGGTCAGCATGCGCATCGTGGTGGTCTTGCCGGCGCCGTTCGGGCCGAGGAAACCGGTCACCGCGCCGGGTCGTACGGTGGAGGTCAGGTCGCGTACGGCGGTGACGTCTCCGTAGCGTTTGGTCAGGCCCGTCGCCTCGATCGCCAGGTGGTCACCGGTCATGGCCACCCCCTCGTCGCACGCCCGATCACCTCGGTGAGGTGCGCGGCGGCCGGATCGGAGACGACCACCTCGTCGAACTCCCCGCCGGCCGCCGACCGGTCCAGCACCAGGTGCAGCCCGGGCTGCCCCCGCCGGGCCGCCACGGGCTGCCGGGGTGGGACAGCACCCGCGCCGACGTCTCGGTGCCGGAGGAACTGCGCTGGACCGACACCCGCCGTGGCGAGGAGTTCACGTTGACCACGCTCAACATCCGGCTCCTACCGGACGGACGGCTCGCGGCGAAGGCGTACGGCCGGCCCACCGCGGGTGGCCGCGGCGCGTACGTGTCGCTCCGGTGCCCGACCGGCCGGAGCCGGCCGCGTCGGTGGCGGCGACGGACCGGGCAGGCGTGCTCTGGGCCGCGCACGGCGGTCTGGACTGACCGCGCTCAGCGCCGCACGCCCACCCCGCCGTAGCCGTGCGACACCCCGGCCTGCGGTTCCCCGTCTGGCCGCCAGTCCGCCACCTTGACCAGACCCGGCTCGACCAGCTCGTATCCGTCGAGGAAGCGGGCCACCTCGTCTCGGGTGCGGGGCACCAGCGGCGAACTGCTGCGGCGGTAGATCGCCCGGCCCTGCTCGGTGGGCAGCGTCGGCAGGCCGTCCAGGGTGAGGTGGGACAGCGCGAGCACGCTGCCCGGGACGGTGGCGTCGCGCAGCGTCGCGACCGCTCCGCACGGGTCGTCGGCGTCGGGCACGAAGTGCAGCACCGCGAGCAGCAGCACCGCCACCGGCTCGGTCAGGTCGATGGTGGCCCGCAGCGTCGGGTCGGCCAGCAGCTCGCCGGGACGCCGCAGGTCGCCTTGGAGCACCACGGTGCGGCCGTCGGCAGGCAGCAGCCGCCGGGCGTACGCGACCGCCACCTCGTCGTGGTCGACGTAGACCACCCGGGCGTCGGGGCGCACCGCGCGGACCACCTCGTGCACGTTGCCCTGGGTGGGCAGGCCCGCGCCGATGTCGAGGAACTGGCGTATCCCCTGCTCGGCCGCCCAGCACACGACCCGGCGCAGGAACGCCCGGTTGCTCTGCGCGGCCACCCCGGTGTCCGGGAAGATCCTCAGGATCTCCTCGGCGGCGGCCCGGTCGGCGGCGAAGTTGTGGCAGCCACCCAGGTAGTAGTCGTACATGCGGGCGACATTGGGTCGGTTCTCAGCCTCCGTCACGCCCTGATGTCTAGCACTCTCGGCCACCCACCGCTGACCCGTCGTGTCCGCCGTCCGCTCGCTCCCGTCTCCCACCCGGCTGTTAAGAAGGGGCCCTTCCTCTACCGAATGCGTTAAGCAGGGGCCCTTCCTTACCTCGGGGCGGACGGGGGCGGCCCGGCGTCGGGGACGGGGGGCATCGGGCGGGTGAGCGGGGCGGCGGCGGTGAGGTGGAGCCGCTCGCCGTGGTGCCACAGCTCGACCGCGTCGTCCGGCCCGGCGTCGGGCAGCTCGTAACGGGCCTCCCGGGAGGTGAGCGTGACCCGCAGCCGGTGCCCGTGCCAGCGCAGGTGGAACACGAGCCGGTCGATCTTCCCGGGCAGCCTCGGGTCGAAGGACAGCACGCCCCGGTCGTCGCGCAGCCCGCCGAAGCCCTGCGCCACCACCAGCCACGCGCCGGCCAGCGACGCCAGGTGCAGCCCGTCGGCGGTCTTGTCGCCCAGGTCGTCCAGGTCCTGCAACGCCGTCTCGGCGAACAGGTCGTACGCCAGGTCGAGGTGACCGACCTCGGCGGCCAGGATCGCCTGGGCGGAGGCGGACAGCGACGAGTCCCGGACGGTGCGCGCCTCGTAGTAGGCGAAGTTGCGGGTCTTCTCCTCGGCGGTGAACTCGCCCGGGCAGCGCAGCATCGCCAGCACCAGGTCGGCCTGCTTGACCACCTGCTTGCGGTACAGCTCCAGGTAGGGGAAGTGCAGCAGCAGCGGGTAGTCGTCCGCACCTGTGGCGTCGAAGTCCCACTCCGGCTGTGCGGTGAAACCGGCGGACTGCTCGTGCACGCCGCGTTTGCCGTCGTACGGGACGGCCACCGCGTCGGCGGCGGCCCGCCAGCCGGACACCTCGGCCGCGTCGACGCCCAGCCGTTCGGCCACCTCCGGGCACCGCTGCGCGGCGTCGGCGGCGCCCCGCAGGTTGCGCCGGGCCATCAGGTTGGTGAAGACGTTGTCGTCGGCGAGCGCGGAGTATTCGTCCGGTCCGGTGACGCCGGTCAGGTGGAACAGGCCGTCGTCGTCGAAGTGGCCGTAGCCGTGCCACAGCCGGGCGGTCTCGATCAGCACCTCGGCGCCGGACTCGGCGAGGAAGCCGGTGTCACCGGTGGCCGCGACGTAGCGCAGCACCGCGTCGGCGATGTCCGCGTTGACGTGCAGGCCGGCGCTGCCGGCCGGCCAGTAGCCGGAGCACTCCCGGCCGCTGAGCGTCCGCCACGGGTAGGTGGCCCCGGTCAGCCGCAGCTCGGCCGCCCGGTCCCGGGCCTCGGGCAGGTGGGCGTGCCGCCACCGCAGCGCCGAGCGGGCCAGTTCCGGTGCCAGGTACGTCAGCACCGGCAGCACGTAGCCCTCGGTGTCCCAGAGGACGTGCCCGTCGTAGCCGTTGCCGGTCAGCCCTTTCGCCGGGATGGTCCGGTCGCCGTCGGCCCGCCCGGCCTGGAGCAGGTGGAACACCGAGAACCGGACCGCCCGCTGGAGTTGCGGGTCGCCGGTCAGCTCGACGTCGGCGGTGGCCCACGCCGCGTCGAGCGTGGCCCGCTGGGCGTCGAGCAGGGCGTCGAACCCGTCCGTCCGGGCCGCGTCGGCCTCCGCGACGACCACGTCGGCCAACTCACCGGGCGGGGTGCCGTCGACGTCGGCGCACTCGTACGCGGCGAACCGGGTTACCCGGATCCGCTCGCCGGGGCGCAGCGAGCCGGTGAGCGCCAGCCGGAACCGGTCGCCGGTCAGCTCGGTGTCGGCGGCGGTGTCGTCGGGCGCCTCGATCCGGTGCGCGACCGCCACGGCGACCCGCTGGCCGCTGCGTCCGGTGCGGTGCACCAGCACCCCGTCGAGGCCGTCGTGGCTGCCGGTCTCGGCGGTGAGCGGGTCGTGGATCACCGAGGCGGCCCGGGGGTCGTCGCCGCGTTCCGGCACCCGCTCGTTGGCGAGCAGGTCGGCGCAGACCCGTACCCGCACCGGTTGCTCCAGCGGCTCGACCTCCCAGTCGACGGCGGCGACCCGGTGGCGGGGCAGTGAGACCAGGCGGGTGCTGCGGACGCGGACGGCACGGCCGCCCGGTGAGACCCACTCGGTCTCCCGGCGCAACACTCCGGCGCGCAGGTCGAGTTCCTGGTGGTGCCGCCGGATCGTGCCGGTTTCCAGGTCCAACCGCTCGTCGTCGACCCAGAGCCGGACCAGGGACGCGTTCGGGGCGCTGATCACGGTGTCGCTGCGTTCGGGGAAGGCGTATCCGCTCTCCGGGTAGGTCAGGTCGTGCTGTTCGTGGAACCCGTTGAGGTAGGTGCCGGGCATCCCGCAGGGTGCGCCCTCGTCGAGCGTGCCGCGCCAGCCCACCCAGCCGTTGGCCAGCGCGAAGACCGATTCGGTCTCGCCCAGGCGCTCCAGGTCCGCGTCGGTGCGCCGGATCCGCCAACTGTCGTCGCCGTGCGACACGTGCCCTCCCGAGTCCGGTGCGTGGAGCGCCACCGAAACAGATCCGGCTGAAAGGTGGCTGGGACTCCGGTACCCGGGGCGCGCCCCGCCCGCACCCGGGGTGGCCCATCACACGGTGGTGAGCACCAGCGTGGCGGCGACGGCGAGCACGAGGAACGGCCCGAACGGCAGGTGAGCGGTCCAGCGGACCCGCCGGGCGGCGAGCAGCAGCAGCCCGGTCAGTCCGGCCAGGGTCATCGCCAGCATCAGCCCGGCCGCCAGGACCGGCCAGCCGTACCAGCCGAGCAACGCGCCCGCGCCCAGGGCCAGCTTGGCGTCGCCGAGGCCCATGCCGCGCCGGCCGAGCAGCAGCGTGGTCGCGGCGAAGCCACCGGCGAGCGCCAGTGCGCCGGCGGCGGCCCGCAGCCACGGGTCCGCGCCGGGGCCGGTCAGCGCGGCCACGCCGAGCAGCGCCCAGACGCCGGCCGCGGCGGGCCAGGTGAGTCGGTCGGGCAGCCGGTGCACGGTCGCGTCGACGAGCGTCATCGGCACCGACCAGACCAGCCACCAGGCCAGCGCCAGGCGCGCGCCGGCCGGTCCGCCGGTCAGGACCGGCACCGCCAGCGCGAGCAGCAGCGCCGCCTCCACCACGCCGGGCGGGGCGCCGATCCGCGCCCGGCAGTGCGGGCAGCGGGCGGCCGGGCCGAGCGCCGGCAGCGGCTGGGCCAGGCCAATCGGCGTGCCGCAGCCGTCGCAGCCGGTCCGGTCCGGCGCATCCGGCGCTACGGCGTAGCGGGCCACCGCCAACCGCAGCAGCGGTACGACGGCCAGGGCGGCGAGCAGCCCGGCGACGGGCCGGCGGTTCCCGGTGGTCGCGTCGACCCGTTCAGCGGTCACGCCGCCTCCGTTCGGGGCACGCAGCGTGATTCCCGGCAGGCTGTCGTGTGACGGATGGCGCGGAAATCGACGTCCCGCGCGGCCACGTCGGGGGCGGTGCTTCCGGTGCGGCAGCCGGGCCGACCGCCACCATCCCGATCTCCACCGACCGCCACCACCCGTCTTCACTCACCGTGTTCACGTGAATTACCTCTGTTGCATCGGCGGACGTGAGCTTATGCTCGCCCCTTGGATACGACGCAACCCCCGATTTCCCCAGGCGTCGGAGGCCTATCGCACACATTCCACGTGATCAGCACAGGTCAATACCGATGATGGTCACCGAGGCCCGGGCGCGCAGATCCGGGCGCGCTCCCGCATGCCCGGAACGGTTCGGCGCGACCGCCCGGGTCCGCACCGAGGAGGGATCGGCGTTGCGCACACAGCAATCCCGCCGATGGGAAACATGCCTGCTCAGCATCGCGCTGACGGTCGGCATCGCAGGCTGCGGCGACGGGCCGGAGGCGGCCACCCGCCCGCTCACCGGTCGCGCCACCGCACCCGCCACCCATTCCACGGCCGAGGAGAAGGCGGCCGGAAATGCGGCACTGTCCGCGTATTCCGGCTATCTGGCGGCGTCCCGGACAGCGAACGCCCGCAGCGACCCCGGCCACCCCGAACTGTCCCGCTATCTCGCGGACCCGCTGCTGACCCGGGTGCGGGTGGCAATTCGTGACGCGAAGGAGCACGGCGCGATGCGTACCGGAGCGCTGGTTTCCGATCCCACCGTCGTCTCGGTCGACCTGGCCGCCGACCCACCCGCCGTCGAGATCCAGGACTGCCTCGACGCCAGTGGCTACCGGCTGGTCTACGCCAAGGACCGCAAGGCCGTACCGGGCACCCGCGGCGGCCGTTACCTGGCCACCGCCACCGCGCTGCGCTACCCGGACGGGCGGTGGCTCGTCAGCGACGGCGCCGCACACCAGGACCAGCCGTGCTGACCTGGGGAGGAAGGGGTGTCCCGGCCCGCCCGACGCGGGCCGGGACGCACCGCCGGCTGCTGCTGGCCGCCGGCCTGGCCGCCCTGTTGGCCCTCACCGGCGCGCCCGCCCGGGCCGCCGACCCGGGCGGCTCCTGCCCGCCCGAGCAGATCGACTGCGACGTCTGGGACGACGACCCCGGCGTCCCGGGCCGGCCCGGCGGGGGCGGCAACGACGGCGGGGGCGGTGGCGGCAACGACGGCGGTACGCCGAAGTGCCAGTGGAACGGCCGGGCCATCCCCTGCCACGACGACGTGCTGGGCTGGTTCAACAACGGCGACGGCTGTTACTACAAGCTCGCCGAGCCGCAGAAGGAGGCCCCGCCCGGCAAGCAGTGGTACCAACTCACCTGCAACGGCGGTGCCCTGGGCAGCCAACGCCAGGAACTGCTGGACGCCCCGCCACCGGGCTACGGCGCCCCGCCCGACCCGGAGGAACTGGCCCGCCGCGCGCTGGCCTCGATCTCGCTGCTCCGACCCCGGATCGCGGTCGCGCCCCGACGCAGCCAGGGACCCGGCCTGGTCGGCCTGCCGGTCTGGATGTGGGCCCGCGCGGGCGCCGGCTACTTCGGCCCGTTGACCGCCTCCGCCTCGGACCGGGGACTGACCGTCACGATCACCGCCAAGGTGGACAGGATCGTCTGGCACATGTCCGACACCATCGACGTGACCTGCACCGGGCCGGGCACCCCCTACCGGGCCGACGGCCCGCGGGCCGGTTCCACCTCGCCGGACTGCGGCCTCGACGACGGCTACCCGACCGCGGCGACGTACCAGGTCAGCGCCACCACCTTCTGGACCGTCGAGTGGTCCGGCGGCGGTCAGCGCGGCGAGATCGCCCAGAGCCGGGTCAGCGGCGTCGTCCCGGTGCAGATCAACGAACTTCAGGTGGTGACCCGATGAGTGTGGTGGCATCCCGGAACGGAACCCCGACCCAGGCGCCGATCGCGCCACCCAAGGTGGTCCGGCAGCGACGTGTCCGGCCCGGCCTGCTCGGCCTGGCGATCCTGCTGATCGCGCTCGGCGGGCTCGGGGCGGCGTTCGCGGTCACCTCGGTGCGGTCCACCGGCACCTACCTGGCGGTCGCCCGCCCGGTCGAGGTGGGCCGGCAGCTCACCGCCGACGACCTGGTGCCGGTCCGCGTCTCCGGCGGGCGCGAACTGCGGCCGGTGGCCGCCGACCGGATCTCCGACGTGCTCGGGCTGCGGGCCGCCGTCCGGCTCACCCCCGGGACGCTGCTCACCGAGGCCCAGCTCACCGAGGCCCCGATGCTCGGCCCCGGCCAGCAGCAGATCGCGCTGGGGCTGAAACCCGACCAGGTGCCCGCCCGCAAGCTGCACCCAGGCGACAAGGTGCTGCTGGTCAGCACGCCGGACAGCAGCGCCGGCGGCGGCGAGGCACGCGGCGGCGGCACCCGGTTCGACGGCACCGTGATCGACACCGCCACCCCCGAGAACGACGACACGGTGGTCTACCTGGCGTTGTCCGTACGGGACGTGCCGGCCGTGGTGGCGCTGGCCGCGGACGACCGGATCGCGCTCGTGCTCATCGGGTCGGCCTGATGGCGATCATCGCCCTGGTCTCGGCGAAGGGCTCCCCCGGCGTCACCACCACCGGGCTGGCCGCCGCACTGAGCTGGCACCGGCGGCTCGTGCTCGCCGAGTGCGACCCGGCGGGCGGCTCGATCCTCGCCGGTTATCTCGGTGGCGCGCTCGACGGCCCGCGGGGCATCGGTGAGCTGGCCGTGGGCGAACTGCGCGACGGCAGGCTGGAACACGACTTCTGGTCCCAACTGGTCGACCTGGACGCGCCGCACCGGCAACGGCTGCTGCTGCCCGGCGTGGTGGACCCGGCCCAGGCCGGCAGCGTGGTGCCGCTCTGGCAACGCTTCGCCGACTACCTCACCGGCCTGGAACGCGGCGAACCGCCGTACGACGTGCTCGCCGACTGCGGCCGGCTGACGGTCCCCGGTCCACCCTGGCCGCTGCTGCGGGCCGCCGCGGTGGTGCTGCTGGTCACCCGGGCACACCTGCCCGACCTGTCCGCCACCCGCGCCGCGGCCCGGGCGATCGAGCGGGACCTCACCGAGCACCGGCTCCCGCCGGGCACGCTACGCCTGCTGGTGGTCGGGGACGGTCACGGCACCAGCGAGATCAGCAAGGCCCTGCGGCTGCCGGTGATCGCCCGCCTGCCGCACGACCCGCGTACCGCCGAGGTGCTCAGCCACGGCGGCACCGTACGCGCCAACCGGCCGCTGATGCGGGCGGCCGGTGCCCTGGAGGTGCCGATCCGGGCGCTGCTGGAACGGCGGCTGGCTCGGCTGGCCTGGCCGGGAGCGATCACGCCGCGTGCGGCGACCACGCCGACCGCCCCGGGGGTGTCCGGTGCGGTTTGAGCCGGTGTCGCACGACCCCCGCGGGCAGCAGCCCGGGGTGGTCTCCACGGCGCCGCCGTTGGCCCCGCCGAACGGCCGGCACCCCCTCGCCGGCCCGGCACCCGTCGCGCCGCCGCCGCTCCCGCCCCGCCCCCGGGTCGACTTCGCGGTGGTCCGTGAACTGCGGCGTGAGTTGAGCGAACGGCTCACCCACTGGCAGCGGGGGCAGGAGTTCGACGCCGACGCCGAGGAGGTCGAGCGGGCGCGGTTGGCGGTCGCGGTGGTGTCCGCGTACGCCGACTCGGTCCGCCGGTCCGGCACGCCGATGCCCGCGGACGAGGAACGGCTGCTGCTCGATCAGGTGACCGCCGAGCTGGTCGGGTTGGGTCGACTCCAGACGCTGCTCGTCGACGAGTCCATCGAGGAGGTGCACATCCTCGGCTGCGACCAGGTCCGCATCACCCGCCACGGCGGCGGCGTCGACTGGGCCGATCCGATCGCCGAGACCGACGACGAGTTGGTGGAGATCCTCCAGGCGGCGGCCCGGCGGGCCGGGGCCACCGAGCGGTCGCTGTCCACCTCCAAGCCGACGCTCGACCTGCAACTGCCCGACGGCAGCCGGCTCGCGGCCGTGTTCCTGGTCAGCCACCGCCCGTACGCGGTGATCCGGAAGCACAACACGCTCGCGGTTAGCCTGGAGGACATCGCGGGTGGCCGGCCCGACCTGGACGAGATGATCGATCCGCTGGTGCGCGACTTCCTGCGGGCGTCGATGCGGGCCGGGCTGAACATCATGGTCGCCGGGCTCGCCGGGGCGGGCAAGACCACCATCATCCGCGCCCTGATGGACGAGATCCCGGCCGACGAGCCGTACGTTCTGCTGGAGGAGAGCCGGGAGCTGCTCCCGGCCCGGCGTGGGCACAAGCACCGGGCGGTGATGAGCTTCGAGTCCCGGGAGGGGCACGGTGAGCGAGGCGCGGACGGGCGACCGGCCGGCGAGGTGAGCATCGCCGACCTGATCCCGGTGTCGCTGCGGATGGGCGTGCTGCGGATCATCGTCGGCGAGGTGCGGTCCCGGGAGATCGTGCCGATGCTCCAGGCGATGACCACCAGCCGCGGGTCGATGTGCACCATCCATGCCCGTACCCCGTCCGGGGTGGGCGAACGGATCATCGAGTTGGCGCTGTCGCACGGCCGGGAGATGACCGTGGACCAGGCCCGGCGGATGGCCGGCAACGCGCTCGACCTGATCGTCTACGTCACCGTCGAGGACGAGACCGCGATCGGTGGCCGCAAGCACCGTTTCGTCTCGCACGTCGAGGAGGTCATCGGCGTCGGCGACGGCAACCGGATCACCACCACCACCGTGTTCGGTCCCGGGCCGGACGGCCGCGCCGTCCCCCGCCACCTGCCCGAACGGGTCCGCGACGAGTTGCTGCGGGTCGGCTACGACGCGCGGCTGCTCACCCGGTTCGTGGAGGCCGGGGTCGGCGCCTGGCGTCGGCCCCGGCACACCCGGCTGGGCCCGCGGCCGGACGGAGGGCGGGCATGACCCGGATCGAACTGATCGCGCTGGTCTCCGGCGCGACCTGCGTGGCCGGGTTGGTGCTGGCCGTGGTCGCGCTGTTCGGCACGCGCCGGCCGTCGGGCGCGACGCCGGGCGGCGCCGGGGGCCTGCGGCGGCTGTGGACCGACGGCGGGGCGGGCCGGGCCGACCGGCGCCGCCGCCGGGTGCTGCTCGGTGGCGCCGTGGTCGCCGGGGCGGCGGCGTTCCTGTTCACCGGGCTGCCGGTGGTGGGTCTGCTGGTGGCGCTCGCGGTGCCCGGCGTGCCGTGGCTGTTCGCGGTGGGTGGGGCGGAGCAGCGCGCCATCGCCCGGGTCGAGGCGGTCGGCGAGTGGACCCGGCGGCTCAAGGACATCTCCGCCACCGGTCAAGGGCTCCAGCAGGCCATCATCGGCACGATCTCCACCGCGCCGGAGGAGATCGAGGAGGAGGTACGCACGCTCGCCGCGCGCCTGCAGGCCGGCTGGTCGGCGCGCACCGCGCTGCTCGCGTTCGCCGACGAGCTCGCCGACCCGGTCGCCGACCAGGTGGTGGCCGCGTTGATCCTGCACCTCACCGACCGGGGGGAGCGTCTCGGCGACGTGCTCGGGTCGATCGCCGGCGCGGCCTCGGCGGAGGTGGCCACCCGCCGCGAGGTCGAGGCGAAACGGACCCAGCCCCGGTTCGCGGTCCGGTTCCTCACCGGCATGACCCTGGCCACGCTGGCGTACGGGCTGGTGAACAGCGACTACATCCGTCCCTACCGGACGCCTGTCGGGCAGCTCGTGATGGCGGTGCTCGGCGCGGCCTTCGTCGGCCTGCTGATCTGGGTGCGTTCGATGAGCCAGCCGCCACGGCCGGCGCGTTTCCTGCCGGCGCCCGACCCGGAGGAGGCGATCGCGTGATCGTGCTCAACTGGCAGCTCGCGATGGCGGTGCTCGGCGGGTCCGCGATCGGCCTCGGGGTGTTCCTGGTGGTCCGCGAGGCGCTGCCGGCCACTCCGGCGCTCGGCCCGGCCCTGCGCCGGCTGCACCAGCCGCCCGGCCAGGCGACCACCGGCGCCGGGCCGGACTGGCTCGGCGGTGTCGCCCGGTGGCTGCGCCCGCCGCACCGCCAGCTCGCCCTGCTCGACCGCACCCCCGAGCAGTACACGCTGTCGGTGCTGCTCTCCGCGCTCGTCGGTTTCGCCGCCCCGGCGGTCGCCTCGGCGGTGCTCTTCGTCGGCGGGATGGCGCTGCCGGTGGCCGTACCGGTGGTGGCCAGCCTGGGTCTGGCGCTGCTGGCCGCCCTGCTCGCCCACCGCGCGGTGCTGTCCCGGGCGGACGCCGCCCGGGACGAGTTCCGCCAGGCGGTCTGCACCTACCTGGATCTGGTGGCGTTGCAGCTGTCCGCCGCGCACGGCCCGGTGCAGTCGCTGGAACGGGCGGCGGCGGTCTGTGACGGCTGGGTCTTCGACCGGATCCGGGAGGCGCTGCGGCTGGCCCAGCTCCAGATGCACTCGCCGTGGGACGAGTTGCGGGAGCTGGCCGACCGGATCGGCATCCCGGAGCTGGGCGACGTGGGCGCGATCATGCGCTCCTCCGGCAGTGAGGGCGCCCAGGTGCACGAGACGTTGCGCTCCCGGGCCGACTCGCTGCGCGACCAGATCCGCACCGACAACCTGGCCCGCGCCGAGGGGGTGACGAGCAGGTTGGACATTCCCGGTTCGCTGCTTGTCTTCGTCCTGCTCGGCTTCGCCGTCTATCCGTTCGTCGCCCGCCTGTGAGCCCACCTTCGAGAAGGAGCCACCATGCACCTCTACGCCTACCTGTACGCGGCGGTGAGCACCCGCCTCGCCGAGCTGCGCCGGGACTCCGAGCGTGGCGACAGCCCGGTGCCCACCGCGGTGATCATCTTCGGCCTGGTCGCGGTGGCCATGGCGGTCACCGCACTCGCCCTGGCCAAGGCGAACAACTGGATGAACGCCATCCCGGACAACACGGCACCGTGATGCCCCGCCCCGCCCGCAGGGTCCGGAGCCGGCCGGCGAGCCCCGGCCGGCCCGCCGGCCCGCCCGGCCCGGGGCGGATCGTCGCGCTGCCGCGTGCCCGCCTGTCCGAGGGCGAGCGGGGCGCCAACCCGGTCGAGTTGGCCGTCGTGATGCCGGTGATCCTGGTGCTGCTGTTCGGCTCGATCCAGGTGGCGGTGTGGTTCGTGGCCCGCTCCACCGCGCTCAACGCGGCGCAGACCGGGGTGAACGCCCAGCGTACGTTCGACGCCGCGCCGGACGCCGGGACGCAGCGGGCGACCAGCTTCCTGCGTCGCTCCGGGGACTGGCTGGTGGACTGGGAGAAGGCCGGCCCGACCTGCGTCGAGGCGGCCACCGAGGTCAGCTGCACCGTGCGCGGGCGGTCCCTGTCGGTGATCCCCGGCGTCTCCTTCGAGGTCGTGCAGAGCGCCCACGGCCCGGCCGAACGCTGGACCTCGGGGTGAGCGCGGGGCGACGGCGGGAGCGCGGTTCCGTCTCGATCGAGGTGGCGGTGCTCGCCCCCGCGTTCATCGGGCTGATGGTGCTCGCCGGGGTGGCCGGGCGCACCGCGGTGGCCGACGAGGCGGTGGAGTCCGCCGCCCACCACGGCGCCCGGGCCGCCTCCCTGGCCCGGGACGCCGACGACGGCGAGGACGCCGCCGAACTGGCCGCCCGGGACCAACTCGGCTGGGCGGGCCTGAACTGCGCCGGCCCGCCCGGACTGGACCTGACCGGCTCGGTGGCCGGGAAACCGACAAGCTTCGCCGCCGCGTACCGCAGCCCGGCCGGCGTGCCGGCGACGGTGACCGTCACGGTGAGCTGCACCGTCTCCTTCGACGACCTGCTCGCGCCCGGCCTGCCGGGCGTGCTGGGCGGCAAGACGGTGACGGCCAGTTTCACCTCGCCCCTGGACATCTACCGGAGCCGCGGATGACCGGACGGCGTGGCGCCGAGAGCGGCCGGGTGAGCTTGTTCCTGGCCGTGGCGATGAGCGGCGTGCTCGCCGTCATCGCCCTCGCCTACGACGGCGCCGGGCAGCTGCGCACCCTGCAACGCGCGGACAATCTGGCCGCCGAGGCGGCCCGCAGCGGCGGCCAGATGATCGACCGCGCCCGGGCCATCGAGGGCGGTCCGAAACGGATCGACCAGGCCGCCGCCCGGGCGGCCGTCGCCGACTACCTCGACGTGGCCGGCGGGGTCCGCGATCACGAGGTCGACTTCCCGGCGGTCGGGGCGCAGACCCAGATCCGGGTACGCGTGCAGATCACCTACCGCCGGGACCTGCTCGGTCTGTTCGGCGTGCAGAAGACCGCCACCGTCACCGGTGAGGCCACCGCTCGGGTGCTCACCGGACCGTAGGAAAGGAAGGCGTCATGGGTGCACCTCGACGCTCCGCCGTCCGCCGCGCCGGCCAGGTCCTCACCGGGCTCGGCGCCCTCGTCCTGCTCGTCGGGGTGCTGGCCGGCGGGCCGGTCGCCCTGCTGGCCTTCGCCGGCAACCCGCTGCCGGACCACCTGCCCACGCTCGCCGAGGTGGGTACGGCGTTGACCAGTCGCGACGACGGGCAACTCTTCCTGCGGGCGTTGGCCGTGGTGGGCTGGTTCGGCTGGGCCACGTTCGCGTTCTCCGTGCTGGTGGAACTGTTCGCGGCGACGCTGCGCCGGCCGGCACCGAAGCTGCCCGGGATGCGCCGCCAACAGAAGGCCGCCGCCGCGCTCGTCGGTTCGGTGGCGTTGATCCTGGCGGCGAGCCCGGCCGCGGCCGGCGCCGCACCGGGGCCGGCCGCTGCCGTGTCCGCGCCGGCCGTCCCGATGTCGGCGTCGGCGTCGGCCGGGTCGGTGTCCACCGACCCGGCCGTCTACCGGGTCGCGAGGGGTGACTACCTGGGCGAGGTGGCCGACCGCTACCTGGACGACTTCGACCGCTATCGGGAACTGGCCCGGCTGAACCGGATCGGCGACCCGGACCGGATCCGCCCCGGCCAGCTCATCCGACTGCCCGAAAGCGCGGTGGACACCGGGGCCCGGCGGCACGCGGCCGGACGGCTGGTGGTCACGGCGGCCGACAGCGCGCCGGCACGCCCGGGCGGCGGTGGCGCGCCCTCGGCCGCCCCGGCGGCGCAGCCGAAGCCGACTCCGCGGGACGGCACGCCCACGGTGGCGGCCCCCGACGCCCGGCCGCCGGCCATGTCCGCGGGTGCGTCCCGGGCCACCACCGAGGAGGGGATCAACCGTCCACTTGCCATCTCGGCGGTGCTGGCGGTGGCGAGCATCGTGGGCGCCCAGATCGGCGCGCTCCTCGGGCTGCGTCGCCGGACGGTGGCCGCCCGTGTGCTCGGCAACGGGCGGCACCGGCGGGGCTGAGTCAGGGCAGCCGGGCCTCGACCCGGCCGGCGACCACACGGGTGGGGAGCACGACCTGGTCGTTGGCGGCCGGGCCGCGCACCACCTGGCCGCCGTCGAGCCGGAACGCGCTGCCGTGCCAGGGGCAGACGACGCAGGCTTGGCCGTCGATCTGGCGTACCTCACCGTCGCCGAGGGGACCGCTCTGGTGTGGGCACCGTTCGAGCATCACGCTGACGTCGTCGCCGTCCCGGTAGAGGAGCACCGAGACGTCGTCGATCTTCCGGGTCACCAGTTCGCGCCGTGGCAGGTCGCTCAGGTCACCCACCTCGTGCCAGCCGTCGCTGATCAGGTGCATCTCGGAGACGCTCTGGCTGGCCTGGGCGCCCTGCTTGTAGGCGAGGTGCCCACCCAGGTACGCCCCGCCGCCGGCGGCGGACAGCCCCAGGTAGGCCAGTGCCCGGCCGAGGCCGTGCCGACCGTTGAGCCGGGCCGCGAGCGAACCGGCGTACAGCGCCAGGCCGACGGTGTTGGCGGCGGCGTGCACCAGTCCGATCCGGCGCTGGTCGCGGGTGAGGGTGGCCCAGTCGTTGAGGCCGGCGACCGCCGCGGGCACCGCGCTGACCGTGCCGAGACCCACAAGCGCGGTGGCGGCCCGGCGTTGGCCGGGGAGCAGGTCCACCACGGCGGCGGAGATCCACGCGCCCACCGGCACCTGCACCATCGCCGGGTGCAGCGGGTGGCCCAGCCACACGCCGTGCAGCGCGTCCCGCACCCGCTGGGAGCGCAGCCGGCCCTGGACGGCGCGCTGCAACCGGTCACCCACCCGGTCGAGTCCGCCGGCCTGTTCGAGCTTCGTCAGTAATTCGCGCACCTGTTCCGACTTCCCGGCCGGAGGGCCCCCAAACCGGACGCCGGGAATTGCTTCGCACGGACCGCCCGCGGTGGCCGCGACAGCACCGTCGGGGCATGCTGGGCCCATGGGCGTACGCGTCGAGCACACCGGTGCCGTGACCACCGTGATCGTGGACCGGCCGCAGGCCCGCAACGCGGTGGACGGGCCGACCGCGCGGGCGCTCGCCGACGCGTTCCGCGCGTTCGACGCCGACCCGGACGCGGCGGTGGCCGTGCTCTGGGGCGCGGGCGGCACGTTCTGCTCCGGCGCCGACCTCAAGGCGGTCGGCACGCCAGGCGGCAACCGGGTGGAGCCGGAGGGGGACGGGCCGATGGGTCCCACCCGGATGCGGCTGTCCAAGCCGGTGATCGCCGCGATCTCCGGCTACGCGGTGGCCGGCGGCCTGGAGCTGGCGCTCTGGTGCGACCTGCGGGTCGCCGAGTCGGACGCGACGCTCGGCGTGTTCTGCCGGCGCTGGGGGATGCCGCTGATCGACGGCGGGACGGTCCGGCTGCCCCGGCTGATCGGGGAGAGCCGGGCGATGGACCTGATCCTCACCGGCCGGCCCGTTCCCGCCGACGAGGCGTACGCGATGGGTCTGGTGAACCGGCTGGTCGGGCCGGGCGAGGCGCGGGCGGCGGCCGAGCGACTGGCGGCCGAGATCGCCCGGCATCCGCAGACCTGCCTGCGCAACGACCGGGCGGCGGTGCGGGACGGCGCCGGTCGGGCCGAACCGGAGGCGATGGCGACCGAGTTGGCCTACGGCGTCCAGTCGCTCGCGGCGGACGGGATGTCCGGTGCCGGCCGGTTCGCCGCCGGGGCCGGCCGGCACGGCGAGCCGGCCGGCTGACGCGTCACTTCAGGGCGCGCAGCGCGTCCTCGATGACCCGGTGGAACGTCGGGTACGCGTAGATCATGTGCCGGAGTTGGCCGACCGGCACGGCCGCGTGCACCGCCACCACGAGCGCGGACAGCACCTCACCGCCGGCCGGGCCGGCGGAGGTGGCGCCGACCAGCACACCCTGGTCGGCGTCGGCGATCACCTTGATGAACCCGGCGTTGCCGGTCTTGTGGATCCAGCCGCGCGTCGAGGAGGTCAGGTCGGCGTACCCGATCTGGACGTTGACGCCGCGCTCGCGGGCCTGCTGCTCGGTGAGGCCGACCGCGCCGATCTCCGGGTCGGTGAACGTGACCCGCGGCAGCGCCCGGTAGTCGGCGACCGGGACGCTGCCGGGCGCGGCGGTCGACCCGCCGGAGCTCATCGCGCCGCCGACCGAGCTGACCACTCCGGCCGCGCCGCCGACCACACTGGCGGTGCCGCTGGCGTCCGGGCCGCCCCTGGTACGCCGCATGTGGTCGAGCACGTCCGCCACCACGATGCCGGCCTGGTACATGGCGATGTGGGTGAACGCGCCCTCGCCGGTGAGGTCGCCGACCGCCCAGATCCCGTCGGTGACGTGCATCCGCTCGTCGACAGGCAGGTAGCGCTGCCCGGCGTCCACCCCGATCGTGTCCAGGCCCAACTCGTCCAGGTGCGCCTTGCGGCCGGTCACCACGAGCAGCTTCTCGCCGGTGAACGTGGCGTCGTCGGCGTGCACGGTGAACGTGTCGCCGTCGTGGTCGACCCGGCCGACCCGGACCCCGGTGTGGATCTCCACCCCGTCGGCGCGCAGCGCGTCGGCGGCGAGTGTGGACGCCTCCGGCTCCTCGACGGCGAGCACCCGGTCGGCCGCCTCGATCACCGTGACCCGGACGCCGAAGCGGGCGAACACCTGGGCCAGTTCCAGGCCGATCGCGCCGCCGCCGAGCACCAGCAGCGACGCGGGCAGTTCCACCACCTCGACGGCCTGGTGGTTCGTCCAGTACGGCGTGTCGACCAGCCCGTCGATCGGTGGCACCGAGGGGCGGGTGCCGGTGCCCAGGACCACGCCGTGGCGGGCCTGGAAGAGCTGGTCGCCGACGCGTACCCGGTTCGCCCCGTCGAGCCGGCCGCTGCCCCGGACGAACCGGCCGCCCTTGCCGGTGAACCGCTCCACCGCCGCCCTGTCGTCCCACGTGTCGGTGGCCTCGGCGCGGATCCGCTCCGCCACCGGCGCCCAGTCCGGCCGCACCTGGGCGGACCCGGCCAGCTCGTTCACCCGGTGCGCCTCGGCCAGCGCGTTGGCCGCCCGGATCATCATCTTGCTGGGCACGCACCCCCAGTAGGGGCATTCGCCGCCGACGAGGTCCCGCTCGACGCCCACCACGGTGAGGCCGGCCTCGGCGAGCCGCCCGGCCACCTCCTCGCCGCCGACGCCCAGCCCGACCACGACCACGTCCACCAGTTCCGGCTCCGCCATCCCGCCAGCATTCCGCACCGCCGGGCCACCGGCCACCGTGGCAGCCGGTTTTCCGGTGTCGGCGTCGGCGGCAGCCGCCTACCGTGACCTGATGCGCGCGCGTTTCGCCCCGGTCCGGGACTGCTTCCACGAGCTCTTCGCCGCCGGCCGGGAGACCGGAGCGGCGGTTGCCGTCAGGTACGACGGCACGCCGGTGGTGGAGTTGGTGGGCGGCACCCGGGCCGCGATCCCGCCCGGCACGGTGGTCCCGGCGGTCGGGGCGGACCGGCCGTGGCGGCCGGACACGCTGGTCGACGTCTATTCGGTGGGCAAGCCGGTGGTCGCGCTCTGCCTGCTGCTGCTCGTCGACCGGGGACGGGTCGACCTCGACGCGCCGGTGGCCGCGTACTGGCCGGGGTTCCGCACCCCGGCCACGGTGCGGCAGGTGCTCGCCCACACCGCCGGGCTGCCCGCCTTCCCGGTGGCCCGGCCCGCCGCCGCGATCACCGACTGGGACCTGCTCTGCGGCGACCTGGCGGCGGCGGAGCCGGAGTGGCCGCCGGGCAGCGTCGCGGGCGAGCACGCCTGGACGTACGGGCACCTGGTGGGCGAGGTGGTCCGTCGGGTGGACGGGCGGTCGGTGGGGCGTTTCCTGGCCGAGGAGATCGCCGGGCCGTGGCGCCTGGACCTGGCCTTCGGTCTGGGGCCGGCCGACCGGCGGCGGTGCGCCGACCTGTCGTACGGCGATCCGGGGTGGCCGGACCGGACGCGCGGTGAGCCGGGTTCGTTGCGGGCGCGGGCGGTGGACAACCCGCCGGGCGGGCGCGACGTGGCGGTGGTGAACAGCGAGCTGTGGCGGGCCGCCGAGATCCCGGCGGTGAACCTGCACGCCACCGCGTCGGCGCTGGCCCGGCTGTACGCGGGTCTGCTGGCCGGCGGCGTGCTGGACGGGGTGCGCCTGGTCGGCCCGGAGCTGGTCGCGGAGGCGACCCGGGTGCAGTATTCCGGACCGGATCTGGTGCTGGACCGCACGGCGCACTGGACGCTGGGCATGCAGTGGGAGCCGGACGGAAGCTGGGGCATGGGTGGAATCGGTGGCAGCAGCGCCTGGGCCGACCCGGAGCGCGGTTACACGTTCGCCTACGTGACGGCGCGGTTGGCCGAGCACGACCGGGTGGATGAGCTGGTCGAGGTCCTGCACTCCTGCCTGTGACGCGGACCGACGCGCGGCGGCCGGCGGGGGCCACCGCGCCCGGTCAGCCGGCCAGGGTCGGTCCGGGTACGCGTACCGGGGTGCCGGACGGGGTGAGCAGTGATCGCGCCGCCACCGCCATCCGTCGCCGCTGCGGCACCAGCGCGCGGCGGGTGAAGACGTCGTAGTCCTGCGCGGCCACCTCGTCGAGGATGCCGCCGTAGAGCGCGTACGCGGTGCGCATGCAGGCCTGCGAGGCGGGGCTGAGCAGCGGGATGCCCGGCGCGGCGGAGAGGTAGTGGGCCTGGGCGCGGGCCACCTCGTACTCGATCAGCTCGCGGATGGCCGGTGTGGTGCGGCCGGCGGCCTTGGCGGCGAGCAGGTCGTCGCGGGTGACGTCGAACTTGGCCAGGTCCTCGTCGGGCAGGTAGGTCCGGCCGCGGTCGAGGTCCTCGGCGACGTCCCGGATGAAGTTGGTGAGCTGGAAGGCGAAGCCGAGCTGGCGGGCGGGTTCCCGGGCGGCGGCCGGGTCGGAGCTGCCCAGGATGGGCAGCATCATGGTGCCGATTACGGCGGCCGAGCCCTCCATGTAGTCGAGCAGGTCTTCGTAGGTGGGGTAGGACATGACCGTCAGGTCCATCGCCATGCTGCGCAGAAACGACGCGAAGTCGGCGCGGTCCAGGTCGAACACGGCGATGGTGTGCAGCACGGCGGGCAGCAACGGGTCGTCGATCGACGCGCCGTGCAGGCCGGCGACGAACCGCTCGGACCACTCCCGCAGCCGGGCGGCGCGCTCGGCCGGCGGCAGGTCCTCGGTGCTGTCGACGATCTCGTCGGCGTAGCGGGTGAATCCGTACAGCGCGTGCACATGCCGCCGTTTCCAGGCGGGGAGCAGGCGGGTGGCGAGATAGTAGGTACGGCCGTGACGCCGGTGCAGCTCGCGGCAACGGTCGTAGGCAGCGCTGAGATCCGTATCCACCGGCCCTCCTCAACTTCGACGCATCAATCGACGCAACTCGTAGCCTAGGGTACGCTCGCCCACATGGCCAACGACGCAGTTGCGGATAATGCGCTCCGCGTGGCGCCGACTCAGCCCGGCGCGACGGACGATCCCGTCCGCGGCGTGCTGGCCGCGTTCACGAAAGACCTGGTCGAAGCGGTCGACGAGACGCTGAGGACGTTCCTGGCCGGCGAGGTCGACTCGCTCACCGAGATCGACGCGGCGATGGGGGCATTCGCCGCGACGGCACGCGACTCCGTGCTGGCCGGCGGTAAACGGGTACGGCCCACGTTCGCGTACTGGGGGTGGCGCGGGGTGGTCGGCGGCGACGAACCGCTGCCCTCGGTGCTGCCCGCCCTGTCGGCGCTGGAACTGCTGCACACGTTCGCCCTGGTGCACGACGACGTGATGGACGCCTCCGACACCCGGCGCGGACTGCCGACCGCACACCGGGCCGCCGCCGCCCGGCACCGGGCCGCCGGGCACACCGGCGACCCCGACCGGTACGGCGAAGCCGTCGCCGTGCTCATCGGCGACCTCTGCATGGTCTGGGCCGACCGGCTGATGGCCCACGCCGCACTCCCGGCGCAGCGGCTGCTCGACGTACGCCGCTGCTACGACCAGATGCGGGTGGAGACGGTCGCCGGGCAGTACCTGGACGTGCTCGGCGAGAACGACGCGGCGAACTGGACCGTCGACCGGGCACTCCGGGTGGCCCGCTACAAGACCGCCAGCTACACCGTCCAGCGACCGCTGCTCTTCGGCGCCTGCCTGGCCGGCACCGAGGCCGACGACCCGCTGATCGCCGCGTACACCCGCTACGGGCTGGCCGTCGGCGAGGCCTTCCAGCTCCGCGACGATCTGCTCGGCGTCTATGGTGACCCGGAGACCACCGGCAAGCCGGCCGGGGACGACCTGCGCACCGGCAAGCCGACCGTGCTGCTGATGCTGGCCCGCCAGCTCGCCGACCCGACCCAGCGCCGCGCCCTGCAACGGGCCGGGTCAGTCACCGCCGACCGCGAGGTGGCCCGGCTGGCCGACCTGGTGCGGGACACCGGGGCCGCGGCCCGGGTGGAACGGATGATCTCCGACCGGGTGACCGACGCGCTCACCGCGCTCGCCTCCGCACCGATCGACGAGACCGCGCGCACCGCGCTGACCGGCCTCGCCACCGCCGCCACCGCGCGGCAGTCATGATGGGCAACTTCGTGAGCAAGGGAGCCGGAATGCGTACCGTCAACGGACGGACCGACCGGGTGGTCGTCGTCGGCGCCGGGCTGGGCGGGTTGGCCTGTGCGCTGCACCTGGCCGGCGCCGGCCGGCAGGTGACCGTGCTGGAACGCGAGCCGGTGCCCGGCGGGCGGGCCGGGCGGCTCAGCGTCGACGGCTACGAGTTCGACACCGGCCCGACCGTGCTGACCATGCCCGACCTGATCGCCGAGGCGCTCGGCGCGGTGGGCGAGGAACTGTCCGACTGGCTCGACCTCAGCCCGCTCGACCCGGCGTACCGCGCCTACTACCCGGACGGGTCGACGCTCGACGTCATCACCGACACCACCCGGATGGCCGCCGAGATCGCCCGGGTCTGCGGCCCCCGGGAGGCGGACGGCTACCTGCGCTTCGTCGACTACGCCCGCAACCTGTGGCGGTGGGAGCGGGCCGACTTCATCGAACGCAACCTCGACGCGCCGACCGACCTGATCACCGGCAACCTGCTGAAACTGTTCGCCAACGGCGCGTTCCGGCGGCTCCAGACGAAGATCAACCAGTTCTTCCGTGACCCGCGTACCCAGCGGATCTTCTCCTTCCAGGCCATGTATGCGGGCCTGTCACCGCACGACGCGCTCGCCATCTACACGGTCATCGCGTACCTCGACTCGGTGGCCGGGGTGTCCTTCCCGCGCGGCGGCATCCACGCGGTATCCCGGGGCATGGCCGGCGCGGCGGAGAAGCACGGCGTGCAGATCCGCTACGACACCACGGTGACCCGGGTGGAGACCGCCAACGGCCGGGCCACCGGCGTGGTCACCGCGGACGGCGACGTGATCCCGGCCGACGTGGTGGTGCTCAACCCCGACCTGCCCGTCGCCTACCAGGAGCTGCTGCCGCCCAGCCGGCAGCGCAAGCTCACCTACTCGCCGTCCTGCGTGGTCCTGCACGTCGGTTCGACGCAGGGCTATGGGAAGATCGCCCACCACAACATTCACTTCGGGCGCGCCTGGAAGGGCACGTTCGACGAGGTGATCCGGCGAGGTGAGCTGATGAGCGATCCGTCGCTGCTGGTGACGAACCCCAGCCGCACCGACCCGTCGGTGGCCCCGGCCGGCAAGCACACCTACTACGTGCTGGCTCCGGTGCCGAACCTGGAACGGGCACCGTTCCAGTGGCCCGGCGACCTCACCGAGCGTTACACCGAGCAGCTCGTGTCGACCCTGGAGGAGCGCGGCTACGTCGGCTTCGGCGACGGCGTCGAGGTGATGCGTGCCGTCACCCCGGCCGACTGGGCCGCGCAGGGCATGGCCGCCGGTACCCCGTTCGCCGCCGCGCACAGCCTCTTCCAGACCGGCCCCTTCCGGCCGTCGAACCTGCACCGCACGCTCGGCAACGTGGTCTTCGTCGGCTCCGGCACACAGCCCGGCGTGGGCGTGCCGATGGTGCTGATCAGCGGCAAGCTGGCGGCCGCGCGCATCACCGGAGCGGCCCGGTGAGTGCCCGGGAGGACCACCTGGTCGAACTGGTCGACGACGACGGCCGGGTACTCGGCGAGACCACCGTCGCGGCCGCCCACGAGCCGCCCGGCCGGCTCCACCGCGCCTTCTCGGTGGTCCTGGTCGACCCGGCGGGACGGGTGCTGCTCCAACGCCGGGCCGCGGTCAAGACCCGCTTCCCGCTGCGCTGGGCGAACTCCTGCTGCGGGCACCCGCTGCCCGGCCAGTCGCTGGCCGAGGCCGCCAACCGCCGGCTGGCCGAGGAACTCGGCCTGCGCCCGGTCGACCTCACCGAGGTCGGCGTCTACCTCTACTACGCAGAGGACCCGGCCACCGGACGTGTCGAATTCGAGTACGACCACGTGCTGCGCGCCGACGTGCCGGCCGACCTCGCCGCCCACGCCGACCCCGACGAGGTGGCCGAGCTGCACTGGGCGGATCCCCGCTCAGTGGCCGCCGACCTGGACGCCGACCCCCGGGCGTACGCCCCGTGGTTGGGCGGGGTGATCAACCGGTTGCTGCACCCGGCCGACGGGTCCCGGCCGGGTGCAGCAACCGCCGAGGCACCGGAGCGGTCGGGTGGCCGATGAGGCGCTGAGCGCGGGGGCCGTGGCACGCCGACTGGGCGTGGCGGTCACCACGCTGCGTACCTGGCACCAGCGCTACGGGCTCGGCCCGAGCGAGCATGTGCCGGGTCACCACCGACGCTACACGCCGGCCGATCTCGCCCGCCTGGAGATCATGCGCCGGCTCACCGCCGAGGGGGTCACACCCGCCGAGGCGGCGCGCTGGGCCCGGCAGGCCCCGGCCGTGCTGCCCCCGGAGCGGCTCGGCCCGAGGGCCCACCCCACCGCGGTACGCGACGGTGGCGGGGCCACCATCCCGGTCGGCCGGGCCGGTCCGGCCGCACGGGGCCTGGCCCGCGCCGCCATGCGACTGGACTCGGCGGCCATCGGCCGGACCATCGACGACGCGCTGAACACCGGCGGCGTGGTGGCGACCTGGGAAGGGCTGCTTCGGCCGGTGCTGGCCGGCATCGGAGAACGGCACGCCGCCACCGCCGCGCTGGTCGAGGTGGAACACCTCATGTCCCGGTGCGTCTCCGAGGCGTTCGCGTCGGTGATCCGTGCGCACTCGACCGACAAGCCGCCCCGGATCCTGCTCTCCTGCGCCGACGAGGAGCAGCACTCGCTGCCGCTGGAGGCGCTGGCCGCCGCCCTGGCCGAGGCCGGTGTGAGTTACCGCATGCTCGGTGCCCGGGTGCCGGTGGAGGCCCTGGTCGAGGCGGTCAACAAGACCGGCCCGGCGGCCGTGGTGCTCTGGTCGCACACCCGCACCACCGCCGATCCCTGCCAGCTCACCGCGCTGTTGGCCGTCCCCCGCCGACCGCTGCTGGTGCTGGCCGCCGGGCCCGGCTGGCGGGCCGACTCACTGCCCGCCGGGGTGGTGCGGCCGGTGGACCTGGCCGAGGCGCTGTCGCTGGCCATAGCGCTGCGGGACTCGCTGGACCAGTCGACGACGAACTGAGGCCCTCTCCCGTTCCGGGTCCGCGTCCACTACGGTCGGGCAGTCCGTCTGACCCGACCCCCGGGAGCGACAGATGCGCGTACGCGCCCTGTCGGCGTTCGCCCTCGGCCTGGTGCTCCTCGTCACCGGCTGCGGCGAACCCGGCAAGCACACCGAGAAGTCCGCCACGTCGCCGTCCGCCTCGGCGGCACCAGTGGCGACCCCGGCGCCGAAGCCCTCGCCGACCCGCACCACAGCGACGAAACCGGAACTGCGGCCGTTGCCCAAGAAGCTCCCGGCCGGTCTGCACCGGGCCAGCGGAAGCGCCGGAGTGGCGCTCACCTTCGACGACGGGCCCGACCCCCGCTACACCCCGCAGATCCTGGCCCAGCTCCGGAAGTTCCGGGTCACCGCGACGTTCTGCCTGGTCGGCAAGCAGGCCAAGCGCTACCCGCATCTGGTGGCACAGATCGTCCGGGAGGGCCACCAGCTCTGCAACCACAGTTGGCGGCACGACGTGAACCTGGGTCGGCGCCCGGCCGCCGAGATCCGGGCCGACCTGGTGCGAACGAACCAGGCGATCCGGGCGGCCGCTCCGAAGGCGCCGATCACCTGGTTCCGTCAGCCCGGCGGCCGCTGGACCGCCGAGGAGCTCACCGTCGCCCGGCAGTTGGGGCTGCGCCCGCTGCACTGGAGCGTCGACCCGCAGGACTGGGACCACCCACCGGCGAAGACGATCATCAAGCGGGTGGCGAGGGCCAGTCGGCACGGTTCGGTCGTGCTGCTGCACGACGCCGGGGGCGACCGGACCCAGACGATGGCCGCGTGCCGGCGGCTGATCCCGGATCTCAAGCGCCGATACGGCGTAACCCGCCTACGCTGACCTGCGGTTCTGCCCGCCCCTACGCTCACTCGTATACCGGTTTTGTCGTCCGGGGAGGCATGGCATATGCTTCTCATGCCTCCGGCGGGGCCGGATGGGAGCAAGTCCGCTTAGAGTTGCGAGTGTGCAATGATAGCGGGGCCGCCCTCATCGTCTAGCGGCCCAGGACGTCGCCCTTTCAAGGCGGTAGCACGGGTTCGAATCCCGTTGGGGGCACGGTCCGGCATGCGCCGGATGTAACACCAGCCAGGTCCTGTGGAGCAGTTGGAGTGCTCGCCGCCCTGTCAAGGCGGAGGTCGCGGGTTCAAGTCCCGTCAGGACCGCAAGCGCTGACGCCGCGCACTCGATGCGCGGCGTTCTGCGTATCGGCCCGTGCGGTAGCATGTGCCGAGCACCACGGCCAGGTAGCTCAGTTGGTACGAGCGTCCGACTGAAAATCGGAAGGTCGGCGGTTCGACCCCGCCCCTGGCCACATAGCCTTTCGCCGGGCTACAGAGATCCCCACCAGCGGAGACGCGGGTGGGGATCTTGCTGTGTGCCCTCATCCGGGATCTAAAGGCGTTGGCCGGTGGCTGACCCCTGTTGGCCGCTGATCGCCCGTGGCACCTTCCGTGGTCGGCCCGCTTCCGAGCCTCGATCAGCAACGATGGGTGGCACGGCTCGCAGATGACACCGAAGACATGCGACGGCCTCCCGAGGAGGCAGGGTGACTCAGCGCTCGCAGCACCAGCGGCCTGTGCCCCGTCTGCAAACGCGTCGTAGCCCTCACCGCTGACGGAAGAGTCGCGCGGCACAACGGCACCATTCGTGCCTACGCCCCTCCCGAGGAGCGCCCCGGGGATGGACAGCGAGCGGAAGCCACAGGGTCATGAGCGACAGCCCGGCCTGCCTCATGCCAACGGACACCCAATGCGGCCGGCAGCAGGGACGATAACGACGCGTCGACCTGTGGGACGATCATCGCCATGGATCCAAGGCCGCTGACGCAGCGAGAGCGCGCCGTGCTCGAGGCGTTGCTGGCCGTTGATTTCGAGGGCGTCGAAAACCTGCGGCGCCAGGCGGCGGAGGTGGTCGTCGCCCGCAGGTGCGACTGCGGGTGCCCCTCCATCGACTTCCAGCGCGGTCTCGTCAGGTATGCCGGCCAGTCGGAGGGCTTGCAGGAGTCCCGCGCGGTACCCCTGCGCCGGATGCGGGTCCCCATGGTGTCGGGGTCGCAGTACGGCCACACAGAGGTAACTGCGGCGTCGAGATTGGCGAACGTCGCTTCGGTGGGCCGCTCCTGGTTGGGGTTGCGAACCACTCGCTTGGAGCGCGACCTGTTACCGGGTGCGTGAGGCGACGCGAGGCCATCGGTAGCATCGGTCCGTGTCGATCGAGATCGTCTTCGAAACCCATGCGTTGAGCGAGGACAACGAGCGAGGGTTGGCAACCGGCTGGCTGCCAGGGC
Source organism: Micromonospora sp. DT31 (assembly GCF_049841795.1). Taxonomy (NCBI): domain Bacteria; kingdom Bacillati; phylum Actinomycetota; class Actinomycetes; order Micromonosporales; family Micromonosporaceae; genus Micromonospora; species Micromonospora sp. DT31. The sequence continues at coordinate 321,212 of NZ_JBNCKZ010000005.1, read as the reverse complement.
GGCTCGGTGTCCAGGGCCGGAAAAATGCGGCCGAGATGGGCCGTCGGCGACGGCACGACGGGATCGTCGCCGTGTTCTGCTCGGACCTTCGACGGTCGGTCGAGACCGCGGAGATTGCCTTCGGCGGCACCAGCATTCCGATCCTCTACGACTGGAGGCTGCGCGAGTGTGACTTCGGCTCCCGCAACGGCACCCCGTCAGTCGAGGTGAGCCGCGACCTCATGGACCATGTCGACCGGCCATATCCGGACGGTGAGAGTCACCGCCAGGCGGTCGGCCGCGTTGCCCGCAGCCTCGCAGAGCTGCCTATGCGGTGGGGCAGGCGGCGGGTAATGGTGATCGGTCACATCGCCACCCAGCGTGGCCTTGAGCATGTGGTCAACCGGGCGACCGTGGAGGATCTGGTAGCGCGCGGGTTTCAGTGGCGCGAACACGGCTGGGAATACCAGCTCGGCCAGGACTGAGCCGAAGACGTGGAGCATCGGCTTGGCTGATCACTCATGCCGGCCGGTGGAGCGGGAACTTCATGTCGTCGCCGAGCCGCGGCAACGGCCAATGTGGATCCGGCCGGAAGTCGGTGTGGATGCCGTCGAATGGGAAGTCTCCGGCCTCGATCAGCTTGGTGAGTCGTTCGCCTTCAGCACGAATGGCGTCGGCTGCGGCACTGTCGAAGTAGAGGGGGTGGCCGATGCGGCGGTCGAACTCGTCGGCGTCCTTCCATTTCCACTGACGCTGCGGCGTGACGACGATGTCGAGGACCAGGTCGGTGGTCTCGACGCCGTTGTGCCGCCGGACGTAGGGCTCCTCAAGGTTGACGTACCAACCGGCGAAGTTGCCCTCCTGGAAGAACCACCACACGGAGTAGTTGGCGTTGGCGGGCATGAGGAGCAGGACGTCGTAGCTATGCCAGGCGCGGACGGTCAGTTTCGGATCGCGCATCCGGTCGGGGGGTGACCTCATGCGGGGTGTTGCCGTCGGCGTCGACGAGCGTCGCAAAGTCACTGCCGGCGGGCTGCCAGAGCAGCAGGCCCATCTCGTCGTCGCTGATTACTCGCATCGGCTGCACCCACGTGCACCACTGCCCGCGTAGGTATCGACGTGTGATGACTTGTCCTGCCTCGAACGCCATCGCCGCAGCCTAGCGGATCTTGGTCAATGCGAAACGCTTCCAGATGCGCTGGCTACACCCACGCGTCATGTGGGTTCGGTACTCGATTGGTGGCGAGCGCATCTCCGAGAAGGCCGGGATTCGGGGCAGAGCTCCGAGGTTTTCCAGGTTCGGCAATTCTCAAGCGTGGCCGGCGCCGCCTTATCCTCAAGAGGTCGGTCCGGAACCGGAAGTCCACCTCGGGATAAGCCGGGGACGGTGCGTCGAGCAAGCACTGACGTCGGTCGCGTAGGTGCGCGTCGAGGAACGCCGCGGTGTACTCGCGGGTGATCAGGAGTTGCCGGTGCGCCGGAATGGCACCCGGATCCATCCCGAGTTGGGCGCCGAGGACCGGCCGGTCGGTGAAGGAGAGGTGCCCGCCGCCGGTGACGGTGAGCCACCGCTTCCAGCCGGCCAGGCCGGGCCAGTCGCGCAACCAACTCACATCCGTCGGGCGGTCTGAGGCAACAAACAGGAACGGCCTCGTCACTGAGCCAGCCGGGACCGGAACGCCGAGGCTGCCGTCCAGGTCGGCGCCGGCATCAACCCGCCGGTCGGTGCGAAGCACCTGGGCGGCACTGGCACCGCCGATGGAGTGGCCCACCATGCCGACCCGGGTCGGATCGACGAAGCGGGCGCCGCGCCACACCGGACGCGGTCCCGTCAACTGGTCCAGCAGGAACGACACATCCGCGGCCCGTCCCTCGATGACCCGCGCCGCGGTGTCCGGCCCCTGCACCTGGCAGGCGAGACACTCGGCGACCCGGCCGTCCGGGAACTCGACCCCCCACGCCTCGTACGGGTGGTCCGCGCCAGCCACCACGTGCCCCCGGCTGGCGAGATCCTCGGCCAGCCCGGTCAGCGACTCCCGACTGAGGCTGAACCCGGGGGAGAGCACCACCAGGGGCCACCCCCGCGCAGCCGGCCGGATCGGGACGTCCCGGCGAGCGTTGGTGCGTACGGTGGCCAGCAGATCCGGCGGCAGGGGCAGGCCTTCGGCGGCGATGATCCGCGCGGAGACCGCCGCGGTGGTGTAGGGCGCGCGCCTGCCGGGTGCGGGCACCGCCGGGTACCAGAGCGAAACCATCAGCTCGCGACGCACCTCGGGTCGCCACGGGTCGGACCGCGCGGCGTCGGTCAGGTGCAGCCAGGTGGTACCGACCCGGTAACCGCCCGTCGGCGCGGGCAGAACCAGGGCAGGTAGCGCCGGGGTCTCGGCCGTGACCGGGCCGCCGGGCAGCAGCATCGCCAACAGGGCCACGAGTACGACCACCGCCCGCCCGCCGCTACGCAATGTGGTCATGTCCGCTCCCCCGGTTGCCCGTCGTGACGCGTCGACGGTAGGGGTCCGGCCAAGGGCCGCACCGCGCCCAGAAGGCGGCCGCTCGTACTCACTTTCGTCAGGCTTCCCGCGACGCGGATCGGGCCTGGCCGCGGTCCACACCTGGCTCCGAGGCGCCAGCTCGGGGTTGGCGATGCCGCGTCGCGCGCGTCGGTCTCAGCTCGGGCCCTCGGCATCGGCGGTCGGGGGCAGGTCACCGAGCCAACCCGGTGCCAGCTTCGCGGCCTCCCGGTGCCATGCCGCCGGCCCGCCGCGCAGTGGCCACGCGCGCGTTCGCCCTTCCGAGCGGGCGATGCCGCCGAGCGTCGTGGCGAATCTGCGCGACGCGGAGGCCACATGCGTCGACGCGAAGGGGCTGTCCCGAGCGGTGTCCAGGTGCTCGATCCGGCCCTGGTACTCCCGGATCGAGTGGCGCTGCCAGACCGAGGCGACGTGGGGATCGACGGCCGGCGCGAGGACCAGAACCTCCGGTACGGCCTGCTCGGCCAGGGCTGCGGTGATGCGGTCGTGGCCGTCGAGCACCAGCAGGGTGTTCAGGCCGCTCACCCACCACAGCAACGCCGGGGGCAGGATGCCCTCCTGGAACTGCCGACGGTACGAGCGGACCCGACCGACGCCTGCCGGAGACAGCCTCCGCAGGGGCAGCACGTCGCGCTGGTCCTCGTCCGGGTCTCCGTAGCCGAACCAGGTGATGTGCCCCCGATCCGGGGCGACGGCGGCCAGCCGCTGCCAATGCCCGGCGACACACCAGCTCGGCATCCCACGCGCCAGGACCCAGCTACCGCTGTGCAGTGGGCCCTCGCCGGCACTCTGGAGCTGTTCCGTGAACGTGTGCGCCCACCGGGCGGCCCAGGCGTCGTCGTCCGCGCTCGTCTCGCGGATCCGTCGTGCGTGGGCGGCCCGGAGCGGAGGAAGCGGCGATCGGTACCGGCCCGTGCGGGCGTAGAAGACGCCCAGGGCGCGGGACCGCTGCAACCCCAGCAGGACGACCCGGTCGGCTTGGCGGATCGAGAGCCGACGGCCGGCGGTGACCTCGACCCGCAGCCCGGGGCGCTCCGGCCGGTCGGCCTTGACGGTCAGTCCGTCCCACCGGCCGACCGGCTCGGACGACAACCCGGAACGCCTCACCTCGCCATCGTCGCATCGACGCGGCGGGAAGGGCTCAACCGGCCTGGTGATCCGTGCCGATGCCCGCCCGAGCCGATCTGGTCCTCTCGTGATGGGCGCGGAAGTCGAAGAAGCGCAACCCGTCCGCCACCACCTCGTCGGCGATGTCCGCTGCCGTCCACGGATGGTCGGAGTAGTCGTCTATCGCGACGCCGCCGTCGACGAGCAGCGCCGAGATCAGACGACGAACCTCCGCCGTGCCGTCGACCCGGCCGGAGACGTCGACCTGGACCGCCCAGTACGGCAGCCGGCCGCATGCCCGGGTCAGGTCCCGGACGGCCTCCGGCTCCCAGTCCGAGTACAGCTCGTCACCGCCGGTCAGCTCCGCGTACAGGCACCCGTCCACCAGCCAGGGGGCGTCCTGGCCCGGCGACATCCGGTCGAGCAGCTCCACGACGGCGGCCTGCGTCATGTCGGGGAAGACGAAGACGGTACGCACGACGGGAGCGTCGCACACGTCAGCTGATGCCGGGTGCCCTGCGGCGTGCCGCGGAGCCTCAGTCGCAGCAGCCGGTCTCGGGCGCCTTCGCCAGCTGCGGTGAGTCGGCCTTGACGGTGTAGACCTCCCAGCGCTCGTCGCCGGGGCCGCGCACCCAGACCTTGTCCTGGAGGGCATAGCAGCACTCGGTGTCGTTCTCCTCCAGCGTGATCAGGCCGGATTCGGTGAGCCGGCTGGTGGCGGCGTTGACCTCGTCGGTGCTGGCCACTTCGACGCCGAGGTGGTCCATGACCGTGGGGTTGCCGGCCTCGCCTTCGAGCAGGACGAGCTTCAGCGGCGGGTTCTCCACGGCGAAGTTGGCGTAGCCGGGGCGACGCTTGGCCGGCTCGACGCCGAACAACTTGCTGTAGAAGGCCACCGAGCCTTCGAGGTCGGACACGCGAAGGGCGAGCTGGACGCGGGACATGAGCGACTCCCTGTCTAGATGCTTGTCGAAGCAGCGCCCACCTTGCCTCTTGTTTTGAATTCTGTCAACCTAGAGGAATCTCGAAACAAGCGCTGTCGGTGGTGGACCTCGACGCGGTCGCCTGCTGCCCGCCGATCTCGACCGGCCCTCTGGACGGCAACCAGGCGGCCGCGGTGGCACCGATGTTCAAGGCCCTCGGCGACCCGGTCCGGCTGCGCCTGATGTCGATGATCGCCTCGGTGCCGGAAATGTGCGTCTGCGACCTCACCCCGGCGTTCGACCTGTCCGGGCCGACCATCTCGCACCACCTCAAGGTGCTGCGGGAGGCCGGCCTGGTCGACTCCGAGCGGCGCGGCACCTGGGTCTGGTACCGGGTGCGACCCGACGCGTTCCGCCGGCTCGGCGCGCTGCTCCAGATCCCCGCCCACGACTCGTGACGCTCGCCCTGCCCCGGCGGGCGTCCGCGGAGTTCGCCGGCACCGCACTGCTGGTCACCGCCGTGGTGGGCTCCGGTGTCGCCGCCGCCCGACTCTCCCCGGACGACGTCGGACTCCAACTCCTGGAGAACGCGATCGCCACCGCGCTCGCGCTGGGCGCGCTGATCCTGATCTTCGGTCCGGTGTCCGGCGCCCACTTCAATCCGGTCGTGTCGGCGGTCGACTGGTGGCTCGGCCGCCGCGCCGGCACCGGGCTGCACGCGCGGGAGCTGGCGGCGTACGTGGTCGCGCAGGTCCTCGGCGCGGCCAGCGGAACGGTCCTGGCCCACCTGATGTTCGGCCTGCCGGCCGCGACCTGGTCCCGCACCGTGCGCGGTGGGAGTGACCGCTGGCTGGCCGAGGTGGTCGCCACCGCCGGCCTGGTCGTCCTCGTCTTCGCGCTCGCCCGCTCCGGCCGCGGCGCCGCCGCGCCGGCCGCCGTCGGCGCCTGGATCGGCGCGGCGTACTGGTTCACCTCGTCGACCTCGTTCGCCAACCCCGCCGTCACCATCGGCCGGGCCCTCACCGACACGTTCGCCGGCATCGCACCCGCCTCGGTGCCCGGCTTCGTCGCCGCCCAACTGGCCGGCGGCCTGGTCGCCGTGGCCGGCCTCGCGGTCTGGTACCCGCACTCCGCCGGCACCGCCGACGCCGTGGTCGTACCGCACCCCGCCCCGGCGGCCGAAGCGCACTGAGCGGGGCATCCGGGTACTCGCCGAGCGCCCGCCATGGCCGGCCAGGTGGCACCGAAGCTGCGCACCGAGACACGGGCCGGTATGGTCCGGACCTATGGGACAGGAGATCGCCGATCCGGATGAGGTCCGGCAGGAATTCGACCGTTTCTCCCTCCGCAGCAGTCTCCTCGTGCCCGCGTCCACCGAGCGGGCGTACGCCGTGTTCACCGGGGCGCTTGCCGACTGGTGGGTACGCGAATACACCTGGTCCGGCCCGGAGGCGCTCGCCTCGATCGGCATCGAACCCCGGGCCGGCGGCATGCTCTACGAGATCGGGCCGTACGGCTTCCGCAACGACTGGGGCCGGGTGCTGACCTGGGACCCCCCGCGCCGACTGGTCTTCACCTGGCAGATCGGTCCGGACCGGGCGCCGGTGCCCGACCCGGCCCGGGCCAGCGAGGTGGAGGTGTTGTTCCACGTCGAGGGGCCGCAGCGGACCCGGGTGGACGTCGAGCACCGCTACTTCGACAGGCACGGTGCCGCGGCCGAGGGCTACCGGAAGGCGCTCACCGCGGGTTGGCACGAACTGCTCTGCCGCTACCTGGCCACTGTCGCCCGCACCGCGGACTGAGCCGACCGGTCAGCCGGCGATGCCCCGGGTCGTGCCCGCACCGGGCACACCGGTGCCGCCCAGGTCGGCCCGTCGGCCGGCGGCCGCGCCCGCGCCGAACCCGCCGCCGGCGAGGCGACGACGGGGGGCGGTGCGCAACCGCGGGTACGCGTCGGCGAGCCGGCGCTGCACCCGATCGGTTCGGTCGGCGAGGACCAGGGCCACCGAGGGCGCTCCGGCCTCGGCCACCGCGTTGCTCTCGGCCGCACGCAGCCGTTCCGCGACGACGTGCGCGAAGCCGGCCAGCCAGGTACGCCGGAACGCCGCCGGGTGCTCCCCCGCCGGCACGGCGGCCCCGGCCAAACCGTGCGCGGCCTGCACCAGCAGCGAGGTGAACAGCAGCTCCACGCGCTCCAGGTCGCTGGCGAAGCCGAACAGGTGCATGACGAAGCCGTTGCCCTGCCGCCGACGCACGCAGCGGCAGCGCAACGGCTCGGCCACCGCCGCGAGCAGCCCCGCCTTGTCCCGGGCGTACGGCGCGACCACATCGACCGTGCGGTCGCCCACCGGGTCGGTGGCCGGTTCGCGGGCGGCGAGCAACGCCCGGTCCACGCCGTAGCGGGCGATCAGCTCGGTGGCCTTGGCCATGAAGGCGGCCGACTCGGCGGACGTGCAGGCCGGGTCCTCGGCCTGGGCGAGCAGCTTGCGCACCTTGCTCAGCATCGCCTCGGACATGTCCCCACAGCTATCACAGCGGGGGCGCCGGCTTCACTCCGCCCGGCTGCGCAACGTGGCGATCGTCGAACCGGCGAGGGTGAGCAGGCAGTCGGGCAGCAGCCCGTCGGCGGCCGCCGCACCGAACAGCGCCTCCCCGGTGTCCGCGTCGTCGTTGGCGCACGCGCTGACGAACCGGGCCACCCAGCGGGTGTCGTAGTCGGCCTGGTCGATGCCGGGGAAGTCGAGGGCCGCGCCGCCCGCCGGGGTCTCCTCGCCGAGCATCGTGGCGGCCAGGCACCACGCCACCCCGTACGCCCCGGCCAGTCCGGAGCGGTCCACCACCGCGTCGAACGCGCCGACCACGCCGGCACCATCGCCGGCCAGGGCCGAAGAGAGCACGGCGCTCGCGTCGTCCAGCGTCTGCTGTGCTTCGTCGGTCACCCGCGGAACAGTAGTGCCGGGGGTCAAGCGGTGACCCGAATTCGGCCAGATGATCACGGACGGTGATGCCCGCGGTCGGGGTCCCGACGCAGCCGACTCCACGGTCCCGCCTGGCAGACAGGCACGCTAAGGTGCGCAGCGGACCTTCGCCGGAGGAAGGACGACCATGTTGAGAACACGCACGTCGCGCGCGGCCCTGTCGATGGCCTGCGCGGCGCTTCTGCTCACCACAAGCGCCTGCGGAAGCGACGAGCCGGAGGAAGCACCCGCCACCCAGGTGCGCCTCTACGGCACCGACGGCAACATGCTCAATTCCTACCCCGCCGAGCTCAAGGACCGGGCGGATCTCGTCAACGGGATGAAGGGCACCACCCCCCTCACGCCGCTGCCCGAGAGTTTCAAGGAACGGCTGCTCGCCCTGAACCCGAAGCTCGTCGACTTCCTCTACTCCGCGGAGGCGTACGACGCGGTCGTGATCAGCGCGCTGGCCGCGCAGGTCGCCGGGACCACCGAGCCGCGCGAGATCGCCAAGCAGATCGTCGGGGTGACCACCGGCGGCCAGCGCTGCGAGAAGGTGGCGACCTGCCTGCAGCTCGCCCGCGCCGGCGAGGACATCGAGTACCGGGGCGTGGCACTGAGCCGCGCCGGGTTCACCGACAAAGGTGAGCCGGCCGCCGCCAGCTACGGCACGATGCACTTCGACAACCAGAAGATCGACGACAGCAAGACCGAGTTCGTCGGCGCCGGCGACGAGTCCGGGGCGAGCGTCAAGACACCCCCGCCGGGCCGCAAGGTCCGCGGCAAGGCGAAGGACGCCCCGTTGGTGCTCGGCGGCCTGCTGCCGAAGACCGGTGACCTGGCCTTGGCCTACCCGCAGCTGGCCGCCGGCGCGACGCTCGCCGTGAACGAGGTGAACGCGGCCGGCGGGGTGCTCGGCGAGCCGGTGAAGTGGGTCGAGGGCGACGACGGCACCAACCCGGCGACCGCCAAGGCCACCGTGGCCGCGCACGTCAGCAGGGGCGTCCACGTGATCATCGGCGCGGGCGCGTCCGGCATCTCGCGGGCCGTGCTGCCGGACGTGGTGGCCGCCGGGCGGATCCTCTTCTCCCCGTCGAACACCGACGCGGGGTTGAGCTCGGTGGAGGACCAGGGTCTGTACTTCCGTACCGCCCCGCCGGACAGCCTCCAGGGTCGGGCGCTGGCCGACGTGATGCTGCGGGACGGGCCGCGCAAGATTGCGATCCTGGCCCGTGGGGACTCCTACGGCGAGGGCCTCCAGCAGAACGTCCGCGCCGAACTGGAGAAGGCCGGGATCGGCTCGGACCGGGTCAAACTGCTGACCTATCCGCCGCCGGCGGACCCCAAGACCCCTGTCGACTTCGCCGGCGCCGCCCAGGAGATCAAGAGTTTCGCACCGGAGGCGCTGCTGCTCATCGGCTTCGGCGAGACCGCGCCGGCGATCACCGCGCTGGCCGACGCGGGACTCCAGATCAAACGCTGAGGCACACAGGCGTTCGAGGGCCGCACCCGTACCGGTGCGGCCCTCGACGCGTGTGTGGCGTCAGCGCGGCCGGCGCCGGTCCAGGAACTCCGTCATCCGCCGATGCTTCTCCTCGTCCTCGAAGAGCACCGCCTGACTCATCAGGTCCAGCTGCGGATGCGCGGCCGGCGGCGCGTCCACCGCCAGCTTGGTCAGGCGCAGCGCCAGCGCGGAACCCTTGGCCATCTCGTCGAGCAGCGCGTGCGCGGTGGGCAGCAGCTCCGCCGGTTCGGCCACCACCCGGTTCACCAGGCCGATCCGCAGCGCCTCCGCCGCGTCCACCCGCCGGCCGGTGAACAGCAGCTCCTTCGCCCGCCCCTCGCCGACGAGCGCCGGCAGCCGCCACGTCGCGCCCGCGCCGGCCAGGATGCCCAGCCGCACCTCGGGCTGGCCGAAGACCGCCCGGTCCGTGCACACCCGCAGATCACAGGCGTACGCGAGTTCGGCGCCGCCGCCCAGCGCCGGCCCGTCGACCGCCGCCACGGTGGGCATCGGCAGCGCCCGGACGCGGGCGAAGACGCCCTGGTTGATGGCGGCCAACGCGTCCGACCGGCCGCGCTCGCGGAGCTGGGCGATGTCGGCGCCACCGGCGAAGATGCCTGCCGCACCGCCGGTCAACAGCATCAGCCGCGGTCGTGCCTCCAGCTCGGCGCAGACCGCGTGCAACTCGGCCACCAGGTCGGCGTCGATCGCGTTGCGTTTCTCCGGCCGGTCCAGCGTGACCACCAGCCGGTCCGGCAACTCCTCCACCCGCAGTCCGGTCATTGTCTGCGGCCGTCCTTCCACGTGTAGAAACCCTGGCCGGACTTCTTGCCCAGCTTCCCGGCGGCGACCATCTCGACAAGCAGCGGCGGGGGCGCGAACCGGTCCCCGTACGCGGCCTGGAGGGTGCGCGCGATGTCCAGCCGGACGTCCAGCCCGACCAGGTCGGTCAACTCCAGCGGGCCGACCGGGTGCCGGTAGCCGAGCACCATCGCCTTGTCGATGTCGGCGGGGAGGGCCACCTCGTCGGCCACCATCCGGATCGCCTCCAGGCCCAGCGTCACGCCGAGGCGGGAGGTGGCGAAGCCGGGCATGTCGCGTACCACGACCGGGTCCTTGCCCAGCCGGCCGGCGAGCGCGACGGCCGCGTCGGTGGTCTGCGGCGCGGTGGCCGGGCCGACCACCACCTCCAGCAGCGCCATCGCCCAGACCGGGTTGAAGAAGTGCAGACCCAGGAAGTCGGCCGGACGTTCCAGGCCGGTGGCCAGCTCGGCGATCGGGATGCTTGAGGTGTTGCTGCCCAGCAGCACCGGCCGGCGGCCCTCCGCCTCGCGCAGCACCGCGCGTTTCAGGTCGAGCCGTTCGGGCACCGCCTCCACGATCACGTCCGCGCCCTCGGCGACGTCGGTCAGCCCGGCCCGCAGGGTCACCCGGCCACGGTTGGCCGTCGCCTCCGACTCGGTCAGCTTGCCACGCCGCACGCCGCGTTCCCACAGCTCGGCGAGCCGGTCGAGCGCCTCGGCGCCCCGGGCCGGGTCCACTTCGACCAGTTCGACCGCGTACCCGGCGCCGGCCGCCACGTACGCGATGCCGAGGCCCATGGTGCCGGCCCCGACGACCACAAAACGACCACCCATCGATGTCCCCTCGCCGCGGCGGGGGCGTGCGGGGTGTCCGCCGCGCCGGGCCCGTCCGCTCGCTCGTTCCTGGATGCGACCCTATGCATGGCCGGGCCGCCCGGATGCGTGGGGTCGGAGCGGACGGGGTAAACGGCCGTCAAGCCGAAGGAAGGAACGAGATGAGCCAGGCACCGGAGAGCGCGCAGAACACCGAGACGGTCGAGACGCGCGGCGACGAGCGGGTGGACCTGCTCCGCGCGGACACCAACAACGACGGCAAGACCGACGTGTGGGTGGTGGACACCGACGGCGACGGCAAGGCGGACCTGTTCCAGTTCGACACCGACGGCGACGGCAAGGTGGACATCACCATGGTCGACATCGACGAGGACGGCACCCCGGACGAGGTGGTCGACGGCGACGGCGGCCTCCCGCCCGAGCAGACGACGCCCACCGTCCAGGTCTGAGCGGAAAGGAAGGGCCCCTTGTTAACGCGTAGGCGCTTGAAAGGGGCCCTTCCTAACGCCGCAGCGCCAGGGTGGCGAGGTAGTAGGGGTGGTCGGTGGTGTCCACGTCCGTCAGCCGCCAGGAGGACCCGTGGACCAGTTCGGCGAACTCCTCGGGCGAGCACACCAGATAGTCGAACCACTGCGTGCCGAGCATCCGGTAACGCAGCCGCAACCGGAGCTGCCCACCCAGCCGCCCGCGCCGCCGGTTCCGCTCGTGGTAGCCGGTGTGCACGCGGTCGGTGGTCCCGTACGGGTCGGTGCCGTGGGCGATCACCCGCGCCCCGGGCCGGGCCAGCGCGGCGAGCGCCGCCAGCATCGCCGGAGCCCGCTCCCGCCCCTCGAACAGCCCGAGGTTGTTGCCGAGCAGCAGGAACGTGTCGTAGCACCGGCCGTCGGCGACGTGCTCGTCGACGGTGCCGTGGACCAGGTCGCGTACGCCCCGGTGCCGGCTGACGCGCAGGGCGCCGAGTGAGGTGTCCAGCCCGGTGACCGGCACCCCGCGTTCCTGGAGGCGCAGCGCGATCCGGCCGGCGCCCACGCCCACGTCCAGCACCTGACCGTGGACCCGGTCCACCGCCCGGTGGTCGTGCGGCTGCCACCGCTCGGGTGGGTCCAGGTAGTGCTCGGCCGGGGCGCCGTTGACCAGCCCGTCGTCGCGTTCGATGATCTCGATGACCGGTCGGGGGAGGCGTCCGCCGGCCATCGGTCGGGGTCCGATCCCGCTGGCCACCGCGTACGCGTCGCGGATCATCTCGCCGAACACGTCGCCGATCTCGGGTTCCCCGGTCATGGGAGCACGGTATCCGGGCTCGTCCGCACGTGCCGCCGCCGTATCCTGGGCGATGTGACCGACCTGGACCGCCTGGCTGCGGAGAAATACATCCTGCTCACCACGTTCCGCAAGGACGGGCGGGCGGTGCCGACGCCGGTGTGGGCGGTCCGCGACGGTGACGCGCTCGCCGTGTGGACGGTGTCCGACTCCGGGAAGGTGAAGCGGATCCGGCGCGACGGCCGGGTCACGGTGGCGCCGTGCGACGTACGCGGTCGGCCGCACGGCGACGCGGTGCCGGGCCACGCGACGATTTGCGACCCGGAGTACAGCCGCCGGATGCGCGGGTTGCTCAAGCAGAAGTACCGGCTGCTCGGGCGGCTGACCCTGCTGGGCAGCCGGCTGCGCCGGGGTGAGCAGGGCACGGTGGGTTTGCGGATCGTGCTCGACGCGCCGACCCCCGGACACGACTGAGGGCGGTGTTCGCCGCTGTCGCGACGGCACCGCCCTCGATCGAAGAACGTCGGTGGTCAGTCTCCCTGACGCTGCTGGGGGATCTGCCCCTGCAACAGGGCCCGAACCTCCGACTCGCGGTAGCGGCGGTGACCGCCGAGGGTACGGATGGCGCTGAGCTTGCCAGCCTTGGCCCACCTGGTCACCGTTTTCGGGTCGACCCGGAACATCGACGCCACCTCGGCGGGTGTGAGTAGCGGCTCAGGTTCGTGCGTACGCGAAGCCATCGGGGTCACTCCTCCACATGTATAGACATCGGCCGGGGTCCCGCCGGCCGACGCGTCTCCCATGGTCCGGCTAGTCCCCGATGTCCGACATGGGCCGAACGGCTGAAGGTCCCTAGACGGACGGATGAACCATGCCCGATTTTTCTGACTTTTATACAGCAGAAAGTATCTTATTCGGACTCATGATCACGGTTCGTGATGCGTCGATTGCGAGGCATTCTCGTGCCCAATGGCACCAAGCCGGGCAAAGCGGACTCATCAGTTGCAGCGTTCCAGCAGCTGCACCGCGCGCCACCGGGCGACCAGCTTGTCGTACGCCGCCGACGCCTCCTCGGCCTCACCCCGGCCCAACCCGGCCAGGCCGGCGGCGACCAGTTCGGTCGAGTCGTCGGCCGCCAGCGTCTCGTCCGGCAGCAGTTGCACCAGGCCGCCGTAGTCCAACTCCACCACCGAACGCGGGTGGAACTCCTCCAGCCAGCGCGCGGCCTCCTCGACCGCGTCGGTGATCGGCGCCTCCCCGATCGACTTGCGCAGCACCGACAACGCCCGCGACGCGCGCCGACGCGCCTTGGAGATCTCGGTGCGGTAGCGCAGCGCGCGCCGCTGCGGTTCGGTGACCAGATGTCGCTCTCCGACCTCGAAGAGCACGAACCAGCGCAGCGGCACCCCCCAGGTGGCGATCTGCTCGTGCACCCGGGGCACCCCGTGCTCCAGCACCCGCGCCCCGCTGCGCCAGTCCTCCACCACGGCCTTGGCCTGCCCGGCCAGCACCGGCGGCACGAACGCGTCGGCCAGCACCGAAGGCACGCCGTCGCGGGCGCTCAGCGCCGCCTCGGCGACCCGGATCCGCAGGTTCCACGGGCACACCAGCAGCGCGTCGTCGGCCTCCAGGACGTACGCCTCGTCGGGCAGGTCGGGCAGGCGGGTCCAGCCCGCACCCAACGCCTCGATCACCGCCGTCCGCTGTCGCCCCGGCCCCTCCAGCGGGGCGATCGCCCGACCCTCGCTGACGTACCGGCGCCAGTACGACTGCCGGTCCCGGTCGAAGGCGGTCAGCGGCTCGTACACGCGCAGGTATGAGGCGAAGAGCGACGGCACGGCGCGATCCTCCCACGAGACGGGACCCCCCGTCGCCGCCCGCACGCCCGTGGCGTGACGTGCGCGACAGTACGGCTCCGGCCGATATTAGGCTCAATGACACCGGCAGCATCCCGCCGGCGTGCCAGCAGGTCCCGCTCCCCACAAGGGCGCTCACCGACACAGGAGTCAGCCATGGGCGTATTCGCCAGCACCGACGACCCGATATCCACGGGTCACGAGCAGGTCGTGTTCTGCCAGGACAAGCGGTCCGGCCTGAAGGCGATCATCGGGATCTACTCCACCGCGCTGGGCCCGGCACTGGGCGGCACCCGGTTCCACCCGTACGCCAGCGAGGCCGAGGCCCTGGCCGACGTGCTGGATCTGTCCCGCGGCATGGCGTACAAGAACGCCCTGGCCGATCTCGACCTCGGCGGTGGCAAGGCGGTCATCTGGGGCGACCCGGAACAGATCAAGAGCGAGGCGCTGCTGCGCGCGTACGGCCGCTTCGTCGAGTCGTTGAACGGCCGCTACTACACCGCCTGCGACGTCGGCACCTACGTGGCGGACATGGACCTGATCGCCCGCGAGACCCGGTACGTCACCGGTCGCAGCGTGGAGCACGGTGGCGCCGGCGACTCCTCGGTCCTCACCGCCTGGGGCGTGTTCCAGGGGATGCGGGCCGCCGCCGAGCACGTCTGGGGCAGCCCGACGCTCGCCGGCCGGCGGGTCGGCGTGTCCGGCCTGGGCAAGGTGGGCAAGCACCTGACCGGGCACCTGCTGGACGACGGCGCCGAGGTGGTCGCCACGGACGTCAGCCCGCGCGCCCGGGAGTGGGTACGCGTCAACCATCCGCAGGTCACCCTGGTCGACGACACCGCCGCGCTTGTCGCGTCCGACATCGACGTGTACGCCCCGTGCGCGCTCGGTGGCGCGCTGAACGACGAGACCGTGCCGGTGCTGCGCGCGAAGGTGGTCGCCGGGGCGGCCAACAACCAGCTCGCCCACCCGGGCGTGGAGAAGGTCCTCGCCGATCGCGGCATTCTCTACACGCCCGACTACGTGGTGAACGCCGGTGGCGTGATCCAGGTGGCGGACGAGATCGAGGGCTTCAACTTCGACCGCGCGAAGCTGCGCGCCACCCGGATCTTCGACACCACCCGGCAGATCCTCCGGCTCGCCGACGACGAGGGTGTGCCGCCGGCGGTGGCCGCGGACCGGCTCGCCGAGCGGCGGATGGCCGAGGTCGGCCGGCTGCGCACGATCCATCTGAGGTGAGGCTCACCCCTCCGGGGGCGGGTGATCCACCCACCCCCGGGGGCCCCGGCGGACCGATCGACGTTAGGCTCAGTTGCATCACTTGAGCCTGGTTTGTCCGCTGTCACGGCCACGCCCGGTGGCCGCCCCTTACCGGGTACACTTTGACCCGGCCGGGACGCTGCGACGCGCAGGGCCGGTCGACGGTGACCCGAGGTGCCGAACGGTGGCATCCCCATGTACCGTAAGAGCCACGAGAGATGCCTGACGTCATCGGGGCCCGCCTTCGGGCTGCCCCGCATTCTGTGCGAGGGGGTCGAGCCATGGGGCGCGGCCGTGCTAAGGCCAAGCAGACGAAGGTGGCCCGGGAGTTGAAATACCACTCCCCGAACACCGACCTAACCGCCTTGCAGCGCGAGCTGGCGGGTAGTGGGAAGTCTGAGCACAATTTCGACGACGACTACAAAGAGTATGTCGACGACGATGACGAGGACCATGCGGACGACGACCCGGACACCTGGGTCCGCCCGACCCGCTGACCTCCGGTCACATCTGAGCACGCGGTAACCCCCGCGTGCTCACGCATGTGCTCTGCTGAGACCGACGTACCGCCGACGATCAGGGACCTGCCGCACCGGGGCACTCCCCGGCCGCACCGGCAGGTCCCTCGATCGCGGACCGGCGTCTCAGCGCGGGCGGTTGTTCCAGTTGTAGAACGTCGGGATGTTCTCGAAGTGGTTCCACGCGCACACCGCGCTGGCCCCGTCGCCACCCGACACCTCCGCCCGCAGCAGGCGCGCCGCCTCCGCCTCCTGGAGCAGCGCGGTCAGCCCCGTCTCAGCTTCCCGCACCCGGTCGGCGACCACATCCCGATCCATGTCACTGATGCTCTCGGGCATGCTCCAACACTCCCTCCAATAGGCGGATCTTGCTGTTGCGGCAGTGCTCGGTCTCCGTGCCGTCAAAACGCCCCAGCTCGAAGTAGCGGTTGGCGGCGTGCCCGCCACCGCAGAAACCGAAGTACGCGCAGGACCGCCGGCACGCCTCCACCCCGGCGAGGAACTCGCCCACCCACGGCGTGTCGGCCGCACCGGCGAGGATCTCGCCCAGCGGGGTGGCGAGCACGTTCCCGCTGCCGAAATCGCCGTACCGGGCATCGGTGAAGCCGGCCAGCTCCGGCGAGAGCACCACCACCGAACCGTCGTGACCGACGGTCGGAATCGGGTCGAGGCGGCGCGGCAGCAACCCGTCCGCGGTGCCGGCCAACACCGCGCCCGCGTACCGCAGCGACCACTCCACCTCGCGCAGGTGAATGCGGGGGTCCCGGCGCCAGGCGGCGACCAGCTCCGCCCAGAACCCGGTGACCGCGCCCGCGTCCCGGGCGTTCGTCCGGGTGTTGACCCCCTCGGTCTCCTCGATGTTGATCCCCAGCACGTCGCAGCCCAGATCGAGGAAGTAGTCGTACAACTCGGTCGCCAGCCCCGGCTCCGGCCGGGACACCACCGCCAGCGCCGAGAACGGCAGGTCGTGCCGGCGCAGCGCCGCCACACCAGCCATGATCCGGTCGTACGCCGGCCGGCCGCCCCGGGTGACCCGCTCCCCGTTACGCGCCCGCGGGCCGTCCACGCTCACACTCACCCGTAGCCGGTGCTCGGCGAAGAACGCGCACCAGGCGTCGTCGATCAGCGTGGCGTTGGTCTGCACGTGGTGCTCGACATCCGGTCCGAAGGGGGCCAGCAGGGCCGCCAGGTGCTCCCGGCCGGCGGCGAGCGGCTCCCCGCCGTGCCAGACCACCGAGAACCGCCCTTCGGCCGCCCACCGGTTCACCGACGCCGCCACCGCCTCGGCGACCGCCACCGGCATCCGCCGGTCGGCCGCACGCAGCGGCAGGTAGCAGTAGGCGCAGTCCAGGTTGCACAGGGTGGTCGGCTGCATCACCACGTATGAAGGAACGACGGCGAGGCCCCGCATTCCCTCGGGTGTCCGCACAGCCATCGAAACCTCCCCCGCCCGCCCGAAAAATCCGAACCCTCAGGCTAGGCGGCGGCCACCGCTCGGGTGAACCCCCGATCAGGTGCGCGGCCGATCACCGTACCGTGATCAACCCCGGGTGTGCTGGCCGACCATCTGCACGTTGCCGGAACCCTCGATGATCTCGCCGGCCTGCCAGGCGTCCACGCCCCGGCCGGTCAGGGTGGCCAGCGCGCGGTCGGTGTCCTCGGCGGAGACGATCGCGAACATGCCGACGCCCATGTTGAACGTGGCCTCCATCTCCGGGTCCTCGATCCGGCCCTTGGACTGGATCAGGTCGAAGATCGGCTGCGGCTTCCAGGTGGACCGGTTGACCACCGCGTCCACGTTCTCCGGCAGCACCCGGACCAGGTTGCCGGGGATGCCCCCGCCGGTCACGTGGGCCAGCGCCCGCACCTCCGCCTCGGCGATCAGCTTGAGGCAGTCCTTCGCGTAGATCTTGGTGGGGGTGAGCAGTTCCTCACCGAGCGTGCGCTGGCGCCCGAAGTCGTCGATCACCACGTCCAGTCGCATCCGGCCGGCGCCCAGCAGCACGTGCCGCACCAGGGAGTAGCCGTTGGAATGCAGGCCGGAGGAGCGCATCGCGATCACCACGTCGCCCACCTCCACCCGGTCCGGGGTGAGGATCTCGCTCTCCTCCACCACGCCCACGCCGGTGGCCGAGATGTCGTACTCGTCGGGACGCAGCACGCCCGGGTGCTCGGCGGTCTCGCCGCCCAGCAGCGCGCAGCCGGCGTAGCGGCAGCCGTCCGCGATGCCCGCGCCGATCTCGGCGACCTTGTCCGGCACGACCTCGCCGGTGGCGATGTAGTCGAGGAGGAACAGCGGCTCGGCGCCGCAGGCGACCAGGTCGTCGACGACCATGGCGACCAGGTCGATGCCGACCGTGTCGTGGATGTCGAGCTGCTGGGCGATCACCAGCTTGGTGCCCACACCGTCGGTGGAGGACGCCAGGATCGGACTCTTGTACTTCTTCGTGTCCAGGCGGAACAGGCCGGCGAAGCCACCCAGGTCGCCCATGACCTCCGGACGCCGGGTCTCCTTGACCTTGGACTTGAGCAGCTCGACCGCGCGGTCACCCGCCTCGATCGACACCCCGGCATCAGCGTACGAGACCGCGCGTTTGCGCTGCGTACGGCTGGACCCTGCCGACCAGGGCTGGCGGTCGCCGCCGGCGCCCTTCGGGCTGGATCCTGCGCCGCTGCGCTCGGAAACGTGCGTCACGGTTCTCCCCTTTGTGGTTCCCGCGGGCCCGGAACGCGGCCCCGCGTCGGCGGTGCTACGGGCGGTTCGGTGTGGCGACGAGCGGGTTGGTCGGCTCGGGCGCCTCGGCGGCGACCCGACGGCCAACCCCTTCGAGCACGTGCTTGCCAATCAGGTTCCCGGCCGGCAGCTCGATCGGGTATTCACCATCGAAGCACGCGCGGCACAGCCGGTTCTTCGGCTGCTCGGTCGCCGCGATCAGGCCGGGCAGGGACACGTACCCGAGCGTGTCGGCACCGATGGAGCGCCGGATGCCCTCGTTGTCCAGCCCGTTGGCCAGCAGCTCCGCCCGGGTGGCGAAGTCGATGCCGTAGAAGCAGGGCCAGCTGACCGGCGGCGAGGAGATCCGCACGTGGACCTCCAGGGCGCCCGCCTCGCGCAGCAACCGGACGATCGCCCGCTGCGTGGTCCCCCGGACGATCGAGTCGTCCACCACCACCAGGCGCTTGCCCCGGACGTTCTGCCGCAGCGGGTTCAGCTTGAGCCGGACACCGAGCTGACGCAACGTCTGCGAGGGCTGGATGAACGTGCGCCCGACGTACGGGTTCTTCATCAGGCCCTGGCCGTAGGTGATGCCGGACTGCTCGGCGTAGCCGATCGCGGCCGGCGTCCCGGACTCCGGCACCGGGATCACCAGGTCGGCCTCGACCGGGTGCTCCTTGGCGAGCTGGCGACCGATCTGCACCCGGGCGGCGTGCACGTTGCGGCCGGCGATGGTGGCGTCCGGCCGGGCGATGTACACGTACTCGAAGAGGCAGCCCTTCGGCTCCGGGGCGGCGAACCGGCTGGAGCGCATCCCGTTCTCGTCGATCGCGATCAGCTCGCCCGGCTCCACCTCGCGGACCACGCTCGCGCCGACGATGTCCAGCGCGGCGGTCTCGCTCGCCACCACCCAGCCGCGTTCCAGCCGGCCGAGCACCAGCGGGCGGACGCCGTTCGCGTCCCGCGCGGCGTAGAGCGTCGACTCGTCCATGAACACGAAGCTGAACGCCCCCCGCAGCTGCGGCAGCACCTCCAGCGCGGCCGCCTCGACCGACAGGTCGGGTCGGCTGGCCAGCAGCATGGTCACCAGCGAGGTGTCGTTCGTCGACCCGTCCGAGTCCAACCCCCGGGCCGCCGCCTCCCGCTGCAGCTCCGCGGTGTTCACCAGATTGCCGTTGTGCGCCAGCGCGATCGTGGTGCCGGCGGTCGTGGCCCGGATGGTCGGCTGGGCGTTCTCCCAGGTCGAACCGCCGGTGGTGGAGTAACGGGCGTGGCCGATCGCGACATGCCCGCGCAGGCTGGCCAGCGTCGGCTCGTCGAACACCTGGGCGACCAGACCGAGGTCCTTGTAGACCACGACACCGGAACCGTCGCTGACCGCGATGCCCGCGGCCTCCTGGCCACGGTGCTGGAGGGCGTAGAGCCCGAAGTAGGTCAGATTGGCTACCTCTTCCCCGGGCGCCCAGACACCGAAGACGCCACACGCGTCCTGGGGGCCGGGTCGCTGGGGGTCAAGGTCGTGGCTCAGCCGGCCATCGCCTCGGGGCACCTGCCGCTCCCTATTCGTGGGGTCTGGACTGGCCTGGCGGAGTCGGGGGGCAGCTCCGCACCGTGGGCCGGGACCGTCGTCGGCTCTCAGTGTACGCGAACCGGACTTGACACCGACAGTCACGAGATCGCCGCGCACAGTGAGACCGGGCCGCCCCGGGAACCGGTCAGATCGGCAGGTGCGCGGAGAGATCGGCACGACTGCCCGAGACCCGGACCCGGCCCCCGGCGACCGCCTGCGTCCAACCGAGGCGCCCGGTCGCGACCGCGAGCCAGGTCGCCGGGTCCATCTCCACCACGTTCGGCGGCGTCCCTCGGGTGTGTCGCGGCCCGCTCACGCACTGCACCGCACCGTAGGGTGGGACGCGCACCTCCACCGATCGGCCGGGGGCGCGCTCCGCCAGGGCAGCCAAGAGCGTCCGGACCGCCTCCCGGAGCACCGGCCGTTCGGGCGTACGCCCCTCGTCGAGCGCCGTCACGGCGGCGAGCACCGCGGCGGAATAAGCGTGCGGAGAGGACACGAGGGGACGATACGACCCGGCAGAAGGCCACCGGGCGGCGGCCCTGGGTAGAGATGATCCGGTCAGACAAGGCATAGTTGCCGACGGCGTATTCGTACCGTGAGTGATCAACCTCGGTCTCGCGGCCGGCGAGCTGATCAGACTCGGAAGGCGGTGGACGTGTCAACACACCGACGTGCCTGGAAGCAGCGGGCCGGTGTGGTCGTAGCGCTGGTCTTCGGCGCCCTGCTCACCGTCCCCGCCGCCCCCGCCCTGGCTGCCAACATCGTCACGGCGGACAACTCCGTCGCCATCGACGCCGGTCGCAGCGGAACGGTCAACGTACTGGTCCGCCTGAGCCCCGGCGAGACGTCCGCCGACATCGACGTGACCGGGCTGCCCGACGGAGTCACCTGCGGAGGCTGCGGTCCGATCGACTTCGGCGACCAGCAGACGAAGGCCGTCAGCCTGAACCTGTCGGCCGCGGCCAACGCACCGGCCACGAACGGCTCGCAGGCGAGGATCACGGTGACCGGCGACGGTGGTCGTCAGCTCCGGGTCACCGTCCGGGCGGCCGCCCCACCCACGCCCGACCAGCCGCAGACGGTGAAGACGGTCTCCGGCAAGGTGACCAACTCCGACGGCGACCCGATCTCGGGTGCGCTCGTCATGCTCCGCGACAGCGCCGGCAAGCAGCGCCAGACCAACACCAGCGGCAACGGCAACTTCAGCTTCAGCGGCTCCGCCTCCCAGCCCATCGCGCCCGGACGGCTCGACCTCGGCGCCTCCACGGAAGGCGCGGCCCCGAGCAGCAGGTCGATCAACGCGTCCGCCGGCCAGTCCGTCACCGGCCTGCGGCTCAGCATCGCGCTCAGGGCGTCGGCGAGCCCCAGCGCGAGCCCGTCGGCGAGCGAGTCGGCCCTCCCGTCCGAGGAGCCGACCGCGGACGAGGTGACCGACACCCCGGCCACCGAGGCGCCCCCCGCCCAGCAGCCCGCCGCGGACGAGGCCTCCGGCGGTTTCGGCTCCTGGCTGCTGATCCTGCTCGGCGGCCTGTTCGTCGCCGTCGGCGTGGGCACCATCGTGCTGCTCTACATGCGACGCAAGAACGACGGGGACGACGACGGCCCCGACGGGCCGATCGGTCCCGGTGGTCCGGGCGGGACCGCCGCGGCCGGCGCGATCCCCGCCGCGCGGGGCGCCTACCACGGCACCGACGACCAGACCCGGGTGGTCAACGGGATGGGCGCCGGGGCGGCGTCCGGCATGGCCGGCGGCCCGTCGATCGGCGACGCGCCCACCATGCTCCAGCGTCCGGTCGTGGACGACGTCCCGCCGGACCCGTACGCCGCGCCGCCCGGTGCCGCGTACGGCGTCGGAGCCGGGCAGGCCGGCTACGGCTACGGCGACGACACGTCCGCCCAGGGCGGCTACGGCTACGGCAACGCGCCGTCGTCCGGCAGCGGCTACGGCAACGCGCCGTCCTCCGGCAGCGGCTACGGAACCGGCCCGTCCTCCGGCGCCGGCTACGGCGGCCAGGACTACGCCGCCGGCGCGGCCGGCTACCCGCCCGGCCAGGACGGCGGCGGGTACGGCGCCGAGCGCTTCGACGAGCCGACCGGCCGCTACACCGGCGACAGCACCCGTTACGGTCCGGCCGCCGATCCGTACCCGACCAGCACCTACCAGCCGGAGCAGGGCGACGGTTACGGCGCGGGCGGTGGCTACGGCGCGGGCGGTGGCTACGGGACCGGCTCGACCGGCTACGACAGCGGAGCTGCCACCGGCTACGACGGCGGTCGTCAGTCGGGTGGTTACGGTGCGGCCGCCCCGACCGGCGGATACGACGCCGGCCGTCAGCCGGGCGCGTACGACAGCGCCCCGACCGGCGACTACGACAGCGCCCCGAGCGGCGACTACGGCAGCTCCCCGCGCGGCGGCTACGGCGACCCGGCGGCACGTGGCTACGACGCCCCGGCCGGCGGATACGACAACGCCCCCGCGGGCGGATACGACAACGCGCCGGCCGGCGGCTACGGGGACGCGCCGGGCTACGGCGGCGGCCGACCGGGCGGCGGGTACGACAGCGCCCCGGCGGGTGGGTACGACGCCGCGCCCGCCGGTGGGTACGACAGCCCGGCCGGCGGCTACGACGCCGGGCGCCCGCAGGGCGGATACGGCGACGCCCCCGCCGGTGGTGGTGGCTACGGCGGCTACGAAGGCGGCCACCAGTCGGGCGGTTACGGCCAGCCCGGTGGATACGGCGACGGCTACGGCCAGCCCGCACCGGGTGGTTACGGCAAGCAGGGTGGCTACGGCCAGGAGACGCCGCAGCAGCGCGGTGGCGGCTACGACAACGACGACCCGGCCCAGACCGGTCGCGCCCGCCCGGACGGCGGCGCGGATCGGGGCGGGCGACGCCTCGACTGGCTGGACGACTGACCGGCACCGTCACGACTCCCGATGGCCGTCCGCTTCCCGCGGGCGGCCATCGCCGTCACGGACGCCCGACGCCGTCAGACGCCCGACGCCCACATGGGTGTTCCCCGCAGGTCCCGGCGCGCGCTCAGGCCGGGGCGAAGTAGCCCTGACGGAGCACCGGCACCACCGCGGAGACATCGACCTCGGTGGCGACCGCGACATCCTCGGCGAAACCACCCTCGGCGAGTTCCCGGCCGGAGACGCAGCCGCGGACCGCCGCCGCCACGTCGGGCGTGCTGGCCAACCCGGCCAGCACCATCGCGGCCTCCACCGACAGCCCGCCGGGCGCCTCGGCCAGCACGTCCAGCACGCGGGCCGCCCCGAGCTGGTCCTCCACGCAGGGGCGCAGTGACCCGTCGGGCCAGCGCTCCCCGGCGGCCACCACGCCGACCGGGGCGTCGTTCGTGCCGTACCCCTGCGCGCGGAGCCAACGCCCGACGGCGGCTGCGTTACGCAGACAGGCCGCGACCACAGGCACTCCGGTGGTGCTCGCGGCGGCGCTGATCGCCGAGCCGTTCGGCGACGGCAGCACCAGGTCCGCCACGACGGGCGCGGTCCGCAACGCCGCCGGGGACAGCGACCATGGGCGCTCCGGAGTCATCTGACGCCGTCCCACGGCCGCGACGGCACCGATCCGCCGGGCGTACTCGTCGGCCTGCTCGCCCCACGGGAACGGGTGTACGCGCATGCCGCGGCTCACCGCCACCTCCACGGTGGTGGTGAACGACAGGACGTCCACCACCACCAGGGCGGCGCAGACCCGACCGAGTTCCGCCGCCCCGGTCAGTCCCCAGTCGAAGCGGGCGCCGGCACCGGGCTGCGTGAAGACGGTCAAGGCGAACGCTCAGCGCTGGTCCGGTTCACCGGTGGCAGTGCGGGTGCTGTCCGGGCCGGTCGCCGTCCCGCCGGCGTGGGGCGACGGGTCGACCGTCTCCTCCGCCGCTGCGGTATCCCCGCTCGGCGGCGCCTCCGCCGGCTCCTGCCCGACCGGCGTGCTCTGCGCCGGTGCCGGAGCGGGGCCACCGGCGTCCGCGCCCGCCTCCGGCAGAGCCGGCTCAGCCCGCCGCGGGACGGACGCATCCTCGGCCTGCGCGTCCTCAACCTGAGGGTGCTCGACCTGCGGATGCTCGGCCTGCGGGTGCTCGACCTCCAAGCGCTCGGCCTGCGGGTGCTCGGCCTCCAAGCGCTCGGCCCGCGGGCGCTCGGCCTCCAAGCGCTCGGCCCGCGGGCGCTCGATCAGCGCTGCCTCGGTCTCGGCCGGCGCGGCGTGGCCCGGGGCGGTCTCGGCCGCCGTGTCGGTGGCCGAGCCGTTCGCGGCGATCGGCTCCGACTCGACCTGGGCCACCTCGATGCCGATCGGCTGTTCGGCGGTCGCCGGGAGCACGGTGGTGGTGCCGGTACGGGTCGCCGCCACCTCCACCCGGGCCGCCTCGGCGGCGCCGAACAGGCGCGGCAACGTGCCGGTGTGCGCTTCGCGGAGCTCGTCCAGGCCAAGCCGGAACTGGCCGTGCACCTCAAGCGCACCGCTGCCCGGGTCGGTGACGCCGATGAACTCCCACGGCACGCCGCGCTCGGCGCACAGCCCGGTGAACGCCTTCTCGTGCCCACGCGGCACCGACACCAGTGCTCGGCCGGCGGACTCGCTGAACAGGAACACGAACGGCATCGACCCGCCGCTGAAGTGTTCCGGCACCACCACCCGGGCGCCGACGCCATGCCGCAGCGCGGACTCCACCAGGCTCTGCGCCAGGCCGCCGTCGGACAGGTCGTGCGCCGAGCTGAGGTGCCCGACCCGGGCGGCCTCGGCCAGCAGCTCGGCGAGCTGCCGCTCACGGGCCAGGTCGACCTGCGGCGGGATGCCGCCCAGGTGCTCGTGCGTCACCCAGGCCCACTCCGAGCCGGAGAGTTCGACGTGCGTCTCACCCAGCAGGAAGAGCTGGTCGTGGTCGCCGGCCGGCCGGGGCGCGAAGCCCATCGGCACCCGGTTGGCGACGTCGTCGAGCACGCCCAGCACACCGACCACCGGCGTGGGGTGGATGGCCGCCGCGCCGGTCTGGTTGTAGAAGCTGACGTTGCCGCCGGTGACCGGGATGCCCAGCTCCAGGCAGCCGTCCGCCAGACCACGCACGGCCTCGGCGAACTGCCACATCACGCCCGGGTCCTCCGGGGAGCCGAAGTTCAGGCAGTTGGTCACCGCGATCGGCTTGGCGCCGGTCACCGCCACGTTCCGGTACGCCTCGGCCAGCGCCAGCTTCGTCCCGTGGTACGGGTCGAGGCGCGCGTACCGGCCGTTGCCGTCGACGGAGAGCGCGACGCCGAGGCCGGTCCGCTCGTCGATCCGGATCACACCGGAGTCCTCCGGCTGGGCGAGCACGGTGTTGCCCAGGACGTACCTGTCGTACTGCTCGGTGACCCAGGTCTTGTCGGCCAGGTTCGGCGAGGCGATCATGCGGAGCACGGTCTCCCGGAGCGCGTCCGGGGTGCCCGGGCGGGGCAGCGTCTCGGCGCGGTCGGCCTGGAGCAGGATCAGGTCGGCCGGCTCGCGCATCGGCCGGGCGTACACCGGGCCGTCATCGACGAGCGAGCCCGGCGGCACGTCCACCACGAGCTGGTCACGCCAGGTGACGATCAGTCGACCCGGGCGACCGTCCGGCGACGGGGCGGTGACCTCACCGATGGCGGTGGCCCAGACACCCCACTTCTCGGCGGTCTTGAGCACCGCGTCGAGCTTGTCCGGCGAGACGACAAGCAGCATCCGCTCCTGGGACTCACTGGCCAGGATCTCGTGCGGTTCCATCGAGGGCTCGCGCAGCGGCACCCGTTCCAGCCAGACCCGCATGCCGGTGCCGGCGGAGGCGGCGGTCTCGGTGAGCGCGCAGGTCAGCCCGGCACCGCCGAGGTCCTGGATGCCGACGACCAGCTCGGCGTCGTACAGCTCCAGGCACGCCTCGATGAGCAGCTTCTCCATGAACGGGTCTCCGACCTGCACGGACGGGCGGCGCTGTTCGCTGCCCTCGTCGAAGGTGGCGCTGGCCAGCACCGACACGCCGCCGATGCCGTCCCGGCCGGTCTTGGCGCCCATCAGCACCACGATGTTGCCGGGGCCGGTGGCGTCCTTGCGCTGGAGCCGGTTGACCGGCAGCACGCCCAGGCAGAGCGCGTTGACAAGCGGGTTGCCCTGGTAGCAGGGGTCGAAGACCACCTCGCCGCCGATGTTGGGCAGGCCGAGGCAGTTGCCGTAGCCGCCGACGCCGGCCACCACGCCGGGCAGCACCCGGGCGGTGTCCGGGTGGTCGGCCGCGCCGAAGCGCAGCGGGTCCATCACGGCCACCGGGCGGGCGCCCATGGCGAGGATGTCACGCACGATGCCGCCGACGCCGGTCGCCGCGCCCTGGTACGGCTCGACGAAGCTCGGGTGGTTGTGCGACTCCACCTTGAAGGTGACCGCCAGGTTGTCGGAGACCTGGACCACGCCCGCGTTCTCGCCGATACCGGCGAGCAGCCGGTCGCTGGGCGGGGCCTTCTCGCCGAACTGGCGCAGGTGCACCTTGCTCGACTTGTAGGAGCAGTGCTCGCTCCACATGATCGAGTACATCGCCAGCTCGGCCTGGGTGGGCCGGCGGCCGAGGATGTGCCGGATCCGGTCGTACTCGTCGTCCCGGAGGCCGAGATCGGCGTACGGCTGCAGTTCCTCGGGGGTGCCGGCGGCCCGGGACACGGTGTCCACGACCGGTGCCCAGTCGCCGGTGGGGCCGACCTGCGGCGCTCGTGGGGCCGGGTCCGGATGGGTGGTCATGACGTCTCCTTGTTGCGGTCGGCGCCGCTCACGCCGGCGCTCCCACCAGATGCTTGAGCA
Organism: Micromonospora sp. DT31; assembly: GCF_049841795.1. Classification (NCBI taxonomy): domain Bacteria; kingdom Bacillati; phylum Actinomycetota; class Actinomycetes; order Micromonosporales; family Micromonosporaceae; genus Micromonospora; species Micromonospora sp. DT31. The sequence goes on along the minus strand of NZ_JBNCKZ010000005.1, from coordinate 294,579 downwards.
CCGAGGTGAAGAAGCCGAGGCCGTCCAGGGAGGGGCCGGTGAGCGCCTCCACCGCGTGCTCGGGGTGCGGCATGATGCCGACCACGTTGCCGGTCTCGTTGGTGATCGCGGCGATGTCGCGCTGCGATCCGTTGGGGTTGCCGCCGATGTACCGGGCGACGACGCGACCCTCGCCCTCCAGCCGGTCGAGCGTCGCGGCGTCGGCGACGTAGCAGCCCTCGCCGTTCTTGACCGGGACGAGGATTTCCTGGCCGGGCTGGAACGTGTTGGTCCAGGCGGTGCCGGTGGCCTCGATCCGCAGGGCCTGGTCGCGGTTGCGGAAGTGCAGGTGCTGGTTGCGGGTGAGCGCGCCGGGCAGCAGGTGCGCCTCGCAGAGGATCTGGAAGCCGTTGCAGATGCCGAGTACCGGCAGGCCGCCCCGGGCGGCGTCGACGATCGCCTCCATCACCGGGGCGAACCGGGCGATGGCGCCGCAGCGCAGGTAGTCGCCGTAGGAGAAGCCGCCGGGCAGGACGACCGCGTCCACCCCGTGCAGGGCCGGGTCGCCGTGCCAGAGCCGGACCGGCTCGGCGCCGGCGATCCGGACGGCCCGGGCCGCGTCCCCGTCGTCGAGCGAGCCGGGGAACGTCACCACACCGACCCGGGCGGTCACGAGTGTGCGCCCGTGGTCTCGTCGACGGTCACCACGCGGACGGTGAAGTCCTCGATGACCGGGTTGGCGAGCAGCTTGTCGGCGATCTCCCGGGCCCGGTCCAGGTCCGGTTCGCCGGTGAACTCGATCTCGATCCGCCTGCCGATCCGTACCGAGGCGACGTCACTGACGCCGAGCCGGGGCAGCGCGTTTGCGACGGCCTGGCCCTGCGGATCGAGGATCTCGGGCTTGAGCATGACGTCGACGACGACGCGAGGCACTGGGCACTCCTGACTGTGTACGCAGTTGGGTGCCGGCCCAACAATCGGGCGAGCGGAGCCAGCCTACCTGGCAGATACCGCCCGACCCGCACCGGCCGGGGGCAGTTCCGGCGTTGCCGGGCAGCTCTGCCGGCGCAGCGCGGACACCGTTGCGCGTTCGTTGCGACGTCGATATGAATTCGTTGCCCGGCGGGTCGGAAACCCACCCGCCGGACCGCCTCTCAGCAGGAATTATGCCGGGAAGCGCGCGCATGTGGACCGATTTGCGACGGCGCGTCGCCGGGCGGACGAATGAGTCACGCCATCGGCGAGATTCGATCCGCGTCTTGTGACAGGGCGTGGCGCGGCCGTAGCATGCATCGTCAGATGTCGATGCATGTGATCGACGTCCGCCCACCGGCCCACCCCATCCGGCGGGTGCCCACCCTGCCCGGCCACCCCCGGGCGTCCGGCCGAAGGAGCCCCGACATGCGCCTCCGTCCCCTGCTCGCCGTGCTCACCACCGCACTGGCCGGCGTACTGGCCACCGCGTCCGGCGCCACCGCCGCCCCCGCCGGCCCGCAGCCGATCATCGGCGGCGGCACCGTCTCGTCCGCCCCGTGGGCCGCCGCGGTCCTCAGCAACGGCTCGTTCACCTGCTCCGGCAGCGTGATCGCGCCCCAGTGGGTGCTCACCGCCCGGCACTGCGTCAGCGGCACCATGTCGGTACGGGTCGGCAGCGTCTACCGCTCCTCCGGCGGGGTGACCCGCACCGTCAGCGCGTCGTACACCCGCTACGACCTGGCCCTGCTGCGGCTGTCCAGCACGGTCAGCACGTCCGCCGTGACGCTGGCCAGCAGCAACCCGCCGGTCGGCTCCACCAACACGATCTACGGCTGGGGCATGACCTGCTACAGCGGGTGCAGCGCCTCGTCCCAGCTCAAGACCGCAAGCGTGCAGGTGACCAGCACCAACGCCACGGACGCGTACGGCGGCCAGGCGATCCGGAGCACCCGGATCAACGGCAACGCGTGGCGGGGCGACTCGGGCGGCCCGCAGTTCTACAACGGCCGGCAGGTCGGCGTCGCCTCCACCGCCGACGGCTCCAGCATCCAGAACTACGGCAGTGTCGCGTACAACAGGTCCTGGATCTCCTCGACAGCCGGTGTCTGACGGTTGATGCCGATCGCGGCGCGGATCGGTCGGGTGCGGCCCGACCGTCCGCGCCGCGCTGTTTTTCAGCATCCGATCAGGTGACCACGGCTCGCGAACCACCCGGCCGAGGACTGACAGCATCAGAAACGTGCTGGTCGTGACGACGGATCAACTGCCCGGCTACGAGATCCGCCAGATCCTCGGCGAAGTGGTCTCCTCGATGGCGAGGACCCGCAACCCGTACCGCGAGGGGGTCAAGAACCTGCGCGGTGGCGCCTACGACCCGATGGCGCCGGACAACCTGACCCGGTGGCGTACCGACTCGGTGGCCCGGCTCGGCGAGGAGGCCCGCCGCCTCGGCGCGAACGCGGTGATCGGCATGCGCTTCGACAGCCGCGACTGCGGCGAGATGTGGATGGAGATCTGCGCGTACGGCACCGCCGTGATCGTCGCGCCGAAGACGCCCGACGTCATGCCGCCGGACCAGCCGATGATCGCGGCGGAGACCGCCCACGAGCCGGAGATCGCCTCCGCCCCCGGCGGCATCGCCGAACCGGCGAGCGCCCCCAACCTGAGCTCCGCCGCCGAAACCCCCACCGGCCCCTGACCCCCATTTGATCACCAGGGGGTCCCGAGGGAGGCGGGACGGGGTCAGAGGATGGGGGGCGGGGAGTAGGTGGCGGCGTGCGGATGGGCCTCGACGATCTTGGTGATCCGCGCGGTCATGCGGTTCACCTGGTCGGCGGCGGCGCCGACGAAGGCGTTGCGGTCGGCGACCAGAGTGTCGATCTCGGATCGGGTCAGGCCCAGCCGGCCGTCGGCGGCGAGGCGGTCGAACAGGTCGTTCTCGGCCGCGCCCTTCTCCCGCATGGCCAGCGCCACCGCCACCGCGTGTTCCTTGATCACCTCGTGCGCGACCTCCCGGCCGACCCCCCGCCGCACCGCCGCCACCAGGATCTTCGTGGTGGCCAGGAACGGCAGGAACCGCTCCAGCTCCCGGTTGATCACCGCCGGGTACGGACCGAACTCGTCGAGCACGGTGAGGAACGTCTGGAACAGTCCGTCGGCGGCGAAGAACGCGTCCGGCAGCGCGACCCGGCGCACCACCGAACAGGAGACGTCCCCCTCGTTCCACTGGTCGCCGGCCAGCTCGCCGACCATCGACAGGTAACCCCGGATGATCACGGCGAAGCCGTTCACCCGCTCCGACGAGCGGGTGTTCATCTTGTGCGGCATCGCGCTGGAGCCGACCTGCCCCGGCTTGAAGCCCTCGGTGACCAACTCCTGGCCGACCATCAGCCGGATCGTGGTGGCCAGCGACGACGGCGCGGCGGCCACCTGGGCCAACGCGGCCAGCACGTCGAAGTCCAGCGAGCGCGGATAGACCTGGCCCACGCTGTCCAGCACCCGGGCGAACCCGAGGTGCCCGGCCACCCGGCGCTCCAACTCGGCCACCTTCCCGGCGTCACCGTCGAACAGGTCGAGCTGGTCGGCGGCGGTGCCCACCGGCCCCTTGATCCCCCGCAGCGGGTAGCGGCCGATCAGGTCCTCCAGCCGCTCGTACGCGATCAGCAGCTCCTCGGCGGCGGACGCGAAGCGCTTGCCGAGCGTGGTGGCCTGCGCGGCCACGTTGTGCGACCGGCCGGTCATCACCAGGGCCGAGTATTCACCCGCGTGCCAGCCCAACCGGGCCAGCGTGGCGACCACCCGGTCCCGGATCAGCTCCAGCGAGGCCCGGATCTGGAGCTGCTCGACGTTCTCGGTGAGGTCGCGGGACGTCATCCCCTTGTGCACGTGCTCGTGCCCGGCGAGCGCGCTGAACTCCTCGATCCGCGCCTTCACGTCGTGCCGGGTGACCCGCTCCCGTGCGGCGATCGAGGCCAGGTCGACGTCGTCGACCACCCGCTCGTACGCCTCGACCACCCCGTCCGGCACCGGCACGCCGAGATCCCGCTGGGCCCTGAGCACCGCCAGCCACAACCGGCGCTCCATCCGGACCTTCTCCTCCGGCGACCACAGGGCGACCAGTTCGGGCGAGGCGTACCGGTTGGCGAGCACGTTCGGGATCGTCGTCACGCCGCTCATTCTCCCGTACGCCCGGGTGGTCGCCGTACGCCGGGCGGTCCCGCCGCGGGACGACCCGGCGTACGGCGAGCCGAGGAGATCACCGGGCGGGGAGCCTGACCGTCGGGTCGAGCGCGAGCCCTCGGTGCTGCCCCTCGGTGAGCGGGAACCGGCCCTCCACGCTCGCGGCCAGCGTCACCCGCAACCACACGCCGTCGCCGCGTCGTACGTCGATCTCCCGCTGGGTGGCGGTGTCGTCGCCTTGCGGGTGGTGGCGGTGCGGTGCCGCTCGCCGCGGGTTCGTCTCATGCCTTCAGAACGGAGGTACCGCCCGCGCGGGTTGCCCCGCGCAGGCGGTGGATCCAGCCGGGTCGCCGGATTCAGCGCTCCAGGATCGCCGTCACGCCCTGCCCGCCGGCCGCGCAGATGGAGATGAGGCCGCGCCCGCTCCCCTTCTGATCGAGCAGCTTGGCCAGGGTGGCGACGATCCGCCCGCCGGTGGCGGCGAACGGGTGCCCGGCCGCCAGCGATGAGCCGTTGACGTTGAGCTTGTCCCGGTCGATCGGGCCGAGCGGCGCATCGAGGCCGAGGCGCTCCTTGCAGAACTCCGGCGACTCCCAGGCGGCGAGCGTGGCCAGCACCTGCGAGGCGAACGCCTCGTGGATCTCGTAGAAGTCGAAGTCCTGGAGGCTGAGCCCGGCGCGGGCGAGCATCCGCGGCACCGCGTACGCGGGGGCCATCAGCAGGCCCTCGTCGCCGTGCACGAAGTCGACGGCGGCGGTCTCGGACCAGGAGAACCAGGCCAGCACCGGCAGGTTGTGCGCCTTGGCCCACTCCTCGGAGGCGAGCAGCACGGTCGACGCGCCGTCGGTGAGCGGGGAGGAGTTGCCTGCGGTCATGGTGGCCCGCTCGGCGTCCGGCCCCTTCGCGCCGAAGGCCGGCTTGAGCGAGCCGAGCTTCTCGACGCTGGTGTCCGGCCGGAGGTTCTGGTCGCGGGTCAGCCCCAGGTAGGGGGTCATCAGGTCGTCGAAGAACCCCTTGTCGTACGCGGCGGCGAGCCGCTGGTGCGAGCGCAGGGCCAGTTCGTCCTGGGCGGTCCGGTCGATGTTCCAGCGCAGCGCGGTGCGGGCGGCGTGCTCACCCATGGACAGGCCGGTGCGCGGTTCGGCGTTGCGCGGGATCTCCGGCTTGAACGGCTGGAGCGGGCGCAGCTTGGCGGCGAGCTTCATCCGCTGGCCGAGGGTGCGGGCCGAGTTGAGCTGGATGAGGGTGCGTCGCAGGTCCTCGTTGACGGCAAGCGGCGCGTCGGAGGTGGTGTCGACGCCGCCGGCGATGCCGACCTCGATCTGCCCGAGGGCGATCTTGTTGGCGACCAGGATGGCCGCTTCCAGGCCGGTGCCGCAGGCCTGCTGGATGTCGTAGGCGGGGGTGTGCGGGTCGAGCCGGGAGCCGAGCACCACCTCGCGGGTGAGGTTGAAGTCGCGGGAGTGCTTGAGCACCGCGCCGGCCACCACCTCGCCGACCCGCTCGCCGGCCAGCCCGAACCGGGCGACCAGCCCGTCGAGCGCCGCGCCCAGCATGTCGGCGTTGGACGCCTGGGCGTAGCGCGAGTTGGACCGGGCGAAGGGGATGCGGTTGCCCCCGATGACCGCGACCCGCCGGACACTCTGCACGATCGGCCTCCTCGAAACTGTTGCCCGAACCCTACTCGCCAGTAGGCTACGCCTATGACCGACAGGTACGCGAGCTTCGTCCAGACAGGGGCCGGTCGCGCGCTGGTCAAGCGCCTCGGGCTGCCCGACCCGCCCCGCCTGCGCCGGCACACGCCGGGTGACCCGCTCGTCCCCGGGCCGGTGCTGCTCGGCTCCTCGACCGGCGGCCGGCTCGCCGAACCGGCCGGCAAGATCCTCACCGCCGCCGGGGTCGAGCTGGTCGACCCGGGTGCCGTCGCCGAGCCCGACCGCCGCTTCGCCGCCCTGGTGTACGACGCCAGTGGCATCACCGACTCCGCCGAGCTGCGTCAGCTCTATGACTTCTTCCACCCGCAGGCCCGGTCGTTGCTGCCCAGCGGCCGGGTGATCGTGCTGGGCACCCCGCCGGCCGAGTGCGGCTCACCCCGGGAGGCGACCGCCCAGCGGGCGCTGGAGGGGCTGACCCGCAGCATCGGCAAGGAGTTCGGCCGGGGCGTCACCGCCCAACTGGTCTACGTGACCCGCGACGGCGACGCCGGCACGCCGGTGAGCCTGGAGTCCACCCTGCGGTTCCTGCTCTCCGGCCGCTCCGCGTACGTCTCCGGCCAGGTCGTGCGGGTCGGCGCGGGCACCGCCGTCGCGCCGGCCGACTGGGACCGGCCGCTTGACGGGCAGGTGGTGCTCGTCACCGGCGCGGCCCGGGGCATCGGCGCGGCGCTGGCGAAGGTGCTGGCCCGCGACGGCGCGCAGGTGGTCGCGCTGGACATCCCGGCGGCCGGGGACGAGCTGGCCACGGTCGCCAACGAGATCGGCGGCAGCGCGGTGCAGCTCGACCTGACCGCGCCGGACGCGCCGACCCGGCTGGCGGAGCATCTGGCGTCCCGGCACGGCCGGGTCGACGTGGTGGTGCACAACGCCGGCATCACCCGGGACAAGACGCTCGGCCGGATGGACGCCGACCGGTGGGACTCGGTGATCGACGTGAACCTGTCCAGCCAGGAGCGGATCAACGACGTGCTGCTGGCACGCGACCTGATCCCGACCGGCGGCCGGATCGTCTCGGTGTCCTCGATCGCCGGGATCGCCGGCAACCGGGGGCAGACCAACTACGCGACGAGCAAGGCCGGCGTGATCGGCCTGGTCGACTCACTCTCGCCGGTGCTGCGCGAACGTGGGATCAGCCTGAACGCGGTCGCCCCCGGCTTCATCGAGACCCGGCTGACCGCGCGTATCCCGCTGACGATCCGCGAGGCGGGCCGGCGGATGAACAGCATGTCCCAGGGGGGACTGCCGGTGGACGTGGCCGAGACGATCGGCTGGCTCTCCTGGCCGGCGACCGGCGCGGTCAGCGGCAACGTGGTCCGGGTCTGCGGCCAGAGCCTGCTGGGGGCGTGATGGCGGGGGACCGCAAGAAGAACGACCTGACCCTGCACGACATGATCGAGGGTCCCACCCAGGACCTCACGTCCGCGCGCGCCGCCGCCCTGGCCCGCTCCACCCCCGGCCGCATCGATCATGGGCCGGGCGACGGTTCCGGAGATCCACAACGCCGCCGGCCTGCTGAGCAGCGGAGCGGGGAGCCGGGCGGGGCGCGGCGGCGGGTGGGGTTGTCGCGGCTGCCGGCCACCGGGGCGTTGTACCGGCGGGCACTGCTCGGTGCGGTGCCGGGGGTCGGCGGGCGGCGCGGGACGGAGGTGCCGGATCTTGAGCTGGCCGTCGACGGGGTCACCGTGGACAAGCGGCACCTCGCCGACTACGACCGGGTCTGCGGGTTCCGGTTGGCCGACCGGCTGCCGGCGACGTACCTGCACGTGCTCGGGTTCCCGCTGTCGCTGCGCCTGATGACGGCACCCGGCTTCCCCCTCCCGCTCACCGGTGTGGTGCACGTGGCGAACCGGATCACCGTGCACCGGCCGGTGCTTGTCGGCGAGAGCGTCGACTTCCACACGTACGCGGAGAACCTGCGCCCGCACGAGCGGGGCCGGCAGCTCGACGTGGTGCTGGTCGGCTCGGTCGGCGGCGAGGAGGTCTGGCGCGGCGTGTCGACGTACCTCGGCAAGGAGCGCACCGCGGGCGGCGGCCCGCGGCGCGACCGGGGCGACCGCCCGGCTCCGCCGACCGCCTCCGCGCAGTGGCGGGTGACGCCGCGGGTGGGCACCGACTACGCCCGGGTCTCCGGCGACCACAACCCGATCCACACGTCGAGGGTGGGGGCGCGGCTGTTCGGTTTCCCGCGCCCGATCGCGCACGGCATGTGGAGCAAGGCGCGGTGCCTGGCCGCGTTGGAGCCCCGGCTGCCCGAGGCGTACACCGTGGACGTGTCTTTCAAGCTGCCGGTGCCGCTGCCGTCCACCGTCGCGTTCAACGCCTCGCCGACCGGCACGAGCTGGGATTTCGCGCTGCACAGTGCCCGGGACGGGAGACCGCACCTGGTCGGTTCCGTCCGCTGACGAGAAGAGGGGACTTGCCGTCCCCTCTTTTCGGCGCTAAGTTGTTCTCAGATTGAGTTGTTCTCTAAGTGAGAGGTTGGGCGTCGTGAACGAGCAGGACTTCCTCGCCGGCTACGACCCCCGGGACTACCCGGCGGTCGCCGTCACCGTCGACGTGGTCGCGCTGACCATCCGCGAAGGAGGGCTGCACCTGCTGCTCATCCGCCGGGGCGCGCCGCCGTACGAGGGGCACTGGGCGCTGCCAGGCGGCTTCGTCCAACCGGACGAGGACCTGACCACCGGCGCCCGGCGCGAACTGGCCGAGGAGACCGGCCTCGGCGGCGACCGGCTGCGCCGGGTGCACCTGGAACAGCTCGGCAGCTACGGCACCCCCGACCGCGACCCGCGCATGCGGGTGGTCTCCGTCGCCCACCTGGCATTCGCCCCCGACCTGCCCGACCCGGTCGCCGACAGCGACGCCGACGAGGCCCTCTGGCTACCGGTCACCGCTCTGACCAGCCGGCAACTCGCCTTCGACCACGGCCGGATCATCGACGACGGGCTGGAACGGGCCCGGTCCAAGCTGGAGTACGCGCCGCTGGCCACCCGCTTCCTCGCCCCCGAGTTCACCATCACCGAGCTGCGGGAGGTCTACGAGACGGTCTGGGGCCACCCGCTGCACGCCGGCAACTTCCACCGCAAGGTGCTCTCCGTGCCCGGCTTCGTGGAGAGCACCGGCGCCAGCACCGAACGCGGCGGCGCACGCGGCGGCCCCCGGGCCAAGCTCTACCGCGCCGGAGACGCCCGGCTGCTGCACCCGGCGCTGCTGCGCCCCGCCCGCGAGGAGACCGTGCGGTGAGGACCGAGGAGGCGATCCAGCTGGTCGCGGCCGCGCGCACCGACGCCGACCTGTTCGGCACCGAGGCGCCGGCCCGCCGCTACCGCACACTCGTCGGCGCACTGCACCCCGACCGGCTGGGCGCGGCCGACCCGGGGGTACGCGCCGCCGCCGCCGACGCCCTGACCACCGTCACCACCCGCTGGCGCGGCACCACCCCCACCCCCGCACACGTCGGCGACCTCGCCGACCTGCACCGCAAGGAAGGGCCCCCGCTTAACGCCTCCGGTAGAGGAGGGGCCCCTTCTTATCACCTGATCAAGGTGCCGCGGCACCCCGGCGACAACGACCTGATGGCCCGCGAGGCGCGCGCCCTGCGCCGGATCGCCGAGCGCGGCGACGCCCGACACCTCGCGTACGTGCCCCGACTCGTCGACTCCTACCCGGCACGGGACCCGGCCAGCGGTGTGGAGCGGCTGGTCAACGAGCTGACCACCGCACCCGGACTGCACAGCCTGGCCGACGTACGCCGGGCGTACCCGCACGGGGTGGACCCGCGCGACGCGGCCTGGATGTGGCGGCGGCTGCTCGTCGCCCTCGGCCTGGCCCACCGGGCCGGCGTGGTGCACGGCGCGGTGCTCCCCCGGCATGTCCTGATCGAGCCGGACGCGCACGGCCTGGTGCTCGTCGACTGGTGCTTCTCCACCGAACCGGGCGGGCTCGTGCCGGCGCAGGTCCCCGGCCAGGAGGACTGGTATCCGCCGGAGGTCGCCGGGAAGCGACCCTGCGGCCCGGGCACCGACATCGCGCTGGCCGCCCGCTGCATGACCTGGCTGATGGCCGACCGCGCCCCACGCGAGCTGCGTGCCTTCGCCGACGGCTGCCGGCAACCCGCGCTCGCCGCCCGACCCGACGACGCGTGGCGGCTGCTGCGCGAACTGGACGAGGTGCTGCACCGGCTGTACGGGCCGCGCACCTTCCGACCCTCCACCCTCAACCCCTAGGGAGGCTGCCATGGGCAGCGGAATCTGGTCCACCAACGTGTACGACGCCGCCGACCGCTACCGGCGCCGCACCGGCAGGAGCGCGTTCTCCTACAGCGACAGCGGGGCCCGCACGGTGCACCCGGCGCTCGACCCGCGCGACGCCGTACGGGAGAGCCGAGACTCCGCCGAACACCCCCAGTCGACACCGATCGCGGTGCTCTTCGACGTGACCGGCTCGATGGGGCACGTGCCCCGGGTGCTGCAGAGCAAGCTGCCGCAACTGCTCGGCCTGCTGCTGCGCCAGGGCTACGCCCGCGACCCGCAGGTCATGTTCGGCGCGATCGGCGACGCCACCTGCGACCGGGTGCCGTTGCAGGTCGGGCAGTTCGAGTCCGACAACCGGATGGACGACGACCTCGGCCAGATCGTGCTCGAAGGCGGCGGTGGCGGCCAGATGATGGAGTCGTACGAGCTGGCGCTGTACTTCATGGCCCGGCACACGGTCACCGACAGCTGGTCCAAGCGCGGCCGGCGCGGCTACCTGTTCATCATCGGCGACGAACTGGCGTACCCGGCGGTGAAGACCGCGGAGGTGGCCCGGCTGATCGGCGACGGCCTGGGCGAGGACATGCCGGTCCGGCAGATCGTCGACGAGGTGACCGCCCGCTGGGACACCTACTACCTGCTGCCCGCCGGCAGCCACTACGCCGGCAACCGCAAGATCCTCGACTTCTGGCGCGGCCTGCTCGGGCAGAACGCGGTCGAGCTGGACGACCTGGACGCGGTTTGCGAGACCATCGCACTCACCGTCGGGCTCGGCGAGCAGGCCATCGACCTGGAGGCCGGGCTGCGTGACCTGGACCGGGCCGGCTCGACGGCCGGCCGGACGGTGTCCAAGGCGCTCGCCCCGCTGGACTCGGGCCGGCGTGCGGTGGCCACGCTGCCGTTCACCCCGACCGAGGGCGGAAGCGGGGTCACCCGGCTGTGAACCACGTGATGGTGGTCGACCTCGGCTACGGCGACGCCGGCAAGGGCACCGTGGTGGACCTGCTCTGCGCGACCCGACAGGTGCGGACGGTCGTCCGGTTCAACGGGGGCGCGCAGGCGGCGCACAACGTCGTCCTGCGCGACGGACGGCACCACACCTTCGCGCAGTTCGGCGCCGGCACGTTCCGTCCGGGCGTGCGGACGCACCTGGCGCGGCACGTCGTGGTGGACCCGCTGGCACTCGCCGCCGAGGCCGACCACCTCACGTCGGTCGGGATGCCCGATGCGCTCGACCGGCTGACCGTGGACGGGGAGGCGCTGCTGGCCACCCCGTACCACCGGGCCGCCAACCGGGCCCGGGAGATCGCCCGGGGAGCCGACCGGCACGGCTCCTGCGGGCTGGGGGTGGGCGAGGCGGTCGCGTACGGCCTCGCCCACCCCGACGAGGCGCCCCGGGTGGCCGACTGTCTCCGCCCGGCGGTGCTGCGCCGCCGCCTCACCGCCCTGCGCGACCGGCTCACCGCCGAACTGGGGCCACTGGACGCGCCGCCGGTGGACGACTGCCTGCCCGCGTGCGCGGCCTTCGCGCGGCGGGTGGCGATCGTCGACCGGAGCTGGCTGGCCGGGGCGCTGCGCGAGGGCACCTGCGTCTTCGAGGGCGCGCAGGGGGTGCTGCTGGACGAGTGGCACGGCTTCCACCCGTACACCACGTGGAGCACCACGACGTTCGCCAACGCCGAGACGCTGCTCGCCGAGGCGGGCCTGGCCGGGACCGCCAAGCGGCTCGGCGTGCTGCGGACGACCACCACCCGGCACGGGCCGGGCCCGCTGGTCACCGAGGACCCGACGCTGCCGTTCACCGACCCGCACAACCCCACCAACCCCTGGCAGGGCCGGTTCCGGTTCGGGCACTTCGACGCGGTCGCCCACCGGTACGCGCTGGAGGTGGCCGGCGGTGTGGACGGGCTGGCGTTGACCCACCTCGACCTGGCCGGCCCGCCGCTGCGGATCTGTCGCCGCTACGAAGGGCTGGACCGGCTCGTCCCCGGCCCGCCCGGCGACCTGGACCGGCAGGCCGCGCTCACCGGGCGGCTGCTGCGCGCCCGTCCGGTGCTGGCCGAGGCGCCGAGCGACTGGCCGGCGACCGTCGAGGAGGCGCTCGGCGCACCCGTGGTGCTCACCTCCCACGGCCCCACCGCCGAGGAGAAGGAAGGGCCCCTTCTTAACGCCTTTTGCCTGGGAAGGGCCCCCGCTTAACACCGCACCGCCGAGCATGGGGTGCATGGGGAACGTGCTCGACCTGCTGCACCACACGGTGACCTCGCCGTGGGTGTACCTGCTGATCATCGCGGTCACCGCGATCGACGCGTTCTTCCCGGCCGTACCCGGCGAGACCGTGGTGATCACCGCCGGCGTCTTCGCGGCCGGCGGCGAGCCGAACCTCGTGCTGGTGATCGTGACCGCCGCGCTCGGCGCGCTCGTCGGCGACCACATCTCGTACGCCATCGGGCGCGGCGGCGGCGCGAACCGCCTGGCCCGGCTGCCCGCGGGCAGCCGCCGGCGGGCCAGCTCCGAGTGGGCCCGCCGGGCCGTCGACGGGCGCGGCGGGATGATCCTGATGACCGCCCGGTACGTGCCCGGCGGCCGCACCGCCGTCACGCTCACCATGGGCGCGGTCCGCTATCCGTTACGCACGTTCTTCCTGTACGACGGCCTGGCGTGCATCACCTGGGGGATCTACTGCGGGTTGCTCGGCTACTTCGGCGGGCTGGCCTTCGAACACAACCCGCTCACCGGTCTGCTCGCCGGCGTCGGTCTGTCCCTGGCCGTCACCGGGCTGGCCGAGGCCGCCCGTTGGGCCCGCCGCCGTGCGCGTGCCCGGGCCGCTGACGGCGGGCGCGGGCGTTAACAAGGGGCCCTTCCTCTATCGGAGGCGTTGACAAGGGGCCCTTCCTTACCCCGAACCGGGGTGCCAGGTGACGCCGCGCAGCAGTTGGTCGGCACCGAGCCAGGCGACGTTCATCATCCGGGTGGCGGTCTTCTCGGCGTCCGCCTCCGGGTGGTCGGCGAGCCAGTCGGCGAGTGACTCGGTGGCGCCGACCAGCGCGTACGCGGCCACCTCCAGGTCGGTGGCGCCGATCTCGCGGCCGGTGGCGCGCAGCGCGTGGTCGAGCATCCCGGCGACGACGTCGACGAGTCGGCCGCGCATGGCGGCGAGTTCACCGGCGAACGGCTGGGAGCCACGGGCCTGCCGGTAGAGCACGGCCCAGCCGTCGCGGTGTGCGCCGACGAAGCTGAAGAACGCCCGCAGCCCGCGCCAGAGCCGTTCGTCGGCGGGCAGGTCGGGGGCGGCGGCTCCGGCGATGGCCTCCATCATCCGGGTGCCCTCGCGGTGCAGGCAGGCGACGAAGAGCTCCTCCTTGGTGCCGAGGTAGGCGTACACCATCGGTTTGGAGATGCCGGCGTCGTCGGCGATCTCGTCCATGCTGGCGGCGTGGAAGCCGCGGCGGGAGAAGACCTTCACCGCCGCGTCGAGCATCTGCTGCTCGCGTACGGCGCGGGGAAGGCGTTTGAAGGTCGGCGTGCTGGCCACTCTTGCGAGCATACCTACCCGTGCGTAAGGTTACGCGGGAGTAACCAGATTCGCCCGCTCCGAGAGGTGCTTTTCCCCATGACTGACTTCGACCCGGCCGCCTTCGCGAACGTCGGCCCCAAGGAATTCGCGCAGCTGGTCAAGTCCACGCCGGACGCCAAGATCGCCGAGATCATGGCCGGTGAGAACCGGGACAAGATCCTCAGCGAGGTCTTCCACCGGATGCCCGCGCTGTTCCGCGCCGACCGCGCCGGCTCCACCAACGCGGTCATCCACTGGAACATCACCGGTCGTCCGGACGGTGGCACCGACACCTACGAGATCGTCATCGAGAACGGCACCTGCACCGCCTCGGAAACCGCGACCCGCGACCCGAAGCTGAGCCTCACCATGGGCCCGGTCGAGTTCCTGAAGATCGTCTCCGGCGGGGCCAACCCGGTGATGATGTTCATGACCGGCAAGCTGAAGGCCAAGGGCGACCTGGGCCTGGCCGCGAACATCGCCAACCTGTTCGACATTCCCAAGGCCTGACATGGCTGAGTTCTCGCTCGACCTGAACGAGGAACAGCGGGACCTTCGCGACTGGGTGCACGGCTTCGCCGCCGAGGTCGTGCGCCCGGCCGCGGCCGAGTGGGACGCCCGGGAGGAAACCCCCTGGCCGATCATCCAGGAGGCGGCGAAGGTCGGGCTGTACGGCTTCGAGTTCCTCGCCACCTGCTGGGCCGACCCCACCGGCCTCTCCCTGCCGATCGCCAGCGAGGAACTCTTCTGGGGTGACGCGGGCATCGGGCTGAGCATCTTCGGCACCTCGCTCGCGGTCGCCGCGATCTACGGCGCCGGCACCCCCGACCAGATGGTCGAGTGGGTGCCGCAGTGCTTCGGCGACGTCGACAAGCCGGCCGTCGCGGCGTTCTGCACCAGTGAGCCGGAAGCCGGCTCCGACGTCGGCTCGATGCGGACCCGCGCCATCTACGACGAGGCCGCCGACGAGTGGGTGCTCAACGGGCAGAAGGCGTACGCCACGAACGGCGGGATCGCCGGTGTGCACGTGGTCACCGCCTCGATCGAACCCGAGCTGGGCTCACGCGGGCAGGCCGCGTTCGTCGTACCCCCGGGCACTCCCGGCTTGAGCGCCACCCGCAAGCTGCGCAAGCTCGGGCTGCGCGCCTCCCACACCGCGGACGTCTTCCTCGACGACGTCCGGGTGCCGGGCCGCTGCCTGCTAGGCGGCAAGGACGCGCTCGACGAGCGGCTCGCCCGCGCCCGGTCCGGGCAGCGCGCCTCCGGGCAGGCCGCGATGCGCACGTTCGAGCTGTCCCGGCCCACCGTCGGCGCGCAGGCGCTCGGTGTGGCCCGCGCCGCCTACGAGTACGCCCTCGACTACGCCAAGGAACGCGTCCAGTTCGGCCGCCCGATCATCACCAACCAGGCGGTCGCGTTCGCGCTCGCCGACATGAAGATGGAGATCGACGCGGCCCGGCTGCTGGTCTGGCGGGCGTCCTGGATGGGCCGCAACAACCGGCCGTTCGCCGCCGGCGAGGGCTCGATGTCGAAGCTCAAGGCCGGCGAGGTGGCCGTCTCGGTGACCGACCGGGCGGTCCAGCTCCTCGGTGGGGCGGGCTTCCTGCGCGACCACCCGGTCGAGCGGTGGTACCGCGACGCCAAGATCTACACCATCTTCGAAGGCACCTCGGAAATCCAGCGACTGGTCATCTCCCGCGCCATCTCCGGGATGCAGATCCGCTGACCACCGTCGGGCTCCGGTCCGACCCGCGACGGCACGTCCCCATCGGCCGTGTCCCGTCGCGGGTCGGGTCGGCGGTCCGTGGCCGCCCCAACCCGCGATCGGGCGCAAGATCACGCCGAACCGGACGGCCACCCGCCCGGATGCCTGGTCGACGAACCACGAACGCGAAGGAGTCGCGCCTTGGACCTGCCGTTCATCGCCGCCACGCTGACCCGACGTGGACTACTAACCCCCGGCGGCCCGATCCGGGTCGTCTCGCAACTGAACGCGCTTCGCCGGTGGGGTTGGAACCTCGGCGGCGAACTGCGCCAGGCCGCCGCCCGCGAGCCCGACCGCATCGCGCTGATCGACGAGCACGGCGCCACCACGACGTACCAGGAACTGCTGGACCGCGCGGAACGGCTCGCCAGGTCCCTGCGGTCCGGCCTGGGCGTGCGGGCCGGCGACCGCGTCGGCGTGCTCGGCCGCAACCACCACGGTCTGATCGAGGCGATCGTCGCGGCGATGCTGATCGGCGCGGACGCCGTCCTGGTCAACACCGGCCTGTCCGCCGCGCAGTTGAGCACCGTTGCCGAGGAGCAGGGACTGCGGGTCCTGGTGCACGACGCCGAGTTCGGCGAGCGGGTCGTCGGCCTCCCCTCCGGGGTACACCGGGTCGACGAGCGGGCGCAGGAGGCACTGATCGCCGGTGCGGCGCCCGGCGACCGGCTCCAGCCGCCGGAGCGGGACGGCCGCACCATTGTGCTGACCTCCGGCACCACGGGCGCGCCCAAGGGCGCCCGCCGTCCCACCCCACACGGTTTCGGACCGCTGGTGTCCATCATCGACCGGATTCCGCTGCGCGCGCGCAACACCATCATGATCTCCGCGCCGATCTTCCACACCTGGGGGTACGCCGCCCTCCAGGTCTCGTTCGCGCTGCGCGCCACGATCGTGCTGCACCGCCGCTTCGACCCGGCCACCACGCTCGCCGCGCTCACCCGGCACCGCTGCGACGCGCTGTTCGCCGTGCCGGTGATGCTGCAACGGCTGATGGAGGCACCGCCGCCGCAGCCCCGGCCACCGCTCAAGGTCGTCGCGGTCAGTGGCTCGGCGCTGCCCGGCAACCTGGCCACGTCCTTCATGGACCGGTTCGGCGACGTGCTCTACAACCTCTACGGTTCCACCGAGGTCTCCTGGGCGTCCATCGCCGGCCCGGCGGAGCTGCGCGCCGCCTCGACCACCGCGGGCCGGCCCCCGCACGGCACCCGGCTGGCCATCCTGGATGCCGACGGCCACCCGGTGGGCGAGGGGCAGGTCGGACGGATCTTCGTGGGCAACGAGATGCTGTTCGAGGGCTACACCTCGGGCACCGGTCGGGAGAGCCGCGACGGCCTGCTGGACACCGGAGACCTCGGTCGGGTGACCGCCGACGGTCTGCTCTTCGTGGACGGACGCGCCGACGACATGATCGTCTCCGGTGGGGAGAACGTGTTCCCGTCCGAGGTGGAGGATCTGATCGCCCGGCTGCCGCAGGTCCGCGAGGTCGCGGTGATCGGCGTACCGGACCCGGAGTACGGCCAGCGGCTCGCCGCGTTCCTGGCCCTGCACCCGGACGAGACACTCGACCCGGAGGCGGTCCGCGAATACGTACGCCGCTACCTCGCCCGCTTCTCCGTGCCCCGGGACGTGGTGTTCGTGAAATACCTGCCGCGCAACGCCACCGGCAAGGTGCTCACCCGCGAGTTGGGTCGCTTTTTCGACTGATCGGCCATACCCGCGGGACAGCACGAAGACCACCCCCGCTGCTAGGTTTCCCCTGATCGAGCGGGTGAACGGGGAACAGCACGATGGTCCGGCTCCGACGGCGTACCGCTCTCGGCCTTCTTCTCGGCGGCGCGTCCGTCGCCGCCGTCGCCCCCGTCGACGCGGTGCTCAGCAGCGCCCCCGACGCCCCGCCCCGACCCGACCGGCAAACTCCGCCACCCCGGCGGCAGGCCCCACCGCCCCGCAGGCGGCAGGATTCGCCGGTCGAGGCGGAGAACCGCGCGGCCGGCGAGCCGTGGTGGCCGCCGCGCCGCGGCCGGTCCACGAACGACAGGCGACGCCAGATCCAGGGGTACGCCTCGACGACGAGCGTCGCCCCCGGCGGGGTGGTCGACTTCCACGTCGCGGTCAACCCGGCCGGCCGGTTCCGGGTCGGTGTGCACCGTCTCGGCTGGTACGCCGGGGCCGGCGCCCGCACGCTGCTCACCAGTCCCGAACTCAGGGGCGTGCCGCAGCCGGTGCCGGCCGCCGACCCGGACAGCGGCGCGCTCGACTGCCGGTGGCCGGTGTCCTGGCGCCTGCCGATCCCCCGCGACTGGGTCTCCGGGCTCTACCAGGCGGTGTTCACGTCCGCCGACGGCTGGCGGGCGTGCACCCCGTTCGTGGTCCGCGACGACAGGCGGGCCGCCGCGCTCTGCGTGGTGCTGCCGATGACCACCTGGCAGGCGTACAACCAGTGGCCCCGCGACCGGCGGGTCGGCAAGAGCCTCTACCACGGCTACCGGCCCGACGGGCGACGCGATCCGGCGTTGCGGGCACGCGCCGTCACGTTCGACCGACCGTACGCCGGCGCGGGCCTGCCCGCCCACTTCGACCGGGACCAGGACGCGATCCGCTGGCTGGAACGCCAGCACTACGACGTCAGCTACGCCACAAGTCTCGACCTGCACTCCGGCCGGCTCGACCCGGCCCGGCACCGGGGCCTGGTGTTCTGCGGGCACGACGAGTACTGGTCGGACGAGATGCGCCGGGCCACCGAAGCCGGGCTGGCCGGCGGCACGAGCCTGGCGTTCCTCGGCGCGAACAGCGTCTATTGGCGCATCCGCGTCCGCGCCGCCGCCGACGGTCGACAGGAACGGGTCGTCGAGTGCGCCAAGACGTTGCCCGATCCCGGCGCTGACGCCACCGGTCCCACGGTGACCTGGCGCGACCTCGGCCGGCCGGAGCAGGCCCTGCTCGGCGTGCAGTACAACGGCATCGTGCTCACCCCGCAGCCGCTCGTGGTGCGCTCCGCCGACCACTGGGTGTGGGCCGGCACCGGGGTGGCCGACGGCGACCGCATCCCCGGGCTGGTCGCCGGTGAGGCCGACGGCCTCCACAGGGCCCTCGCGCGACCGGCCCAACTCGGTGAGACGCTGCTCAGCTCCTCGCCGTACCCGGCGCAGCAGGGCGGGCAACGGCTCCAGAGCAGCCACGTGTACGAGACGCCGCAGGGCGGCGTCGTCTTCGCCACCGGGACGCTCGGCTGGACCATGGCGCTAGACCGTCGCGACCACCGTGACCCGCGGATCGAACGGGCCACCGCGAACGTTCTCGACCGAATGGTGGGCGACGCCTGAGTCGCACCGCGACGCTGCCGACCGGACCACCTACGGGCTCCGACCCCGATGTCATCCGAGGACGTCCAGGGTGCGGTGGGGGATGTCCCTGGATGCCCGGATCGATCCACGTCGACAAGATCGACGACATGAAGAGAACTGATCCGTCCCGCCGTCGCCTGCTCGCCACGGTGCTGACCGGCGCGCTGCTCGCCGCCGCCGTACCCGCCCTGCCCGCCACCGCCGGTTCGCCGCACCGGCCGGACTGCCCCGCCGGCTCCCTCGACCCGACGCCGCTGCGGCAGGCCATCGCCGGGCTGCCCACCGACGACGCCACAAGCGCCCAGGTGCGCATCACCACGCCGGACGGCTGCTGGACCGGCACCAGCGGCGTACGCGACCTGCGCAGCGGTGCTCCCGTACCGCCGCACGCGCGATTCCGCATCGGCAGCGTCACCAAGGTGTTCACCGCCGCCCTGGTGCTGCAACTGGCCGCCGAGCGCCGGCTCGACCTCGACGCGACGGTGCAGCGGTACCTGCCGGGCCTGCTGCCCGCCGGCTATCCGCCGGTGACGGTCCGGAACCTGCTGAACCACACCAGTGGCATCCCCAGCCCGACGCTACCGGGCGGGATCGGGTGGCAACTGGACCACCGCTACGACAGGTGGACCCCGGAGCAGATCGTCCGGCTCGGTCTGCGTAATCCGCGCGATGTCGAACCCGGCACGGACCAGCGCTACACCAACATGGGCTACATCGTGGCCGGCATGCTGATCGAGAAGGTGACCGGACACTCGTACGCCGAGGAGGTGAGGCAGCGCATCGCCCGGCCGCTCGGCCTGCGCGACACGTACGCCCCGGGCGACGACCCCCGCATCCGCGGACCGCATGCCCACGGGTACCAGGCGGTCGTCGGCGACGCGGGCACCGAGTTGGTGGACGCGACGGTGTGGAGCCAGACCTTCACCCCGGCCTCCGGCGACATGATCTCCAGCCTGTCCGACCTGGACACCTTCATGACCGCGCTGTTCGCCGGCCGGGTGGTGCCGGAGCCGTGGCTGACCGAGATGTTCACCCGACCGGTGCGGGCCGACGGCCGCACCGGCGACCACAGCGCGGGGCTGAACGCCATGTCGGTGGGCGGGCAAACCCTGTGGATCAAGACGGGCAGCCGGTTCGGCTACCTCGCCGGTGTCGCCTCCACCCGGGACGGACGGTTCCGGGTGGAGTACTCGATCACCGCGACGGACGCGAAGAGCGAGGTGCTGAGTCGCACCGTCCAGGCCGTGATCGCCGCCGCGATCGGGATGCTGCCGGCCGCCGCGCCCGCATCACCGGTCAGCTCGGGATCGTGATCCGGCCGTCCACCGCCGCCGCCGCGATGTCGGTGCGGTGGTGGGCGCCGGCCAGCGCGACGCCGTCTACCAACCGGTAGGCGGCGTCGCGCGCGGCGGCCAGGTCCGGCCCGGTGGCCGTACCGCAGAGGACCCGGCCGCCCGCGGAGCGCAACGTGCCGTCGGCGTCCCGGCGGGTGCCGGCGTGGATGATCCCGGCGCGGTCCGCACCGGTGATCACATCGCCGGTACGCGGGCCGGCCGGATAGCCGTCGGCGGCGACCACGACGGCGACCGCCGCGCCGTCGCGCCAGCGCAGCGGCGGGTGCGCGCCGAGCGTGCCGGTCGCGGCGGCGTGCAGCAGCCCGGCCAGCGGCGTCTCCAGCAGGGCCAGCACCGCCTGGGTCTCCGGGTCACCGAAGCGGGCGTTGAACTCGATCACCCGCGGGCCGGACGGGGTGATCGCCAGGCCCACGTAGAGCAGGCCGGCGAACGGGGTGCCCCGGCGGCGCATCTCCGCCAGCGTCGGGTGCACCACGTCGCGCATCACGTCGTCGACCAGGTTCGGCGGGGCCCACGGCAGCGGCGTGTACGCGCCCATGCCGCCGGTGTTCGGCCCGGTGTCGCCGTCGCCGACGCGCTTGAAGTCCTGCGCGGGCAGCAGCGGCAGCGCCGCCTCGCCGTCGGTGACCACGAACAGGGAGACCTCGGGGCCGGACAGGTATTCCTCGATCACCACCCGGCCGCACTCGGCCGCGTGCCGCTGGGCGACGGCCCGGTCGTCGGTGACCACCACACCCTTGCCGGCGGCCAGCCCGTCGTCCTTCACCACGTACGGCGCGCCGAACTCGTCCAACGCGTGGGCCACGGCGGCCGCGTCGTCACAGGTGTACGCGCGGGCGGTCGGCACGCCGGCGGCGGTCATCACGTCCTTCGCGAACGTCTTCGAGCCCTCCAGCCGGGCCGCATCGGCACCCGGGCCGAACACCGCAATGCCCTTGGCGCGTACCGCGTCGGCGACGCCCGCCACAAGCGGCGCCTCCGGCCCGATGACCACCAGGTCCGCCGCTGTCTCGACGGCGAGCGCCGCGACGGCCGCCGGATCGGTGGCGGTCACCTCCCGCAGCTCGGCGACGCCCGCGATCCCCGGATTACCCGGCGCCGCGACGATCGCCTCGACGGCCGGATCGCCGGCCAACCCGAGCGCGAGAGCGTGCTCCCGCCCACCACCACCCACAAGAAGTACCCGCACGGCCCCGCATCCTACCGACCGCCCCACGCCGCCCTGTTGATCAAGGAGTCCGTGTCCCAGAATCGGCGGTGCCGGGCCGCGAACTCCTTGATCGCCGCAGCGGTGGCCGGTTACGGGAGGAGGGGGTGGCGGAGGACGTTTTCCTCTCGACCCGGTCCGACGCCCACCACGCTGACCCGGGTGCTGGTCAGTTCCTCGATGCGGGCGATGTAGCGGCGGGCGTTCTCCGGCAGCTCGTCCTCGGTGCGGGCCTTGGTGATGTCCTCCCACCAGCCGTCGAGCTCTTCGTAGATCGGCGTGGCGTGGTGGAAGTCGGTCTGCGTCATCGGCATGTCGTCGAAGCGCTCGCCGTTGATCTCGTAGCCGACGCAGATCGGCACCTTGGGCAGGCCGGTCAGCACGTCCAGCTTGGTGACGACCAGGTCGGTGACGCCGTTGAGGCGGCACGCGTACCGGGCCACCACGGCGTCGAACCAGCCGCAGCGGCGCTCCCGGCCGGTGGTGGTGCCGTACTCGTGGCCGACCTTGCGCAGGTGCTGCCCGTTGTCGTCGAACAGCTCGGTCGGGAACGGGCCGGAGCCCACCCGCGTGGTGTACGCCTTGCTGACCGCGATGACCCTGGTGATGGCGGTCGGTGGGATGCCCGCGCCCACGCACGCCCCGCCGGCCGTCGGGTTGGACGACGTGACGAACGGATAGGTGCCGTGGTCCATGTCGAGCATGGTGGCCTGGGCGCCCTCCAGCAGCACCGTCTCGCCGCGGTCCAGCGCGTCCCAGAGCATCACCCGGGTCTCCGCGATGTACGGGCGCAGCCGCTCCGCGTACTGGAGGTATTCCTCGACGGTCTCGTCGACGTCGATCGCCTTGCGGTTGTAGATCTTGAACAGGAGCTGGTTCTTCTCCCGGAGCGCCAACTCCAGCTTCTTGCGCAGGATGCCCGGGTCGAGCAGGTCCTGGAGCCGGATGCCCATCCGGGCGACCTTGTCGCCGTACGCCGGGCCGATGCCCCGGCCGGTGGTGCCGATGCGGGAACTGCCCAGGTAACGCTCGACCACCCGGTCCAGCGCCCGGTGGTGCGGCATGATCAGGTGCGCGTCGCCGGAGATGCGCAGGCGGGACACGTCCACGCCCCGCTCGGCGAGCCCGTCGATCTCCTCCAGCAGCACCTTCGGGTCGACCACCACGCCGTTGCCGATGACGATCATCGCGCTCGGGGACAGCGCGCCGGACGGCATCAGGTGCAACGCGTACTTCTGGCCGTCCGGCGTGATCACCGTGTGGCCGGCGTTGTTGCCGCCGGAGTAGCGCACGACGTAGTCGACCCGCCCACCGAGCAGGTCGGTAACCTTGCCCTTGCCCTCGTCGCCCCACTGGGCGCCGAGGAGCACGATCGCTGGCATCTTCTCCGCCTCCAGAAGGCTCGGGTGCCAGGTGGCGACCGGTAAGCGAGCCCGGGGTGTCAGGCTAACAAGTAGTGCCGGCGGGACCGGCAGGGGTTCGTCGAGAAGCAGGAGGCTCCTTCGTGTACGACGTGGTGCTGCTCACCCTCGGCTCGGGGCGGGACGCCCCCGGTGGAGGCTGCGGCAGCGGCGGGGCCTGCTGCGGTGGTGCGGACGAGACCGCCGCCGGAACCGACGCCGAAGGCTGCGAGACTCCCCGCGTACCGGTGCTGGCCTGCGCGGACGCGCTGACCGCCCGGGGCGCCCGGGTGACCACGGTGACCGCCCGGTCGGACGCCGAGATCGACGAGGTGCTGGCCCGGCTGGACGGCCCACCCCGCGCCGACGGCCTCATCTGGCCGGACTCCGACGGCAAGACCCGGCTCGTCGTCGCCGCGGCCAGTGACGGCCAGTTGCGCGCCGTGCTGCGCCGCCTGGTCCGCCGGTACGCTCCGCCGCCCAGCCGCCGTCCCGCGGACCTGGCCGGGAACCGGACGGTGCCCGACCTGCCCCCGGTCGGCATACTCCCGCTGGACCCGGCCCGGTCCTCGACGGCGCGGGACCTGGTGGCACAACTCGGGCTGCCCCGCGACCCGGCGGCCGTGGCCGCCGCGGTGCTCGACGGCACGCCCCGACGGCTGGATCTGCTGCGCAACGACGGTGGCTCGGTGACGCTCGACGGCGCGCTGTTGGGTGCCGCCGACGACGCGGGACGGCCGCTGCACTGGCGGGGTCGGGTGGAGGTCGACGGTACGGTGCTCAGCGACGGCAGCGAGCCGATCACGGCGTGCGCGATCGGCAACGCGGGCGGGTACGCGCAACTCGGCGAGGTGACCCTGCTGAGCGACCCCGACCCGGCCGACGGTCGGGTGGCGGTGGGGGTGGCCGTGCCGGTGGTCACCAGGTCCGCGTGGGGCCGGAAGAAGGTGCGGCTCGAGGTGCGCCGGGCCCGCGGCCGGGCGGTGGCCGTGGTACCCCGCGACGGGAAGGTGCCCTTCCTCGACGACGGCGTCGAGGGTGAACTGAACCGGAAACGGTCCTGGTGGACCGAGCCGGGCGCATGGGCGGTCTGGGCCGGCTGACCTCGATCGATTCCCCCGGGTCGCGCGACTGGCGGGAACGCCTATCCTCGGCGATAGGAATGGGGAGGATTCGTGGTGCACGAGAACGACGACCGGGCCCACGTACCGGGCCGACCGCAGGCGTCCGGGCGGGACATCGAACCGCTCTGGCCGCCGGAGGAGACCGACGGCGTGGTCACTGCTCCACCGTGGGCGACACCGGCGGCCATGTCCTGGCCGCTTCCGCCCGCCGACACGCCCACGCCGACGACCCAGGCGGGGGGTGAGGCCGGGCCACCGAGGCAGGCCGTCGACATGGACCAGCCGTTCACCATGGACCAGCCACCGCCCGGGCCACCGCCGACGACGACGGCAGGGCCGGCCGTTCCCGGGCCACCGCCCGGGCCGCCGGCCTTCGGATCCGCCCCGGTGGAGCCGCCGGCCTTCGGGTCCGCTCCGGTCGTGCCCGCGGCCGAGCCGGCAGCACCGGGACCGCCGCTGGCCGGTCCGACACCGTCGTCGCTCCCCCGGAACACGTACCCGTCCCTGGTGGAAGAGATCCCGACCTCCGCATCCCGGGAGGTGTCCCCGCCCGAGGTCGATGAGCCCGCCGCGGCCACCGCCGGTCTGGACGACGCCACCGGCAACGAACGGCCGGCGTCGCCCTGGGCCCAGCCACCGCAGCGCGCCACACCGGAGGCCCTCGCGCCGCAGGCCGTGCCGACGCCCGACGCCCCAGCGCTGAGCGCTGCCCCGATCAGCGGTCCGACGCCGGGTCCCGGGTCGGCCGTGCCGGCGGACGGGTCGACCACCACGGGCGAGGAGGGGGCACCCCGGCTCGGGCCGTTCCCCCCGTCGCCGGGTGTGCCGATCCAGCCGTACGCGCCGGCGCCATACCCGACGCAGAGCGGCCAGTACCCATCGCCCGGCTGGGCGACGCAGTCCGGGCGCTACCCGGCGGTGCCCACCCAGCCGGCATCACCGAGGCACCAGGCGCACCCGCAGGCGTCCGTCACGCCGCCGCAGCCGCCCGGCCCGCTGGCGCAGCAGCCCGCCCCGGTGACGCAACAGCCGGGCCCGGTGACGCAGCAGCCGGGCCCGGTGGCGCAGCAGCCGGGCCCGGTGGCGCAGCAGCCCGCCCCGGTGACGCAGGGGCCGCACCCCGCGCAGGAGGGCTACCCGGGGCAGGTGGGCTACCCGGAGCAGGGGCCGCACCCCGAGCAGGGCGGCTACCCCGAGCAGGGCTGGGCTCCACAACACGCGGCGCCCCCGACCGCGGAGGACTTCGCCCGGCGGCGTCAGGCCCGGCCGGTCGACCCGGTGGCCACCATGGGCGTACGCGCGGTGGTCAACAAGATCGGGCTGGTCCGGCTCCCGCCCGGCCGGCACGAGCAGGAACTGAAGCGGGACATCGAGACGGTCCGCCGCAACTTCGGCGGGTTGCGCCAGGTGACAGTGGTCAACCCGAAGGGCGGCGCCGGCAAGACGGTGGCCATCCTGCTGCTCGCCATGACGTTCGGGCAGAACCGCGGCGGATACGTGCTGGCCTGGGACAACAACGAGACCCAGGGCACCCTGGGGATGCGGGCCCAGCAGGACTTCCACGCCCGTACCGTGCGGGACATGCTGCGGGACCTGCCCCAGTTCCAGGGGTCGCACGGCCGGATCGGTGACCTCTCGCAGTACGTCCGGTCGCAGGGCGCGGGCATGTTCGACGTGCTCGCCTCGGACGAGTCCGCGACCGGCGGTGAGATGCTCACCGCCGCCGCGTTCGCGGATCTCCGGGACGTGGTCAGCCGGTTCTACAAGCTGATCTTCGTGGACACCGGTAACAACGTCCGCGCGCAGAACTGGCAGGCCGCCATGGACGCCACCGACCAGCTCGTGGTGACCATGTCGGCCCGGAACGACTCGGCGGAGACCGCCGCCCGGATGCTCGACCACCTGGAGCAGAGCGGCCGGCAACGGCTGGTCCGACAGGCGGTCACCGTGGTCTCGATGCCGCCGTCGCGCAAGGAGATCGACCTGCCGGCCATCCAGGCCCACTTCGCCGCGCGGACCCGGGCGGTGCTGCTGGCACCGTACGAGCGGCTCATCGACACCGGCGAGCCCCTGCGGTACGGGCAGCTCTCCTCCGCCACCCGGGACGCCTGGCTGAAGATCGCCGCGTCGGTGGCGGAAGGGTTGTAGGACGCGCGACGGCCGGCCCACGGCGGGCCGGCCGTCGCGCGTTCGGGTCAGGCGCTGGCCAGCGCGTCCCCGGCGGCCGGGTCACAGTCGCGCAGGAACTGGGCGCAACGGGCCGCCTCGTCCGCCTCACCGATCTCCCCGGCAGCCCGGGAGAGGACGTGGAGGCAGCGGAGGAAACCCCGGTTGGGCACGTGCGACCAGGGGACCGGGCCGTGCCCCTTCCAGCCGCTGCGACGCAACTGGTCCAGGCCCCGGTGGTAGCCGGTGCGGGCGTACGCGTACGCCGCGACGACCTGGCCGGTGGCGAGCGCGCGGCCGGCCAGCGCCGCCCAGCCGGCACTGTAGGTCGGGAAACGGGCCGCGACCCCGGCGTACGCCTCGTCGGTGCCCTGCTCGGTCGCCGCCGCGAGCGCGGCGTCGGCCTCCTCGTGGACCGGGAGCAGGGTGGCCGGTGGCTCAGGCAACAGGTTCTGCATCGCCCCATTCAACCCGCTTCGCCCCCGGGTACGCGAGGGGCCTCGCCCGTCGGATTGGCTGAACGGCTGAGGGTTTCGTCACGCCTGCGGCGACGTCACACGTACCCCCGGCCCATGCCGCGGCCACAGCTATTGCACTACAACTACATATCCGGAGCCTCCCCAGGAACCGGTTACGCAGGAGCCCGGCGGTAATCCCGCCGGGCTCCTGTCGGTCCGCCCCCTGCCGTTTCGCACCTTGCCGGACCGGGGCACGATGATCTGGTGCCGACCCCACCACCCGCGGACGTCATCGAGCCGCACGCCCCCCACGTCAACGAGATCCAGACCCGGGACGAGTTCGACCGGCGACTGGCCGGCGGGACGCTCGCCGGCCTGACCGTGCAGGGTCTGCGTCTCGATCTGGACCCGATCCCCGACCTGCGCGACGTCGACGTCGCCGGCACCCTCTTCGTGGGCTGCCGGTTCGCCGACCGCGAGGTGGGCGCGGACCTGGTCCGCCGGGGCGCCAACGTCGTACCGCCGTTCTCCGGGCTGCCCTACCCCACCCAACCGTCGCACCTCTACACCGCCGACGAGTTGGCCGCCGGATTCGCCGAGGGCGGGTTCGCCGCGATGTACGACACCCGGGTGTACGCGCACTTCCGGGCGCACGGCGGCGCGCTGCCCGACGTACGGGAGGCGCTCGGTCAGCGTCTGCACGACCACGGCGTGGACAACGCGCTTGTCGACGCCACCCGGGCGTGGTTGGCCGCGCACGGGCCGCAGTCCGTGGTGGGCGTGATGGGCGGGCACGCGGTGGCACGCGGCAGCGCGGCGTACCGGATGGCGGCGGTGCTGGGCTGGGAGCTGGCCCGGGCCGACCGCCTGGTGGTGACCGGCGGCGGTCCGGGCGTGATGGAGGCGGCGAACCTCGGCGCGTTCCTCGCGGCCTGGCCGGCCGAGGAACTGACCGCCGCGATCGACGAGCTGGCCGGCGCGCCGGACTTCACCGACCACGAGCGGTACACGGCGGCGGCGCTGGCGGTGCGGCGGCGGTACGCGGACGGGCCGTCGCTGCCCTCACCCCGCCCGGCGGCCCCGGGCACCGAGTGGGCCCGCTCCGGCGGGCTGGCGATCCCGACCTGGCTGTACGGCCACGAGCCGGCGAACCTGTTCGCGGGCCGGATCGCGAAGTACTTCTCCAACGCCATCCGGGAGGACACGATCCTGCGGCTGGCCCGGGGCGGCATCGTGTTCGCGCCGGGCCGGGCCGGCACCGTGCAGGAGGTGTTCCAGGCGGCCACGAAGACGTTCTACGGCACCGACGGGGCGAGCGGCGCGTACGTCTTCCTGGACCGCGCGTTCTGGACCACGGAGTTGCCGGTGGAGTCGCTGCTGCGGCCGCTGTTCGCGGCGTCGCCGTTCGGTGACCTGTCCCGCACGATCCACCTGACCGACGATGTCCGCGAGGCCGTCGCCCTGCTCGTGCGCTGACCGCATGCAAGGAAGGGCCCCTTGTTAACACGGGGTGTTAACAAGGGGCCCTTCCTCTACCGCAGGCGTTAATAGGGGGCCCTTCCTTACACGGAGGGCGTCACTTCATGGTGGTGCCGGTGGAGCGCAGGTGCTCGCAGGCCTCGACCACCCGGGCGGCCATGCCGGCCTCGGCGGCCTTGCCCCAGACGCGCGGGTCGTACATCTTCTTGTTGCCGACCTCGCCGTCGATCTTCAGCACGCCGTCGTAGTTGCGGAGCATGTGGTCGGCGACCGGGCGGGTGAACGTGTACTGGGTGTCGGTGTCGATGTTCATCTTCACCACGCCGTAGTCCAGCGCCTCCCGGATCTCCGACAGCAGCGAGCCGGAGCCGCCGTGGAAGACCAGGCTGAGCGGCTTGTCCTTGCCGTACTTGGCGCCGACCGCGTCCTGGATCTGCTTGAGCACCTCGGGGCGGAGCTTGACATTGCCCGGCTTGTAGACGCCGTGCACGTTGCCGAAGGTCAGCGCCGCCATGTAGCGGCCCTTCTCGCCCAGACCGAGCGCGTCGACCATGGCCAGGCCGTCGTCGACGGTGGTGTAGAGCTTGTCGTTGATGGCGTTCTCGACGCCGTCCTCCTCGCCACCGACCACGCCGACCTCGATCTCCAGGACGATCTTGCCCTTGGCGGCCTCGGCGAGGAGCTGCTCGGCGATCTCCAGGTTCTCGGCCACCGGGACGGCCGAGCCGTCCCACATGTGCGACTGGAACAGCGGCTCCTGGCCGGCCTTCACCCGCTCCTGGGAGATGGTCATCAGCGGCCGGACGAACTTGTCCAGCTTGTCCTTCGGGCAGTGGTCGGTGTGCAGGGCGATGTTCACCGGGTACTTCTTGGCCACCTCGTGCGCGTACGCGGCGAACGCCACCGCGCCGGTCACCATGTCCTTCACGGAGGGGCCGGACAGGTACTCCGCGCCACCCGTGGAGACCTGGATGATGCCGTCGCTCTCCGCGTCGGCGAAGCCCTTGAGCGCCGCGTTCAGCGTCTGCGAGGAGGTCACGTTGATCGCGGGGTACGCGTACCGGCCGGCCTTGGCCCGGTCCAGCATCTCCGCGTAAGCCTCGGGGGAAGCGATGGGCATGTCGAACGCTCCTTACTTACCGCTCTCGGCCGTGCAGGCCGCTGTCTTCCATGGAGCGCGGCCCGTTCCGGCCGCTGAGGTCCACGGGTGCGCCGGACCGCGCTGTCCACCGCGGGCAGTATCCCGTAGGAGCGCCGGCGGGGCACAACCGGCCCGGACGCCGTTCACCGATTCTCCAGCCGGTCCGGCACGACGACGCTGATCACCCAGCTCACCACCGCGACCACGATGGC
Source organism: Micromonospora sp. DT31 (assembly GCF_049841795.1). Taxonomy (NCBI): domain Bacteria; kingdom Bacillati; phylum Actinomycetota; class Actinomycetes; order Micromonosporales; family Micromonosporaceae; genus Micromonospora; species Micromonospora sp. DT31. The sequence continues at coordinate 265,270 of NZ_JBNCKZ010000005.1, read as the reverse complement.
CCCCCAGAAGGCGGCCCAGAACCCGTCCACGTGGAAGGGAACCTTGAGGACACCGGCGATCCAGTCGGTCAGCAGGAACAGCAGCGCGTTCACCACGAGCGCGAACAAACCGAGCGTGAGCAGGTAGAACACGCAGCCGAACACCTTGATGAGCGGCTTGAGCACCGCGTTGACCACACCGAAGACCAACGCCACCACGATCAGGGTGAGCACGTTGCTGCCGGTGTTCCGGCCGCTCACCTCCACGCCGGGCACGATCAACGTCGCGATCCACAGCGCGACCGCGGTGATCGCCAGTCGGATCAGGAAGCCCATGCCTCCCATCCTGGCACCGGCCGTGCGCCCGAGCGGGACAATCGCCGACTCCACCGTTCCGCCCGCCCGCCAGCGGCGTCCCTGACCAGCCCGTACGGTGGTGGGGACAGGTGCCCGCACGGAGATCAGGAGGGACGATGGGTCAGCCCGACGAGGACTTCACCCCGAGTGACCACCTCGCCCCGGAGGAGCGGGATCCGGAGGCGGAACCGGCCGACGCGGTCGAGCAGGCCGCCGAGGTGACCCCCGAGGACACCGACGGCGAGCCGCAGCGGGGCCTGGAGGTCGACGACTGGGACGCCATGGAGCAGGCCCGGGTGGTCGCCGCCGACGAGGACGACTACCGCTGATCCGACATCCGGGTCACCGGGGGGTGGTGACCTGCTCCGGGTGGGCGGCGGTCCACTCCGCCAGGCGGTCGGCCCGTAGCGCGTCCAGGAACCCGGGCGCGAGCGTCGAATCCGGCTCGATCCCGCCATCCGTGCGCGCCTCGCGCCGCACCGGAAGGGCGACCATGACCGGCTCGGCGGCGAGCGCCCGACCGCTCACGGTCACCAGCGCCGGCAGTGACAGCTCACCGGTGTCGGTCCTGATGGCCGGTCCGACCCGCAGGAGCAGCCGGCCGAGCTGCGCCGGGTCGGTCGCCGTTCCCTGCTGGTGGAGCCGGCGGAGCAGGCCGCCGGCGTAGCGCGCCGCGTTGCGGTCCCGGTCCAGGCCACCCTCGCGCAGGCCGTACCGTTGCCGCAGCAGATCCACTGCCTGCGCGCCGTCGAGCCGCTGGCATCCGGCCGGGAACCGCCGCCCGGTGTGCACCGAGCGCACCGGCGCCGGCAGGCAGACCGGCACGCCGCCGACCGCGTCGGTCAGTTCACGTGTCCCCGGGTAGGTGAGCACCGCGCCGGCGTCGACGCGTACCCCGGTCAGGTCGGCGACCGCCTGGCGGGTCGCCCGGTAGCCGGCGGCCAGGTCGGTACCCGAACCGGGGGCTCGGGAGAAGGTCGCGTTGAGCTTCTCCCTCCCGCCGGGCGGCGGCATTGGCACCAGCACGTCGCGCGAGAGCGACACGAGGTAGACCCGGCTCCGGTCGGCCGGTAGGTGCACGAGCAGGATCGAGTCGGCGCGCCGACTGCCGTCGGCCTGGTCGACGCCGAGCAGCAGCAGGTTCAGGGCGCCGGCAGGCGCCGGAGCCGGAGCGGGCGTGGCGAGGGGGAGCGCCGGCTCCGGTGGCCGGGGCACCATGGCGGTGAAACCGACGAGCGCGGCGGCGACGACCGCCAGCGCCGCGCCGGCCCGTACGCGGCGACGGCGCCGCTGGCGACGGGCCACCGCCCGGTCGACGGCGGCCCGGACCGGACCGGCGGGTGGGGTCAACCCCTCGATGCGGGCGAAGGCGGCCCGCAGCTCGTCCTCGATCATCAGCAGACCTCCACGAGTTCGGCTCGGAGGGTGGCCAGCGCGCGCGAGATGCTGGACCGGACGGTGCCCACAGCACAGCCGAGCACCTCGGCTATCTCCCCGTCCGGCAGGTCCTCGTAGTAGCGCAGCACCAGGGCGGCACGCTGCCGCCTGGGCAACCGGGACAGCCAGGACCAGACCTGGTCCCGCTCCACGGCCGACTGGGCGTGGTCGGTCGACGCCGGCACCGTCTCGTCCGCTTCGCCGCGCAGCAGCACCCGCCGCGCCCAGGAGCCGCGCCGCCAGTCGATGAACTGGTTGGTGAGCATCCGGCGCACGTACCGTTCCGGGGCGTCGCTGCGGGCCACCCGTCGCCAGTGGAGCTGGACCCGGACCATGGTCTCCTGCACCAGATCCTGGGCCTGGTGCGGATCTCCGGTCAGCATGACCGCGTACCGCAGCAGGGCTGCCAACCGCGCGTCGGCGAACTCCTCGTACGTCACTGCACCTCCCGGTGTCCCCATTTCATGGACGGTTCCGGGCGACTGGAACATTGCGGTGGCGCCGATCATCCGTTCGGTCAATATTCATGATCCGGGACAACGCGGTCCCTTAAGGAATCTTTAAGCTCCGTGGGCTCCACCTGATCACCCCCACGGGAGGACCCTCCACATGCTCCGCAATTCCACTCGGCGTTGGCTTGCCGGGGTGGGCGTCGCAGGCGCGTTCGTCGCCGCCTCCGCCACCCCGGTCCTCGCCGCGGCCCCACAGGCCGAGCTCGGTGTCTACTTCAGCGACACGACGATCGCCACCGACTCGGACGGCAAGGTCGACTACAGCATCATCCGCAGTTCGGCGCCGGTCGTGCTGCACGATGTCACCGTCCGCTACGACCTCACCGGACTCGCCGGCAAGGTGACACTCGGCGAGGAGGAGGAGACCGGGATTGACTGCACCTCGCCCGCAGCGAACGTCCTCGTCTGCTCCTCGCCGTGGGAGCTGGAGCTCGACGAGTGGGGCCTGGCAGGCATCTTCCCGGTGCAGATCAAGGCCACCGGCAAGGCCGAGGACGGCGACGCCGGCACGCTCAAGGTCACGCTGTCGGCGACCGGCTTCGACGGCGTCTCGCACGAGGCGAAGGTGCGCGTCGGCGAGGGCGTCGACCTGGCGGCGGGCCCGGAGGCCACCGTGTCGGCGGCTCCCGGCAAGAACTTCACCGCGCCGCTGAAGGTGACGAACGCGGGCGGGACCACCGCCAAGGGTGCCTCCGTCATCTTCTACAACGACTACGGACTGAACGCCACCAAGCACTACAGCAACTGCACGTACGTCGGCGACGAGCTGCGCACCTGCCGCTTCGACGAGGAGCTTCCGGCCGGCAGCACGTTCGGCGCGACGCTGCCGTACGCCCTCGGCACGGACACCCTGGCCCCGAGCTACAAGTACGGCCAGACCCTCTGGATGACCCCGGCCGAGTTCGAGGACTACACGAACTACCTCGGCAACTACGACGTGACCATCGGCAAGCCGGGCACCGACGGCAAGCTGACGCTGGCCGAGGCCACCGGCCGGGTCGCCGCCCGGGGCGCCCAGGCCGACAAGCGGCCGGAGAACAACGGCATGCTTCTCCAGGTGAAGGTGACCGGCACCAACAGCACCGACCTGGAGGCGCTCGGCGCCACGGTGTCCGGCCCGGTCGGCGCGAAGGTCAAGGCAACTGTGGGGCTGCGTAACAACGGTCCGGCCACGCTCGACTACAGCCACGCCGGCAGCTCGGTCACCTACCTGGCCTTCGACGTGCCGAAGGGGACCACCACGACTGCCGTTCCGGAGAACTGCTCCCCGGTGAAGGGCGACGAGTGGGGTGAGCCGGGTCAGGCTGGTGGGCGTCACTACCGCTGCTACTTCGACTCGTTCCTGAAGGCCGGCGCCACCGTCACGCTCGACTTCGGCCTGAAGATCGACAAGGTGATCGCCAACGACACCGGCCTCGTCAAGATCAACGTGCCGTGCGAGTGCGACGGCGGCTTCTACCGTGACGTCAAGCCGGCGAACGACACCGCCAAGGTCGTCGTCAACGCGGCGCCGGGTGGCGGCGACGGTGGCCAGGGCGGCGGTGACGGCGGCACGCTGCCGATCACCGGTTCGTCCACCGCCCTGATCGCCGGCATCGGCGCGGTGCTGCTCGCCGCCGGTGGCGTCGGCTACGTGCTGACCCGCCGCCGCAGGACCCGCTTCGTCGCCTGATCCGAAGCACCCCGGGTGCCCCGCCGACCACCGGTCGGCGGGGCACCGCCACATAGGGAACCTGATCGCCCGGAGCGGGTCGGGCTCCCCGGAAACCCCCACGACGAGAGAACAGAACACTGGGAGCATCTGACCCGTGCTGCTGACGATCACCACGACCCACCACCCGGCGACCGACCTCGGTCATCTCCTGGTGAAGCATCCGGACCGCGTGCAGAGTTTCGACCTGCCCACCGGCACCGCGCACGTGTTCTACCCCGAGGCGGACGAGGCGCGCTGCACCGCGGCGCTGCTGGTCGAGGTGGATCCGCTCAAGCTGGGTGGGGGACGTAAGGGCAGGGCGCCGGAGGGCTTCGCGCTCGGGCAGTACGTCAACGACCGCGCGTACGCGGCGTCGAGCCTGCTCGCGTCCGCACTGACGAAGGTGTTCCGGTCCGCCCTGCGCGGCGGCTCGCGGGACCGCCCGGAGCTGGCCGCGACCGCGATCCCGCTGACCGTACGGGTTCCGGTGCTGCGCTGTCGCGGTGGCGCCGAGCTGGCCGTGAAGATCTTCGCGCCGCTCGGCTGGGCCGTCACGGCGACACCGATCCCGCTCGACGAGACGTTCCCGGAATGGGGGGACAGCCGATACGTCGACCTGACCCTGACCGGGACGCTACGCCTCGCCGACGCCCTCAACCACCTGTACGTGCTGCTGCCGGTGCTCGACGACGCCAAGCACTACTGGGTCGCCCCGGACGAGGTGGACAAGCTGCTGCGGGCTGGCGCGGACTGGTTGGGTGAACATCCCCAGCGGGCCCTGATCACCCGCCGCTACCTGGCGCACCGCCGGGCCCTGGCCGACGTGGCGATGGCCCGGCTGGCCGAGCTGCGCCTGGCCGACGAGCCGCCCGCCGACGACAGCATCGACCCGGAGCAGCCCGCCGAGACGCCCCGGGCGTCGCTTGCGGTACGGCGGCGGGAGGCGGTGCTCGCCGCGCTGCGGGACAGCGGCGCGAGCCGCGTGCTGGACCTGGGCTGCGGCGGAGGGGCGTTGCTCTCCGCGCTCGTCGCGGATCGGCGGTTCACCGAGGTGGTCGGCGTCGACGTCGCCGACCGGTCGCTCGGCCTGGCCGCCCGGCGGCTGCGTCTGGACCGGTTGCCGGAGCGCCAGCGGGACCGCATCCGGCTGTGGCAGTCGGCGCTGACCTACCGCGACGACCGGCTGCGGGGGTACGACGCGGCGGTGCTCATGGAGGTGATCGAGCACCTGGACCCGCCCCGGCTGCCGGCGTTGGAGGACGCGGTCTTCGGTCACGCCCGACCGGGCACGGTGGTGGTGAGCACCCCGAACGTCGAGTACAACGTCCGCTACGAGGGGCTGGGGCCGGGCCGGTTCCGGCACGCCGACCACCGGTTCGAGTGGACCCGGGCGGAGTTCGCCGCCTGGGTGCGGCGGGTGTCGGCGGCGCACGGCTACACGGCCACCATCGGCGGGGTGGGCGACGACGACCCGGAGGTGGGCGCGCCGACCCAGCTCGCGGTGCTGACCCGCGACGACCGCAACGGCGAGGACGGCCGGGCACCGCGCAACGACCGGAAGGAGGGAACGAACCGATGACCACCCTGGACATTCCCGAGCTGGCCCTGGTTGCGCTCGTGGGCGTCTCCGGCTCCGGCAAGTCGACGTTCGCCCGCCGCCACTTCGCACCCAGCCAGGTGCTCTCCTCGGACACGTTCCGGGCGCTGGTGGCCGACGACGAGAACGACCAGTCCGCGTCCGGTGACGCGTTCGAGGCGTTGCACCACGTGGCCGGCATCCGGCTGCGGCGCGGACGCCTGACGGTGGTCGACGCGACGAACCTCCAGCCGCACGCCCGCGCCGGGCTGATCCAGGTGGCCCGGGAGCACGACGTGCTGCCGGTGGCGGTGGTGCTCGACGTGCCGGAGTCGGTGGCGTGGGAGCGTACGCAGGCCCGCGCCGACCGGGCCTTCGGCCGGCAGGTGCTCACCCGGATGCAGCGTGACCTGCGGCAGTCGTACGGGCGGCTGGCCCGGGAGGGCTTCCGCAAGGTGCACGTGCTGCGCGGGGTGTCGGAGATCGACGCCGCCGAGATCCGCTACGAGCGGCTGTTCAACGACCGGCGGGAGCTGACCGGGCCGTTCGACGTGATCGGGGACGTGCACGGCTGCCGCACCGAACTGGAGGCGCTGCTGTCCCGCCTCGGTTACCTGCTGCGGCACGACGACTCGGGCCGCCCGGTGGACGCGGCGCACCCGGCCGGGCGTACCGCGGTCTTCGTCGGTGACCTGGTGGACCGCGGCCCGGACTCCCCCGGCGTGCTGCGCCTGGTGATGGGCATGGTGGCGGCCGGGCACGCGATCTGCGTGCCGGGCAACCACGAGCAGAAGCTGCTGCGCAAGCTGCGCGGCCGGGACGTCCGGCTGACCCACGGGCTGGCCGAGACGATGGAGCAGCTCGCCACCGAGCCGCCGGAGTTCGTCGCCGGGGTGGAGACGTTCATCGACGGCCTGGTCAGCCACTACGTGCTGGACGGTGGCCGGCTGGTGGTGGCGCACGCCGGGCTCAAGGAGGCCTACCACGGGCGGGCGTCCGGCCGGGTGCGCTCGTTCGCGCTCTACGGCGAGACCACAGGCGAGACCGACGAGTACGGCCTGCCGGTGCGCTACCCGTGGGCGCGGGACTACCGGGGTTCGGCCATGGTCGTGTACGGGCACACGACGACGCCCGAAGCGGAGTGGGTGAACAACACCATCTGCGTGGACACCGGCTGCGTGTTCGGCGGCAAGCTGACCGCGCTGCGCTACCCGGAGCGGGAGCTGATCGCCGTCCCGGCGGTGCAGGAGTGGTACGCCCCGGCCCGTCCGCTGTTCCCGGTGGCACCGGCGCGACCGGACACCGTGCTGGACCTGTCCGACGTGACCGGACGCCGGCACCTCACCCACGCGTACGGGTCGTTGACCGTGCCGGCGGAGAGCGCCGCCGCCGCGTTGGAGGTGATGAGCCGGTTCGCGGTCGACCCGGGGCGGCTGGTCTGGCTGCCGCCGACGATGGCGCCCTGCTCGACGTCGACGGTGGACGGCTTCCTGGAGCATCCGGCCCAGGCGTTCGCGGACTACCGGGCGGCCGGCGTCGACCGGGTGGTCTGCGAGGAGAAGCACATGGGCTCGCGGGCCGTGGTGCTTGTGGAGCGCGAGCCGGGCCGGTTCGGCGGCGGGGCGGTGCACACCCGTACCGGTCGGCCGTTCTTCGGGCCACCGCTGGACGACGAGTTGCTGGCCCGGGTGCGTGCCGCGGTGACCACCGCCGGCCTGTGGGCCGAGTTGGACACCGACTGGCTGCTGCTCGACGCCGAGCTGCTGCCCTGGTCGGCGAAGGCGGGTGGGCTGATCCGCGAGCAGTACGCGGGGGTTGGCGCGGCCGGGCGGGCGGCGCTGCCGGCGGTGCTCGCTGCGCTGGACACCAGCGCCGGGCGCGGGTTGCCGGTGGCGGAGCTGCACGCCCGGATGACCGCGCGGGCCGCCGAGGTGGTCGCCTATTCGGCGGCCTACCGGGCGTACGTGGCGCCGACCGACGGGCTGCGCGGCGTGACGCTGGCGCCGTTCGCGGTGCTGGCGGGCGCCGGGGCGAGCTTCGCCGACCGAGACCACGGCTGGCATCTGGCGCTGGCGGACCGGCTGTGCGCGGCCGACCCGGAGTTCTTCACGCCGACCCGGCGGCAGGTGGTGGAGCTGGCAGACGAGGCCGCGGTGGCGTCCGCCACCGAGTGGTGGCTGGCGCTCACCGCGTCCGGCGGTGAGGGCATGGTGGTCAAGCCGTACGCCGGCCTGGCTGCCCGCTCGCCGAAGGGCTCGCTGCTCCAGCCGGGGATCAAGTGTCGGGGGCGGGAATACCTGCGGATCATCTACGGCCCCGGGTACACGGACCCGGCGCAGCTCACCGCGTTGCGCCGGCGCTCGTTGGGCCGCAAGCGCGGGATGGCGCTGCGGGAGCACGGCCTGGGACTGGCCGTGCTGGACGCGCTCGCCGAGGACGCACCGCTGTGGCGCCGCCACGAGCTGGTGTTCGCGATCCTCGCCTGCGAGTCCGAACCAGTCGATCCCCGCCTCTGACGAGTACGCCCGGTCCGGCCCAAATGCCGGGCCGGGCCGGAGTACCCTGTGTGGCCGTGGACACAGCAGAGAAGACCCGGATGTTCTCCGAGAGCGTGGCGCTGAATCCGCTCGACCCGAAGGACCTCATCCACACCTTCGGCGTGATCGGCGTCTGGGTGATTCTCTTCGCCGAGACCGGGCTGCTCGTCGGGTTCTTCTTCCCGGGCGACTCGCTGCTGTTCCTGGCCGGGGTGGCGGCCTCCCCGGTGGCCGACGCGATCTTCGGCGACGGCACCCGCCTGTCCCTGGCCGGGCTGATGATCGGCGGGCCGCTCTGCGCCATCGCCGGCGCCCAGCTCGGGCACTGGCTCGGCGCCCGCTACGGCCGCCGCATGTTCGACAAGCCCAACTCGCGGCTGTTCAAGCGGGAGTACGTGGAGAAGGCGGAGTACTACTTCCAGAGGTTCGGCCCGGCGAAGGCCGTGGTGCTGGCCCGTTTCATCCCGATCGTGCGGACGTTCCTCAACCCGGTGGCCGGGGTGCTCGGCATGCCGGCGCGCCAGTTCTTCGTGTGGAACGTGGTCGGTGCGATCCTCTGGGTGGACGGCATCCTGCTCATCGGCTACCTGTTGGCCCGCCAGATCTACGACGCCATCGGCGACAAGATCGACCGTTACATCCTGCCGGTGGTGGCGCTCATCATCCTGATCTCGGTGCTGCCGATCTTCTTCGAGTTCCTGCGGGACCGGAGGGCGCGCAGGCGCGGCGAGGCGGTCGCGGTGATCACCGCGGCGACCGTGGCCGGCACTGTGGAGGCCGCCCGCGACGCCATTGAGGAGCACGGTCCGGGCCATGAGCACGGCCACGGCGGTCAGCACCGCAGTTGAGGTGGGCACGGACGACGAAGGCCAGCCCTCGGGCAGAGAGCCGGCCTTCGACATGAGTCAACGCGTTCGGGTGACACGACAACGGACAGCCGTCATCGTGCGCTGGTGGCGCCACCCCTGTCACGCCACCGGTCACCCGCACCCGGCCGGGACGGCCCCGCGGTGGGGCCGACCCGGACTGTTCAGCGAGCCTTCTTCGTGGCCCGCTTGCGCGGCGGGGTGAGCAGATCCGCGATCGTCGCGATCGCGGACGGCACCAGCCGGTAGTACGCCCAGACCCCGCGCTTCTCCCGCTCCAGCAAGCCGGCCTCGGTGAGGATTCGCAGGTGGTGGCTGACCGTCGGCTGCGAGAGGCCGAGCGGCGCGGTGAGGTCACACACGCACGCCTCCCCCTCGGGAGCCGACTGGATCAGGCTGAGCAGCCGCAGCCGGGCGGGGTCCGCGAGGGCCTTGAGGACCCCCGCAAGCCGCTCGGCGTCGGCACGTTCGATCGGCTCGCCGGCAAGCGGCGAGATCTGAGGCATGGTCATTTCAGCCAACGCAGTTCCCACGTATTCCATCCTTCCACCAGCAGCATCGATCCGCCTGCATATCAGCAGATCCGAATCGGCAAACTTTTACGCCACAAGGCCGAGGTCAGCCAACGTATAGGCCGCCCGATAGGGCAGTCCGGCGGCTCGCACCGTGTCGCCGGCACCTCGATCAACAATAACCGCAACACCGACCACCTCGGCCCCGGCCTCACGTAATGCTTCGACCGCGGTGAGCACACTTCCACCGGTTGTGGAGGTGTCCTCGACCGCCAGAACACGCCGGCCGGCCACGTCCGGCCCTTCGATACGGCGTTGGAGGCCGTGTGCCTTGCCCGCCTTGCGGACCACGAACGCGTCCACCGGGCGGTCGGTCCCGGCCGACGCGTGCAGCATCGCGACGGCGACCGGGTCGGCACCGAGGGTCAGCCCACCCACCGCGTCGTACGCCCAGTCGGCGGTGAGGTCGAGCATGACCCGGCCGATCAACGGGGCCGCCGCGTGATGGAGCGTGACCCGACGCAGATCCACGTACCAGTCCGCTTCACGGCCCGACGAGAGGACCACCCGGCCGTGGACGACAGCCAGGTCGGTGATGAATTTACGCAGGTCGTCGTGGGCCTCCATGGCGATAGAGCGTACTTCGCGAGTCTGGGCGCCGTCCTCCGGGTCTGCCCTGGTCAACCCCGTGGACCCTCGATGGGTGGCGGGGGGTGGCTACGCTGTGCGACCGCGAGCCGGGTACGTCGCGCCCCGCCCGGTGCCGGCCGGTCAACCGTCCGCGCGGTCGGCCGCCCCGCGGGTGTCCCGCCGGAAGCCGCGCAGCAGCCGCCTGGGTGCGTGCCGCAGCCCGGCCGCGGCCACCTTGTACTTCCAGTCCGGAACGCTCACCAGCTTGCCTTTCCGCAGGTCACGCAGCCCTTCGGCGACAACATCATCGGCTCGCAGCCAGGCCCAGGCGGGCAGCCGCGACATGTCGATGCCGGCTCGCTCGTGCGTGCCGGTGCGGGTGTAGCCGGGACAGAGCGCCATCACGCGTACACCCAGAGGAGCGACCGACTGACCGATCGACTCACTGAAATTCGTCACCCAGGCCTTGCTGGCGGAGTACGTCGATCCCGGCATGGGGACACCGAAGCCCGCAACGGAAGAGACATTTATCACTGCCCCGTGGCCTCGTTCGGACATCGGACCGAGCGCGGCATGGGTCAGACGCAGCACAGACAGCACGTTGAGCCGGATCAGCCGCGCCTCGTCCTCCACCGAGGACCGCACGAACGGGGTGCTCAGGCTGAACCCCGCGTTGTTCACCAAAAGCTCCACAGGTGGTATGGCGGAAAGCCGACGCTCCACCGCCACGCAACCCTCGTCGGTGGACAGGTCCGCCGGGATCGTCTCCACCTCGATGCCGTGCCGGCCGGTCAGCTCGGCGGCCAGACCGTCGAGCCGGGCGGCGTCCCGGGCCACCAGGACGAGATCCCAGCCGTCGGCGGCGAGCCGGCGGGTGAACGCCTCGCCGATGCCGAGGCTGGCGCCGGTGACCAACGCCCGGCGCGGGGAGGGGTGGGCGGCACCGGTCATGGTCGGTCCTCGAGGGCTGGGGGGAACCCGGACGGGGGTGGCGCGGACGGCGGTGGCGCGGACGGCGATCGCAGCCCCGGGGGCGGCCCCCAGGGCGTGGGGCCGGCGGCGGGGGTGCCAGCCACGGTCGCGCCGTAGCCGGACGGCCGGGCCGGGCCGCCGGGGCCGCGGAGGAACGCATGTGCCGACGGCAGCGTGAGCAGCGCGGCGACCGTCAGATAGCCGAGGATCTGCGCCACCGACAGCGTCGCGTTCACCGGGATCCACCACGTCGGATACGCGTCGCCGAGCAGCCCGAGCAGGTCGGCGGTGACCCGGTCGTCGGCGTCCAGCCGCAGTGGCGCGGCCCGCTGCCCGACCAGCACCGCCAGACCGCAGCAGCCGCAGAACAGTCCCGTCCCGGCGACCACCCAGGTGGCCGTACGGGCACCGGGACGGCCGGCACGCAGGCCCAGCGCGAGCCCGACCAGCACCAGCGCGGCCAGCACGCCGAGCACGGCGGCCAGCACGGCGGAGCCGGGCAGCAGCCGGGCCACCCGGTCGATGTCACCGTCGCCCGCGTCGGTGGCCCGCGCCGCGGCGCGGAACCGGTCGACCGTGCCGCCGGTGACGAGCAGGTTGGCCACCGCGTACGCCACGGCGCCGACCGCCATCAGCAACAGCACCGCCACCGCGGCGAGGACCGCGCCCGGCCGGCGGGGTGCGGCCTGATCGGGGTACGACACGACGGGTCCCTCCGGTAGGCGTCGGCTTGCAACCTACTCGGAGGGACCGTCCGCGTCGCTCCTATCCCGACGTCATCTTCCGGGTGGCGGCTCCGGATCCTGCCGCTCGCCCGGCGTGGCCGGCGGCTGCCCGCCCGGCGTGGACTGGCCGCCCGGGGTGGGCGGCGGAGTGCCGGGAGCCGACGGGTACGCCGGGTCCGTCGACTGCCCACCGGCCGACGGGTACGCCGGGTCGGTCGACTGCCCACCGGCCGACGGGTACGCCGGATAGGCGCCACCCGGAACCGGCGGTTCCCAGGCCGCCTGCGGCTTGCGGAAGAACTCGTTCGCCTTCGGCAGCGCCAGCAGGATCAGCGCGGCCAGCAGGGCGAGCAGCGCCACCAGGCCCAGCAGCAGGTTCACCGGCGTGTACCAGGACGGCAACGCGTCCTCCAGCCGGCGCTGGATCTCCTGCGAGCTGGGCACGTCGCCGCCTGCGTCACCACCGGTCATCCCGCCGGCCAGACCGTTGAGCAGCCCACCGCCGGTGCAGCAGAGCATGATGCCGCCGAGCACCCAGGTGGTGATCCGGGAGGCGTTCTTGCCCCGGTTGTTCAGCACGGCGAGCACGACGAGGCCGGCCGCGAGAAGCAGCGACAGGATGGCCGTGCCGATGGTGATCGCATAGGTGACGTCAGCGACGCCCTCGACCGAGGTGCCCTCGTACGCGTCGGTCATGACGTCGCGGATCGTGCCGACCACGGCCAGCGCCACGATCAGGTTCACCACCTGGAGGGCGGCGACGAAAATGAGCAGCCAGCTGGATATCGTCACCACGCCAGGACGGGCGCGGTGCGGAGTGCCAGGTGCATCGGCCATGATTCTCCCTTCCTTGATCAGAAGCCCACCGTAGCGATCTACCACCAGCTCAGCACGCTGTAGAGCCTCACCTGTCGGTGGCGTGGCGCAACCGACGGTGCTCGGCGGTGACCACGCCGAGCAGCATGAGGTCGAGCGCGACCGCGGAGACCGCGCCGAACTGGTTGACCGTGAAGTTGAAGACCTGCCCGAACAGCAGGTCGACCAGCAGCGCCAGCTTGAACAGGCGGAACGCCTCGACCCGGTTCCGCCGCAGCAGCCAGGCGGCCCACAGGCCGAGCACGGCGGTGACCAGCGCGGAGGCGCTGACGCCGAGCACCGCACCCCACTCCCGCTCCTGGTCCAGCTTCCCGGTGACGCCGTCCACCAGCACCGCCACCACGGTCAGCACCGGCGTCACCACCAGGTAGACCACCACCAGCCAGACCAGCCAGCGGCGTCCGACCGCCCAGGCGGCGACCCGCCGGGCCCGGTCCGCCGCCCGCTGCCAGAACCGCACCGGCGGTGGCTCCCGGTGGGGTACGGCGTCCAGCAGCTGTGTCATCGCCGCCTCGGTGGTCGGGCCGGTGCCCTGCACGAGACGCAGCACGGCGAACCGGCGCCGTTCGGTCAGCCCGCCGGGCAGGCCGCTGAGCACCGCGTCCAGTGCGTTGGCGGTGCGCTCGGCCGGCGTCAGCCGAGACCGGCCGGTGCGCTCGCGTACCGCCTGGGTGAGCAGGACCAGCAGCGCGAACACGACGTAGATGATGGCGGCGGCGGGAGCGTAGAAGTAGTCGGTGCGGGCGGTGACGAACTTGCCCACCTCGTCGATGAACAGACCGAACCCGATGCCGCCGACGACCGCCCCGCCGGTCCGGGCGCCGCCGCCGAGGAAGACGAGCGGGATGCCCAGGCCGACGGCGAGCAGCAGACCGCCCCAGAGCACATGTGCGATGTGCAGACCGCCGCCGCCGAGCTGCGGATAGTCGGTGGCCTCGAGGTAGGCCCGCACGGCCAGCACGGTGACCACGCCGGAGAGCACGAAAGCCTGGAGGTAGGACGCCGCCTCGATCGCCCGGGGTGGTAATCGGTGGACCAGCCAGCCGAACACCGGCCGGTGGCGCAGCGGTTCGGGGGGCATGTCATGAAACTAGTAGCCGCGCCACTCCTCGCGGGCGTAGTCCAGCACCCTGGGCCGCAACAACGTGTTGGCCGGCACGTCCAGGCGGGCCCGGTCGGCGGGGAACGTGGCGGCGGCGGCCAGCACCTCCGGGGTGAGGAAGCGCAGCGGCGGCGGGCCGTCCGGCAGCGCCAACTCCGGCGCGACATCACCCGGCGCCGCGAGCACGAATCCCCAGTCGCCGAAGCTCGGCACGTCGACGTGGTACGGCACGGTGGCGAAGCCGGCGTCGCGGATCGACCGCTCGATCGACCAGAACGACCGGGGCGCGAAGTAGGGCGACCCGGACTGCACGACCAGCCGCCCGCCGGGGGCCAGCACCGGTCGGATCAGCGAATAGAACTCGATCGTGTAGAGCTTGGCGGTGGCCGTCTCGTCCGGGTCGGGCAGGTCGGCGACCACCACGTCGAAGCGGTCCGTGGCGGTACGCAGCCAGGCGAACGCGTCCAGGTTGAGCACCCGCACCCGGGGGTCGGTGAGCGACCCACGGTTCAGCTCGCGCAGCTGCGGCTCCCGGCGCGCCAGTTCAACCACCGCCGGGTCGAGGTCGACGAGCGTCACCGACCGCACGTCCGGGTACTTGAGGATCTCCCGCGCGGCCAGCCCGTCTCCGGCGCCGAGCACCAGCACGTCGCCGTGCGGCCCGCGCATCGCCGGGTGCACAAGCGCCTCGTGGTAGCGGTACTCGTCGATCGAGCTGAACTGGAGATCGCCGTTGAGGAACAGCCGCAGGTCGGTGGTGGAGCGGCCGGCCTCCCGCACCGAGCGGGTCAGCACGATCTCCTGGTAGCGACTGCGCTCGGCGTGCACCACCGGATCGCGGTAGAGCTGCTGGCGCGTGGTCACCTCGAAGTCGTGCGCGGTCACCCACGCGTACCCGAGCAGCAGGCCGACCGCGACGGTGGCGGCGCCCAGCCCGACCCGCGCCCGGCGGCTCAGGTCGGCGCGGAACACCGTGAAGACCAGCACGACCCCCGCCACCGCGTTCACCGCGCCGACCACGAGCGCGCCCTTGAGCTGGCCGAAGACCGGGATCAGCAGGAACGGGAAGGCCAGCCCGCCGAGCAGCGCGCCCACGTAGTCGGCGGCGAACAGGTCGGCCACCGCGCTGCCCGCGGACTGCTCCCGGATGCGTTGCAGCATCACCATGAGCAGGGGGATCTCCGCGCCGATCAGCAGACCGAGCACGAACGCGGTGCCGACGAGCGCCGGGCCGTACAGGTCGAGCCAGGCGAACGCGGCGTAGAGGCCGAGCACGGACAGGCCGCCGAGCAGCGCCAGGGTCAGCTCGATCACCGCGAACGAGACCACCGCCCGGGACTGCAACGGCTTCGCGACCAACGCGCCCACGCCCATCGCGAACACCATCACGCCGAGCACGATCGACGCCTGGCCGACCGTGTCGCCGATCAGGTAGCTGCCGAGCGCGACCAGCGCCAGCTCGTACACCAGGCCGCAGGCCGCGCAGACGAAGACGGCGAGCAGGACCGCCGCGCGGGCCAGGCGCCACCGCGGCCGTGCGGCCGCCTCGGCGGTCACGGCCTGCTCCGGGTACGCCGTGCGGGGGCGATCTCAAGGCGCATCGTGTTCTCCGGGATCAGGGCCGTGCCGTGCTTCGGCCAGGCGGGGCCCGCAGGTGTCGCGGCGCGGCGCCGGCGCACCCCCACGGCGATGAACAGCGCGGCGAACAGGAGCAGCCCGGCGGCGACCAGCAGCAGGACCCACCGGTCCCGCAGGAGGTCGTTGCCGGCGTCCGGCAGCGCGGCGGCCGGGGTGGACGGGCCGGGGGTGGGGGGTGCGGCCGCACCGGCCAGTCCCCGTTCCACGGCGAGCAGCGGCAGGATCGTGGCGGCCCGGGTGACGGCCCACCCCGGGTCGTCGACGAACGCGTCCTCGTCCAGCCCGAAGTGGGCCAGGCCGGATTCGATCGCGGAGAGGTCGGCGTACCCGATGTCGTCGGAGCCCTTGACCCGGATCGTGGCGGAGTCCTTGAAGTCGCTGGTGGCCGAGGTGTACTTGATGTTGGCGGAGACCTCGATCCAACGCGCGCAGCCGGGCGCCTCGGCGGCGCGCACGCCGTCGCCGAGGTTGGAGCCGACGCTCACGTCGTCGTACACGTCGAGCAGTTCCCAGCCGTAGCAGATGCCCTGGCTGTCGGCGGCGGCCTTCAGGAGCGGCACGGTGCCGGAGCGCTCCTGGGCCGCCGGACCGGGGACGGAGGTGTCCGAATCGCCACCGCCGCTGATCTCGCCGATGGCGCAGATGACCATCACGCTCACCGCCACGGTCCAGACCACCGCCTGCTTGCGCTTCTCCCCGCCCTTCCCCGCCGGTGACGTGGCGGCAGTGCCGTCCATCAGATGATCGCGGCCGCGATGATCGCGCCGGTGGCGACGTGCACGGTGGCCGACACCCACACCGCCGGATGCGGCTCCGGATCGACAAGCAGCTCACCAAGCTTGCCCGGGGTGGCCACGTCGAGCAGCATGAACGCCGCCGCCATGATCACCAAACCGAGGACGCCGTACGCCGCCGCCCCGATCAGCCCCAACCTGAAGTCGTTGTCACTGGCCACGATCGCGGCCACCACGATGGTCCCCACCCCGACCAGGTTCGACGAAAGCAACAACGCCGCATTGCGGTTGCGCTGCGCCCAGATCAACTCGTGCAGCTTGCCCGGCGTGGCCACATCGACCAGGACATAGCCGAAGGCCATCAGAACGACGCCGACCGCGCCGTACGCGAGAGTGACCAGCAGGTCGTTGACGAGGTTCTGCACAGAAGACTCCAGAATGAGGGAATCGAACGAGGGGCTACTTACCGGAACCGGGGCGCGCGACGGCAGAGCGGCGCTGGCGCACGCCCACGGTGACGAACAGTGCGGCGAGCAGGAACAAACCGGCCGAGCCGAGGACGTAGCGCCACCGGTCCCGCCAGAAGTCGTTGCCTGCGTCCGACAACGGTGCGGCAGCGGTCGACGGCCCGGCGGTGGGCGCCACGGCCGGCTCGGCGAGCCCCCGCTCGGCGGCGAGCAGCGGCAGGATCGTGGCGGCCCGGGTAACGGCCCAGCCCGGGTCGCCGAGGAACGCGCCCGCGTCCAGCCCGAAGCGGCCCAGCCCTGTCTCGATCGCGGTCAGGTCGACGGCCTCGATGTCGTCCGAGCCCCCGACCCGGACGATGACGGAGTCCTCCACCTGGCTGCTGGACCCGGTGTACCTGATCTCCGCGGAGACCTGGATCCAGCGCGTGCAGCCGGACGCGTCGGCCACGGGCGTCCCGTCACCGACGTTGGAGCCGACACTCACCTGGTCGGACCGGTTGAGCAGTTCCCAGCCGTAGCAGATGCCCTGGCTGTCGGCGGCGGCCCGGAGGATCGGCACGGCGCCGGAACGCTCGTCGACCGCCGGGGCGGGTACGGAGGTGTCCGAATCCCGGTCCAACGTGCCGATGACGCAGCCGATGACGCAGGGGCCGACCAGGCACCCCACGACCGCGGTCCAGCTCACCACCTCCGCGAGCTTGCTCGTGCGCGGCGGCGTCGAGTGCTCGGCGACAGTGCCACTCATCAGAGGATCGCGGCCGCGATGATCGCGCCGGTGGCGACGTGCACGGTGGCCGACACCCACACCGCCGGATGCGGCTCCGGATCGACAAGCAGCTCACCAAGCTTGCCCGGGGTGGCCACGTCGAGCAGCATGAACGCCGCCGCCATGATCACCAAACCGAGGACGCCGTACGCCGCCGCCCCGATCAGCCCCAACCTGAAGTCGTTGTCACTGGCCACGATCGCGGCCACCACGATGGTCCCCACCCCGACCAGGTTCGACGAAAGCAACAACGCCGCATTGCGGTTGCGCTGCGCCCAGATCAACTCGTGCAGCTTGCCCGGCGTGGCCACATCGACCAGGACATAGCCGAAGGCCATCAGAACGACGCCGACCGCGCCGTACGCGAGAGTGACCAGCAGGTCGTTGACGAGGTTCTGCACAGAAGACTCCAGAATGAGGGAGGTGGGGGCTACTTACCGGAGCCGGGGCCGCCGCCCCGGACGCTGCTGCCTCGGCCCCAGCCCCAGCTGTTGCCCACGACTGTGTGGTAGCGGGGGTAGGCGGTGGTCATCTTCTCCAGCAGGATCACCGATCCCACCGCGACCGGGAGGATCACCACCGAGTCGTCGTTGTAGCGCAGGTAGATGCCGCTGCCGTCGACGTACTGGTCGGCCGGCTTCCACGCGTCGGTGATTTGCTTGGATACCTGACTCGGCGCCTTGTTCGAGGTGTACGCGATCGCCTGCGACCCGATGTCGCGCGTGGGGGCGCGGCGGAACGTGTCCTCCACGTAGCCCCGGGGCGAGAAGTTGCCGTAGAAGATCGCGAAGGCGGCGAGGAGCGCGCCGACGACGGCGACCGCCACGCCCACCTTGAACCACCGTCGGTATGTCACAGCTCCTCCACCACGGTCTCGGTCAGGACCAGCTCGTTTGTCTGGGGGTAGACGTGCCAGGTGCGCCAGGCGAGCGCGCCGTCCGGCGGGCGGGGCCGGATGGAGAGCGCGGTGACCGCGTCCTCGTCGCCGGGAAAGACCCCGATCAGCGCGTACGGGTCGTCGGCCAGTTCGGCGCGCAGCGCCGCGACCCGGGCACGCAGGCCGTCGCCGTCCGGCCGGAGCACTGTGGCGAGGAACCGGTAACCGGTCGTCTCGTCGTGCAGGGCGTCCGGCAGGTGCGGCGGGCGGCCGGGCAGGCAGGCGACGGTCTCGGTGAGCCCGCCGAGCACCACCTGGTGGGAGGCGCCGAGCAGGCGCAGCCGCAGCCGGGGCAGGCCGGGCAGGTCGAGGTCGCGTACGGCCAGCGCCGGCAGCTCCGGGCCGCCGAGGGCCAGGCTCAGGTCGGCGGCGCTGGTGTCGACGTAGGGCGCGTCCAGGCAGACGAGCACGTCAGCGCACCGTTTCCGGGCCGCCCTGCGGGTAGATCATGACCTCGGCGCGGCGCAGTTCCTCGCCGAGGTTGACCTCCCAGCCCGACTCCCCGTACGCCTCGAACGACAGTCGGGCCCCGCCGGGTGCCTGGTAGTCGTAGTAGCGCATCGTGCCGCGCGGGTCGAGGCCGGTGCCCTCGGTCGCGGTGTACCGGGCCTGCCCCGACTCGTCCCAGTTGTAGCGGCGGCCGGCCATCTCCAGCGTCGGTGCGCCCGGAGTGACGGTGGCGCCGGGCTCGCTGGTCCAGAACACCATCTCCAGATCCGGGTCGGCCTCGACCGACAGCCAGCGCTTCACCCCGCCGGCGTCGTCGAGCAGGTGCTCCGACCAGCTCCAGCCTCCCTCGACCAGCTGCACCGAACCGCGCACGGTGTACGTCACCGCGCGAATCTCGACGATGTCACCGGGCTTGAGCGCGCGCGGATCCCCGCGCAGCGCGTCCGAGTCCCGGTCCCGGAACGGGTCGACAGACGACGCCGGCTTCGGGGTCGACTTCGGCGCGCGGGACCTGCGGAGTGCGATCACAGCGACCACCACGCCGGCCACCCCGATCAGGCATCCCAGCGTGGTCACCACGTACGCCATCGAACCGTTCACGACGCCTCCCCCTAAGGTGCTCGGCGGAGACGGTAGCAACAACGCGCACCCCCATCGAGGTGCTGTCGCTGAGTGTGTGGTCAGTTACCGCCGGCATCGGTCAGTCGATCGGCGGCGTACTCACCCAGCGTCGTGCGGCCCATCACGCAGCCGGAGAACACGGTGAACTCGCCCCGGTCGTCGCGCAGCCGCAGCCAGGCGTCCCGCCCGGCGGCCGGATCGACCGCCGTCAGCAGGGTGGCCGCATAGGCCCGGGCGGCCGGCGAGCCCTTGCGCAGCAGCCGGTCGACCCGTTTCCGGGCCGCCTCCGGGTGTTCCCGCAGGCCGTCTTCCAGCCGCCGGTACGCCTCCGTCACCGGCAGGACCTGACCGGCGAACCCCACCCCGCCGAACGCGACCGTGTCGGACCCGTCGAGTTCCCGCACGGCCGAGTCGAGTTCCCGCTCCCACGTCACGCCCATGCCTCCTATTTGCCCACGCACCCCGCCCCTCACGCCACCCTCACCGCGCACGGCGAGGGCCCGGCCGGACGGCCGGACCCTCGCGGGGTGGGTACGGGTCAGCCTGCGGTCACCGCCAGCGAGTCCTTGGTGTCGGACAGGTCGACACGGACGGTGTCGCCGTCGCGGATGTCGCCGGCCAGCAGCGCCCTGGCGAGCTGGTCGCCGATCGCCGACTGGACCAGCCGGCGCAGCGGGCGGGCACCGTAGATCGGGTCGTACCCGTGCTCGGCCAGCCACGTCCGGGCGGCCTCGGTGATCTCCAGGCCCAGCCGGCGGTCGGCGAGGCGGCGGCGCATCCGGGTGAGCTGGATGTCGACGATCGAGCGCAGGTCCTCGCCCTGGAGCGCGGCGAACACCACGATGTCGTCGAGGCGGTTGAGGAACTCCGGCTTGAAGTGCGACCGGACCACCGCGAGCACACCCTCGCGGCGTTCCTCCTCGCTCAGCGTCAGGTCGCTGATCACCGACGAGCCCAGGTTCGAGGTGAGGATCAGGATCGCGTTGCGGAAGTCCACGGTCCGGCCCTGACCGTCGGTGAGCCGACCGTCGTCGAGCACCTGGAGCAGCACGTCGAAGACGTCTGGATGGGCCTTCTCCACCTCGTCGAGCAGGATCACCGAGTACGGCCGGCGACGCACCGCCTCGGTGAGCTGGCCGCCCTCCTCGTAGCCGACGTAGCCGGGCGGGGCGCCGACCAGCCGGGCCACCGAGTGCTTCTCGCCGTACTCGCTCATGTCGATGCGGACCATGGCCCGCTCGTCGTCGAAGAGGAACTCGGCGAGCGCCTTGGCCAGCTCGGTCTTGCCGACACCTGTCGGGCCGAGGAAGAGGAAGCTGCCGGTCGGGCGGTCCGGGTCGGCGACGCCGGCCCGGGCGCGGCGGACCGCGTCGGAGACCGCGCCGACCGCCTCGGCCTGGCCGACCACGCGGGCGCGCAGCGACTCCTCCATCCTCAGCAGCTTGGCCGTCTCGCCCTCCAGCAGCCGCCCGGCGGGGATGCCGGTCCAGGCGGCGACCACGGCGGCGATGTCGTCCGCGCCGACCTCCTCCTTGAGCATCGCGCCGTCGGCCTGGAGCCGGGCCAGCTCCTCCGTGGCCTGCTTCAGCTCGGTGCGCAGGGCGGGAATCCGGCCGTACCGCAGCTCGGCGGCGCGTTCCAGCTCACCGTCGCGCTCGGCCCGCTCGGCCTCGCCGCCGAGCCGTTCCAGCTCCTCCTTGGCGGTGGAGAGCTTGGTGATGTGGCTCTTCTCGGTCTGCCACCGCTCGGAGAGCACGGTGAGCTGCTCGCGCTTGTCGGCCAGTTCCTTGCGCAGCCGTTCCAGGCGCTCGGCGGACGCGGCGTCCGGCTCCTTGGCAAGCGCCATCTCCTCGATCTCCAGCCGGCGCACCGCCCGCTCGATCTCGTCCACCTCGACCGGCCGCGAGTCGATCTCCATGCGCAGCCGGGACGCGGACTCGTCGACCAGGTCGATCGCCTTGTCCGGCAGGAACCGGTCGGCGATGTAGCGGTCGGAGAGCGTGGCGGCGGCGACGAGCGCGGCGTCGGTGATCCGTACGCCGTGGTGCACCTCGTAGCGTTCCTTGAGCCCACGCAGGATGCCGATGGTGTCCTCGATGGTCGGCTCGCCGACCAGCACCGGCTGGAAGCGGCGCTCCAGCGCCGGGTCCTTCTCGATGTGCTCGCGGTACTCGTCGAGCGTGGTCGCGCCGACCATCCGCAGTTCGCCACGCGCCAGCATCGGCTTGAGCATGTTGCCGGCGTCCATCGAGCCCTCTCCCTTGCCGGCGCCGACCACGGTGTGCAGCTCGTCGAGGAACGTGATGACCTGCCCGTCGGAGTTTTTGATCTCCTCCAGCACGGACTTGAGGCGCTCCTCGAACTGGCCCCGGTAGGACGCGCCGGCCACCATCGCACCGAGGTCGAGCGAGACCAGCTTCTTGTCGCGCAGCGACTCGGGCACGTCGCCGGCCACGATCCGCTGGGCCAGGCCCTCCACGATTGCGGTCTTGCCGACGCCCGGCTCGCCGATCAGCACCGGGTTGTTCTTGGTGCGGCGGGACAGCACCTGGATCACCCGGCGGATCTCCGAGTCCCGGCCGATCACCGGGTCGATCTTGCCGTCGCGGGCGCTCGCGGTGAGGTCGACGCCGTACTTGGCCAGCGCCTGGTAGGTCTGCTCCGGGTCGGCGGTGGTGACCCGCCGGTCCCCGCCCCGGACGGTGGGGAACGCCGCGACCAGGTTCTCCTCGGTGGCACCGGAGTTCTTCAGCGCGACCGAGACCGCGCCGCCGACTCGGGCCAGCCCGGCGAGCAGGTGCTCGGTGGAGGTGTACTCGTCGCCCAGCGGGCGCGCGATCTGCTCGGCGGCGCCGATGGCGTTGACGAACTCGCGGGCCAACGTCGGCTCGGCGATGCTGGACCCGCGTGCGGCGGGCAGCGCGTCGACCGAGCGCATGGCGACGCGGCGCAGCTCGGCCGGGTCGGCCCCGACGGCGCGCAGCAGGCCCGCGGCGGTCGAACCGTCGGTGTCCAGCAGCGACAGCAGCAGGTGCCAGGGCTCCACGGTGGCGTGGCCACGCTGGTTCGCCAGCGCGACGGCACCGGTGATGCTCTCGCGACTCTTGGTGGTGAGACGTTCCGTGTTCATGGGCTCCCCCGGATCGGCGTGTCCACTGGACATGACACAACCAGAGTTGAGCCTATTCCGCTCAACTCCCTCTGTGTGACCTGAGTCACCAATACGCCCCCCCGGCTGCTGGTCGCGGTCACTCCCGCTCGACCCCGGACACAGCGCGTGCGCGGCAGCGGTAGCCTCACCGACGTGCGAGTACGTGTCGAGCAAACCGCCCTGCCGGGAATCGGCGTACGTCATGACCTGATGACGGAGTCCGGCCGCCGACTCGGTGTGGTTTCCCACCGCAATGGCCGCCGCGACCTGGTCCTCTACGACCCGGATGATCCCGATTCGTGCCAACACGACATACCGCTCACCGACGACGAGGCGGAGGCGCTGGCCGACATCCTCGGCGCGTCGCTGATGCTGGGTCAGCTCTCCGGGCTGCGGGAACAGGCCGCCGGCCTGCTCACCGAGCAGGTCGCGATCCCGGCCGGCTCCCGCTACGTCAACAAGCGGCTGGGTGACACCAAGGCACGCACCCGAACCAGCGCGTCCATTGTGGCCGTGCTGCGTCAGGGCGAGGTGAACGTCTCGCCCGACCCCACCTTCCGGTTCCAGGCCGGTGACGTGGTCGTCGTGGTCGGCACCCGGCAGGGGCTCGACGGTGTGACCGCGATCCTCGCCGAGACCGACTCGGACCGCTGACGCGTATGCACGAAACCACAATCCTGCTCATCGAGGTCGGTGCGCTGCTGCTCCTGCTCGGCCTGCTCGGCCGGCTCAGCCGTCGCGTCGGGGTCTCGCCCATCCCTCTCTACCTGTTGGCCGGCCTCGCCTTCGGGCACGGTGGCCTGCTGCCGCTCAACGCCAGCGAGGAGTTCTTCGCCGTCGGCGCCGAGATCGGCGTGATCCTCCTGCTGGTCATGCTCGGCCTGGAATACAGCGCCAACGAACTGGTGGGCAACCTCCGCTCGGCGGCGCCGGCCGGCCTGATCGACGCGGTGTTCAACGCGCTGCCCGGATTCGCCTTCGCGCTGCTGCTCGGGTGGGGCTGGGTCGCCGCCGTGGTGCTCGGCGGCGTCACCTGGGTGTCGTCCTCGGGCGTGATCGCCAAGGTGCTCGGCGACCTCGGCCGGGTCGGTAACCGGGAGACCCCGGTCATCCTCTCCGTCCTGGTCATCGAGGACCTGGCGATGGCCCTCTACCTACCGCTGGTCACCGCGCTGCTCGCCGGGGTCGGTCTGGTCAAGGGCGGCATCGCACTCGCCGTCGCGGTGCTCACCGTGGTCGCCGTGCTGGCCGTGGCGATCCGGTACGGCCACCTGATCTCCGCCGCGCTCTCCGCCAAGGACCCGGAGGCGCTGCTGCTCGGGGTGCTCGGCCTGACCCTGCTGGTCGCCGGCATCGCGGCCAAGCTCCAGGTGTCCGCCGCGGTCGGCGCGTTCCTCGTGGGCATCGCGTTGTCCGGGCCGGTGGCGCACCACGCCACCGAACTGCTCTCACCCCTGCGGGACCTGTTCGCCGCGGTCTTCTTCGTGTTCTTCGGGCTGGTCACCAACCCGCTGGACATGCCGCCGGTGCTGCTGCCCGCGTTCCTGCTGGCCGTGGTCACCATGGCGACGAAGGTGGCCACCGGCTACCTGGCCGCCCGCCGGGCCGGGATCGCCGAACCCGGTCGCTGGCGGGCCGGCCTGGCGCTCACCCCGCGCGGCGAGTTCTCGATCGTCATCGCCGGGCTCGCCGTCGCGGCCGCGTACCCGGTGAACCCGAAGCTGGCGGCGCTCGCCACCGCGTACGTATTGATCACGGTGGTGAGCGGGCCGCTGCTGGCCCGGCTGCCCGACACCCGCTGGTTCAAGCAGTGGCTACGCCGCCAGGCAGCCGCCGCCAGGCCGGCCGCACCGCTGACCGCGACGGCCGGCGACTGAGCCCGGGCCGGGCCGGATCTGCCGCACGGCAGGCCCGGCCCGGCAAAGGGTTGTCAAATTGAATCCGGGAAGGCCTACCCCCGGCCGCCCGGGCGCGTTAACGTTTCGGCCCAGCAGCCAGGGTCCGCGGGTGGCCGGTGCCCCCCGCCAGCGCAAGCGGAAGGTCGGCCGGTGAGCGTGCGGGAAAAGACGTTTCACGGCTTCACCAACCCGGTCGACCCCTCGCCCGCCGAACTGCGGGCCTGGGCCTACCAGCCGGATTCGGTGCCGCTGTCGTCGATGCCGCCCGACTGGGACCTGCTGGTCGCCGGTGACCGCCTGGTCCAGACGCTGTTCGAACTGGCCATGGACCAGGGCTGCCCGGCCCGCCGGTTCGCGCTGCACTGCCTCTACATCTACGCCGCCGACGGCATCCGGACGAGCTTCCGCGCCCACCCCAAGCGCCGGTTCCGCAAACTGGTCGAACAGGCCGAGAAGTCCGGCGACGACCTGATGCGCAACTGGGCGCACAACAGCCGCGTACTGCTCGCCCGGCCCGACCTCTTCGTCTACCGGGACTGGTGCGAGGGCGGTCTGGTCCGCGAGGACCGCCGCCTCTGACCAGCCCGGCGGGTGGTCCGGACGTCGAACGGGCCGGGACCCCCCGTGGGTCCCGGCCCGTTCGTGGGCGGCTCGATCAGGTCGACCCGCCCTGCTTCCGGCGTCGCTCGTCGTCCCGGGCCCGGTCCACGCCGTGGTCCGTCTGGTCGGCGAAACGCCCGTCCCTGACCTTGTCGCTGAAGCGACCGTCGGTGACCCGGTCGAACCGTTCGCGGACGGTCTCGGCCACCTTCTCCAGCCGTTCCTCGGCGCGCTGCGCCACCCTCTTCGCCGGTTCCGCCATGGCTCCCCCTGCCAGCTCGGCGTCCGATTTGAGGCTTTCGCCCTACCGGTTACCCTAGTCCAGCCCACTCGGCCCGGGTCGGCTTTCCCCGACCGCACGGGGCCCTCGACCGATCAGGCCCCGACACCGCCTCGGGGCGGCACCGTCCTTCGGACACGTGCTCAGCGCTCGGGAGGGCGGCGGGGACGCCAGACGACGAGCGCGGTGGAGGTGCGGCTGGTGGGCACGAGATCGCCCCGGGGAAAGCCGCCCAACGACTCCAGTTCGGCGACCCGCCGGTACGCGGCGTCCAGTTCCGCCTCCAGGCGGGCCACCCGCTCCTGCGCCTCTTCCAGCAGCCGTTCCAACCCGATGATCCGCTTGACCCCCGCCAGGTTTATCCCGTCGTCCTGACTGAGCCGCTGCACCTCGCGGAGCAGCACCACGTCCCGGACGCTGTACCGGCGACCGCCACCGGACGCCCGGCCGGCCTGCACCAGGCCCAACCGGTCGTACTGGCGCAGCGTCTGGGGGTGCATTCCCGCCATCCGCGCGGCCACCGAGATCATCAGGACCTTGGCCTCGTAGGCCGGGTCACCTGAGCCGACGTACTCCTGCGACATGCCCGCTCACCTCCGCTGCCGTCGTCAACCGAACCGACGTACCCGCGCGTCGAGATGTTCCCGCGCGGCGGGCGGAGTCTGCGCCGCGAAGGTCTCCAGCGCCGCCCGCGCCTCGTCCGACACCTTCGCCGGGACCACCACGTCCAGCGTGACCAGCAGGTCACCGGCGTGGCCGTCCTTGCGTACGACGCCCTTGCCGCGGGCGCGCAGCACCCGCCCACCGGGCGTACCCGGTGGCACCCGCAGGGTCACCGTGCCGTCCAGGGTCGGCACCCGCAGGTCCGTGCCGAGAACCGCCTCGGCGTACGTGATCGGGACGGTCAGGGTCAGATCGTCCCCGGTGCGCCCGAACAGCTGATCCGGGCGGACCTTCACGTGCACGAACAGGTCACCCGCCGGACCGCCCCGCTCGCCGGGCTCACCCCGGCCGGCCAGCCGGATACGCTGCCCGTCGGCCACCCCGGCGGGAAAACGCACGTTCAGGGTGCGGGTCTTGGTCACCCCGCCGGTGCCGTGGCACTCCGGGCACTTCTCCTCGACGATCGTGCCGACGCCCTGGCAGTTGCGGCACGGCTCGGAGAAGCTGAACGACCCCTGGTTACGGTTCGTCATCCCGGCGCCGTGGCAGACCGGGCAGGCCACCGGCGTGGTGCCCGGCTTCGCGCCGGTGCCGTGGCAGGTGTCGCAGACCCCGGGGGCGCGCAACGTCAGCGGCAGCGTGACACCGCGTACCGCGTCCTCGAAATCGAGCGACACCTCGGCCTCGACGTCCCGGCCGCGAGCCGGTCCACGCGGACGCGCCGGGCCGCCGGCGCCCCCGCCGGAGAAGATCGAGCTGAACAGGTCGGTGAACCCGCCGCCGCTGAACCGGTTGTCGCCGCCACCCGCCCCGCCGCCGAACAGGTCGGAGACGTCGAACGGCACCCCGCCGGGCTGGCCCGCGCCACGGGCGCTGCGCCGGAAGGCACCCGAGCCGAACAGCGACCGCATCTCGTCGTACTCGCGGCGCTTCTTGTCGTCGCCGAGCACCGCGTACGCCTCGGAGACGGCCTTGAACCGTTCCTCGGCGCCGGCGTCACCGGGGTTGTGGTCCGGGTGCGACTCCCGGGCCACCTTGCGGTACGCCTTCTTGATGTCCTCCGCCGAGGCGGCCTTGTCCACGCCCAACGCGGCGTAGTAGTCCTTCTCGATCCAGTCCTTGGAACTCACCGGTCCACCCCCTTCCGGTGGTCGAATCCCGGTCGTCCCGCCCGCCCGGTGCGGGCGGGCGGGACGTCACGGGTCGGCACTACTCCGGGTCCGCGACCGCGACCATTGCCGGCCGCAGCAGGCGCTCGCCGAGCTGGTAGCCCCGGCGCATGACCTGCACACAGGTCGGCTCGGTCACGTCGGCGGAGGTCTGGTGCGCCACCGCCTCGTGGCGGGTCGGGTCGAACGGGTCGCCGGTCTCACCGAACGCGGTCAGGCCGAACTTGCCGAGCGTGGTGGTGAGCTGGTCGGCCACACTGCCGAACGGCCCCACCAGGTCGCCGTGCTCGCGGGCCCGGTCCAGGTCGTCGAGGATCGGCAGCAGCGCGGTGAGCACCGTGCCGGTCGCCTGCTCCTGGACCAGGTTGCGGTCCCGGTCGACCCGCTTGCGGTAGTTGGCGTACTCAGCCGTGACCCGCTGGAGGTCGCGGGTGCGCTCCCCCAGGTCGGTGCGGAGCGACTCCAACTCGGCGCCGAGCGGCGCGGCGGTCTTGTCGGCCGCCCCCTTCGGCTCGGCGGGCGCGTCGACCACGGGCGGTCCGGCGACCTTGGCCTCGCCGTCGATCTCGTCGACCACGACCTCGGCCTCCTCGACCAGCCCTTCGGCGGGCGCGTCGGCCGCCGCGTCGGCCGCCGCGTCGGCCGCCGGCTGCTCGGTCACCTTGCCGAGCTTGCGCTTGTCGCGGATGACGACGCGGGGTTCGTCGCCGGCGTCCTTGCCGGCGCCCGGGGCCGACCCGGTGGCATCCGGGTCGGCCGCTCGTGGCTTGTCCGTCATGCGGTTACCTCATCCCTCTGCCGTGCGGATCGCGTCCGGGACCGAACGTCACTTCTTGTCCTCGTCCACGATCTCCGCGTCGACCACGTCGTCGGCGCCACCGGCCTGCGGGCCGCCGGCCTGCGGCCCACCGGCCGGACCGGCACCCGGCCCGGCCGCACCCGGCGCACCCTGCTCGCCCTCCTGTTGCTGGGCGTAGAGCAGCGAGCCGGCCTGCTGGGAGACCTGCGCCAGCTTCTCGTGCGCAGTCTTGATCTTTTCGATGTCCTGCCCGCCGAGGGCGCTGCGCAGCTCGCCGAGCGCCTCGTTGAGCTGGTCGCGGTTCTCGCCGGGGAGCTTGTCACCGCTCTCGGCGAGGAACTTCTCGGTCTGCCACTGGAGGGCCTCGGCGACGTTGCGGGTCTCGGCCTCCTCACGGCGGCGCTTGTCCTCGTCGGCGTGCTCCTCGGCGTCCCGGCGCATCCGCTCGATGTCGTCCTTCGGCAGCGAGGAGCCGCCGGTGATCGTCATCTTCTGCTCCTTGCCGGTGCCCAGGTCCTTGGCGTGCACGTTCACGATGCCGTTGGCGTCGATGTCGAACGTGACCTCGATCTGCGGCACGCCGCGCGGGGCCGGCGGGAGGCCGGTCAGCTCGAAGGTGCCGAGCTTCTTGTTGTAGGCCGCGATGTCCCGCTCGCCCTGGAACACCTGGATCAGCACCGACGGCTGGTTGTCGTCGGCCGTGGTGAACACCTCGGAGCGCTTGGTCGGGATGGTGGTGTTGCGCTCGATGAGCTTGGTGAAGATGCCGCCCTTGGTCTCGATGCCCAGGCTCAGCGGGGTCACGTCGAGCAGCAGGACGTCCTTGACCTCGCCCTTGAGCACGCCGGCCTGGAGGGCGGCACCGACCGCCACGACCTCGTCCGGGTTGACGCCCTTGTTCGGGTCGCGGCCGGTGAGCTGCTTGACCAGGTCGGTCACGGCCGGCATCCGGGTCGAGCCGCCGACCAGGATGACGTGGTCGACGTCCGCGACCTTGATCCCGGCGTCCTTGACCGCCTGCTCGAACGGACCCTTGCAGCGGTCCAGCAGGTCCTGCGTCATGCGCTGGAACTCGGCGCGGCTGAGCGTCACGTCGAGGTGCAGCGGGCCGGCCGACCCGGCGGTGATGTACGGCAGGTTGATGTTGCTGGTGGTGGCGGCGGACAGCTCGATCTTGGCCTTCTCGGCCGCTTCCTTGAGCCGCTGCAGGGCCATCTTGTCCTGGGACAGGTCGATGCCGTGCTCGCCGCGGAACGTCTTCACCAGGTGGTCGATGATGCGCTGGTCCCAGTCGTCGCCACCGAGCTGGTTGTCACCGCTGGTGGACTTGACCTCCACCACGCCCTCGGCCAGCTCCAGCAGCGACACGTCGAAGGTGCCGCCGCCGAGGTCGAAGACCAGGACGGTCTGCTCCTTGGAGCCCTTGTCCAGGCCGTACGCCAGGGCCGCCGCGGTCGGCTCGTTCACGATCCGCAGCACGTTGAAGCCGGCGATCTCACCGGCCTCCTTGGTGGCCTGACGCTGCCCGTCGTTGAAGTAGGCCGGGACGGTGATCACCGCGTCGGTGATCTGCTCGCCCAGGTACGCCTCGGCGTCCCGCTTGAGCTTCATCAGCGTGCGGGCCGAGATCTCCTGCGGGGTGTACTTCTTGCCGTCGATGTCGACGGTCCAGTTGGTGCCGACCTCCCGCTTCACCGAGCGGATGGTCCGGTCGGGGTTGGTCACCGCCTGGCGCTTGGCGACCTCACCGACGAGCACCTCGCCGTTGCGGGCGAAAGCGACGATCGAGGGAGTCGTACGCGAGCCCTCGGCGTTGGCGATGACGGTGGGCTCACCGCCCTCGAGAACGCTGACGCAGGAGTTCGTCGTGCCGAGGTCGATGCCGACCGCACGTGCCATGTTCGCTTCCTCGCTTCGTAACGGGTTGGGCAGGTCAGATGGCCTGCCCGGGGGGGGCCGCCCGGAGGCGACCGCACCACAAGTTGAGTGAACTTGACTCAATAGTGCCACGCGATCGCCAAACCGCAAGTCGAGGTTGAGCCGACCCGGCGCAACCCGACCGTTACTGGCGTCCGGTTGTCTTACCTTGCGTCGGTCGGGCACGCTTTAGCGGTGACGACGCATGGCGATCCCGCCACCCGTGCCGGCGCGCCCGCCGTCGCAACCCGCGCCGGGGCCGCCACCGGCGATGACCAGCCTGTTCACGCTGCGGAGGGCCTGCCCGCCGCGCTTACCGGCCTGCGGACGGCGATCGACGCCGCCCGTTTCCCGCTGGCCCTGCCCTCGGCCGCGCCGGCCCGACACGCCGCCACCAGCCTCATCGACCAACTCGACGACTACCTGCTGCCCCGGCTGGCCCGGTTGGACGCCCCACTGCTGGTGGTCGTCGGCGGCTCCACCGGCGCCGGAAAGTCGACGCTCGTCAACAGCCTGGTCAAGGCGCGGGTCAGCGCGTCCGGCGTGCTCCGCCCGACCACCCGCTCCCCGGTGCTGGTGTGCAGCCCCACCGACGCGACCTGGTTCCGCCAGGGCGACCTGCTGCCCGGCCTGACCCGCACCACCGACCCGAGCGAGCAGCCGGGCACCCTGCACCTGGTCACCGCCCCGGCCCTCCCGCCCGGCCTGGCCTTCCTCGACGCCCCCGACATCGACTCGGTGGTCGACGCCAACCGCGCGCTCGCCGGCCAACTGCTCGCCGCCGCCGACCTGTGGCTGTTCGTCACCACCGCCGCCCGGTACGCCGACGCCGTTCCCTGGGAGCTGCTGCGCAGCGCGCGGGCCCGGGGCACCGCCGTCGCCATGGTGCTCGACCGGGTCCCGCCCGAGGCCGCCGACGAGATCGCCGCCCACCTGTCCGAGATGCTCGCCGCGCAGGAGCTGGGCGCCGCGCCGCTGTTCGTGCTGCCGGAGACCTGGGTGGACGGGCAGGGGTTGCTGCCGGACCGGATCACCGCCCCGCTCAGCGACTGGTTCACCCGCCTCGCCGCCGATGCCGAGGCCCGCGCGGCGGTGGTCCGGCAGACCCTCGACGGCGCGCTGGCCGCGCTGCACCCGGTGGTCGAGGCGATGGCCGACGCCGCCGACGAGCAGCTGGCCGCCGCCGACGCGCTCGACGAGCGCGTGCAGGCCGCCTACCGGGGTGCGGAACGGACCGTCGACCAGGGGCTCAAGGACGGGCGGCTGCTCCGCGGCGAGGTGCTGGCCCGGTGGCAGGAGTTCGTCGGCACCGGCGAGTTCTTCCGGGGCCTGGAGGCACGCATCGGCCGGCTCCGCGACCGGATCGTCGCGACGGTCACCGGGCGACCCGCCCCGGCGGCGGAGCTGCGGACCGCGATCGAGTCCCAACTGGTCACGCTGCTGCGCGGGGTGGCCGCCGAGGCGGCGGAGAACGCGTACACCGGGTGGAAGGCGCACCCGGCCGGCGCAGCGCTGCTGGCCGCCGACCTCGCCCACGCCTCGGCGGAGCTGCCGGCGCGCGCCGAGCAGTTGGTCCGCGACTGGCAGCGTGCCGTGTTGGAGCTGGTCCGGGTCGAGGGCGCCGACCGGCGCTTCGTGGCCCGCACCGCCGCGTACGCGGTCAACGCCACCGGGCTCGCCGTCATGATCGGCGTGTTCGCCTCCACCGCGTTCATCCCCACCGGGCTGGAGGTGGCGGCCGGCACCGGCACCGCAGTCGCCGGGCAGACCGTGCTCCAGGCGATCTTCGGCGACCAAGCGGTGCGGAACCTGGCCCGCGCGGCGCGGGTGGACCTGCTCGAACGGGTCGGCGCGCTGCTGGCGGAGGAGGCCGCGCGCTTCCTGACCCGCACCGAGGCCGCCCGGCCGACCGGCGACGCCGGCGCGGCGCTGCGCCGGGCCGCCGCGGAGGTCGAGCGGGCGCGGCACCGCAGCGACCTGTTCGGCACCGGCGAGGTGCCGTTGCCCCCCACGGTTCGGGGCGACCGCCCGTGAGCGCGAGGAGTGAGCCGACCCTGCGAGCCCCGCAGTCGCGAACGAGGATTGCACCGTGAGCAACATGGTGGGACGGATGCGTGAGGCGTTCCGGGGCGAGCAGCGGATCGACCCGGACGTGCTGATCGCACGCCTTCGGGCGGTCCAGCGCTTTCTCGACGCGGTGGACGGCGAGGTGCCCGACGCGCAGCTCGTCGCCGCGCACACGGTGGTCGAGCGGGCCGGGGACCGGCTCGCCCTCTCCGGCCGGCACACCGTCGTCGCGTTGGCCGGCGCCACCGGCAGCGGCAAGTCCAGCCTGTTCAACGCGCTGGCCCGGTTGGATCTCTCCCCGGTCGGTGTACGCCGGCCCACCACCGGCGTGGCGCATGCCTGCGTGTGGGGGCCGCTGGACGGCGCGGTCCGGCTGCTCGACTGGATCGGGGTGCTGCCCCGTCACCGGTTCGTGCGGGAGAGCCCGCTCGACGGCGACGACGAGTCCAGACTGCACGGCCTGGTCCTGCTCGACCTGCCCGACTTCGACTCGGTGCAGCAGGCCCACCGGCTGGAGGTGGACCGGCTGCTCGGCCTGGTCGACCTCGTGGTCTGGGTGGTGGACCCGCAGAAGTACGCCGACCGCGTGATCCACACCAGCTACCTGCGCGAGTTCCACAGGCACCGGGACGTCACCGTCGTGGTGCTCAACCAGGCCGACCGGCTGTCCCCGGCGGAGCTGCCGAAGGTCCTCGACGACCTGCGCCGGCTGCTCGACGCGGACGGGCTGGGCGGTGTCCCGCTGCTGCCCACCGTGGCGGTGGACCCGGCCGGGCTGGACGGGCTGCGGGCCGAGCTGGAACGGGCGGTCGCCGAGCGGCAGGCTGCCCTGCGCCGCCTCTCCGGCGACGTCGACGCCGTGGTGGCCGATCTCGAACCGCTCGTCGGGCCGGAGCCGCCCCGCACCCGGCCCGGTGACGCGTCGGCACAGGAGTTGACCCGTGCGTTGGCCGGGGCGGCCGGGGTGCCGACGGTGGCGCAGGCGGTCGAGGGGGCGTACCGGCATCGGGCCGGCGGCAGCACCGGCTGGCCGCTGGTGCGCGGTTGGCGGAAACTGCGGCCGGATCCGCTGCGCCGGCTGCACCTGGCCGGGCGGGACCCGGACGCGCCCGCGGAGAGCCTGGTCGCCGCCACCTCCGTACCCGATCCGACGGCCGCGCAGCGGTCGGCGCTCAACCTGGCCATCCGGGCGGTGGCCGACCGCGTCGGCGCCGACCTGCCGGCGCCGTGGCCGACCGCGCTCACCACCGCCGCGCGGTCCCGGCTGGCCGACCTGCCCGGCGCGCTGGACCACGCGGTCGCCGCGACCGACCTGGGCATGGATCGGCGGCCGGCCTGGTGGCGGGTGGTGGGCGTGGTCCAGTGGCTGGTCACCCTCGCCGCGCTGGGTGGGCTGCTCTGGCTGGCCTTCGGGTACGCGCTGCGCCTGCTCGGCCTGCCGGCGCTGGAACACCCGACGCTCGGCGTGGTGCCCTGGCCCACCGTCCTGCTGCTCGGTGGCCTGGTGGCCGGGTTGCTGGTCGCGGCGATGACCAGGCCGGTCGTCGGCTGGGCGGGCCGGCGGGCCCGGCGACGGGCCGAACGCCGCCTGCTCACCTCGGTGGGCAGCGTCGGCGAGAAGTACGTGCTGGACCCGGTCTGGGCGGTGCTGGCCCGCTACGGCACGGCCCGGGAGGCGCTGCGTGAGGCGGGTCGACGCTGAACCCGGCGTGCTGCCCGGTGTCGGGGCGGCCCGGGCGGCGTAGGGTCGATGCATGGCCACGCCACAGACCCCCTACGACGCGGTGCTGCACGCCGCGCGCGACGTGACGAGGCTCGACTCCGCCCTGGACGCGGAGATGCTCGGTGCCGCGTTGCTGGGCAGCGTCTACGCCGTCGCGGAGCACGACCGGGAACAGGCCGTACGCGAGTTCGTCGCCGGCTTCCTCACCGCCACGTCCCGCCGGCGCAGCGCCGCCGCGACCACCATCCGCGCGGTCTTCGCCGCGCTGGTGCCCGACGCCGAGGGCGCTGCCCGGGTCCGCGCGGGCGCCTACGCCCCGTCCTGGGCCGGGCAGCTCGGCCGGGTGCGCGTCACCGGCACCTGGGCCTACGGCGACGTGTACGGCGACCAGACGTCGTACCTCGCCACGTTCGCCTACGACGACGAGGAGGCCGGCGGGCCGGAGCACGCCCTGGTGGCCCTCGTCGACCACAACATCGGCATCACCAAGGACGTGTTCGTCGGCGGTCCCGCGGGGCGCATCGTCGAGCAGGCCCGGGAGATCTGCACCGAGGACGAGTTCACCTGGTTCCGCACCGAGGACCCGGCCCGGATGCACGCCGAGGTGAGCCGCCACCTGGCTGTCACCGACGGCTTGGAGGAGCTGCCCGCGCAGGGTTCCCTCGCCACCGACCGGGCGCTGGTCGGCGCGCGGCTCGCCGCGCTGCCCGGGCCGACGCCACCGGCCGGACCGGCCGTCGTGGCACCGCCGACCGACGAGGAGCGGACGCGCCTGGTGCGCGCCTTCCTCAACTCGCCGGAGGCGACCCGCTTCGGCCTGCCCGAGGTGGCCGACGGCGAGTTGGCCTCGCTGCACTTCTGCCTGGGTCTGCTGCTGGACCACGCGGCCAGCTTCCCGGACGCGGACCCGATGCGGTGGAGCCCGATGGTCGCGGAGCTGTTCCTGCTGGACTGGGTGCACCGCCGGGCCGTGCTGGACATGGACGACGCGGCGATGCTGCCCCGGGTGCTGCGCGCCTGGTCGGCGTACGCGGCCCGGCAGCGAGGGCTGCCGCAGCCCGCCGCGGACCGGACCGACGAGGCGATCACCGAGATGGTGCCCGAGTTCGCCCGGCTCTACAGCACCGGCGAGCGGCGCAGCCCGGCCACCGCGGCGGTGGCCCAGTTGATGGCCGACGGTGTGGACCCGGACGACCCGGAGGCGTTGAACGCCTGGATCGAGGCGAACCGGCACCGCCTCACCGACGACCCGGCCTGACGGCCCGCCTCCCGTTTCCCGCCGGCCCGGCCCTGCGCGGTCGTTCCGTGCGGCGCACGCCCGGACGACCGTTGCGTTCTGCCTACGGCCGTGCCCGGGTGCCGGCCGGCGTCGGCGTGGCCTGCGGGGTCGGCGTGCGCTCCGGCGTCCTGGTGGTGGGCGGGGGACCGCTCGGCGACGGCTCTGGGGTCGGCTCGGCGGACGGCTCCGCCGAGGTGGGGTGGGACGACGGCGCCGGTAACGGTGGCGGGGACCGGGAGGGCGAGGGCTCCGGGGACGGCGAGGTCGTCGGCGTCGGCGTCGGCACCGGCGACGGCGAGGGCACCGGGGACGGCGAGGGCACCGGGGACGGACTCGGTGGCCGGACCGGCGCCGGCCGGGCGGGCGGCATCGGCAGGGCGGGCGGCCGAGGGGCGACGACCGGTCGGGACCGGTACCGGGAGGCAAGGTCGCGGTCGTCGGGCAGGACCGGGGCGGCTGGCAGCACCGGGTGCGGAGGCACGGTGGTGGCACCGACCCCGGGTGTGGGCAGCGGTGGTGCGGAGGGCTGACTCGCCTGGGGCAGCGGGATGACCACCGGCCCGACGGAGGGGGTCGGGATGAACGGGATGCCCGCGTCGGGGAGGGCGCTGTTGCCGACGGTCGCCGACCCGGTGCTGAGTGCCGCGAGGATCGGCATGGACGCGGTGCCGGCGAGCAGCGCCACGGTCAGCAGGTAGCCGCGGCTGGGGCCGCCGACGCCGGGGGCGCGATGGGTGCCGACCACCCGCCGGTAGCCCTGGGCGGGGAGCGCCCGGTGCCGGCCGAGGAGGGGCGTGCCGGGGGGACCTTCAGGCTCGGACACCGGCTCACTCCTCGTAGCGTCGACGGACGGCAACCACATGCGCAGCTATTAGGACAAATACCGCGCAGCGTCTCACCGCCAGCTTGGTCCAGTGGCGCTCAGTCCACCAGCCGTAACCGCGTGTCGACACACATTTTGTCCGCCGGCCCGCAGGCCACCTGCGACAAAAGGTCTATTGGTCATGAATCCGACGGGATCCCACCGGCCGAGGAGGCCGTACTGTGGGCCCGCTCACCTCCTCTGCCATCATTCAGTCACGACGGCAACGCAACCGTCACCTCCGCGCACCCCGCGGCGGGTGCGGAACGGCGCCGGCACTCCCGGGCCTGGGTCCCAAGACGGACCCGGCTCACGCCGCGCGGCAACCCCCACCGGGGCCAGGCGCGGTCGCCAGGGACCGACCCGGCACCAGTCGGGCGGGCGCACGACGTGCGCGGCTCGGGTCACCCCCGGCGCCCGCGCAGACAGACAGGGAGAGACGGATGGCAAAGGGCGACCCCGGGGCCGCCACCCGCAGCAAGCGGGCCGCACCCCGCACCAGGCGCGCCGCCGCCGGTGAACCGGAACTCGTACAACTGCTCACCCCCGAGGGAGAGCGGATCGAGACGGCGTTCGGCCCGGACGGGACCGAGTACCGCGTCGACTTCACCGACGAGGAGTACCGCGGGCTGTACCGCGACCTCGTGCTGGTCCGCAAGCTCGACGCCGAGGCCACCGCCCTGCAACGCCAGGGCGAACTGGGCCTGTGGGCCAGTCTGCTGGGCCAGGAGGCCGCGCAGGTGGGCTCCGGCCGGGCGCTGCGCCCGCAGGACATGGCCTTCCCGACCTACCGGGAGCACGGCGTCCTCTACTGCCGCGGCATCGACCCGATCATGCCGCTCGGCCTGTTCCGTGGTGTCGACCAGGGCGGTTGGGACCCGAACGAGTTCAAGTTCAACATGTACACGATCGTGATCGGGGCGCAGACCCTGCACGCCACCGGCTACGCGATGGGCGTCGCCATGGACGGCCGGACCGGCGCCGAGGACGGCGAGGCGGTGATCGCCTACTTCGGTGACGGCGCCACCAGCCAGGGCGACGTCAACGAGTCGTTCGTCTGGGCCAGCGTCTTCAACGCCCCGCTGGTGTTCTTCTGCCAGAACAACCAGTACGCCATCTCCGAGCCGCTGGAGCGGCAGACCCGCGTCCCGCTGTACCGGCGGGCCGGCGGTTTCGGCTTCCCCGGCGTGCGGGTGGACGGCAACGACGTACTCGCCTCGTACGCGGTGACGCGGCACGCGCTGGACACCGCGCGCAACGGCCAGGGCCCCAGCCTGATCGAGGCCTACACCTACCGGATGGGCGCGCACACCACCTCCGACGACCCGACGCGTTACCGGATCGCCAGCGAGGTCGAGGCGTGGCAGGCCAAGGACCCGATCGCCCGGATGAAGGCGTTCCTGACCAGGCAGAAGATCGCCGACGAGTCGTTCTTCGCCGAGGTCGACGAGCAGGCCCGCACCGAGTCGGTGCACCTGCGCGAACGGGTGCTCTCGATGCCCGACCCGCAGCCGGTGACCATGTTCGACCACGTCTACCCGCACGGCTCGCCCGAGTTGGACGAGCAGCGGGCCCGGTTCACGCAGTACATGGAGTCGTTCGAGGGGAGCGCGCACTGATGGCCACGGAGACGCTCACCCTCGGCAAGGCGCTCAACACCGGCCTGCGACGGGCCCTGGAGAACGACCCGAAGGTCGTCATCATGGGCGAGGACGTCGGCAAGCTCGGCGGCGTGTTCCGGATCACCGACGGCCTCCAGAAGGACTTCGGCGACCAGCGGGTCATCGACACCCCGCTTGCCGAGTCCGGCATCATCGGCACCGCGGTCGGCCTGGCCATCCGTGGTTTCCGGCCGGTCTGCGAGATCCAGTTCGACGGCTTCGTCTACCCGGCGTACGACCAGATCGTGTCGCAGGTGGCGAAGATGCACTACCGCTCGCAGGGCA
The DNA here is from genome assembly GCF_049841795.1 of Micromonospora sp. DT31. Taxonomy (NCBI): domain Bacteria; kingdom Bacillati; phylum Actinomycetota; class Actinomycetes; order Micromonosporales; family Micromonosporaceae; genus Micromonospora; species Micromonospora sp. DT31. The sequence continues at coordinate 227,529 of NZ_JBNCKZ010000005.1, read as the reverse complement.
AGGTACGCATCCCGATGGTCATCCGCATCCCGTTCGGCGGCGGCATCGGCGCGGTCGAGCACCACTCCGAGTCCCCGGAGGCGTACTTCGCGCACACCGCCGGCCTCAAGGTGGTGAGCTGCTCGAACCCGCAGGACGCGTACGTGATGATCCAGCAGGCGATCGCGTCGGACGACCCGATCGTGTTCCTGGAGCCCAAGCGGCGTTACTGGGAGAAGGGCCAGGTGGAGGTGGACGCGCCGCTCGCCGACGCGTACCCGCTGCACTCGGCCCGGGTCGTGCGGCCCGGCAGCGACGCCACGGTGCTGGCGTACGGCCCGATGGTGCGCACCGCGCTGGACGCGGCCACCGCCGCCGCCGAGGACGGCCGGGACCTGGAGGTCATCGACCTGCGTACGCTCTCGCCGCTGGACCTGACCGCCGCGTACGAGTCGGTGCGCCGCACCGGCCGCTGCGTGGTGGTGCACGAGGCGCCGGGCAACCTGGGCATGGGGTCGGAGATCGCGGCCCGGATCACCGAGGAGTGCTTCTACTCCCTGGAGTCCCCGGTGCTGCGGGTGACCGGCTTCGACATCCCCTACCCGGCCGCCCGGGTGGAGGAGGAGTTCCTACCCGACCTGGACCGGGTGCTCGACGCCGTCGACCGCTCGTTCGGATGGTGAGCGACATGTCACGGATCAAGGAGTTCAACCTTCCCGACCTGGGCGAAGGCCTGGCCGAGGGGGAGATCCTCGCCTGGCTGGTCAAGGTGGGCGACGACATCGAACTGAACCAGCCGATCGTCGAGGTGGAGACCGCGAAGGCGGCGGTCGAGATCCCGGCGAAGTGGGCCGGCCGGGTGCAGGCGATCTTCCACCCGGAGGGTGCGACGGTCGAGGTCGGCGTACCGATCATCGCGATCGACACCGACCCGGGCGCCGGGCCGGTGGAGCAGTCGACGACCGGCGCCCCGGCGTCGGAGCTGCCGACCCCGTCGGCCGCGTCGTTGGCCGCCGTGCAGATCGCGCCCGCCGAGGGCATGGTCGAGCCGGGTCTGATCGGCGGCGCGGCCCCGGGTGGGCGTACCGCCGTGCTGGTCGGCTACGGCCCGCGCAATGCCCCGGCCAAGCGCCGCCCGCGTCGGGGCGACGCCCCCGCGTCGGCAGCGCCGGCCCAGCCCGCCGCGCCGGCCCAGCCCGCACCGCCGACTCAGCCCGCGGTGCCCGCCCAGTCGGCGGCGCCGGTGGTGACCGGCAACGGCCGGGTCACCGGCCCGGTGCTGGCCAAGCCGCCGGTGCGCAAGCTGGCCAGGGACCTCGGGGTCGACCTGGCCACCCTCACCGGTTCGGGTCCGTTGGGCTCGATCACCCGCGAGGACGTACAGCGGGCGGTGAGCGCGACCCCGGCGGCGGCCGAGCCGCTGACGGTCGAGGCGACGGCCACGTCGGCCGCGAGCTTCGGCGCGGACCGCGAGCAGCGCATTCCGGTCAAGGGGGTACGCAAGCTCACCGCGGAGAACATGGCCCGCTCGGCGTTCACCGCGCCGCACGTGACGGAGTTCCTGACCGTCGACGTGACCCGGGCGATGAAGGCGCTGGACCGGCTCCGCGAGCGGCGCGAGTGGCGCGAGGTCCGCGTCTCGCCGCTGCTGCTGGTCGCGAAGGCGGTGCTGCTGGCGGTCCGGCGGCATCCGATGGTCAACTCGACCTGGGCCGGCGACGAGATCGTGGTGAAGGAGTACGTCAACCTGGGCATCGCGGCGGCCACCCCGCGTGGTCTGATCGTGCCGAACATCAAGGACGCCGGACGGCTCTCGCTGCGTGAGCTGGCGGACGCGATGACCGGTCTGGTGCAGACCGCCAAGGCCGGGAAGACCTCGCCCGCGGACATGTCCGGTGGCACGCTCACCATCACCAACGTGGGGGTGTTCGGTGTGGACACCGGCACACCGATCCTGCCCCCGGGTGAGTCGGCCATCCTGGCCTTCGGCGCGGTGCGCGAGCAGCCGTGGGTGCACAAGGGCAAGGTGAAGCCGCGCCTGGTCACCACGCTCGGCCTCTCCTTCGACCACCGGATCATCGACGGAGAGCTGGGGTCGAAGTTCCTCCGCGACGTCGGGGACTTCCTGGCCGACCCGGAGGCGGCACTGCTCGCCTGGACCTGATGCTTTGCCACGGCTGCGGCCGGTGTGCAGCGGGTGAATGCCCGCCACACCGGCCGTAACCGCTGGGGGTCAGATTCGTCGGCCCAGACCCGCAGATGACCTACGATCCTTAGGCACGTGGCTCAGCTCACCTAATAATCGATGGCAATCCCCTGCCGCGTGCTGTTCAATGGAGTCATCAAGGGCTGACAACCGAATAGCCAGGAGGAGAGACCCAAGATGAGCATGATCGAGCGAATCCGCACCCGCCGCGACGCCAACCGCCGGGCCCGTGCCATCGAGCACGCCCTGCGTTCCGCCAACTCGCCCGCGGTCCGCGCCGAGCTTCTCGCCATCGCCCAGCGTCACGTCGGCTGACGCCACCGACTTTTCTCTCCCTCCTCAGTCCGAAGACCCACCCGAACCGGGTGGGTCTTCGGCGTATCGGCGGTCGACCGGCACCGGGATTCCACCCCGCGGCACCGCCCGGTACGGTTGGCACGGTCGCCAACCGGCTGACTCCGGACGATTCGATAACGAAACCCATCGACGTCGGCCGGTGACTTTCGGTGACGGCTGATGCTCCCCGGGTTGTGTCCGGGCGGCCACCGGATACGGTGCGGGGAGCCCGCACGGCCGGTACCCCGCCGGCAACGCCGGTCGCCATGCCGACGGTTTCCGACCGGCATCGGCAGCCGACCTGTATGGAGGAGGCGCACCCATGACGTCCGAGGCTCCGCACCGCCCCGGCCAGGAGCCGGGCGAGGTGTCGCCGGGCACCGGCGGACCGGTGCCGTACGGCGATCAGCCGGCGCAGCAGGACAACGGGTACGACGACGCACCCGACCTCGGCTGGGCGCCACCCCCGCCCACCGGTCGACCCGGGCAACCGGCTCCGACGTGGGCCGCGAACGACGGCCAGCCGGCCGCCTGGACGCCACCGGCCGGGCCACCGGTCACCGGCCGCGCCACCGCCCAGGTGCCACCGTCCGCCGACCCGCACGGCCGGGCGCCGCAGCCCGGGTGGGGGGCGCCCGAGCAGGGCGGCCCGACCTGGCCCGCGTCCGGTCAGGGCAACCCGGCATGGGCCGCCACCGAGCAGCCCGCCCCGGACCGCGCCGAGCCGACACCGCCCGCCTGGGGCGGCGAGCAGAGCCGTCCCGCCTGGGGGACCGGCGGCCCCTCCGGGGAGCAGTCGTCCTGGCCGCAGCAGGCGGACGGCGGCGCGCGTGGCACCGGCTACGTGCCCGCGCCGGCGACCGTACCGAACGAGTCCTGGGCCGCCCCCGCCCCCGCGGGCGACCCCAACCGCTCCGGCGGGTTCGCCGCCGGGGCGCACGACGACGCGCCGGGCCGCTCCGGTGGCTGGGCCACCGGCGCCCCGCCGGAGGACCCGGGCCGCGCCGGCGGCTGGACCCCTCGCAACGAACAGCCCGCCCCGGCGGACGACCCCAACCGGTCCGGCGGCTGGACCCCGCGGGAAAGCCAGCCCGCCTGGTCCCCGCAACCCGGCCAGCAGACCGGCGCCACCTGGCCGCCGGCCGAGCCGCCCGCCCGCGCCGCCGCCTCGGTGCCCGGCGTGGTCCACCCGGAGCACGCGTGGCCCGCGACGGAACAGTCCGATCAGGACAATGCCCGGCCCGGTCCGGCCGGTGCCGACGACGACCCGAACCGGTCCGGTGGATGGCGGTCCAGCGGCGGGCAGCAGCCCGACGAGGCGCGCCGCTCGGGCGGCTGGCCCACCTCGCAGGCCGACGACCGGGCGGGCAACTGGGACGAGCCCGGTCGGGACGAGGACCCGGACCGGTCCGGCGGTTGGGCCGCCGGCCGCGCCGCGCGCCCGGCCCCGCAGCCGGGCGGCTGGGGCGAGCCGGACCAGCCCCGGCAGGCCGGCGGCTGGAGCGGCGCGGCGTCCGTGCCGCAGCAGCGCGAGCCCGGTCACCCGGGCGAGGAGCCCGCGCGGCCCACCTGGGGCGCCGCCGCACCGAACGAGGCGCCGGCCCGGGCGAGCGCGTCCGTACCGGCTCCCGACGCACCGGCGGGCTGGGGCGGTAACCAGGACGACCCCGCGCCCGAACGCCCCGCCGTGCCGAACGTCGAGCCGTGGTCCTCGGCCGAGGCATGGGGGCGGGCCGAGGAAGCCGCGCCCGCCTACCAGCCCGCCCCCGCGCCGGGTGTCTCCCCCGGCAACGCGGTGCCGCTGCCCGCGCAGCAGCAACGGGTGCCCGGAGCTGCGCTGGCCGCGTCGGCGCCCGCCGACCACCCGGCCGAACCTCAGCGGTACGAGCCGGAGCACGGCGAGGGCGGCTGGGACTCCGGCCGGTCAGGCCACGAGGAACCGCCATCGGCGGTGGTGCCCGGCCCGCGTACCTCGCCGGAGGCCGGGCCGGTCTCGGCCAGCGCCTCGGTCCCGGTGTCCAGCCGGGTCACCCCGCCGTCCGACCAGCCGCTGCCCACCGGCGCACCGACGCCGCAACCCCGGGTGTACGGCCGACCGGCTCAGCCGGAGCCCGAGGAGACCCCGGAGGAACCCGCGTACGGCTTCGCCGGCCGGGAACAGCCCGCGCGCGGCTTCCCGGGTCCGGACGGGCCGTCCGGCTTCGACCAGGACAACGCGCCCGACTTCCCGGGGCCGGGCCCGCAGTCCCGGTCCGCGGACCCGGACGGGGCCTACGGGTACGCCGACGCCCCGTCGTCCTCGCCGGCCGCCGGTCCGCCGGCGTTCCCGGCGGACGTGCCGTCCTTCGTGGACCCGCCCGGCAACTACCGGCCGACCAACGGGGTGCACCCCGGCGACGAGCAGCCCGGCGGTTCACGGGATGCGTTCGGCGGCCCGCAGAGCCCGTACGGCGGCCGGCCGGACGGGTTCGGCGGGCCAGGCGGCCGTCCCGACCCGTTCGGCAGCCCGGGTGGCCAGCAGGACGCGTTCGGCGGGCCCGGTGGCCAGCAGGACGGTTTCGGCGGGCCCGGTGGCCGCCCCGACCCGTTCGGTGGGCCCGGTGACCAGCGGGACCCGTTCGGCGGTCCATCGCAGCAGTACGGCTCGCCGGCCGGCGGACGGGCCTCGGTGTCCGTGCCGGGTCAGCGGTCCGCGGGTGACGGTGGCTTCCCGTCCTCGTCCCCGCAGGGCGCGCCGTCCTGGCCGCAGGACGGGCCGGTCGGTGACCAGGATCAGGGCCGGTTCGACGCGTTCAAGCCGGACGCCGAGCCGCCGGCCGAGGCCCCTCCGCCGAAGGTGCGCAACGGCCGGGTGCTGGCCGCCGTGCTGGTCGCGGCGGTGCTCATCCTCGCCGTACCGCTCGGGCTGCTGACGTTGCTCGGGAAGGTCGGCGACGACGACAAGCCGGCGGGCTTCGACCCGGCGGTCGGCTCCTGCGTGAAGCAGTCCGGGCAGAGCGCCGTGGCCGTCGACTGCGGCGAGCAGGGTGCGTTCAGCGTCGTGTCGAAGGTGGACAACAAGGACAAGTGCACCGACTTGTCGCAGCCTTCGGTCGCTGTCGAGGGCAGCGGCGGCACCCGCGTCCTCTGCCTCAAGCCGGCCGGCCAGTAGCACGGTTCCCGACGGCGGGGTCACGGTGATCCGTGGCCCCGCCGTCGTCGTCTCCCAACGGCCCGGCCGCTGCTGCGCTGCGCGCGGGCGGTCCGACCGACGTGTCGGTCCTCACCGCCGCGCCGGTGACCGACCGCCGTGCGGCACGATAAGAGCATGAGCGCACGAGTACGGGCACCGGAGCTGCGCGGTCGCGGCTGGCTGAACACCGGCGGCAAGGCCGTCACGCTGGCCGACCTGCGGGGCCGGATCGTGGTGTTGGACTTCTGGACCTTCTGCTGCGTCAACTGCCTGCACGTGCTCGACGAGTTGCGCCCGCTGGAGGAGAAGTACGGCGACGTCCTGGTCGTGATCGGGGTGCACTCGCCGAAGTTCGAGCACGAGAAGGACCCGGCGGCGTTGGCCGCGGCCGTCGAGCGGTACGGCGTGCGTCACCCCGTGCTCGACGACGCCGAGATGGACATGTGGCAGCAGTACGCGGCCAAGGCGTGGCCGACGCTGGCGGTGGTCGACCCCGAGGGGTACGTGGTCGCCACGATGGCCGGCGAGGGACACGCCGAAGGGCTGGTCCGGCTGATCGACGACCTCATCGCCACCCACGAGGCGAAGGGCACCCTGCACCGCGGCGAGGGCCCGTACGTGCCGCCCGCCGAGCCGGACACCGTGCTGCGTTTCCCCGGCAAGGCGGTGTCGCTCGACGGCGGCAACCTGCTGGTCAGCGACTCGGCCCGGCACTCCCTGGTGGAGCTGGCCCCGGACGGCGAGACGGTGGTCCGCCGGATCGGCACCGGCGCGCGCGGCCGGGCGGACGGCCCGGCGACCGCCGCCACGTTCGCCGAGCCGCAGGGGCTGTGCCTGCTGCCCCCGCACGCGGCCGAGGTGGCCGGTTACGACCTGGTCGTCGCGGACACGGTCAACCACCTGCTGCGCGGGGTGCGGCTGTCCTCCGGCGAGGTGGTCACCGTGGCGGGCACCGGCCGGCAGTGGCGCTCGACGGTCGACGACCACGCGCACGACGCCCGCTCGGTCGATCTCTCCTCCCCCTGGGACGTGGCCTGGTACGACGACCGGGTGATCGTGGCGATGGCCGGTATCCACCAGCTCTGGTGGTTCGACCCGATCAAGCGGACCGCCGGCATGTACGCCGGGACCACGGTCGAGGCGCTGCGCGACGGCCCGCTGCCGGACGTGTGGATGGCCCAGCCGTCCGGTCTCGCCGTGTCGGCCGACGGAGCCCGGCTGTGGGTGGCCGACAGCGAGACCAGCGCGGTCCGCTGGGTCGCCGACGGGGTGCTGCACACCGCCGTCGGTCAGGGCCTGTTCGACTTCGGGCACGTCGATGGTGCGGCCGATCAGGCGTTGCTCCAGCACCCGTTGGGCGTGTGCGCGCTGCCCGACGGCTCGGTGCTGATCGCGGACACGTACAACGGCGCGGTACGCCGTTTCGACCCGGCGACCGGGCAGGTCGGCACCGTCGCCGACGGGCTGGCCGAGCCGAGCGACCTGGTGCTCACCGGCGACGGTGACGTGCTCGTGGTCGAGTCGGCCGCGCACCGGCTGACCCGGCTGGCGCCGGGCGCGCTGACCTCGGCCGGCGCGAGCACCGTGGACGGGCCGCGGCACCGGTTGGAGCGCACGCCCACCGACGTGGCGGCCGGGGAGCTGACCCTGGATGTGATCTTCACGCCGGCTCCGGGCCAGAAGCTGGACGAGACGTACGGGCCGTCGACCCGCCTGGTGGTGTCGGCGTCCCCGCCGGAGTTGCTGGTCGAGGGCGCCGGTACGACCACCGACCTGTCCCGCCGGCTGGTGGTCGGCCGTGACGTGGCGCAGGGGGTGCTCCAGGTGACCGCTCAGGCGGCGACCTGTGACGCGGACGTGGAGCACGCCGCCTGCCACCTGACCCGGCAGGACTGGGGCGTACCGGTCCGGGTGGTCGCCGACGGGGCGAGCCGTCTCCCGCTGGTCCTGCGCGGCATGGACGCCTGACGCCGGTGGCGCATTAAGAAGGGGCCCTTCCGCTACCTGATGCGTTAACAGGGGGCCCTTCCTTTCACGCGAACGGAGTGAGCGTGACCCCCGCGTCGATGAGCGCGGCCCGGACCAGCTCCGCGCACCGCACCGCCCCCGGAGTGTCCCCGTGCAGGCAGATCGACTCGACCGGGCAGGGGATCACCGTCCCGTCGACCGCGACCAGGGTCTGCTCGGTGGCCATCCGTACCGCCCGGACGGCGATCTGCTCCGGGTCGGTGACCAGCGCGTTCGGGGCGCTGCGCGGCACCAGCCGGCCGTCGGGCAGATAGTTGCGGTCGGCGAACCCCTCGGCCACCACCCGCAGCCCGGCGCCGGTGGCGAGCTGGGCGAGCACGGTGCCGGCCTGACAGAGCACCGGCAGTTCGTGGTCGTACCCGCTGATCGCGGCGACCAGCGCGGCGGCCTGGGCCTCCTCGCGGGCCGCCGCGTGGTAGAGCGCGCCGTGCGGCTTGAGGTAGCGGACCCGGGTCTGGTACACCCGGCAGAACGCGTCCAGCGCCCCGAGCTGGTAGATCGTCTCGTCGCGCAGCTCGGCGAACTCGTAGGCGATGTGCCGCCGCCCGAACCCGGCGAGGTCCCGGTAGCCGACCTGGGCACCGACCGCGACGCCGCGTTCGGCGGCGACGGCGCAGACCCGGTGCATGGTGGCCGGGTCACCGGCGTGGAAGCCGCAGGCGACGTTGGCGGAGCTGATCAGCGCGAGCAGCGCCTCGTCGTCGCCCAGCCGCCAGTGGCCGAATCCCTCGCCGAGGTCAGCGTTGAGGTCCATGGAACGTCACCGTAGTGCCTGGTCGGGCCTGGGCGAGCGGGGTCACGTCGTCCACCACTCCGATGACCGGGTAGCCACCGGTGCTCGGGTGGTCGGCGAGGAAGACGAGCGGCCGGCCGTCCGGGGGCACCTGCACCGCGCCGAGCACCATGCCCTCGCTCGGCAGTTCGCCGGCCACCGCGCGGGGCAGCGCCGGGCCGACCAGCCGCACGCCGACCCGGTTGCTGTCCGGACCCACCGTGTACGCGCGGCGCGCCAGCAGGTCGAACGCGTCGGGGGCGAACCAGTCCTGCCAGGGGCCGGGGCGTACGGCCAGGCGCAGTTCGGCGGGGACCGGCCGGGTGACGGCGAGGTCGACCGGGGCGGGCGGGCCGGCGGGCCGGCCGAGGGGCAGCCGGTCGGCGTCGCGCAGCGGGGACGGGCCGAGGCCGGAGAGCGTGTCGGTGGACCGGCTGCCGAGCACCGGCTCGACGGCGATCCCGCCGGTAACGGCCAGCCAGGTCCGCACCCCGGTGTGGGCCGGCCCGACCCGCAGCACCGCGCCGGCCGGCAGTGACATCGGCCGTCCCAGGTCCCCGGGACGCCACCGGGCGGGTGCCGGCGGGCAGGTGGTGGGCGGTCCAGCCGGCGGCCGTTCGACACGCACGTCGGCCGGCGCGCCGGTGAGCGCGACGGCGACCGCACGGGTGACGCGCAACGTGCAGCCGGTCAGCGTGATCTCCAGGCCGGCGGCGTCCTCGGGGTTGCCGACGAGGCGGTTGGCCAGGCGCAGCGCGGCCGGGTCGAGTGCGCCGGAGCGGGGCACGCCGAGGTGGGCCCATCCCGGGCGTCCCTGGTCCTGCACGGTGGTCAGCGCGCCGGCCCGCAGCACCTCGATCATCGGGCGTCGACCAGCCGGACCCGGGTGCCGGGGGTGAGTCGGGCGGGCGGGTCGGCGTGCACGTCGAACAGGCGCAGGTCGGTGCGGCCGACAAGCAGCCAGCCGCCGGGCGACGCGGTGGGATAGATCCCGGCGTACGGGCCGGCGAGCGCGACCGAGCCGGCGGGCACCCGGGTACGCGGGGTCGCCAGCCGGGGCACCGCCAGTTCCGGTGGCAGCCCGGTCAGGTAGGCGAACCCGGGGGCGAACCCGCAGAACGCGACCCGGAACTCGGTGCGCCGCAGCACCTCGACCACGGCCGGGACGTCGAGGTCCCAGTGGGCGGCGACGGCCGGCAGGTCCGCGCCGTCGTACACGGTGGGCACCCGGACCTCGCTGGTTGCCGGGCCGGTGGCGGCGGGGCGGGGGCGCCAGCCGGCGATGCGGGCGGCGGTGGCCGGCGGGTCGGGCACGCCGTCGAGCAGGACGGTGACCGCGCCGGGGACGATCTCGGTGGCGGTCAGCTCTCCGGTGTCGCGCCGGTGCCACAGCTCGGCCCGCCACGCCTGCGCCTGGTCGGCGTCGTCGCAGTCGAGGAGGAGGGCGTGTGCCCCGACCGGTCGGATACGCATCCGATCATCATCCCGGCGGGTGGCGTGACGGTACACACTACTTGCAAGTAACCTACGCCGTCGTAACCTGTTGACGTGACCACTTCCGCACGGCTCCGGCTGCGGCCGGCCGACCTCGGGAAGCCGCGCATGCGCGGCTGGCTGCACGCGTACGCGTTCTTCGCCGCCCTCGTGTGCGGCGTCGTCCTCTGCTCCGTCGCCGCCACCCGGCCGGGCTGGGCGCCGCTGGTGAGCTGCCTGATCTACAGCTTCACCGTGTGCGGGCTGTTCGGCACCAGCGCGCTTTACCACAGGCGGGTGTGGTCCGAACGCGGCTACCAGATCATGCGCCGGATGGACCACTCGATGATCTTCGTGTTCATCGCGGGCACCTACACGCCGTTCTGCGCGCTGCTGCTGGACACCCGGTCGGCCACGATCATGCTGAGCCTGGTCTGGGGCGGCGCGTTGGCCGGCGTCGCGGTCAAGCTGGTCTGGCCGCACGCGCCGCGCTGGGTCTCCGCCCCGCTCTACCTGGCGCTCGGCTGGGTCGCCGTGGCCATGCTGCCGCAGATCCTGCACGCCGGTGGCGTCACCGCACTGGTCCTGCTGTCCACCGGTGGCGCGATCTACAGCGCCGGCGCGGTGTTCTACGCGCTGCGCCGGCCGAACCCGTGGCCCACCGTCTTCGGCCACCACGAGTTCTTCCACGCCTGCACGCTGCTCGCGGCGATCTGCCACCACATCGCGATCTACTTCGCGTTGTTCGCCTGAACCCACCCCGGACGCACGAGGACCCCGCGCCGTTGCGGGGTCCTCGGGTCAGGGGAAGGGTCAGGCCGGGTAACCCGAGCCCGGGCGGCGCACCTCGCGGTACTCCTCGCGGACCACCCGGTCGTCCTGCACCGGGGCCACCGGCTCGGCGACGACCCGCTGCACCGGCGCGGCCACCACCCGGCGGCGGCTGTTCCAGAAGTAGAGCGTGGTGAGCAGGCCGGCCAGGCCGGCGAGCATGAGCACCCAGCCCACCACGTTGAGGTTCAGCCATCCCAGATCAGCGTCGATGGCGAACGCGAAGATCGCGCCGAGCGCGATGAGGAAGATGCTGGCACCGATGCCCATGACGTCGCCTCCTTGGCGTACTGCTGGCGTTTCCTACCGCCGCGGCCATGGATGAGGTTGCGGCACCCATCGACATACCCAGGCGGTTTGATCGTCAATCAGGCAAGCTGGGCGAATGACGGACGGCGGGAACGGACGGCGGACACTCGTGCTGCTGCGGCACGCGAAGGCCGAACAGTCCCCGGGCATCCCGGACCCCCGACGGGTGCTGACCGTGCGGGGGCACGCCGACGCCGCGGCGGCCGGTGCCTGGCTGGCCCGGCACGGCCTGCTCCCCGACGTGGTGCTCTGCTCGCCGGCCCGGCGTACCCGGCAGACCTGGCACGACGTGGCGACGGGGATGACCGGCGCGCCGCCGGAGCGCGGTCCCGCCGGTTCGACACCCGCGGTCCGCTACGAACCGTCCGCGTACGACGCACACCCGGAGCAGTTGCTGGAGCTGGTCCGAGCGGTGGATCCGGCGGCGGTCACGGTGCTGCTGGTCGCCCACAACCCGGGCATCTCGCTGTTGTCGGCGTCGCTCGATCCGCCACGCGCCGCACCGGAGGGCCTGCGCACCGCAGGTCTGGCGGTGCACCGACCGACGACCCGCTGGGCCGATCTCGTGCCGGCGGGCGCCCCGCTCACCGCCCACCACGTCGCCCGTGCCTGAGCCCGGCCGGCCCCCGTGCCGCATTCCTCATCGCGGTTGCTTGATGCTCTCGATGATCCGCGTGAAGCCTTCTTCTCCGTGACCGGCGTCCATCTGGCGTTGCATGAGGCGCTGGACCATGGCGGGCACTTCGGTGCTGACGTCCTGGTCGGCACTGGCGGCCAGGATTCCGCGGAGGGCGAGTTCCGAGAACTCCAGGCTCTGCTGCCCTTCGACGGTGTAGTCCCCGTTGTCGATGACCGCGGCGAACCGTGGGAACGCACCGGTCATGGCGGTCTGCCACGGTCCGGCCATGGCGGCGAACTCGCCCGCCGTCACGCCGGCGGGCGCGACCATGGCGGTGCCGTGCATGAAGCCGGCGAACATGGCGTACATGCCCGTGAGCAGGGCGAGGTCGTACAGGGACGCCAGCCCGTCATCCGCACCGACGTAGGTGCTGCCGCCCCACAGGTCGAGCAGCGGCTTGTACTTGTGGAAAACCGCGGCCGATCCGCTGTAGAGGATCGATGACCCTGGGTGGCCGATCATCGATGGAACGGCCATGATGCCGCCGTCCAGGTACGCGACCGCAGCACGCCCGGCCCAGGCAGCCATCTCGCGTGCCTGCTCCGGTGTCGTCGTGGTCACGTTGATCAAGGCGCGTCCGGCCAGCTCGTCGGCGAGCGGATCGAGCACCTCGCGGACCGACGCGTGGTCCAGCAGACAAGTGATCACCAGCCGGCTGGCCCGGACCGCGTCGCCTGCCGTGGCGGCGGCCCGTACGCCGTGCGAGACCAGGTCGTCCGCCTTTCCCGCCGAGCGGTTCCAGACCGTTGTCGGGTATCCGGCCTTCACCAGGGCGGCTGCCAGTGTGCTACCCATCGCGCCCAGTCCGAGAACGCTCACCGAAGCGGTGTCGTTGGTTGCCATGTTCCCGGCTCCCCTCGTGCTCGTCGTTAGGGGAGATCCTGTCCGCTGCCGTTACTGTTGACCAGTACGGACTAATTAGTCAGGTACCCACCTTCGGGTAAGTAGGCCTTGGAAGGGCGGATGCGAGCGTCAAAACGACGTGGCCCCTACTTCTGCGGCATCGACGCCGCGATGGACGTGGTGGCCGGCAAGTGGAAGTCGCTGATCCTCTGGGAGTTGCACCACTACGGGACCCGCCGGTTCGCCGAGCTGCGGCGCGGCCTGCCGGGCGTCAGCGAGAAGATGCTCATCCAACATCTGCGGGAGATGGAAGAAGACGGGCTCGTGCATCGTGAGGTTTACCGAGAGGTGCCGCCGAAGGTGGAGTACTCCCTGACAGAGCACGGTGTGTCTCTCAACGCCGCGCTGGCGTCGTTGGGTAGATGGGGCAGCGAACGCATCCGGCGAATCGGCGCGGAAAAGATTTCCGTCGACGTTGGCGAAGCAGTAGGCGACACCTGACGGGAATCAGGTGTCCGTCGCCCTCCGCCTGGCTGCTGCGGCGCTCCCCAACATCCTGCTGATCGCCGGCACGAAGTCCACCGCGCACCCGCGCGAGAACATCGCGGGCGTCGGCCTGCTCCTGTCCGACGCCGACCTCGTCGAGCTGGACCGGATCGGCCGCTGACGCCCGACGTCAGGACGGCGGGGCCGTCGGCGGCGGCGGGTCGGGCGGCGGCGGCATCATCGCGGTCGGATGGGAGAGCCGGTTCTCCTCCACGATGAGGGTGCGGGCGCGCTTGCGCCGGTCCTGCCAGAACCACAGCGTGGTCAGCAGGACGCCCAACCCGGCCAGGATGAACACCCAGCCGACCGCGCGTAGGTCGATCCACCAGACGTTTGCTCGGATGGCGAAGGTCATGATCGCGCCGAGCGCGATGAGAAAGATGGCGCTGCCAATGCCCATGTGCGCTGCACTCCCCCGTGCGATGGCCCTTGGGCGTGCTCCGGTCGTGGTCCGCGACGGTTACCCGCGACCGGCCCGGCTATCCACCCCGGGGCGCAGCGACGACGGTGGCCGGCGGGCTGGCGCCCGCCGGCCACCGGCATTGCCACATCAGGGGAGAAAGCCCTCACCAGGGCTCAGAACGCCTCCTCCGGGAGGTCCATGATCTCCAGGTCGGTGCCCTCGATGATCCGCCGGTCGGCGCCGATGCGCGGCAGCACCTCGCGGGCGAAGAACCGGGCCGAGGCCACCTTGCCGGTGTAGAACGCCTTGTCGGCGGCGGACACCTCACCGGCGAGCGCCTTCAGCGCCACGTCCGCCTGCTTCTGCAGCAGCCAGCCGACGACCAGGTCGCCGATCGCCAGCAGGAACCGGCGGCTGCTCAGGCCGACCTTGTAGAGGGCCCGGGTGTCGCCACCCTGCGCCTCGCCCAGCCAGCCGGTCATCACGCCGAGGATGTTCTGGATCTCGGCGAGCGCCTTGCCGAGCGCCTGCCGCTCCTCCTTGAGCTGACCGTTGCCGGCCTCGGAGGTGATGTGCTCCTGGATCTCGGCGGCCACCGCCATCAGGGCCTTGCCGTTGTCCCGGACGATCTTCCGGAAGATCAGGTCGAGGCTCTGGATGGCCGTGGTGCCCTCGTAGAGGGTGTCGATCTTGGCGTCCCGGACGTACTGCTCCAGCGGGTAGTCCTGCAGGAAGCCGGAGCCGCCGTAGGTCTGCAGCGCCTCGTGCCCGAGCAGCTCGTACGCGCGCTCCGAGCCGACGCCCTTGACCAGCGGGAGCAGCAGGTCGTTGACCCGCTTGGCCAGCTTGGTCGCCTTCTCGTCGCCGGCCGCCTCGGCCACCGAGACCTTGTCCTGCCAGCTCGCGGTGTAGCAGACCAGCGCGCGCAGGCCCTCGGCGTACGACTTCTGCATCAGCAGCGAGCGGCGCACGTCCGGGTGGTGGGTGATGGTCACCCGGGGGGCGGTCTTGTCGGCCTGCTTGGTCAGGTCGGCGCCCTGCACCCGGTTCTTCGCGTACTCCAGCGCGTTCAGGTATCCGGTGGAGAGGGTGGCGATCGCCTTGGTGCCGACGAGCATCCGGGCGTACTCGATGATCATGAACATCTGACGGATGCCGTCGTGCTTCTCGCCCAGCAGCCAGCCCTTGGCCGGTACGCCGTGCTCGCCGAAGGTCAGCTCGCAGGTGTTCGAGACCTTGAGGCCCATCTTGTGCTCGACGTTCGTCGCGAAGACGCCGTTGCGCTCGCCCAGCTCACCGGTCTCGGCGTCGAAGTGGTACTTCGGCACGACGAACAGCGACAGGCCCTTGGTGCCCGGGCCTCCGACGCCCTCCACGCCGACCGGGCGGGCCAGCACGTAGTGGACGATGTTGTCGCTCAGGTCGTGCTCACCGGAGGTGATGAAGCGCTTCACGCCCTCGATGTGCCAGGAGCCGTCCGGCTGCTGGACCGCCCGGGCGCGGCCGGCGCCGACGTCGGAGCCGGCGTCCGGCTCGGTCAGCACCATGGTCGAGCCCCACTGCTTCTCGATGAACAGCCGGGCCCACTTCTTCTGCTCCTCGGTGCCCTCGACGTGCAGCACGTGGGCGAAGGACGGGCCGGAGGCGTACATCCAGATCGGGGCGTTGGCGCCGAGCACCAGCTCGGCCAGGGACCACCAGAGGGCGCGCGGGGCGTTGGTGCCGCCCAGGGACTCCGGCAGGTCCAGGCGCCAGAACTCGGAGTCCATGAACGCCTTGAACGACTTCTTGAACGACTCCGGCAGCGGCGCGGTGTGCGTCGCCGGGTCGAAGACCGGGGGGTTGCGGTCGCTGTCCGTGTAGCTGGCGGCCAGGTCCTCGCGGGCGAGGCGGTCGACCTCAGCGAGGAAGCTGCGGGCGGTGTCGACGTCCAGCTCCGTGAACGGGGCCTGGCCGATCGTGCGGTCCGCCCCGAACACCTCGAACAGGTTGAACTCGAGGTCCCGAACGTTGCTCTTGTAGTGGGTCATGCTCGCTGGCCCCGCTTCCGGACAGGTGTTACCGATCAGTAACTCCAGACTGTATTACTGATCGGTAGGCAACGACAAGCGGATCTCGGAAGTGACAGATTACACACTTCACGCTTACCCGTCGGTTGCGCCGACCTCCCAGCTCGGCACCGCCGCCGCAGTAACACTGCGCGGACCCGTGTATTCCATGAGTACCAATGCGATGTCGTCGTCGAGCCGGCCGTGCACCCACTCGACCAGGGCGGTCTGCAGCGAGGCCAGCCCGTCGGCGACCGTGCCGTGACCGAGCAGCCGCCAGGCCCGGTCTGCGGTCGGGAAGAACTCGCCGTCCCGCCGCGCCTCACCCAACCCGTCGGTGAACAACAGCAGCCGGTCGCCCGGCTCCAGCCGCTCCACCCGGGGCCGGACCACAGGCATGAAGCCCAGCGGCGGCGCGGGCGCCGGCGGCTCCAGCGGGATCACCGCGCCCCGACGCAGCAGCAACGGCGGCGGATGCCCGCAGTTGACGATGGTGAGGGTGCCGCCACGCTCCTCGACGAGCGCGGCGGTGACGAAGTCCTCGTCACCCACGTTGCGGGCCACCGCCCGGTCCAGGTCGGTCACCACCGCGCGCAGGTCGGCCCGCTCGTACGCCACATGCCGGTAGGAACCGAGCACGATGCTCGCCAGGCGGACCGCGTCGAGCCCCTTGCCCCGGACATCACCGATGATCATGCGGACGCCGTACGGGGTGTCCATCGCCTCGTACAGGTCGCCGCCGATCTCGGCGGTGGCCGTGGAGGAGATGTAGCGGGCCGCCACCGCAAGCGTGCCGACCTGCGGGCCGAGCGGGCGCAGCACCGCCTGCTGGGCGACCGAGGCGAGTCGGGTCAACTCGTCGATCCGCTCCACCTGGCGCTGCCGCACCCCCGCGGTGGCGGCCGCGATGGCCGTGCTCACCGCGATCGCGGCCACGTTGACCATGGTCACCAGCGGGGCGCCCGGCTCACCCATGGCGAAGACGACGCCGGTCGCGGTGGCCAGTCCGCCGACGGCGAGGACCACCCGCCAGGACGCCAACGACGCGGCGATGAACGGCGCGGCGGCCATCAGCGCCAGGTAGTGCGTCCGAGGACCGTCGGCGAACTCCACGGCGGCGACGATCGCGAGCAGCGCGAGGGCCGCGCCGAGACCGGCGCGGGACCCGGGACTCAGCGGGCCGCGGCCCGGCTGGTGACGTTTGGTACGTACACCGGACAGCATGCCTGATGGACGTGAGCAGGAGAACGAACCTGGCCCGTCGTTCGTGGAAGTTCTGCCCGATTGGTCAGCCCAGGACCTCGTACCGGACCTGGACGTGGCCGAGACCCGTGGCGGCGATGGTGGCGAACGCCGCCCGGGACAGGTCGAGGCAGCGGCCGTCGATGAACGGGCCGCGGTCGTTGATCCGCACCACGACGGACTTGCCGTTGGCCGGGTTGGTGACCCGGACCTTCGTGTTGAACGGCAGTGTCTTGTGCGCGGCGGTCAACGCGTTCGGGTTGAACGTCTCGCCGTTCGCGGTCATCTGGCCCTCGGCGTAGAAGGAGGCCCCGCACGACCCGCTGTCCACCACCTTCGGCGTGCTGGTCTTCTTCGCGCTCGGCGCCGGCGCGGCGGTGCGGGCCTTGCCCCGGGAGGCCGCCTGCGTACGGCTCGCCTTCGGGCTCGGCGTGGCCTTCGGCGACGGGCTGAGGCTCGCGCTCGGCGAGGGCGACGCGCTCGGCGAGGGGGCGGCCGAGGTGGGGGCGGGCGTGCTGGGCGGGGCCTGGACCACGACCGGGGCGGCGGGCGGCTCGGCCGAGGTGAGCCGCACCGCGCCGACCGTGCCGCCGACCGCGAGCGCCACGCCGACCGCCGCGGTGGCGGCGATGGCCGCGGGCGAGGAGAACGTGCGGGTACGAAGGTGCCTAGCAGTCACCGGCCCGGGGTCCTTTCGTCAGCTGAACAAACCGGCCCGGACCGTAGCGAGAGAAGCACTTCCGACGTCAACGTGATCATGATGTTATGCCCGCATTTACCCTGTTACGTGTAGCCGATCAAGCCAGCGGCGCTCCGCCGAACGGCCCACCGACCCACCAGGATGGGACCGTGCTGAACAGGCGACTGATCGAGTTGTTCCGGTGGGTCGACCCCGGACCGGCAAGCACCCACCTGATAAGTGACACCTCCGCCTGGTGGGGCGATCCCGACGTGCTCACCCAGGTCGGTCCGGCACTGGCCGGACTGTTCCCGGACGCCCGCCCCACCCTCGTGATCGCCCCCGAGGCGACCGGCCTGATGCTCGGCCCGCTGGTCGCGGTCGCGGCGGGCGTCGGTTTCCTGCCCGCGTACAAGGACGGCGGCGAGCGGCGCCGGGTCGCGCCGATGCGGTGGGCGCAGACGCCGACCGACTACCGGGGACGGCGACTGCGGATCGGCGTGGACGGTCGCCGGCTGCACACCGGGGACCGGGTGCTGCTGGTCGACGACTGGGTCGACACCGGCGCGCAACTGGACGCGCTGTGCCGGGTGCTCCGCGACGTCGGCGCCGAACTGGTCGGCACCGCCGCACTGGTGGCGACCTGCACACCCGACGTCGGTGAGCGGCTGCGGCTACGCGCCCTGCTCACCGACGAACACCTGCCCTGAGGCGCCGGGCGGGCCGGCGACCGACAAGCCGTCCCCGGCCCGCGCCGCCGTACCGGGTCGGCCGGACGAGTGGCCTTTCCCGCCGACGGCCACGGCGGCTGCCGTAGCGTCGGCAGGATGTGGCCCCGCATCGGTGGATTGCGCGCGCTCGCCCTCGGCACGCCCGGTGAGCTGCGGACCCGACTCAACACCCTCGTGCTGGCCGGCGTGAAGACCGCCACCGCCGGGCTGGTCCAGGAGTACGCCGAGGACGGCGAGGAGGTGGAGTACGTCGGCGAACGGCTCGCCCTGGTCGACGACAACGACGCGCTCGTCGGCGTCGTGGAGGTCACCGGCGTCGAGGTGGTGCGCTTCGCCGACGTGCCGTGGGACTTCGCCCGCGCCGAGGGCGAAGGCGACCGGTCGATCGAGGAGTGGCGCGAAGGCCACGGCGCCTACTGGGCGCGGCAGGGCACCCCGGTCACCGACGACACCCCTGTCGTCTGTCTCCGGTTCCGGCTGACCTGCACCGAGGGCAGCGTCGGCACCTAACCGGCCCGGCGCAGCTCCGGCAGCAGCGCCGCCGCCTCCACCAGCACCGCCTCGTCACCGGCGTACCAGCTGCTGGCCCGCGGCCAGTGCGTCACCACGTCGGTGAAGCCCAGCCGGGCTGCCCGGTCGACCTGCTCGGCGAAGAAGTCGGCGCTGGTAAGCGAGAACACCGGCGCCGAGTCGAGCGAGAGGTAGCGGTCGAGCGTCGCCGGGTCGCGCCCGGCCCGCTCCAGCGTGCGGTCCATCCGCTCGGACAGCTCGGCCACCGTGCCCCACCAGCTGTCCACGTCGTCGCTGCCCTGCCCGATGGTCACCCAGCCCTGCCCGAACCGGGCGGCCAGCCGCATCGAACGGGGACCGTTCGCGGCCATCACGAACGGCACCCGGGGCTGCTGCACACAACCGGGGTTGCTGCGCGCGTCGACCGCGGTGAACCACTCACCGCGCCAGGTCGTGCCGTCCTCCCGCAGGATCGCGTCGAGCAGCTCGGTGAACTCGGCGAACCGGTCCACGCGCTGCTTCGGCGGCAACGTCTCGCCGCCGAGCACCGCCGAGTCGAAGCCGATGCCGCCCGCCCCCAGACCCAGCAGCACCCGACCGCCGGAGATGTCGTCGAGCGCGGTCACCTGCCGGGCGAACGCAGCCGGGTGGCGGAAGTTCGGCGAGGCGACGAGCGTGCCGAGCCGGATCCGGGAGGTGACGCCCGCCGCCGCGGTCAGCGTCGTCCACGAGTCGAACCAGGGGCCGTCGACCAGGTCACGCCAGCCGAGGTGGTCGTAGGTCCAGGCGTGGTCGAAACCCCACTCGTCGACCTGCGCCCACCGCCGCCGCGCTTCCGACCAGCGCTGGTCGGGCAGGATCACGATGCCGATTCGCATGGTCGCCAGCGTACGACCCGGGTCGGACACGCCGACCCGGGTCGCGGGCTCATGCCGCCAGGTCGGCGACCACGCAGGCGATGTTGTCCGGCGCGCCCGCCGCGTACGCCAGCTCCACCAGGCGCGCGACGGCGGCTTCCGGATCGTCGGCCCCGGTCAGCGCCGCGTGCACCGCACCCGGGTCGACCACGGCGGACAGGCCGTCGGAGCAGAGCAGGTAACGGTCACCGGGCAGGGCGGTACGCAACGCCAGATCCGCCTCCACCTCGGTGCCGGACCCGAGCGCCCGGGCCAGCAGCGCCCGCTGCGGGTGCGCCCCCGCCTCGGCCGGTGTCAGCCGCCCCTGGTCCACGAGCGTCTGCACGTACGTGTGGTCCTGGGTGAGCCGGGACAGTTCGCCCGCGCGCAGCAGATACGCCCGGGTGTCCCCGACGTGTGCCAGCGCGAGCCGGGTGCCGCGGCGCACGATCGCGGTGAGCGTGCTCGCGGGCTGGTCGGCGTCGGTGCCGTGCGCGCGTACCGCCCGGTCCGCCCTGGTCACCGCGTCGGCCACCGCGGCCAGCAGGTCGTCGGCCGGCTCCAGCGACCGCAGCGCGTCCACCGCGGCGGTGCTGGCGGCGGCACCGCCGGGGCCCCGTACGCCGTCGGCGACCGCGAGCAGCGTGCCACTGGCGTACGCGGTGTCCTCGTTGGAGTCGCGGACGCCGCCGGTCTCGCAGCGCACCGCGTACCGGAAGGTGGTGTCGGACATGGTGGTGCCCCTCTCGCTGAGCTGGTCGACAAGGAGCGCGACGGCCCGGCCGCGCGCCGCGGTGTCCGCGCGGACCCGCAGCCACCAGACGTCGAGCGCCTCGGCGGCGGCAGCGGGCGGCAGGCCGCAGACGGTCCGGATCTCGGCCAGTGGCATCCCGGCCCGGCGCAACTCGGCGATCAGTCGCGCCCGGTCCACCTGCTCCGGCGCGTAGTAGCGGTAGCCCGAGTGCGGGTCCACCGCGGCCGGCGGCAGCAGCCCGCAGTCGTCGTAGATCCGCAGCGCCTTGGTGCTCAGGTGGGCCGCGCGGGCGAACGCCCCGATGGTCAACAGCCGCACCGTGACCTCCCTCGCGCGCCGGTCGCGCTCCTCGTGCCGGCCACCGTGACCGGCACGGACCACGCTGGGCCTTGCCGCAGGGGCCGGGTCAAGGCGCAACGGCCGCCAGTTTGGTCAGCATCCGACCCAGATGCGGCTCGATCGTGCCGGCGGGCGCGTCGGCCACCTCGGCCGCCGTCCACCAGCGGATGGCGGAGAACTCCACCGGATCGGGCGTGAACCGCTGGTCACGGTGCGAGTCCACCACGTACCAGAGGCTCACGTCGGTGTGCCGGTGCTCAGGCGGGCCGACCGTCTCGGTGACGGTGAGGAACGCCGGGCGCGCGCCGAACGGCGGCGCGAAGACCGCTGTCACGCCCAGTTCCTCCCGCAACTCCCGGCACACCGTGTCGGCCGGATGCTCGCCCGGCTCGACGTGGCCGCCGCTCGGCAGCCACATCCCCGCGAGGCGGTGGTCGACAAGCAGCACCGCGCCGTCGGACCGGTCGCGGAGCAGGAAGTAGGCGACCAGGTGCGGCGACGGGGTGCGGGGCTTGGCCCGGCGGAAGATGTCCTCGGTGCCGGCCAGCCAGGCCAGTGCCGCCTCCTGGTGCCGCGCCTCCTGCTCGTCGGCCGGCGTCAGCTCCTCGACCAGGGCCCGGATCTCGTCTCGCATCCCCGGGATACTGCCAGCGGGGTACGACAACGGCAGTCCGGCGGCAACACCGTCGCACGTGGTTGCCCGGCCGCCTAATCTGAGCCGGTGCCGGAACTGGAACGTCTCGCCGCCCACCATGCCCCGGCCGTGCTGCGGTTCGAGCGGGACAGCCGGGCCTACTTCGCCCGGTACGTGCCCGACCGGGGCGACGACTACTTCGCCGGGTTCGCCGCCCGGCACGCGGCCCTGCTGAACGAGCAGGAACGCGGCACCTGCCACTTCCACGTGCTCGTCGACGACGACGGCACCGTGCTCGGACGGTTCAACCTGGTCGACGTGGCCGACGGCAGCGCCGAGCTGGGCTACCGGGTGGCCGAGCGCGCCGTCGGGCGTGGGCTCGCCCAGGAAGGTGTCCGGCGCGTCTGTGCGCTGGCCCGCGACGCGTACGGGTTGCGCCGGCTGGTCGCCTCGGCGGCGCTGGCGAACCCGGCCTCGCTGGCGGTCCTGCGGCGGACCGGGTTCGTACCCGACGGCGACGTGTGGCTGGACGGCGAGCCCGGCGTGCGGCACGTCCGCGACCTTGCCGGTGCGGGCGCTGACGCGACAGCGTCCCCGTAGGCTGCCGGCCCGCCCCCGACGTCCCATCCATGTGTCACGATCTCACCCGTGCGTCTTCCGACGGGACTGCTTCTCACCTCCGCCGCCGCCGGTCTGGCCTCCGCCGTCGCGGCGACGTTCGCCCTGCCGAGCGCGTCGTCGTTGTGCGGCCTCGTCGCGCTTCTCGCCCTGCTGGGGTACGTGCTGACGGATCGAGGCGTACGCCCGGTCACCTGGCCCCTCGCCGCTGGTGTCGGGGTGTTCACGGTGGTCACCGCGGCCAGGTTGTTCTGGCCGCAGGAACAGTTCCACGAACTCGGCCTGCTGGCACCCGGCGGGACGCCGGCGGTGGCAACGCGGTTGGCGGAGGTGATCGAGCGGGAGAAGCTGGCCGCGCTCGGTACGGCGGCCGGTGTCGTCTGCCTCGCGGCCGGCGTGCTGGCACTACCGGTGCGCCGCCCAGGACGTGGCGCGTTGACGACGGGCGCGGCGCTGCTCCTGCTCGTCTGGTTCGGGGTGGACAACGCGCGGACCGTGCGCGACCATCCGCTGCCGGACCTGCTCGGCACGGTCTGGCCGGCGCTGCTCGCCACCCTGGCCGCCCTCGGGGCGCTCGCCGTGTCCGGGTGGCGGACCGACAGGCGTTGGCTGCTCCCGTCGGGGTTGGTGCTGCTGTCCCTCACGGCGGCACAGGCGTACGCGGCCCTGGCCGGAACATGGTCGTTCTGGCGGGATCTGACCGAACCGGCCGGCGACTCCTTCCTCGAACCAGGGATGAGATTCGCGGCCGCCGCCACCGATGCGCCCCCGGCGATCGAGGTGGTGCTGCCCCTCGTCGGTACGACCCTGGCGGTGTTCGCCGCCACCGCGCTGGTGGTGGCCGGCGCGCTGGGCAGCGCGCGGGAGACGCACTGAGCTCCACGTCCCGGTCAGTCGTGACGGTGCCGCAGGATGTGGTCGAGGTGGCGGATCGTGTCCTCGCGGTCGTCCTCGCTTATCGAGTCCCACAGATCCGCCAGCCAGTAGAGCGAACCAGACAGCATCCAGGCCCACCCCCGCACCCAGGTCGCCTCGTCGAACCCGAGCGCCTCCCGGTAGGCGGCCCGCGCACGGGCGTCGAACAGGCTCCAGCCCGGCCGCACCTCGACCGCCGGATCGCCGCGGCCGAGACCGCCGAAGTCGATTACCCCGGTGAGCCGGCCCCGGTCGACCAGCAGGTTGCCTTCCAGAAGATCACCGTGCAGCCACACCGGCGGTCCCTGCCACTCGTCGGCCGCCATCGCCTCGTCCCACGCCGCGGTCACCGCCCGCCCGTCGATCCGGTCGCCGAGCGCCGCGATCGACCGGCGGGTCAGCTCGTCCCGCTGCGCCAGGGGTACGCCGCGCTGAATCCCCTCCCGGACCGGCCCGCCCATCGGGTCGATCGCGATCATCGCCCGCACGAAGCCGGCGAGGTCGACGGCGAGGTCGACGAGGTCCTGTCCCACTTCCGGGTTGCGCCCGTCCAGCCACGGCACGACCGTCCACGGCCACGGATAGTCCGCGCCCGGCCGGCCGACCGCGAGCGGCACCGGCACCGGCACCGGCAGGTGCGGGGCCAGCCGCGGCAGCCAGGTCGCGTCGGTCGCCACCTGGTCCACCGCCCACGGTGCCCGTGGCAGCCGTGCCGTCAGGGAATCACCCAGCCGGAACAGCGCGTTGTCGGTGCCGGTCAACGGCTGCGCAACGATCGGCAGGTCCGACCACTGCGGGAACTGCTCGTCGATCAGGGCGCGTACCTGCTCGACAGCGACGACGATCTCTCCGGGGCGCATCGGCGTGACCCTAGAAGCCGCCGGAACGTCCCGTCCATCGCATTCGGACCGGGAACGTGCACCGCCGTGTGTTCCCATACGCTTGCAGGTGCCCTGGCACTGCCGGCGGCACCGTCGAAAGTGAGTCTCATGGCCCTCACCCCACCGGCCGGTCGGCGGGTGCCGCGACCCACCCGCTTGTGGCTCGTCGTCGCAGGGCTGGTCGCCGCCGGCGCACTGACGTCCGGGATCGTGCTGCTGCTGGCCCCTGACGGGGAACTCGGCCAACGATTCACGCCGGGACAACCGGTGAGCGTGCGGCTGCACCCTTCGTCGCCGCAGATGGTGTGGGCAAGGGAAGCGGACGGTGTGTCGAGTGTGCAGTGCGAGGAGGCGACGCCGGGTGCGCTTGCCTCGATGACCCAGGAATTCCCACTGAGCGACGTGTATGAGCTCACCGTCGACGGCGAGCGATGGCGCGGGACGTTGGCGCTCCTCGGCAGTCCCGCGGACACCTACCGGCTCGTCTGCGAGGGTTCCGGGGCGTCCGGCTCGACGCTGTCCATCGGCGCGGCCCCCTGGTCCTACGATCTTCGCCACAGCGGCCCCTTCCGCATGGTGACCTTGGGTGCGCCGGTTTCGGACACCGCCATCGGTTCGGCGATGGTGATTCTGGGAACGCTCGCCGGCTTGCTCGTCGCGGTCCGCGTCGCCCGTCGGCGGCGGACACTCCGCCAGCCGGATGGAGCACTGCATGAGCGCACCTGAGCATGCCCTCGTCAGGTCGAACGGCCACCCTGCCTGGCCGAGCAGCGGCGCGTAGCGGGGGGCGGCCATGACGCGGGTGTTTCTGCGGCCGGGTGATCTGCACGCGCTGGTGGTGGAACAGTTCGGCGGCGACCGGCGGGTCGCCGTCCTGGAGCGGGTGACGGGCGGCAGCAAGAAGGGCGTCTACCGGCTCGGGTTGGACGACCGGAGCACCGTGATGCTGTACGTGTGGGCCGCGGGGGAGAACTACTGGCCACCGTCGCCGGCTGTCCCGGACGACCCGTTCACCGACGCGTCGGGCGCGGATCTGTTCGCCGCCGGCCACGCGGCGCTCACCGCGGCCGGAGTGCGGGTGCCGCACCTGATGATGCTCGACCGTGACGGCCGCTATCTCGACGCTGACCTCGCGTTGGTCGAGGATGCCGGCGCGCTGCGGCTGGAGGCGTTGCTGCACCGCGATCCCGCCGCGGCCGCCGGGCCGCTGTCCGCGCTCGGCGACGCCCTGCGCCGCATGCACACCACGTTCGGCCCGGACTACGGCAAGCTCGCGGCCATCGCCCGCGGCGAGGCGTCGCAGACCCGACCCCCGCAGGACGTGATCGTCGACCGCGCGCTCGGGCACCTCGACGCCGCGGCGGCCCGCGACGCCCGGCTGGCCGACGCGCACCACCGGATCGCCGCCCACGTACGCCGGCTCAGGGGCGCGGTCACCGCGCGGAAGGAGTACGGGCTGGTGCACGGCGAACTCGGCCCCGACCACGTGCTCGTCACACCGACCGGCGAACCCGTCATGATCGACTTTGAGGGTCTGACCTACTTCGACGTCGAGTGGGACCACGCCTGGCTGCAGATGCGCTTCGGCGACAGCTACCCCGCGCTACGTCCGGTCGATCTCGACCCGCACCGCCTGGAGCTCTACCGGTACGCGCAGACGCTGTCCCTGATCGAGGGCCCACTACGGATCGCGGACACCGACTTCCCGGACCGCGAGTGGATGCTGGACCTGGCCGAGCACCACATCACCAAAGCACTCGCCGCGACCTGACGCATCCCGTTCCCGCGGCCGGCCCGGCATCTCCCCGACGGCCGGGCCACAGCGCTCAGGCCGGGGCGGGCGCGAATGCGTCCCGTGACCGTCGCGCACGACGGTTACCGGCCCACGACACCACCACCCGGCTCCGGCATACTCCCGTCATGCCCGAACGACCGACAGCCGGGTGGCGCCACCACCTCGAAGAGCAGAGGGCTCAGCGCCGGGCGGGGACGCTGAAGGAGGGCGAGGACTGGGCACTTGAGGCCTACCCGGACTCACTCATAGCGGCGACGGATACCGCGCTCGCCGACTTCGAGCAGGTGCTCACCCGGACAGATCCGGAGTCGGACACCGCCGTCCTCGGCGCGGTACAGCACGTCGTCCTCGCGCTCAACGCCGCCAACGCGAACCACAGCGACGCTGCGTACGACACGGACGAGCGCGAAGCGCTATGTGACTACATCGATCAGGCGCTTGTGGGTGCAGGCGTCGACACCGACGCGCTGACCGCCAGGCAAGGGCTCGAACGGTGGGAGATCACCGACCGCTGGCGCACCTGGTAGTCGTACGGCGCCCCTGACGGACAGTAGCCTCGCGGGGAACCGCGACCGCAGGGTCGCCTATCGACTCCAGCGCTCGGCCGGGAGGCAGTCTGGGCCAGGCTTGCCGTAGACGACCTTGCCGGATGAGTCGGTGAAGCAGTGATCGAACTCGTCGGAGGGACGGAACAGCAGTCGTCGGTCGAGTTCGGTGCCGTTGGCGTCATAGCTGACCAACTCGGCGTCCCTCCTGACCGTGCCACCCTCGGTGAGCAGGCCGAACACGCCGCCGCTCAGCCGTGCCGTGGTTGTGTGCCCGTCGCCGTGTTCGAGCACCAGCCGGTGCACCCGAGCGCTGACCCGGCCGGTCACGGCGACGTCGCCACCGTCCACTTCGGTCGACGTGAGGAGGAGTCGCTGGACCGGGCCGGGTAGCCAGCCCTGTTGTGGCCAATCGCGTTCCCCGCCGATTCCCCCACTGATCTCAGCGCCTGGGCGCATCGAGACATCGCAGGTGAAGTAGCCGGTATCCGTGATGAACACCGCCACGGCGCGGTGGTCCTGTTCGGCGGCCACGACCAGGTGGGCCATCGACACCGGAAGCCGCTCGGCCTGCGCGTTCCACGACAGGCACTGCTCCATCGCCCGGCGCAGCGTCGGTGACAGCTCGTGCGGCCCCATCGCCAGATGCTGCACATCGTCGTTGTCCGGCGCCACCGCCACGCCGACCACCACCGCCGCTGCGGCAACCATGGCGGCGATCCCCAGTCGCACCGACCGGCGAGGCGGCGGCCGGTGGATCGACCTCATCAGATCCGCCCGCATCCGCGCCGCCGTTCCGGCCGGCAGATCCCGCTCCACAGGGGCGTCGAGGATGTCTCTCATCGTTCCTCCTCCTGCTTGTCGTCGTCACTTGCCGTCCGTGCCAGCCGGGCCCGTGCGCGACTCACGCGCGAACGGACGGCGCCTTCGCTGACCCCGAGCACCTTCGCCGCCTCCCCGTACGGCACGCCGGACCACAGACACAGAGCAACGGCTTCGCGTTCCGCGCGGGGGAGCCGGCGGACCACCGGCAGGATCCTGGCCATCCGCCGTTCGTCATCGAGCCGCGCGGCTACGTCGCCGGCCGGGTCCACGTCGGCCTCCCGCTCCGGCGGCAACCTACGTAGGGCTGCCAACCAACGGCGGGCTGAACGCCACTCGGTGCGGGTCACATTGGTGGCGACCACCAGCAGCCAGGGCAACGCCAACCCGTCAGCGAGGCTCGCCTCACCCCGCCTGCGCCACGCGACCAGGAAGGTCGATTGCGTGACGTCTTCCGCGAGCGTCCAGGAGCCAGTGAGCCGGAACGCGTGGTTGTACACCGCCCGCGCGTACCGGTCGAAGAGCCGACCGAAAGCGATCTCGTCACCGACCGCGATAGCCGACCACAGATCCTGGTCAGACGGTTGCATCTGGCTCGTCACACCCCACTATCGCCGGCGGGAACGAACCTGTTGCGGCTGGAGAATCGTGCTGACCAGCCAGGTGCGGACTGCCCCGAAGCTGGCTACGTCGCCGGGTCAGTAGTACTCGGTTTCCGGCCACGGGACGTTCGGTACCGGGTTGTGCGCGCCGCCAACCGCCTTTCGTCGTTGGCCCGCGGCTACGCGGAGAACAGCTTCCAGTGCCCTTCGGAGACGACCTCGACGCTGCCGTCGGTCACCTTGATGGCCGTCTGGTCGTCGATCGCGTACGCCGGACTCGCGATCTCGGCCGCCCACCTCTCGGCATCAGCCATGGTGTTGTCCGGCTCGAGGCCCAGGTGCGGGAAGATCGAGAAGTCGACGACCCCCAGCGTGCGGTCGTCGGGGGCAGACTGCCACTCGACGAAGTCCGCACCGATCCGGGGTGTCAGCACCATGCTCCCGGCACTCAACCCCACCCAGACGGTGTCCCGCAGCGACGGCAGGAGGTCCGCCAAGCCGGACTGCCGCATCCAGTGGCACAGGTACGTCGCATCGCCGCCGGCCACCAGCATGACGTCAGCCTCCCGGACCCACGGGACCCACCGCTCCTCGCCGACGCTGGGCAGCGCTGTCAGTTCGAGGACGCCAAGCGACTTCCAACCCAGGCCGGACATGGGTAGCGGCGTCTCACCGGTGATGAAGCGCCAGGCCGAGGCCGGCCCGCCCATGGGGTGGACCGCGGTAGGGATGCAGAGGGCACTGGAGTCGGCGATCGGCTTGCCCAACAGGTCGACAAGCGCATCGCGGATGCTCGGGTTCTGAACGCCTGCGGACGTGAGCAGAAGCTTCATGCTTGCCTCCTGTACGTAGCGGTCATGACGCTCTCCCCGAAAGTCGGGGATGGTGTGCACGGGGGTAAAGACCGGACCCGATGACCAAACTGATCGCAGCTGGGCACTGCTTCGGCGATTTCCTCCACCGCCCTCTCACCGGTCACCTGACTGATGGCATCCCACAGGACCAGTCGCGACGCTCCGCCGTACACCATCCAGGTTTTCCCTCGGATAGCCCCGCCTGCCCCTTCGGCCAGGACCCGAGGCGGGTAGTTCTTGACTCTCGACCCGGTCGAGGGCTGACCCTTTCCGGGCGACCTGTGAAGAGCACGACCGACGCGATCGAGACAGCAGTCCGAGCCCGAGGCGGTCGGCGTGGGGTCGGACGGAACGGCCTTCGCTGTCTGGCCACACCGCCAAGTCGCCGAGCGGAAGCTGGCAGTGTCGACCGTGAGTTGACGCGGCGACTACGCTGCCGCCGTGCGGGCTGTGTCGTTCCTGTGGGCGGGTGCGTTTCTCAGCTTGTCCAACATCGCGGCTGGTTGGAGTTGGGCCTTGGTTGACGCCGAGCTTCGTCTCGCGACCGACGGCCCGCAGGGGATCGACTGGAGTCGGGCGGGCGTGTTGTTGGGCGTGCCGATCGCGGTGAGCGTCGTTTTGATGACGGCTGCTATCCGTCGTTCGACGGCTCTGCTATGGGTGGGTGCCGCCGTGATGGCAGTGCTGTTAGCCCCGTGTGGCGGCTTGGCATTGTTCATCGACCACGAGGGGATGGACGGGTCCGGCCTCGACTCATGGGCAGTGGCTTCCCATCTGGTCGGCATGTTCCTCGCCTTGCCCGCCGTGGTCGTTGCGGGCTGGCTGCGCTGCCGCGACAACCGGCACACGGCGACCGATCACGCGCCTTGGCCTGGTATCGGTCTAAGGGACGTCTCGTAGTTCCGTCGGCCGTCCATGGTGGATCGTGCCGGGGTGCAGGTGATTCCGGCGGCCCGCCAGGAGTAGATCTTCCCGTTCACCGGGTTGCAGCCCGTCCAGTTCCGCCTGCTGGTCCGGCTGGTCGCTGAACGCGGCGCTGACGCGATCGCGTACGGGCGGCCGGGGCGGCAGTCGTCGACACCCTCGGGCCGCTGCTGGCCCTGCCTCCGGTACGCCGGCGTCGGGTTGACCAGATCGCCATCGTCGACGGCACCCTGGTCCCGACCCGCGACCACCACCTCGCGGCACCGAGCAAGAACTACCGCTACTCGACGAACCTGCACGTCGCCATCGACGCCCACACCCGTCTCGTCGTGGCCCTGGGTGAACCGCAGCCCGGCAACCGCAACGACAACATCGTCTACCGCACCTCCGGCATCGACCAGAAGATCGAAGGCCCTGGCTGGGACTGTCGTCCTGGCCAGGGCCTTTCGCGTGGAGCGGGTGACGGGAATCGAACCCGCACTGTCAGCTTGGGAAGCTGATGTTCTGCCATTGAACTACACCCGCAGGCGGCCCCACTCTACCTGACCGCCTTCTCGCCCTGCACCCAGGTGCCCCCTCGCCACGTTGGCGCGGTGGCGGTCGCGGAGGGTGTCGGACCGCACCACCTCACCGAGATTGAGTTGATCAAGAGTCCGCAACACGGCTGAGCAAGGGATGTTGCCTCCCGGCAACATTCGGCCGTTCTCAAATGCATCGATGGGTTGTAACGTCTGCCCCACGTTTCCGCACCGGCGTGACACACCCCCCTGCCACGCCGTCAGAAAGAGGTGGGCCCATGGGACTCCGTCCCAACCTGCTGACCCGGCGTACCGCCGGTGTCGCGACGTCGACCCTCGCGCTGCTGCTCAGCACCGCCGCCGTCGGCGTCGTCCCCGCTGCCTCGGCCTTCTCGGCCGCCCCGACCGGTGCCGCCTGCGCCGAGCCGGCCGATGCCCACACCGCCGCCCGAGTCGCCAAGGGTGGCAAGGCCAAGCACGACCCGAACGAGCTGACCGCCAAGCAGGTACGCGAGCGTGAGGCCGACTTCGCCGCCGCGCAGCGCGAGCGGGCCGCCTTCCGGACCGAGGCGGTCGCCCCGCTCGCCACGGTGACCATTCCGGTCGTCGTGCACGTCATCCAGGAGAACAGCACCCGGGCCGGCGGCAACATCCCGGACTCGCTGATCACCCAGCAGATCAGCGTGCTCAACCAGTCGTACGCGGGCTCGACCGGCGGCGCCGCCACCGCCTTCGCGTTCCAACTCTCGAAGATCAACCGGGTGACGAACACGTCGTGGTACCCGATCGTGCAGGGCTCCTCCGCCGAGCGCTCGATGAAGACCTCGCTGCGGCAGGGCGGCAAGAACACGCTGAACATCTACCTGGGCGAGCTGAGCGACGGCCTGCTGGGCTGGGCGACCTTCCCGAAGCGGACGCTGGACAAGATGGACGGCGTGGTCGTCCTCGCCGAGTCGCTGCCGGGCGGCACGGCGGCCAACTACAACCAGGGTGACACCGGCACCCACGAGGTCGGCCACTGGCTGAACCTCTACCACACCTTCCAGGGCGGCTGCTCCGGCTCAGGCGACAGCGTCTCCGACACCCCCGCCGAGGCCTCCCCGGCATACCAGTGCCCGACCGGCCGGGACACCTGCTCCACCAGCGGCAAGGACCCGATCAACAACTTCATGGACTACACGTACGACACCTGCATGAACCAGTTCACCACCGGCCAGGCGAGCCGGATGCTGACCGCGTGGAACACCTACCGCGCGGCCTGACCGCCGTCACCGCGTACCGGTGCCGGCCCTGTCCTCGGACGGGGCCGGCACCGCTCGTGGGGGCCCGGGTCAGGCGGCCGGGCGACGGGTGTCGAAGCCGTGCCGGCCGCGCCGGCCCTCCCCGACGAGCGAGTCCCGGCGGGCCGGCGCCGCTCCGCGCGGGTCGAGCCAGACGCGGACCTGCGGCCGACCCGCGCCGGGCTGGGCCACCGGGTCGCGGCGGGTCAACATGGCCGCCTCGACGGTGAACTCGAACAGCCGCCAGTCGCCGTGCGGTGCCGCCCGGCTGATCCGGGCCAGCTTCGCCACGGTGGCCGGGTCGGTCACCGGCCGGGCCCGGCCCGCCACGTAGGCCTCGTCGTCGCTGTCCTCCGGGGGGAAGGAGTGCAGGGCGTAGCGGCCGTCGCGTTCGAGGTCTCGGCGCTTCGGCGAGTCGATGACGAAGCACCAGAGCCCGTCGTCGGTGATCACCGGGGAGACCGGATGCACCCGGGGGGCTCCGTCGGCGCGGACCGTGGCGAGATAGCCGAAGCCCGGCCCGTACTGCTGCATCAGGAGGCGGATCTCGTCGGCGAGTCGAGGCTCGTCGACGGCGAATTCGGACCAGGAAGCCATGCGGACATCCTATCGAACACGTGTACGAAGATGTAGTGCGACACGCAGGTCACCCATACCGGTCGCTATGGTGTTCCGATGCTGCTCTCCGACCGCGACCTGGTCTCCGAGATCAAGGCCGGCACGCTCGCGCTGGAGCCCTTCGAGCCGACGCTGGTGCAGCCGTCGAGCATCGACGTACGCCTGGACCGGCTGTTCCGGGTCTTCAACAACCACCTCTACACACACATCGACCCGTCGATCCAGCAGGACGACCTGACGTCGATGGTGGAGGTGCCCGAGGGCCAGGCGTTCGTGCTGCACCCGGGCGAGTTCGTGCTCGCCTCCACGCTTGAGGTGATCTCGCTCGGCGACCAGCTCGCCGGGCGACTGGAGGGCAAGTCGAGCCTGGGCCGGCTGGGCCTGCTCACCCACTCGACCGCGGGCTTCATCGACCCCGGCTTCTCCGGACACGTCACGCTGGAACTGTCGAACGTGGCGAACCTGCCGATCACGCTCCGACCGGGGATGAAGATCGGCCAGTTGTGCATCTTCCGGCTGTCCTCGCCGGCCGAGCACCCGTACGGTTCGGCCGTCTACGGCTCGCGCTACCAGGGGCAGCGCGGCCCGACGCCGAGCCGGTCGTGGCAGAGCTGGCGCACCTGGCCGACGCGCTGATCGCGCCCCACACCTGTCAAGAAGGGCCCCTTCCTCTACCGGAGGCGTTAAGAAGGGGCCCTTCCTTACACACCTCAGCCGGGGCGGCCGTAGCTGTGGATGGGGCCGTCCTCGACGCGCTTCATGGTGATCGGCTTGCCGGACTGGGAGGCGTGCACCACCCAGCCCTCGCCCACGTACATCGCCACGTGGTGCAGGTCCCCGTAGTAGAAGACCAGGTCACCGGCGCGCAGCTCGGCGCGGCTCACCCGCTTCGTCACGCCGTGCTGCTGGCGGGCGTTGTGCGGCAGCGAGACGCCGGCCCTGCCCCAGGCCGCGAGGGTCAGGCCGGAGCAGTCGAAGTGGTCCGGACCGGCCGCGCCCCAGACGTAGATCTTGCCGATCTGGGCGCAGGCGAACTTGACCGCCGTGCCCGCCGCGCCGCCGGGGTAGCCGGCCGGGCAGGGCGCCGGGCGTAGCGGCCCGCCACCCCCGTTGCCGTAGACCTTCAGCCGCAACTTCTGCAGCCGGGCGATCTCGGCGTCGATCTGCTTCTTCTTCGCCGCGAGCTGGGCCTCGGTGCGGGCCAGGCCGACGATCATCTCGTCCAGCGGCTTCTTCCTGGCCGCCAGTTCGTCGCGCAGCGCGGCGACCGATCGCACCTGCTCGCGCTGGTGATGCGCGAAGCGGTCGAGCAGTTCCAGGCCGTTGACCAGGTCACCGGGGGACCGGCTGCCCAGCAGCACGTTGACGGTGGAGAGGTTGTCGCCCTTGTAGGCGTCGGCGGCGAGCCCGCCGACCTGCCCGAGCGCGGCGTCCACCCGGGCCTGGAGCGGGGCGATCTGCCGGCCGAGGGCGTCGGCCTGCTTGCGCCGCGCCGCGAGTTGCTCGCGTACGGCGTTCACCTGCTCGATGACGGGTTCGAGCTTGTTCCAGTCGCGGTCGATCTGGGCCTCGATCTCGGTGACCGAGGGTTCGGCATGGGCCGCCGTGGCACCGCCGGTCAGGACGACGGCGGTGCTGATCAGTGCGGCGAGGGCGGTGGTGCAGCGGGACCAGCGGGAACGCGGCGCAGCCGTGGACCGGTCGATCGACCGGTCGGACGCTGGCCGCCGGGCATGGTGTGCCACCGGGCGTCCGTGCTCCTTCTTCCGTACCGCCTACCGAGTTAGCTGACGGGTTCGGGCGGGAAGGGAGTCGCCCTACCGCAGTGCTGCGGATTCACCCCAGGTACCTGGGTCCCCGGCTCGCCCGCGGGCGACTCGGCGGTGCCGGACCGTCACCGACCGGGATGGACGGTGAGACTGGCGGCCGACATTTGACCAGAGTAAGGACGATCGTGATCGATCCGCAACTCGGAGCGCCGTGACGGTCGGTGTCGAACCGGAGGGGCGATGTGAAGTTTTCTTTCAAGGGAGATTACCTGCTGGAAAGGTATTGACCGTCACGGGGTACGCGGAGTGAGGTTGAGGGGCAGTGACACCCATCCCTGTCCAGGAGGTTCGATGCACCTCTCACCCCCGCCGTCGGGCCGGCGGATACTGCTCGCCGCCGCGGTGGCCACGGCCACCGCGCTGGCGACCACCGCCCCGGTGAGCGCCGCGCCGCAGCCGGCCGCACCGACGAGCGACCGGCAGCAGCAGTACGCCGCCGCAGCGGCCGAGTACGGCGTACCGCAGAACGTCCTGCTCGGCGTCTCCTACCTGGAGTCCCGCTGGGACACCCATCCCGGCCAGCCCAGCACCAGCGGCGGATACGGCCCGATGCACCTGACCGACGCGGCGCACATCCTCGCCACGCCGGGCAGCGCCCACGTCGACGAGGACGAGGACCCGCGCGGCGACGACTCCCGCCCGCTCACCCTCGACCCGGCCACCGCCGCCGCGCCGCCGCGGGAGACCCCGCTGCCGAGCGCGGCGCTGCAGACACTCGGCACCGCAGCGACGCTGACCGGCCTCGACGAGCGGACGCTTCGCACCGACCCGGCCGCGAACATCCGCGGCGGCGCGGCGCTGCTCGCCTCGTACCAGAAGACGCTGGGCGGGCCGGTCGGCGCCGGCAGCGACCCGGCGGCCTGGTACGGCGCCGTGGCCCGCTACTCCGGCGCGGACACGTCCGACGGGGCGGCGGCCTTCGCCGACGAGGTCTACGACCAGCTCGGCCAGGGCGCCTCCCGGATCACCGACGACGGGCAGAAGGTCACGCTCGCCGCCACCGTCGCCCAACCGGACCGCTCCAAACTGGCCCGGCTCGGCCTGCGGAACGCCGAACGGCCCGACGGACTGGAGTGCCCGGTCCGGCTGGCCTGCGAATGGATCCCCGCGCCGTACGAGCAGCTCAGCGCGGACCCGGGCGACTACGGCAACCACGACCTCGCCAACCGGCCGAAGCAGCAGAAGATCGAGTACATCGTCATCCACGACACCGAGGGCTACTTCGGCCCGAGCGTCGACCTGGTGAAGCGGGCCGACTACCTGGGCTGGCACTACACGCTGCGCTCGGTGGACGGCTACATCGCCCAGCACATCAAGGCCAAGGACGTCGGCTGGCACGCCGGCAACTGGTACGTCAACGCCAAGTCCATCGGCCTGGAGCACGAGGGCTTCGCCGGGCACGGCACCTGGTACACCGAGGCGATGTACCGCACCTCCGCCAAGCTGGTCCGCCACCTGGCGCTGAAGTTCGGCATCCCGATGAACCGGCAGCACATCATCGGCCACGACAACGTGCCCGGCACCACCGCCGCCACGGTGCGCGGCATGCACTGGGACCCGGGACCGTACTGGGACTGGTCGCACTACTTCGACCTGATGAAGGCGCCGTTCCGGACCACCGGCACCGCCCGCACCGGCCTGGTCACCATCGACCCCGACTTCGCCACCAACCGGCCGGCGTTCGTCGGCTGCAACCAGCAGCCGCCGGGCGTGCCGAAGCCCACCCCGCCGGCCGAGCCGTGCCCGTCGCGCGGCTCCTCGGCGGTCGTCCTGCGGACCGCGCCGAGCCCGGACGCCCCGCTCGTCAACGACATCGCGCTGCGCCCGGACGGCACGCCGGACACGATGTACATCTCCGACCACGGCGCCCGCGCCTCCGCCGGCCAGACGTACGCGCTCGCCGGCCGCCAGGGTGACTGGACGGCGATCTGGTACCTCGGCCAGAAGGCCTGGTTCCTCAACCCGGCCTCGGCGCCCACCGCCAAGTGGGCGACCGGCTTCGTGGTGACCCCACGGCCGGGCAAGGCCACCATCCCGGTGTACGGCCGCGCCTACCCGGAGCAGGCCGCCTACCCGGAGACCATCCCCTACCAGACCATCTCGCCGTTGCAGTACACGCTGGCCGCCGGCCAGCGGTACGCGGTCGGCGGGGTGCTGCCCGGCGAGTACTACCGGGCCGTCTCGTTCGACGGTTCGGCGCCGGGCGACCGGACCGTGGTCCGGGGTGACAACCGGTACGTGCAGGTCCAGTTCGGCCACCGGATCATGTACGTGAACCTGGACGACGTGCTGATCCTGCCGTCCCCGCTCGGTGCGCCGCGCTGACGCGTACACCGACAACGCAAAGGCCCCCGGTCCGTACGGACCGGGGGCCTTTCGCGTGGCGGCGTCAGGCGACCCGGACGAAGCCGGCGATCGACATCGTGCTGATGCTCGACACCTGGACCGGTTTACCGGTCCGGGGCGCGTGCACCATCACCCCGTCGCCGAGATAGAGCCCGACGTGGTGCAGAGGAGAACCGAAGAACACCAGGTCACCCGGTCGCGCCTCGGATTGTTTGATCCGGCGGCCCTCGTTCCACTGGGCGCCGGTGAAGTGGGTCAGCGAGATACCCGCCGCCTTGTACGCGTACTGGGTGAGGCCGGAGCAGTCGAACGAGTTCGGGCCGGTGGCACCCCACACGTACGGGTCGCCGACCTGCGCGCACGCCGTCTTGATCGCGGTACGCGCGGCGCTACTCACCACACCGTCGACCTTCGGGCACCCCGCCGGGCGGATCGAGGTGACCGGCAACATGGCGGTCAGCCGCTTGATCTCCGAGTCGATCTGCTTCTTCTTGGCCGCCAGATCGTTCTGCTGCTTCTTCTCCAGCGCGATCAGGGCGTCCAGCTTCTGCTTCTGCTGGTGGTACTCGTCCCGCGCCTTCAGCACACCGGCGATCTGGCGGCGCTGGTCGTCGGCGATGCGGTCCAGCATGACCAGCTGCTCGGCCAGCGCGCCCGGCTTCGTGCTCACCAGCAGCGCGCCCAACTCCTGCGACGGGCCCTGGATGTAGTAGCGGGCCGCGATGTCGCCGACCTTGTTCATGGCCAGCGTGGACGCCAGCTCCAGCGGCGCCATCTTCTTCTGCAGCGCGTCGGACTTCTTCTGGTTGGCCCGCATCTGCGAGCGGACCTTGTTGAACTGCTCGATCGTGGGTTCGAGCTGTTCCCACTGCTTGTCGATCTGCGCGTCGATCTCATCCACCGACGGCGCCGCCTGCGCCGGAGCCGTCAGCATCCCGGCGCCGACCGCGGCGGCCGCGACCAGGGTGACCAGACGGCGTACGACCCGGTGGAACCCGGCTGGCCGGCCGGGCGGAGCGCTCGGGGCGTGACGTTCAGGGGGCGTGGTTGCCACCGGCACGGACTCCTTTGCAACCGACCGCCGGGCGCCTCGCGAGAGGGAAGATCGAGGCAGACGACCCACAGCGGTCGGTGCCCCACACTAGGGAAGCCGTCCGGCGGAATCAAGGCGACAGTTTGCTTCATCACGTGTCCGCAATCGACCGCACACAAACGGTATCCATTTCAACGGCCGACGATAGCCGTCAATACGTCGTCGAGTGTCACCACACCCATGGGCCGGAGACCGTCGCTGACCAGCACCATGTGCCGCCGCTCGCGGCGCATGGCCAGCAGCAGGTCGGCAAGCGTGCGGTCCGGCGGCACGACCGCCAACGGCCGGTAGACCTCGGCCGGCACCGGTGCCCGGCGGCTGGCCCCCGCGTACCCGAGCACGTCCTTGACATGGACGAAGCCGAGCACCCGGCGGGTGGACCGCTGCACCACGGGGAAGCGCGACCGGCCGGTGCGGGTCGCCAGTACCTCGAGCGACGCCGGCGACACGTCCTCGGCCACGGTCGTCACCGTCGACCAGGGTTGCAGCGCGTCCGCGGCGGTACGGCTGTGCAGGGCGAGCGCGCCGGTGATCCGGGCGTGCTCCTCGGCGTCCAGCAGCCCTTCGGTACGTGCCTGGGACACCAGCCCGGCCAGTTCCTCGGCGGTGAACACCGTCTTCACCGCGTCGGTGGCCTCCACCCGCCACCACCGCAGCACCTGCCGGGACGCCCACTTCATGGCCAGCAACAGCGGCTTGGTGGCCAGGCAGAACGCCAGCATGGCCGGGCCCAGCCACAGCGCCGACGGTTCCGGCCCGGCCAGGGTGATGTTCTTCGGCACCATCTCGCCGACCACGGTGTGCAGGAAGACCACCACGGCCAGCGCGATCACGAAGGCCACCGGGTGTACCGCCGACTTGGGCAGCCCGAGCGCGGTGAACGGCGCCTCCAGCAGGTGGGCCAACGCCGGCTCGGCGATCGCGCCGAGCCCCAGCGAGCAGACCGTGATGCCGAGCTGCGCGCCGGCGATCATCAGTGGGATCTGGTTCATCGCCGACAGCGCCCACCGCGCCCGTTTCGACGTCGCCGCCAGCGGCTCGAGCACCGTACGCCGGGAGGCGATAAGCGCGAACTCGCTGCCCACGAAGAACGCGTTGCCCAGCAGCAGTCCCAGGGCGACCAGCAGCTCAGGCACCGTCGTCGGGCTCCTCGGGGCGAACCACCCGGACCTGCTCGATGCGGTGCCGGTCGACCTCCACCACGGTGAACTCGTACCCGGCCTCCTCGACCGTCTCGCCGGGGACCGGGATGTGCCCGAGCCGCGCCATGAGGAACCCGCCCAACGTCTCGTACGGCCCCTCGGGCAGCCGGAAGCCGGTCTGCTCGACCAGTTCGTCGGCGCGCAGCACACCGTCGACCAGGACGGTCCGCTCGCCGCCCGGCACGGTCAGCTCCACCGGCCCGAGGTGGTCCACCGCATCCGGGTCGAACTCGTCGGCGATCTCCCCGACCAGTTCCTCGACCAGGTCCTCCACGGTGACCACGCCGTCGGTGCCGCCGTACTCGTCGACCACGATGGCCAGATCGGCCCCGGCGCCCTTCAGCGCGGCCAGCACCCCGTCCAGGTCGAGGCTCTCCGGCACGTACACCGGCTCCCGGGCGACCACGGCGACGGTGGTGGCAGCCCTGCGGGCCAACGGCACACCGAGCGCGTCCGGCACGCCGGCGACGCCGGTCACCAGGTCGAGTGTCTCCTCGTAGATCGGGAACCGGGTCCGCCCGGTCCGCCGGGACGCCTCCAGCAGTTCGGCGACGGTGGCGGTGGCGCGCAGCGCGGTCACGTCCACCCGGGGGGTCATCGCCTCGGCGGCCCGCTTCTCCCCGAACCGGATGGTGCGGCGCAGCAGCATCGCGGTGTCCGGCGGCAGCGCACCGGCCCGCGCCGAGATGGCCGCCAGCAGCCCCAGTTCCTCCGGTGAGCGCGCGCTCGCCAACTCCTCCTGCGGCTCCACACCGAGGCGCCGCACGAGACGGTTCGCGGACTCGTTGAGCAGGCGGATCAACCAGCCGAACGTGCGGGAGAACGTGCGCATCGGCGCGGCGGTCGCCAACGCCGTCGGCATCGGGCGGGCCAGCGCGAGATTCTTCGGCACCAGCTCACCGAAGAGCATCGAGATGAGCGTCGCG
The DNA here is from genome assembly GCF_049841795.1 of Micromonospora sp. DT31. Lineage (NCBI taxonomy): Bacteria > Bacillati > Actinomycetota > Actinomycetes > Micromonosporales > Micromonosporaceae > Micromonospora > Micromonospora sp. DT31. Next base: position 188,351 of record NZ_JBNCKZ010000005.1, on the reverse strand, counting down.
AGGGCGAGGGCGAGCAGGCCGGAGAAGCGTTCCGCGTCGCCGAGGGGACGCAGCAGCGGCGTGAACAGCCGGGCCAGGGCGGGCTCGGCGAGGTATCCGGTGAGCAGCGCGGTGAGCGTGATGCCGAGCTGCGCGCCGGAGAGCTGGAAGGACAGTTCGCGCAGCGCGCGGCGCACCGTGGCGGCCCGGCCGTCGCCCTCGTCGGCCCGCCTGGCGATATCCGCCCGGTCGACCGTGACCAGGGCGAACTCGGCCGCGACGAAGAAGGCGTTGCCGGCGGTCAGCAGCACGAAGCCGACCAGGGGCAGCAGCGTCAGAACCAGAAGCCCGTCGATGGACGTGATTGTGACACGGGAGCGACGACGGTGGGCCCCCCGTAACCTGGGGTGCATGGACGGCCTGCTGCTCACCGACGAACTGGTCCTGCTCGCCTACGACGACGACGGCACCACCCGGCTCGGCAGCCCGCATCTCGGCTACGGCCTCGCCGGGGCGGTGCTGCTGGAACTGGCCCTGGCCGGACGGGTGGAGGTGTCGGACAGGAAACTCGTGGTGACCGATCCCGCCCCGACCGGCGTCCCGCTGTTGGACGAGGCGCTGACCGGCGTGGGGGCCGGTCGGCCCCGCAAGCCGGCCGACTGGATCGGCAAGCTGGCCAGGGGCCTGCCCGACCGGGTGCTCGACGGGCTGGTCGATGCCGGGGTGCTGCGCCGGGAGTCCGACCGGGTGCTGCTTGTCTTTCCGCGTACCCGCTATCCCTCGCCGACCGGCGCCGAGCCGGCGGTGGAGACCGCGGCCCGGGAGCGGATGGCGGCCGCGTTGACCGGCAACGGCCCGGTCGACGAGCGGACCGCCGCGCTGCTGACCCTGACCTGCGCGGTCGGCCTCGACCGCAAGATCTTCCGCGAGCTGCCGAAGGAACGGGTGAAGGCGCGGATGGACGAGATCGCCGCGGGTGACTGGGCCTCCGGCGCCGTGAAGAAGGCGATCGACGAGATGCAGGCCGCGCTGCTGGTCACGATCACGGCCGCGACCACCGTCACGTTGCTGTCCGGAAGCTGAACGAACGGCGGCGGCACCGCCCGGGTGCCGCCGCCGTCGTGGTCCGGCTCGCCGCCGGGGTACGCCTCAGCCCGCGGCCGGCGCGGTCTCCGGCTCACCGGCCGGCGCGGCCGGCTTGACCGAGCGCAGCAGCACGCTCGCCACGTCGACCACCTCGACCTGCTCGCCCGCGCCCTTGCCGTTCACGCCGTCGCTGAGCATCGTCGAGCAGAACGGGCAGCCCACCGCGATGGTCTTCGCCCCGGTGGCCATGGCCTCCTCGACCCGGTCCACGTTGATCCGCTTGCCGATCTTCTCCTCCATCCACATCCGGGCGCCGCCGGCGCCGCAGCAGAAGGAGCGCTCGCTGTTGCGCGGCATCTCGATGAGGCCGCTGTCGCGGCCCGCACCGGAATCGGAAGCTGCGCCACCGCGGCCATCTCCGATGGCACTGCCGAGCACCTCACGCGGGGCGGCGAAGATCCGGTTGTGGCGGCCCAGGTAGCACGGGTCGTGGTAGGTCACGCCGCCGTCGACCGGCTGCACCGGGGTGAGCTTGCCGGCGCTGACCAGGTGGGCCAGCAGCTGGGTGTGGTGCACCACCTCGAACTCGCCGCCGAGCTGGCCGTACTCGTTGCCCAGGGTGTTGAAGCAGTGCGGGCAGGTGGCGACGATCTTCCGCTTGCTCTTCTCCCGGCCGTCGAACGCCTCGTTGAGGGTCTCGACGTTCTGCTGGGCGAGCATCTGGAAGACGAACTCGTTGCCGATCCGGCGGGCCGGGTCGCCGGAGCAGGTCTCGCCCTCGCCGAGGATGGCGAACTTGACGCCCGCCTCGTTGAGCAGCGTGGCGACCGCCCGGGTGGTCTTCTTGGCCCGGTCCTCGAACGCCCCGGCGCAGCCGACCCAGAACAGGTACTCGAAGTCGTCGATCTCGCCGACCCGCGGCACCTCGAACCCGAGGCCCTTGGTCCAGTCCTCGCGGGTGTTCTGCGGGGCACCCCACGGGTTGCCCTTGTTCTCCAGGTTGCGCAGCATGACGCCGGCCTCGGACGGGAAGCTCGACTCGATCAGCACCTGATAGCGACGCATGTCCACGATGTGGTCCACGTGCTCGATGTCCACCGGGCACTGCTCGACGCAGGCGCCGCAGGTGGTGCAGGACCAGAGCACGTCCGGGTCGATGACGCCGCCTTCCTCGGCGGTGCCGATCAGCGGCCGGTCGGCCTCGGCCATGGCCAGCACGTCGACGCCGGCCAACTGCTCCTGCGTCGCCTTCTCCTCGCCGGTGAGGTCCTTGCCGCCGCCGGCCAGCAGGTAGGGGGCTTTGGCGTACGCGTGGTCGCGCAGGCTGAGCACCAGCAGCTTCGGCGACAGCGGCTTGCCGGTGTTCCAGGCGGGGCACTGCGACTGGCAGCGACCGCACTCGGTGCAGGTGCTGAAGTCGAGCAGGCCCTTCCAGCTGAACTGCTCGACCTGGGCGACACCGAACTGGTCCTTCTCCGGGTCGGCCTCCTCGAAGTCCAGCGGCTTGCCCTCGCTGGTCATCGGGCGCAGCGGGCCCAGGCCGGAGCCGGCCGGCTTCTCCGGGTCGCGCTTGAAGAAGATGTTGGGGAAGGCCAGGAAACGGTGCCAGGCCACACCCATGGTGACGTTCAGCGAGATCACGATGAGCCAGGTCATCGAGATTGCGATCTTGATGAGTGCGGCGATGCTGACACCGGCGGACCAGTCCGGCAGCACGGCGCCGACCGCGTGGCTGAGCGGGGTGGCCCAGAGCGGGTACTCGAAGTGGTCGGTGGCGACCTTGAAGCCCCGGATGATGAACCCGAAGATCAGGACCAGCAGGACGATCCACTCGACGAAGTAACCCTGCCACATGGTCGAGCCGGTGAACCGGGAGCGGTTCTCCGGGCGGTTGGGGCGGTTACGCAGCCGGATCACCATCAGCACGCCGATGCCGACCAGGCCGAGGATGCCGATCCACTCGGTGACCAGGCCGAAGATCGTCCAGTGCCCGATGATCGGCAGCCCGCCGCCGGACGAGACCACCTCGAAGTAGGCCTCCAGCACCAGCAGCGACAGCACGATGAAGCCGACCATCACGAACCAGTGGGCGGCGCCGACCACGCTCCACTTGAGCATCCGCGTGTGCCCGAGGGTCTCGACCAGCATCTTGCTGGTGCGGGCGCTCTTGTCGCCGAACCGTTCCGGCGCCGGCTGCCCGAGCCGGATGACGGCGGTCATCTTCATGACCGCACGCACCGCAAGCCACACCGCGACAGCGGTGATGGCGGCCGCGAGGATCGTGGTGACGATCTGGACGCTGCCCATCGAGTTGGCCTCCCGGGTCTGCTGCTGTGTGCGTGCAGCCTACGCGCAAGGTTACCCAGCGGTAACGTGAGTCTTCTCGCACCGGGCCACGCCGCCCTGCGCACACCTTAGGTGGACCGGCACCGAAGTGCCGGGCAGGGGCGGCGTGGCGTGGCGAGAACCGGGGTCAGAACCCCTGGTTCAGCGCCATCGGGAGAGCAGGATCAACGAGGAGACCATCGCGCCGAAGCCGACCGCGAGGTTCCAGTAGCCCCACGAGGCGACCGGGTAGGCCTGCTCGGAGAGGTAGTAGATCACCAGCCAGCCGATGCCCGCCACGATCAACGCGACCGCCGTGACCGGCAGCCAGATCGGGCTAGGCTTGCGCGTCGACGCCGTCGCCGTCGGACGCACGTCCGTCGGCGGGGTGTACACCTTCTTCTTGCGGACCTGAGACTTGGGCACGACGCTCTCCAGAGGGGGGGGTACGACCTCGTCCGGCCTGACAACCGGGCGCGAGGGCGACGGTCCATGGCCAATAATGCTCGACAGCTAGCGTAGTCCCGACCGGCCCTCCAGGCCACGAATGGGGCCGAGCCGATGCACCGGATGCCCGGAAAGTAGGACTTTCGGGTGAGCAGATGGTTCGCTTCGGCGCGGCCCGCCACGAGACGACAGGAAGGGAACGCCCGGTGGAGTACACGTCCGGCGCCGCCTCCTGGCAGAAGGCCCTCCGCCGCGCGGTCGCCGCCCTGCTGCCCCGGCGGACCCGCCCCCGCAGTTCGGGCTGGTCGATCGGCGTGCCCCTGATCGCCGCCGCGGCCGGGTTGCTCTTCACCACCACCGCGACCACCGCGGGTGGCACCGCCCTGCGCGAGGACCGCCGGCCCCAGCTCACCCAGCTCATCGAGGACCGGCGCGAGCAGGTCGCGGCCAGCGAGGCGAAGGCCGCCCGACTGCGCGGCGAGGTGGAGGACCAGACCGCCGCGCTGGCCGGCGCCGACGGGCCGATCAAGACCGAACGGGACCGGGCCGCCGGGAGTCGTCTGGCGGCCGGCTTCACCGCGCTCACCGGCAACGGCGTCACCGTCGAACTCAACGACGCCGACCGCCGGCCCGACCAGCCGCTGCCCAAGGGTGCCAGCAACGACGACCTGGTCGTACACCAGAGCGACGTGCAGGCGGTGGTGAACGCGCTCTGGGCCGGCGGCGCCGAAGCCATGTCAATCATGAACGTCCGCGTCCTCAGCACCAGCGCGGTACGCTGCGTCGGTAACACCCTGCTGCTCCACGGCCGGGTGTACTCCCCTCCTTTCAAGATCGTGGCTATCGGCGATCCCGCGGAACTCCAGCGGGCGCTCGCCGCCTCCAACGGAGTCCGGGAGTTCAAGGAAGTGGCCGACCACTACCAGCTCGGCTATTCCGAGCGCGTCTCCACCGTCACCGTGCCGGCGTTCGAGGACTCCACCGCCCTGCAGTCGGCGACGGTGCCACGGTGACCGGCGGCGACCCGCGGGAACGCGACGGCCACGGTCACCACCAGGAGGAGCCCACGGCCTTCCTCCCGAAGGTCGAGCACCCACGCGGATCGCCGCCCCCGCTCCACCTGCCCTGGCCCGAGTCCGGCCCGACCCACTCGTCCCCGGGCCGGCGTGGCCCGGGGACCCGCCCGGCTCCGCCGCCGCCCAACCGCCAGGCTCCACCGCCGCCCGTGGGCCCGCCTCCACCGCCGTCCCACCGCCCGACCCCGCCGCCCCAGGGCCCGACTCCACCGACGCCCCAGGGCCCGACCCCGCCACCGGCACGGCCCGACCGTCAGGGGCCGCCGCCGGCTGCCGGCCCGCGCGGTGCAGGGGCGGACCCACGCCCGACCCCGCCCCGCCCGGGGTGGAACGCCCGCCCGGCTCCGGATCACCCCCACGACCGCCGTACCGGCCCGGATCGCGCCCCGACCCCCCCGACCGGGCCGCGCCGCGACAGCCGCGCCGGGGCACGCCGGCCGGAGCAGGGGTCCCCGCCGGGCGTACCGCGCTCCGGGTGGTCGCCCGGACGCGGACCGACCGCCGACCCCGAGGCGACCGCGGTGCTGCGCCCGGTGACGCCCCCGCCCCCGGACCCACGGCTGGACTCGACCGCGCTGATGGGCGCGGTGCCCCCGGCGCAGGGTGACGGCGGCGGCGACCCGCCACCGGCCGATCCGCCACGCCCGCGACGCGGCGAGCGGGTGGTGCAGTTGCGCCCGGAACAGACCGGCGAGGGCTACCGCAGCGTCTACTCCGAGCTGACCCGCCCCACCGTCGGCTCCCGGCTGCGCACCGCCGTACGCGGCGCGGGCGAGGTGCTGATCACCTTCGGCATCGTGGTGCTCCTCTTCGCCGGATACGAGATCTGGGGCAAGTCGGTCATCGTCGACGCCCACCAGAACGACCTGAGCGGTCAACTCGCCCAGGAGTGGGCCACCGACCCGACGGTCGGCCCGAGCACCGGACCGACCGTGAAGCCGAAACCGCCGGCCGAGGGAAAACCGGTCGCCGGCCTCTACATCCCCAGGTTCGACAAGCACTGGGTGGTGGTGGAGGGCGTCGAACCCAACGACATCAGGTACGCCCCGGGCCACTACCCGGACAGCGCCATGCCCGGACAGGTGGGCAATTTCTCCGTCGCCGGCCACCGCATCCGCTCCACCTTCTGGCGGCTGGACGAGTTGGCGTCGGGCGACACGATCGTGGTCGAGACCCGGACCGACTGGCTCGTCTACCGGGTCTACCAGCAGCGGATCGTGAAGCCCGAGCAGGTGGAGGTGGTCGCACCGGTGCCCGGCAAGCCCGGCCGCAGGGCCACCGAGAAACTGCTGACGCTCACCACCTGCAACCCGAAGTTCGACAACTACCAACGGCTGATCGTGCACGCCCGGCTGGACAACGTCCAGGCCAAGTCGGCGGGCCGACCGGCCGAACTGGGGGCCTGAGCCGTGTACGCGTGGATCTGGCGGAAACTGCCGTTCGGGCTGCCCGGCAAGCTGGCCGGGTCACTACTGCTGGCCACCGCCACGGTCGCCCTGCTCTGGTTCGTGGTCTTCCCGTGGGCCGAACCCCTGCTGCCCTTCGACGACGTGCAGGTCACCCAGGACTCCGAGGTGCCGGGCGACGGCGGGATCACCAACCCGACCGGCCGGTCCGAGAACGGCGAGGACCTGCCGTACAGCACCGAAACGAACAACGCCCCGCCCTCCACCCCGAACAGGTGACCCGATGCGCGTCCTGGTGATCGACAACTACGATTCGTTCGTCTTCAACCTCGTGCAGTACCTGGGGCAGCTCGGGGCGGAGTGCGACATCCGCCGCAACGACGAGATCGACGTGGCCGAGGTGGGTCGGGTCGGCGCCGGCGGCATCCTGCTGTCCCCCGGTCCGGGCACCCCGGACCGGGCCGGCATCTGCCTGGACGTGATCCGGGAGTACGCCGGCAAGCTCCCGATCTTCGGTGTCTGCCTCGGACACCAGGCGATCGGCGAGGCGTTCGGCGCGACCGTCACCCGGGCGCCGGAGCTGCTGCACGGCAAGACCTCCGAGGTACGCCACGACGGTGTGGGCGTGCTCGCCGGCCTGCCCGACCCGTTCACCGCCACCCGCTACCACTCGCTCGCCGTGCTGCCCGAGACGCTCCCCGACGAGTTGGAGGTCACCGGCCGGACCGACTCGGGTGTGGTGATGGCGATGCGCCACCGCACGCTGCCGATCGAGGGCGTGCAGTTCCACCCGGAGTCGGTGCTGACCGAGGGCGGCCACCTGATGCTGGCGAACTGGCTGGCCGCCTGCGGCTTCCCGGAGGCACTGGAGCGCGCCCCCGAGTTGGCCGCCGAGGTGGACGCCCGCCGCCGGGCCGCCTTCGCCACGGCCTGACCCACCCCACCCGGCTGGCCCGGCCTGCTCATACGGGCGGGGCAGACGGGCGGCGAACGCGGGACGGCGCACGCGGGCACGCCGACCCACCCCGCACGCTGCGGGCAGGGGTGGGTGGGGCGGTTACGGGGTGGTGCGGGTTGGGGGGAGGGTCGGGAGGGGGAGGCCGCTACCGCCGCCACCGCCGCCCGGGGTGCTGGGGCTCACGCTGGGGGTGACCGAGGGCGTCGGACTCGTCGGCTCCTCCTCTTCCAGCGGGACGTCGACCTCGATGGTCACCGTCTTACCCTTTTCCAGTCGAGCACCGGCCGCCGGCGACTGGCGGCTCACCTTGCCGGCCTGGGAGGGCTCGACCTCGTTGCCCTTCTCGACCTTGACTTTGTAGCCGGCGCCCTTGAGCTGCTGCTCCGCCTGCTCCTCGGTATAGCCGCGGACGTTCGGCACCTCGCCGATGTTGCCCTCGGAGACCTCGAGGGTCACGCTGCTGCCCTCGTTGACTGGCGTGCCCGGGACGGGCGAGGCCCTGACGACCTGTCCCTTCGGGGCACTGCTGTCCACGTCCTTGCGCACGGGGACGAGGTTTCGCGCACGCAGGGTTTCCTGCGCGGCTTCGAACTGGCTGCCGACCAGACCGCCGGGGACGTTGACCTGGCCCGGGCCGGTGCAGACCTGGACGGTGACCGTGCTGTCCTTGTCCACCCGCTGACCGAACTTCGGGTTCTGGTCGACCACGGAGCCCTTCTCGCATGTGGTGTTCTGCACCGGCGGGCCGGCCCTGAACTGCAGCCCGACCTGGTCGATCGCCGCCCGCGCGTCGGCCTGCGAGCGGCCCACCACCTGCGGCACCGACACCTTCTCGTTGCCGGTCTGGTTGAGCCAGAGCGCCGTGCCCAGCGCGATCACCGCGAGCACGCCCAGCGCGGCGAACACGGCGATGACCCAGGACGAGCTCTTGCGCTTGCCGGGATCACCGACCCGGGCCGGCTGCTGCTGGCGGGTCTGCGGACCCATCATCTGGGTCTGCTGCGCCTGGTGGTAACCGCCCCCGGCGGCAGCCGCCATCGGCATGGTCTCCTCGGCGGGCATCACCGGGGTGGCCAGCACCGGGCGGCCGGCGGCGGCGCGGAGCAGGTCGGCCCGCATCTCGCCGGCGCTCTGGTAGCGGTTGAGCGGGTTCTTCGACAGCGCCTTGAGCACGATCGCGTCGACCGCCGGGGTGACGTCCGGGTTGATCGTGCTGGGCGTCGGCGGCTGCTCCCGCACGTGCTGGTAGGCGACGCTGACCGGGCTGTCGCCGACGAACGGCGGATGCCCGCAGACCAGTTCGAACAGCACGCAGCCGGCCGCGTAGACGTCGGAGCGGGCGTCGACCGCCTCCCCGCGCGCCTGCTCGGGCGACAGGTACTGGGCGGTGCCGATGACCGCGCTGGTCTGCGTCATCGTGGTGGCACCGCTGGCCAGCGCCCTGGCGATGCCGAAGTCCATCACCTTGACCTGGCCGGTCTGGGTGAGCATCACGTTGCCGGGCTTGATGTCCCGGTGGATGATCCCGTGCCGGTGGCTGAACTCCAGCGCCGCGCACATGTCGGCGCAGATCTCCAGCGCCCGGCGCGGCTGGAGCCGCCCCTCGACGCCGAGGACCTCCTTGAGGGTCCGGCCGTTGACGAACTCCATCACGATGAACGGCAGGGTCTCGCCGGTGGGAGCGGTCTCCTCGCCGGTGTCGTAGACGGCGACGATTGCCGGGTGGTTGAGGGATGCGGCGTTCTGGGCCTCGCGGCGGAACCGCATCTGGAAGGTGGCATCCCGGGCCAGGTCGGTACGAAGCATCTTGATCGCGACATCCCGCCCGAGCCGGAGATCGCGGCCACGGTGCACCTCCGCCATGCCGCCGTAGCCCAGCAGCTCGCCGACCTGGTACCTGCCACCGAGCAGGCGGGCCTGCGCTGTCATCGCGTCTCTCGTCCTTCGCTCGTCGTTGCGTCGCCGACCGGCTGGAGGCGTACCTCACGACCGTACGACGTGCGGACCAGATAGTCGCCTCCGTACGGCCGCACCGCGCCGGAGGTCGCGCTCACACCCGTCGGGCCGGCCGCCGTGGAACCGTATTTCCGGAACAGGAACGAAATCACTCCCGAACAGAGGATGACCAGCACGGCCACCACGATCGCCGTCGTCCAGAACCGGGTCCGGGAACGCCGGGGCGGCGGTGGTGGTGCGGCAGGCGGGCGGGCGTACCCCCCGGGGTTGTGCGGAGGGCGCGGGTGCTGGACGGGGGCCGCACCACGCGGCGCCACCGGTGGGCGGGGTTGCGGGACCGGATGCGCGACCGCGGGATGCGCCACCGCGGTCGGGCGCGGACCCACCTGCGGGCGGGCCGGCGAGACGGGCGGCCGCGGCTGCGGGCGGGCGGCGGGGTTCGGCACCTTCGCCCGCGCGACAGGCGCGGCCGGCGACGCGGGCACGCCGGAGATCGGGCGACCGCCGGAGCGCGCCTGCTGGGAGAGCGCCAGCTTGGCCTGCCGGGCGACGCCGGCCAGGGCGGCGGCGCTGGGCCAGCGGGCCGCCGGATCCTTCGCCAGGGCCCGCTCGACGATCACCTTCACCTGCGGCGGGATGTCCGCGGGCAGGGCCCGGGGAGCCTCCCGTACGTGCTTCATGGCGATTTCCAGCGGGCTCTCGCCCTCGAAGGGACGCCGCCCGGCCAGGCACTGGTATGCCACCACACCGAGCGCGTAGACGTCCGACGCCGGGGTGGCGACCGCACCGGTGGCCTGCTCCGGCGAGATGTACGAGGCGGTACCGAGCACCGAACCGGCAGCGGTGAGCTGGCCGACCAGCTCGGAGCGGGCGATGCCGAAGTCGGTGAGCACGAGCGTGCCGTTCGGCCGGACCAGCAGGTTGCCGGGCTTCACGTCCCGGTGCACGATGCCCTTCTCGTGCGCCGCGTGCAGCGCGTCGGCGGCCTGCGCCAGCAGCGCCATCGTGCGGGCCGGGGTCAGCCGGCCGACCCGGCTGAGCGTGGCGGAGAGCGCGTCGCCCTCGACGTACTCCATGACCAGGAACGCGATGTGCTGGTCGCTGCCGAAGTCGTAGACGTCGACCACGCCGGGGTGGTTGATGGTAGCCATCGTCCGCGCCTCGCCGCGGAACCGCTCGGCGAAACCCGGCTCGTCCAGCAGAGCGGGAAGCAGGCTCTTGACCGCGACGGTACGGCCCAGCACCTGGTCGGTGCCGCGCCACACGTCGCCCATGCCGCCGCTGGCGATCCGCTCGTCGAGGCGGTAGCGGTTGCCGAGCTTCACCCCCGGGCTCAGCACGTCAGCGCCTCCCGGAGTCCGCGATGGCCGCCGCCATGATCCGGCCGGCGATCCGGGCCGCCTCGGCGCTGCCGTCGCTGCCGGCCTGTTCCAGTTCGACGCAGACCGCGGAGAGCGGCGTGCCGTTCTTGTCCAGGGCGAAGCCGATGAACCAGCCGTGGTCCGGGGTGTTCGGGCCGGACTCGGCGGTGCCGGTCTTGCCGCCGACCAGGTAGCCGTCGATGGCGGCCCGGCGGCCGGTGCCCTCCTTCACCACGTTCTGCATCATGTCGCGCAGGTCGGCGGCGACCTGGCCACTGATCGGCCGGCGCAGTTCACGCGGCTGGGCAGGGCTGTAGACCGTGGTGCGGTCCGGCCCAAGCAGCTGCTTGACCAGGTAGGGACGCATCTGCTTGCCGTCCTTGTTGGCCACCGTCGCGGCGATCAGGGCGCCCTGCAACGGCGTCATCCGCACGTTGTTCTGGCCGATCGACGACTGCGCCAGCGCCGCCTGGTCGGGGCTGCCGTCCGGGTTCTGCATGTCGCCGGTGCGGCTGGCCGCCACCGGCAGGCCGCCCTCGCCGAGCTGGCCGACGGTGAGGTCGTCCTGCTCGAAGCCGAACTGCTTGGCCTTCTCCTTGACCTTGTCCGCGCCGAGGCGCACGCCGAGCTGCGCGAAGCCGGTGTTGCAGGACTCGGTCACCGCCTCGCGCAGCGTCACCTGGGACTCAGGGCAGATCGACGTCCGGGCGTTGCGGATCGGCTTGCCCGCGCCGGGCGCGGTGTAGCTCGACCCGGCCGGGATCTGGGTCTGCGGGCCGATGCCGTTCTCCAGCGCGGCCGCAGCCATGATGACCTTGAAGGTGGAGCCCGGGGGCAAGGTCTCGGACAGTGCCCGGTTCGCCAGCGGCCGGTCCTTGTCCTTCTCCAGCGCGTTGTACGCCCGGTCGGCCTCGGTGCTGTTGTGGCTGGCCAGCGGGTTCGGGTCGAAACTCGGCATGGAGACGAGCGCCTGCACCGCGCCGGTACGCGGGTCGATCGCGATGGCCGCGCCCTTGGTCGCGCCCACCTGGTTGTCGTTGAGCTGCTTGTACGCCGTTTCCTGGGCCCGCTTCGAGAGCGTCAGCAGCACGTTTCCGCCGCCGGTCTCGTCGCCGGTGAACATGTCCTTGATCCGGCTGGCGATGAGCGCGTCGCTGGTGCCGGCGAGGAAGTCGTTCTCCACCCGCTCGATGCCGCTCGCGCTGCCGTTGACCGGCTTCCAGCCGAGCACGTGCGCGTACGTCTTGCCGCCCGGGTAGGTGCGCTGGTACTTCAGCTCACCGCCGGTCTCCTTGCTGAGCGCGTACGCGGTGCCGCCGACCTCGATGTTGCCGCGCTTGCGGTCGTACTCGGCCACTTGGACCCGACCGTTGTAGTCGCTGTTGCGGTATTCGTCGGCCTTGTAGGCCTGGATCCAGTTCAGGTTCGCGAAGAGCAGCCCGAACAGGACCATCACGACCACGCCGACGCGGCGCAGGGGGGCGTTCACGGTCGGATCACCTCCGTGGGAGCGCCGTGCAACTGCTCGGGCGGGCCACCGGCGGGCCGGGCCGCCGGGCCGCGCCCACCGGTCACCGGGCGGCGCGCGCCGTCGGAGACCCGCAGCAGCACCGCGATGAGCAGCCAGTTCGCCATCAGCGAGGAGCCACCGGCGGACAGGAACGGGGTGGTCTGACCGGTCAGCGGGATGAGCTTGCTGATCCCGCCGACGATGACGAAGACCTGCAGACCCAGCGTGAACGCCAGGCCACCGGCGAGCAGCTTGCCGAACGAGTCCCGCACCGCCAACGCGGCGCGCAGGCCGCGCTCGACGATCAGCAGATAGATCACCAGCAGCGCGGACAGACCGAACAGACCGATCTCCTCGCCGATGCCGGCGAAGATGAAGTCGGTCTGCACCTCGGGCAGCAACGCCGGCTGACCGCCACCCGGGCCGGCACCGAACAGGCCGCCGGTGCCGAGCGTGAGCAGACCCTGGACCAGTTGGTAACCCCGGTCGTACGGCTCGGCGAACGGGTCGAGCCAGATCTGCGCCCGGTCGTAGAAGTTGGCGAACGGCCCACCCACCGTGCTGCCCAGCAGATATGCCAGGTAGGCGCCGCCGAAGAACAGCAGCAGACCGATGATCAGCCAACTGACCCGCTCGGTGGCGATGTAGAGCGTCACCACGAACATGCCGAAGTAGAGCAGCGACGTGCCCAGGTCCTTCTCGAAGATCAGCACCAGGAGGCTGATGATCCAGACCACCAGGACCGGGCCGAGGTCGCGTCCACGGGGAAAGTCGATGCCGAGCACCCGCCGGCTCGCCAGCGAGAGCACCTCGCGCTTGCGCACCAGGTAGTAGGCGAAGAACGTGAGCAGGGCCAGCTTGGCGAACTCACCCGGCTGGATGGAGAACCCGCCGAACTTGATCCACAGCTTGGCGCCGTTGATCTCGGAGAATCTGCTCGGCAGCACCGCCGGGATCATCACCAGCACGATGCCGGCCAGGCCCAGCGTGTACGCGTACCGCGACAACGACCGGTGGTCGCGCAGGATCGCCAGCAGAGCCGCGGCGAGCACCACCGCAGCGAGCGTCCAGGCGAGCTGCCGACCTCCGGTGCCCGCGAAGATGGCCAGGTCCTCCCGCTCCGCCGGCGCGGCCTTGGCCAGGTCGTAGCGGCGTAGGAAGCCGACCCCGATGCCGTTGAGCAGCGCCACCGCCGGCAGCAACGCCGGGTCGGCGAACGGCGCCAGGAAGCGGATCACCAGATGCAGGCCCAGGAAGACCAGCCCCAACGCGGCGGCCGGAACCCAGAAGTCGGGCGTGATCGTGTCAAGCGCCTTCGCCTCGACCATCGCCGCGTACGCCGCCACCAGCACCATGGCGACCAGGAGCAGGGACAGCTCGGCGTTACGCCGGGACCGGGCCAGGCGTACGCCGGACTCCTCGCCCGTCGAGGCGGGCGAGGCTGCCGGTGCGGCGGCTGCGGTCACGGGTTCGTCCTCGGAATCGAGCCGGCGCTCACTCCGGCGACCGGCAGCCGGCCGGATCGGCCGGCGCGTCGGTGTCGGAGGGAACGGCGTCGGGCGTGGTGGTCGGCGTCGCCGCCCCGGGAGCCGGTGCGGCCGTCGGCGTGCCGGCGGTCGGCGTGGGCAGTGCACCCCCGTTCGGCGGCGGGGTGAACGCCGGGCTGGGCGTGGTCAGGCCGGGCGACGGGTCGGGCGGGCAGAGCGGCTTGAGGTTCGGGTTGCCCGGGTCGTCGCTTGTCAACTCGGCCAGTCGGCGCTCCGCATCCGGCTGGCTCTTGGCCTGGATGCCCTGCTTCACCCGCTCCTGCGCAGCCAGGGTCAGGTCGTCGAGCCGGGAGCCGCTGCGCTCGTGCACGTCCGACAGGTTCAGCCCGGCGACCTGGCCGGGCACCCCCCGGAAGACCGCGAGCTGGCCGTCGTCGGTGGCACCCACGTAGTACTGCCGCTGGGTGTAGGTCCAGCCGCCGAACATGCCGCCGCCGACGATGACGGCCAGCGCCACCACCATCGCGACGGTGCGCAACGGCCGGCGGCGACGCCGCTCGGGTTCGTCGTCGCGGGTATCGGCGGGCTCCTCCGGCGCCGGCGACCGGGGAGCGGACAGCGCGGAGGCGCGCGCCGCCGGGGTGGACTCGTCGGCCGAGGTCGCCATGCCCCGGTCGCGGGCGGCAGCGCCGCCGACGATCGGGGACGCCTCGACGATGTCCTGGTCGGTGGCGTCCGCGACGATCACGGTGATGTTGTCCGGACCGCCGCCGCGCAACGCGAGTTGCACCAGACGTTCCACGCACCGCTGCGGGTCGGGGTATTCCCGCATCGTGTCGGCGATGGTGTCCGCGCTGACCACGCCGGAGAGCCCGTCGGAGCAGATCAGGTAGCGGTCGCCGGGCAACACCTGGCGGACGCTGTACTCCGGGTCGATGTCCCGGCCGTCGAGCGCGCGGGTGAGCAGCGAGCGCTGGGGGTGGCTGCTCGCCTCCTCGGCGCTGATCCGGCCCTCGTCGACGAGCATCTGGACGTAGGTGTCGTCCTTGGTGACCTGCGCGAACTCACCGTTGCGCAGGAGATAGGCACGCGAGTCACCGATGTGGACCATCCCGAGCTTGCTGCCGGAGAAGAGGGTCGCGGTGAGCGTCGTGCCCATCCCCTCCAGCTGCGGGTTGGCGTCCACGGTGTCGCGGAGCTGTTGGTTGGCGGTGCTCACGGCGGAGCGGAGCGCGTCGACGAGGGCGTCCCCTGGGACGTCCTCGTCGAGCGGCGCCATGGCACCGATGACGATGTTGCTGGCGACGTCACCGGCGGCCATGCCGCCCATGCCGTCGGCTACGGCGAGCAGCCGCGGTCCGGCGTAGACGGAATCTTGATTGCCGTCTCGGATCAGACCGCGGTCGCTGTGGGCCGCGTAACGCAGGGTCAGAGTCATGGCCGTAATTCGAGGGAAGTGCGGCCGATCCGGATCGGCACGCCGAGGGGGACGGGGGTTGGTCCGGTGACCTTAGCGCGATCCAGATAGGTGCCGTTAGTCGATCCGAGGTCCTCGACGTACCACTGCCCGTCCCGGGGAAGCAGCCGGGCGTGTCGCGCCGAGGCGTAGTCGTCGGTGATCACCAGTGTCGAGTCCTCCGCACGGCCGATGGTGATCTGGGCCTCCCCGAGCGTGATCCGGGTCCCGGCGAGTTGGCCGGCGGTGACCACCAACTGGCGGGCGGCCCGGCCACGCTTGGCCTTCGCCGGCTTGCCGGGCTGCCCGGTCGACGCGCCGACGCCCCGGGGCGCGGCCACCAGCCGACCCGACCGGGCCCCGGCGAACAGGTCCCGGCGGATCACGCCGACCACTGTGAACACGAAGATCCACAGCAGGATGAGGAACCCGAACCGGGCGACGGTGATGACGAGTTCCGGCAACGCGGATCAGCCGTCCACGCGGAAGGTCAGCGTCGTGGTGCCGAGCTGGATCATGTCGCCGGGGTTGAGGGCGACCGCCGAGACCCGCTGGCCGTTGACCATCGTGCCGTTGGTGGAGCCCAGGTCGGTCAGGACGACCTGACCGCCGTCGAAGTCCAGCCGGGCGTGGCGCCGGGAGATGCCGACGTCCGGCAGACGCAGGTTTGCCTGGTCGCCGCGGCCGATCACCGTCGAGCCCATCTGGAGCGGGTAGGTGCGGCCGTCGCCGGAGACCAGGCGGACGTTGCGACCGCCCCCGTGGCCGGGCGGAGGGCCGTAGCCGCCGCCCTGGTCGTACGCCGGGTACGCCGGGCCGGCGTCGTAGCCGCCGGGCGCCGAGACCGGGGCGACGTCCCCACCGGTGTAGACCTCGGCGGTGACCCGGAACATGCCGGTGTCCAGGCCCTCACCGCGTTCCACCTCGACGATCACGTCGCCGTATACGGTCCACGCCTGCTCGCCGATGAACTCGGCCTGCGACTGGGCCAGTTCCTGCGCCAGGGCGGCCGCGTACGGCGCCAACCGACTGTGGTCGTACGGCGAGAGATCGATCACGTAGCGGTTGGGCACCAACGTGCGCCCACCGGCCAGGATCGCCTTGTGCGCCTCGGCCTCCCGCTGCATGGCGTTGAGGATCTCCACGGGGTGGACCACCCCTTTGAAGACCTTGGCGAAGGCCCCCTCGACCAGGCCTTCCAGACGCTTCTCGAAGCGTTGCAGCACGCTCACCGGCTCCTCCTCGGGTCCCGAGGCAATGATGGTATCCGGACACCGCCTCCGCAGCTCACACGCCGCTCGGCCGGCTGCCGACGGCCCGTTCGTGACCGGGCCTGCGGACGTGCTACAGTTTCGTCCGCCACGAACGGTAACCGCTCGTGGCGTGACCAGTGGACAGCGTAATATGTCCCGGCACCCGGCGCAGATCGCGGGGACCGGATCGGATACGGTTTCACCGGTCGGCCACGGGGAAGTGGCGGAATGGCAGACGCGCACGGTTCAGGTCCGTGTGCCCGAAAGGGCGTGGGGGTTCAACTCCCCCCTTCCCCACCACAACGAGGGCTCCGCAGGCTGCGGGGCCCTCGCGTCGTATCGGGGCGTTCCGGACGTCACGCTATGCTCCGATGGTTTCTGCCTCCGATGGACCAGGAGTGGCGTGTGACTGTCGCGTTGGTGACCGGTTCCGGCGGTCTGATCGGCTCCGAGGCGGCCCGGCACTTCGCCGGTCTCGGTCTCGACGTGGTCGGCATCGACAACGACATGCGGCGGTACTTCTTCGGCGAGGACGGCTCGACCGCCTGGAGTCTCGACCGGCTCGCCGCCGACCTCGGCTCGGCGTACACCCACCACGCGGTGGACATCCGCGACCGGGACGGTCTGGAGCAGGTCTTCAAGCGGTACGGCCGGGACATCGCCGTGGTCATCCACAGCGCCGCGCAGCCGAGCCACGACTGGGCCGCCAAGGAGCCGTACACCGACTTCGACGTCAACGCCGTCGGCACGCTCAACGTGCTGGAGAACACCCGGCGGCACGCCGTCGAGGCGCCGTTCATCCACTGTTCCACGAACAAGGTCTACGGCGACCGCCCCAACTCCCTCCCGCTGATCGAGCTGGAGACCCGCTACGAACTGCCCGAGGACCACCACTGGTACGACGGCATCACCGAGGACATGTCGATCGACGAGTCGCTGCACTCGATCTTCGGCGCCTCCAAGGTCGCCTCGGACGTGATGGTCCAGGAGTACGGCAGGTACTTCGACATGAAGACCGCCTGCTTCCGCGGTGGCACGCTGACCGGCCCGGCGCACTCGGCGGCCGAGCTGCACGGTTTCCTGGCCTACCTGATGCGGTGCGTGATGGAGGGCCGGACGTACAACCTCTTCGGCTACAAGGGGAAGATGGTCCGGGACGCGATCCACTCCCACGACGTGCTCACCGCGTTCGAGGCGTTCTTCCGCGAGCCGCGCTCCGCCCAGGTCTACAACCTCGGCGGCGGCCGGCACTCGAACACCTCGCACATCGAGGCGTTCCGGGTCGCCCAGGAGATCACCGGTCGCGAGGCCCGGATCAACTACGTCGAGCAGGCCCGCACCGGCGACCACCAGTGGTACGTCAGCAGCATGGCCCGGTTCGAGGAGCACTACCCCGCCTGGAAGATCACCTACGACGTGCCGATGATCCTCCGCGAGATCTACGAGGCGAACGCCGACAAGTGGGTGCCGAAGGCATGACCGGCGAGACCAAGCGCAACGTGCTCGGCGTCGGGGTCGACGCCACCGACTACGCCCGGGCCACCGAGGCGGTGGTGTCGGCCGCGCACGAGCGTCGCCCGCTGGCGCTCACCGCGCTGGCCGTGCACGGCGTGATGACCGGGGTGCTCGACCCGGCGCACAACGCCCGGCTGAACTCGTTCGACGTGGTCACCCCCGACGGCCAGCCGGTGCGTTGGGCGTTGAACCTGCTGCACGGCGCCGGCCTCACCGACCGCGTCTACGGCCCGGAGCTGACCCTGCGGGTGCTCGCCCGGTTCGCCGACGAAGGGCTGCCGGTCTACCTCTACGGCTCCACCGAGGAGACGCTGGCCCGCCTGGTGCCGATGCTGGAGAGCAGGTTCCCCGCGTTGAAGATCGCCGGTGTGGAGCCGTCGAAGTTCCGCGCGGCCACGCCGGGTGAGGACGCCGAGATCGCCGAGCGGATCCGGGCCAGCGGTGCCCGCCTCGTCCTCGTCGGACTGGGCTGCCCCCGGCAGGAGGTCTTCGCGTACGCGATGCGACCGCTGCTGGACATGCCGCTGATGGCGGTCGGCGCGGCATTCGACTACCACGCCGGGCTGCTGCGCAACCCGCCACCGTGGATGCAGCGGGCCGGGCTGGAGTGGTTCTGGCGACTCGGCCTGGAGCCGAAGCGGCTGTGGCGCCGATACGTCATCCTCAACCCGGCCTACCTGGCCCGCCTGGCCGCGCAGAAGACCGGCCTGTGGAAGGCCACCCCGCCGCCGCCGGCCACCGGACGCCTGACCACCTTCGACGTCTGAGGTGCCCCACCCCTACGGGGGAAACGGGGTGCCGTCCCGGATTCGGTGGACGCCGCGGTGGGCAAGGCTGGGCCCATGGATGACCGTCTCGCCGTACTGCTTCCCCTCGCCGCCGTCTGGCTCGCCGCCGGCCTGGTGGCGGAGGGCCTGCCCGGGCTGGACCGCGCGGGCGCGTTCCGTCGGCGTACCGGATGGTTGTCCGCCCTGGTGCTGGCCGGCCTGGCGCTGACCGCGGCGGTGCTCGTCGCGGGCCTGCAGAGCGCCGGGGACACCGCGCTGGACCGGGCGGCCGCCGGCCTCGCCGTCGCGGCGGTGCCGGCGACCGTCGTGGCCGTCTGCACGGTACGGCGGGTGCGGCGGTTGCGGTCCGGCGCGGGCGTGTTCGCCGCCGCCCCGGACACACCCGCCCCGCACGGCCTCCGTGCCGCCGCCGCGCATCCGCTGATCGCGCTGCCCCTTCAGGTGACGGCGCTCGCCGTGCTGCTGGGACTGCTGCCGGCCGCCGGGGTCGACCTGTTCGACACCCCGGGCGTCGCCGGTCCGATGATCACGGCGGTGCTGGGTGTGGCCGTGATCGGGGTACGCCACGCGCTGCGGCACAGCCGGCTCGCCGAGCGGGCCCGGCCACCGGCGGAGGCGGTGTCAGCGCGATCGGCTGGTGCCCTGCACGTATAGCAGTTCGAGGATCGCGCGGGTCGCCTCGAACCAGCGGTCGAGCCAGCCCGGCGGAGGTACGCTGCCCTTCGGCGGCAGCTCCATCAGCAGGCCGCGCAGCAGCGGATGGTCCACCAGGGACTCCGGTTGGTCGACCGGCCAGCCGCTCGGGGGGAACGACGGCTCGGTGAGCGGGTTGGGGTCGAGCGACGGCAGGGAGAGCGGCGTCGTGGCCTGTTCCGGCGGAAGGCCGGCGTCCTCGCCGTCACCGGAGACCACCTCGGTCAGGACGGTGTCCCGGCGGGCACCCCGGTATTTGCCGCCGAACCGTTCGGGCTTGCCCGGGCCGTTGGTGAGGTTGTCTGAACCGATCGTCGTCATCCGTCTCGCCTGCCTCGTTCGGTTGCCGATCCGTGCGGTTCAACGAGGCGGGGCGGAACTGGCGACGGGTTCCGACGTGGACGGCCATGATCCCGCCCGGCGACGCTGCCGGGCGGGACCACGTTTCGATGCCGGTTCAGCCCTGGCCGAACGCACCGCCCCTGGTGCCGGCGACGAAGGCGTGCCAGTCACCTGGGGCGAAGACCAGGGCGGGGCCGGTCTTGTCCTTCGAGTCCCGCACTCCGACCGCCCCGGTCACGTACGCGACCTCGACGCAGTTGTCGCAGTTCGGCCCGCTCTTCGAGCTCTTGAACCACGTCGCCTGCGTCAGGTCCACGGGGAACTCCTTGGTCGCCATTTCCACAGTGGCTCCTCTGCCAGTTTCGCGATGTGTGCGATGGACTCCTCCGGGCGGATGGCCGCTGCGCGAATGTGATCGAAGATGAAGCTGTACTTCTGCAGTTCGTCGCTCTTCTCGAGGAAGAGCCCGCCCGTGGCGTTCTCCGCGTACACGACATCCGGATCACTCGGCTCGGGGAAGCCGAGGATCGTGAAGGTCCCGTCCATCCCGGCGTGCGCACCCACCTCGAAGGGCAGGACCTGCACCGTCACGTTCGGCAGCTCAGCCACCTCCACCAGCCGTTTGAGCTGACCACGCATCACTGCGTCGCCGCCAACCGGCCGGCTCAGCACCGCCTCATCGAGCACCACCCACAGATCGACCGGATCGTCCTGCGTCAACAACGACTGACGGCCCAGACGGACACGCACCCTTTGCTCGACCTGATCGGCGGTGAAGTCGGGCCGGGCGGCCCGGATCATCGCGCCGGCGTACTCCTCGGTCTCCAGCAGCCCCGGCACGACCTGCTGCTCGTACGCCCGGATGGTGCTGGCCGCGGCCTCCAGGCCGACGTACGCGCCGACAAGCACCGTGCTGTAGGGGTGCCACCACCCCTTCTGCCGCGCCTCGCGGGCGATCTGCACCAGCTCGTCGCTCTCCGCGCCGACCACTCCGTAGATGCGGAGCATGTCCCGCACGTCGCGGGGCGTCGCGGTGGTGTGGCCGGTCTCGATGCGGGAGACCTTGGAGGCCGAGCACTCCAGTTGCTCGGCCACCGCCTCGATGGTGATGCCGGCGGACTCGCGCTGTCGGCGGAGTTCCGCCCCCAGCCGGCGCCGCCGGATGGTCGGGCTGCGCCGTTCGCTCACGGCGCCGTCCGCCGGTCCACGGGACCAGGACTCATAGTCACCCGGCTACCTCCGGTCGGTCGCGCCCGGGGTTCGACGCCCACCGCGGACGCGACCGACTCGCGGCGGGCGAGCGTTCGCGGCAGGGGTGGTGCCGGTCGTCGACCGGCCGCGTCGGGCGAACCGGCGTCCAGTGTGCCGTCCCGGTACCTGACGCATCAAGCGTCCCGGTACGTGTGTCGGACTCGCTTATAGGCAAAACTCGACGTGCAACTTGCATGTCGCACGTCCCTGCTGCACTCTGTCCGTATGGCATGGGTTACTCACCGTCTCCGCGCGATCTCCGGGCGTGGTGACCCCACGACCGGTGGGACAGCCGGAGGGGAGCCTTCCCGCGCCGTGCGACCTGCCCCGAGATGAAGACCCCGCCGCTGCACGCCAGCTTGGCTGCGGCGGCGGGAGCGGTAACCGGGAGCAGCCGGGTGATGGTCGGGTGGCGGTCCGCCACCGCGGATACGGCTCGACCAGCACCGAACCACAGACCACCGGTCCACGAGGCAGATCCTTCGTCACGGAACCGCACCGACCCCCGTTCAGCCTCGCCGGTCCCACCGGCCGACCTTCCCAGGAGTCCATGTGCTGCCCCGCTCCGGTGACGTACTGCACGTGACTCGCGCGGCGAGTGTCCAGTTCCTTCAACCGATCATGTTCCGGGTGATCCGGGTGCTCGACTGGCCGACCTTCGACGGTTGGCTCTGGCTCGAGGGCTACGAGTTGAACACCGCCGGTGACGCTGTCAAGCGACGGTCGATCTTCGTACTCGGAGACGGGCTGCGCCAACTCCAGGCCGCACCGGTGCCCCGCCAGCACACCATCCGCACCCCCCGCCGTCCGGTGGTCCGGACCCCCCTTCGGGTGAGCTGACCTCACGATTCCCGGTCGGGCGGGCGTGCCGACGACATAGAATTCGGTACGCCACCCCGGCAACGTTCCACCCCGCGCGCCACGGACCCTGAACCTGGGATGGTCATGGTCAATCTGCCCGCCGCGCGACGGCACCACCGGTCCCGTGTCGGCTACGCCGTCGGGCTCCTGCTCTTCCTCGTCGTAGCCACCGCGCTCGCCCTGGTGGTGCGGCATCCCGCCTTCTCCGCCACCCAGCAACTGGCCGAGCCCGTACCGGCACCGGAGATCACCGTGGTCGATGGCGACCCCCGGTCCGCTGACGAACCGGCCGACGAGGGCGAGCCGGCAGATGACGACGACGAGGACGGCTGGGCGGCGAACGGGGCGGCCGAGATCACCCCGCCTCCGCAGGGGGGTACGGGTGCGGGCACGGTCGCCGACCGGCCCACCGATACGGACGGCCTCAGCCGGTCACTGTTCTATTCCGGCCTGCTCGGGCTCGCCATCTCGCTGGCCGGACTG
Organism: Micromonospora sp. DT31; assembly: GCF_049841795.1. NCBI lineage: Bacteria > Bacillati > Actinomycetota > Actinomycetes > Micromonosporales > Micromonosporaceae > Micromonospora > Micromonospora sp. DT31. The sequence continues at coordinate 166,118 of NZ_JBNCKZ010000005.1, read as the reverse complement.
GGTCTGGTCGGCATCCGCCGCCGCCAGTGGTGACCGTCAGGGAGTGGGTGTGTTCGTGGTCGGCGGCCCGGAGCGCGGCGTACTCGCGCCCACCGTCGGCCGCTCCGGCTCGGCCACCACGACGGTGACCCGGGCTCCCTCGCCCACCGGGTAGCCGGCATCCGGGTCGGTGGCGATCACCGTTCCGGCGGGCCGGTCCGACGGCCGACGCTGCACCCGGTAGTCCACGTCCAGCCGGTCCAGCGCCGCCCGGGCGACGCTCTCCGGCAGCCCGACGAGCGGCGGCATCGGCACCCGCACCCCGGCCGTCGTGGCCGGCGGTGTGCTCGGTGGCGCACTGCTCGGGGCGGCGCTCGTCGGCGCGGCACTTGTCTGCGCCGAGGTGCTCGGCACCCCCGACGGGCCCGGGGCCTCCGGGTCGGAGTTCCGCTCGGACGCGCGCAGCGCCCACCAGACCCCCGCCCCGATCAAGCCGAGGAGTACCAGCGCCAGGATGCCCAACAGGATCGGCATCCACCAGCGGCGACCGGACGGTTCGTTGCCGTACCACTCGCCGCCGGGCTCGACGTAGCCGGCCGGTCGCGGCGGCGGCACCCCCGCCCGGCCCGACCACGCGCCACCGCCCACCGGCTCCGACCGGGCGGTGGCATCAAGCGGGGGACGGGCTCCCCCGGGCAGTGGACGGGTGGCGTCCGCGTCGGTCCGGGCGGCGTCCCGGGGCATCGCCCGCGTCGCGTCCGCGTCGGCCCGGGCCGCATCCCGGGGGAACGCCCGCGTCGCGTCGCTGTCCCCGCCGGGTACGTCCCGGGGGAACGCCCGGGTCGCGTCCGCGTCACCGGCGGGTGGCTCCTGACGGTCATCGCTCATGGCACGTCCTTTCCCCACCGGGACGGGGCGCACCGCCCTCGATCGTCCACGGTAACGGTCCGCGGCCCCGCCGGCCCGGAACAGCGCGCCGGCACCGCGACGGCGGGAGCCCGCGGGGGCATCGTCAGGGGGTCGGCGACGGGGCGACCGGCGACGAGGTGCCGCAGGTCAGCACGACCTGATCGTTCCACCGGGCCATGGCGCCGGCCGTCGGTGCCTGCGCCGACACGGACCCCTGGCGTTGGGTGGCGTAACGGGGATAGAGCCCGGCGTCGACCAGGTCGTCGGCGGCATCCGAACAGGACAGCGCGCCCACGTCCGGCACGGCGACGGCGGGAGCCGGCCCGACCACCCACACCGTGACGGTGATGCCACGCTTCACCGGCGTACCGGGGGACGGCGAGGTGCGGGCCACCGCGCGGCCGGCTGCGGTGCCGAAGACCAACCGCCAGCCCAGCCGCCGGTCGCGCAGTTCCCGCCGGGCCTGTTCGAAGTCGACGCCGACCAACTCCGGCACCGTGAGCCCGGTCGGCGTGGTCGTACGCGTACCGGTGGGTCGGGCGTCGGCGGTGGTCGGCAACGCGCTCGACGTGGGTGCGGTCGGCGGCGCCGACGTCGGTGCGGCCGGGGGCGGTGCCGGGGAGGGCGACGCGACCGGCCGTTCCGGGTCACCGGCCAGGACCCAACCCGCACCGGCCCCGATCACCGCCAGCACGATCAACGCCAGGACGCCGAGGATCGGCTTCCCCCGGCCGGGGGCACCACCTTCGTCCACCGGCCGCCACTCGTCGGTCATAGTCCCCCGCCCAGTCCTCGGCGACGGTATCCGGTGGCGTCAAACGGTCACCGCCTGTCACACGACTCGCCGCGCCGACCCCGGGAGGTTACGCTCCCCCGCATGGCGAGACGGGGCTGGGGAGGATCAACCGCCGCCGCGCTCGGCGTCGCTGCCGGCGCGGGGGCCGCGCAGCTCGGCTTCGGGTACGGGCTCGGCATCATCAACTGGGCGCCGAGCGGGGCTGCCCGGGTCGAGGCGGCCTGGGTGGCGAGTCTCGCCTGGGCGACCTGGATCGCCGCGACCTCGGTGGTCGTCGGCGCGGTCTGCGCCCAACGGCTCCGGGGCGCCGCCGAGCGGGACGCCGAGCCGAGGGGGACGCTGCCCCGGCTCGGTCTGGCGCTCGCGGCCGGGGTCGGCGCGCTGGTCACCGTCCTGCTCGTGGCGGTGCCGGCCCGGGCGGCCCAGGTGCCGGACGTCTCCGCGCCGCAGGCGGTCGCCGCCGGGTACGCCGCCGCCGGGCTGCTGCTCGGCGTGCTGCTGGCCACCTGGGCCCTGCACACCCGGGCCGCCGCCACGAACCTGATCGCCACCTCCGGCTGGCTGTGGCTGCTCGCCGTGGTGTCGGTGGTCGACGGGGTGATCGCCGGCCGTGGCCTGAGCACCGCGCAACTCGGCATCTGGCAGATCAGCGCGGACCGGGGTGCGTTCTGGATCCGCGACTACTTCTACTGGCCGGGTGCGCTGCTGTCGCTGTTCTCCGCCCTGGTGATCGGCGTCGTGGCGGCCCGCCGCGCGGCCCGCTCACCGGGGACCCGGGTCGGCGCGGCGGCCTCCGGTGCGGCCGGGCCGCTGCTTGTCGCGCTGGCGTACCTGCTGGCCGTGCCCCGGCTGGCCGGGATCGCCGCCGAGCAGTTGTCGGCCCATCTGATCGCGCCGTACGCGGTGATCGCCGGCGTCGGCGGCTCGGCGCTGATCGCCGCGCTCGCCCAGCGAGCCGACCGCCGAGGTGCCGACCCCACTCGGGAGGATGTGCCCGGCCCGCGGGTCGGGGAGGCCGAGCCGACCGCCGGGAAGTCGGACGCGACACGGGAGCCGGCCGGCCCGGACGAGGCGCCGAGCCGCTCGACCGACCTTGGCCCGAAGGCGGGCCCGGCGGAGGCCGTTCCGACCGGGGCAGCTCCGACCGAGGCGGCTCCGACCGAGGCGGCTCCGGCGGGGGCAGGCCTGGCGGAGGCGACGAGCGGTGGCCAGGACCCGGAACGCCGGGTGTCCCCGGGTCGGGGCACCCGGACCGCGGACCGACGCGAACGCCCGGTCCCGTCGCAGCGCCGGCCCGGATCGACCGGGACGGTCGAGCCCACCGACCGGGGCGAGACCACGGCGCCCGTCGACGACGTGGCGGTGCCGGACCCGGCGGGGACACCCACCGAACCGAGAACCCGCCGCCGCGCCCGCTGACCCGACTTCCGCCGGCCGGGTGACTCAGTCGACCGGCCAGGTGTGCACCGGCTCGTTGCTGCTCTGCAGGTGGGCGTACTGCTTGACCATGTGGTGCAGCGCGGCGGTCCGGTCCATGCCGTGATGCCGTTCGGCCTTCCACACGGTTTCGGTCTGCCAGACCGCGCCGTTGCGGCGGGTGCGGCAGCGGCCCTCGATCACGCCGAGGAGGCGGTCCCGCTCGGCCGGGGCGACCCCGAACCTGTCCAGCCCCTGCGCGGCCACCGGCAGCAACGTGTCCAGCACGAGCGTGGTGACCGGCACGTCGCCGAGCCGGGGCCAGTGCAGGGCCGCTTCGATGCCCCGCCGGGCGGCGGCGTGGAAGTTCTCCTCGGCGGAGCTGAACGTCAACCGGCTCCAGATCGGACGCTCGGCCTCGGCGAGGCCCCGGGCCAGCCCGAAGTAGAACGCCGCGTTGGCGAGCATGTCGACCACGGTGGGCCCGGCGGGCAGCACCCGGTTCTCCACCCGCAGGTGGGGACGGCCGTTCATGATGTCGTAGATCGGCCGGTTCCAGCGGTAGACGGTGCCGTTGTGCAGCCGCAGCTCACCGAGCTCGGGCACCCCGCCGGCGTGCAGCACCTCGACCGGGTCCTCCTCCTCGCAGATGGGCAGCAACGGCGGGAAGTAGCGCACGTTCTCCTCGAACAGGTCGAAGATCGAGGTGATCCAGCGTTCGCCGAACCACACCCGCGGGCGTACGCCCTGGGCCTTCAGTTCGTCCGGGCGGGTGTCGGTGGCCTGCTGGAACAGCGCGATCCGGGTTTCCGCCCAGAGCTGCTTGCCGTAGAGGAACGGCGAGTTCGCGCCGACGGCGACCTGCACGCCGGCAATCGCCTGGGAGGCGTTCCAGTAGTCGGCGAAGCTGTCCGGCGCGACCTGGAGGTGGAACTGGAGGCTGGTGCAGGCGGCCTCCGGGGCGATCGAGTCGGTGTGCGTGCGCAGCCGCTCGACACCGTTGATGTCCAGCTCGATGTCCTCGCCGCGGGCCCCGACGATCTGGTCGTTGAGCACCCGGTAGCGCTCGTTCGTGGAGAGGTTGTCGGCAACCAGGTGGCGTTCGGTGAGGGTGGGCAGGATGCCGACCATCATGATGGTGGCGTCGGACTTGGCGGCCCGCTCGTCGGCGCGGCTGAGGCTGCTGCGCAGGCCCTGCTCGTAGTCGGCGAAGCCGGTGCCCTCGATCAACCGGGGGGAGGCGTTCAGCTCAAGGTTGAACTGTCCCAGTTCGGTCTGGAACAGCGGGTCGGCGATGTCGGCGAGGATCTGGTCGTTGCGCATGGCCGGTTCGGCTTCCGCGTCGACGAGGTTCAGCTCGATCTCCAGCCCGGTCATCGGCCGGTCGGCGTCGAAGCCGAAGTCATCCAGCATCAGCGCGAAGACGTCCAGACACCGTCGGACCTTCTGCCGGTAGCGGACCCGATCCTCGCGGGAGAAGGCGCCCTGCTCGACGTCTCTGCCCATGTGTCCTCCCGGCGCCGGCGCGACGGAACCGTTCCGTTCCGCAACGCATTGTGAACCATTCAGGTGGTGGGCGTAAGAGCGCCCGGTCCGCCGCCCACACCTGGGCCGCAGATCTGCACCTGTACCCAGCCGGTGCCCTCGCCAGCACCGGCATCGAGAGAACAGGTGGTGACGATTCGCACCTGCGGCGGATACGCGAGGGGCCCGCGCCGTCGACGACGGTGCGGGCCCACGGGCCGGGCCGGGGCTCAGCTCTGGCGGATGGCCTCACCCTCGATCTCGATCTTGACCTTGCGGCCGACCAGGACGCCGCCGGTCTCCAGCGCCACGTTCCAGGTCAGGCCGAAGTCCTCCCGGTCGATCTCGGTGGACGCGGAGAAGCCGAAGAGGTCCTCCCCGAAAGGGCTGCGGCCGACGCCCTCGAACTCGACCGCCAGTTCTACGGAGCGGGTCACGCCCTTGACGGTCAGCTCGCCGACGAGCACGAACTCGTTGCCCTCGCGCGACTTGACACCGGTGCTGCGGAACTCCAGGGTCGGGTACTGCTCGACGTCGAGGAACTCCAGGCTGCGCAGGTGGCCGTCCCGGTCCGCCTGGGCGGTGTTGATGCTGGCAGCCTGGATGGTGGCGGTGACCGAGGACTGCAGCGGGTCGTCGGTGATGGTGATGGTGGCGGTGGCGTCGGCGAAATCACCGCGTACCTTGCTGACCATCATGTGCCGACCGACGAAGCCAACGCGTTTGTGCGCGGCGTCCAGGAGGTAGGTGCCGGGGGTGGGAATGGTGAGACCCTCCCACGCGCGGGTAGTCGCCTCGATGCTGCTGGTCATGGTGCTCCTCGGAAGAATATGATTTAGTAAACCAACGACTGACACAGCAACTATATCTTCGACAATATTCCCCCTGTCAAGTGTCGTGAGGATGGCGCCGTGGACCAGAATGTGTTCGACGACCCGCGGATCACCGCGGTGGGCCTGCTCGTCGAGGCGCACGCCGGGCTCTCCGCCCGCTTCGCCGCCCAGTTCGAGCAGCACGGCCTCTCACCGGTCGAGTTCGAGGTGTTGACCCGCCTCGCCCGGTCACCGAACAACCAACTGCGGATGACCGACCTGGCCGCGCAGACCTCGCTCTCCACCAGCGGTGTCACGCGCGTGGTCGACCGGATGGAGCGCGACGGCCTCATCCGGCGACGGGCCTGCCCCTCGGACCGGCGCAGTTCGTTCGCGGTGGTGACCGCCGAAGGCCTGAGCCGGTTGGATCAGATCCTCCCCGGCCACCTGCGCATCATCGAGCAGTGGTTCACCAGCCAGCTCGACCCGGCCCAGTTGGCCGGGCTCCTCGACGGGCTTCGCCGGGTGCGGGACGCGGTCCATCCCGGCGCCACCGCCGGCAGCGTCGAGCGGGCGGAGGATGCCGCCTGACGGACTTGCTTGCTACCCGTCGGTTACCGGCAGAACGACCGGCAGAATCGGGAGCCGGCCAGCCTGATTGCTGACAAAGGGCAGCGAAATGGTCCTCGGGTCTCGCTAGTCTTCGCACAGCGGGGGGCACCGGGGGGTGCCGGCGCGAGCGTGGAGCGAGGGGCAGCACCAGGGGGCTACTTCGCTCGCGCCACCCCCGCGCCCCCACCGCTCAGCCCTGGCTTTCCGGCTCGCCGAGTATCGCCACGCCGGCCACCAACTCCTCCTCCTGCGGCAGCAGGTGGACGCCGGTGGCCGCCCGCGCCGCCGCCAACCGATCCAGCACGGCCGGATCTCCGGTGCTGACCGCCAGACCCACCAGCGCCTCGACCTGATCCCGCCGATCCGCCCCGCCGACCGCGGCGTCGGCCGCCGCGGCGAACCACTCCGCCGCCAACTCTCGATCACCACGGCTCAGCGCCACGTGCCCCTCGATCAACCCGCGCAGCGCGTCCTCCGACCCGGCGTCCCGGCCCGCACCGGGTGGATCCAGCCCTTCCACGCTCGGCAGTCGGCGCTGCCCCGGCACCACCGCCGACGGCCACAACTCGGCGGCGGTCGCCAGCGCCTCGTCGTCCCGCCCCTGCAGCGCCAACGCCAACGCCACCGTGCCGACCGCCCGCCTCCGCCGGCCCGGATCCCCCAGCTCCGCCAACGCCACCGCCACCCGCCGCCCCTGCTCGACCGCCTCGGGGTACCGGCCCGACAGCCGGGTCAGCTCGACCAGGTCCGCGCGGGCCAACAGTCGAAGGCGCTGGTCACCGCACTGCGCGGCCAGGCGGTCCACCACCGCCAGCCGCCGCCGGGCACCAACCAGCCGCGCCTCGCGTACGTCATGCCAGGTGAGGTGGGCCTGCGCAACGGCCGTCTCGCGTACCCGGCCGTGCCGGGTGGCCGCCGCCAGCGCGACCTCGCCCTGCGCGCGGGCCTCGTCGTGCCGCCCGATCCGGCCCAGGAGCACGCAGAGTACGGACCGGGCGGACAACTCCCCGGTCACGTCCCCGACCTCGACGAACGTGGCAAGCGCGGCCCGAGCCGCCGGCAACTCCTCCGCACCGGCGCCGTGCTCGACGGCCAGCCGGGCAGAGCCGAGCATCGCCCAGGCCCGCCGGGCCGCAGGCGCGTCGGCGGTACGTGGGTCGGCCAGCAGCCGGCGCAGCCAACGGCGGCCTGGCACGTCCCGCCCCCGCAACCGCCACCACCGCGGCAACCCGGCGGCCAGCAGCAGCGCGGTCTGGGGCGCGTGCTCGGCGGCGTACGCCAGGGCGACGGTGATGTCGCTCGTCACCTCGTCGAGCAGCCGCACCGCGTCGGGCAGTTCCGCGCCCACCAGCCCCGGCGCGGTACGACGGGCCAGCCGGGCGATCACCGACGCGTGCCGGAGCCGGATCCGGGCCGTCTCGCCCTCGACCTCGGCCTGCTCGGCGGCGAAGTCCCGGACCGCATCCAGCAGCCGGAAGCGGAACGAACCGGTGCCCCCGACGCTGAGCAGCCCGAGTTCACGCAGCCGGTCCAGCAGCGGCACCGCGTCCTCGATCTGGTCGTCGTCGGCGAGCAGTTCCTCGGCCAGCTCGACCGACCAGCGGTTACGGAACGCGGAGAGTCGACGCAGCCCGGCCCGCTCGGTGGGGGTGAGCAGGTGGTAGCTGGTCGCCACCGCCTCGCGCAGCGTCACCGTGGCGGCCGGCGACCCGGTGGGCTGCCAGCCGGCGTGCACACCGGCCAGGTCGAGCACCCGGTCGCCGTAGCGGTCGAGCAGTTCGGTGACATCGAGGATCCGCCCCCGGGCCGCCATCAGCTCGATGGCCAGCGGCAGCCCGCCGAGCCGGCGGACCAGCGCGGCGAGCGCCGGCAGCTCGGCCGGGGTCGGCGGGGCGTGGCGTGCCTGGGCGAAGCGGACGGCGAAGAGAGCCGCCGCCGGCCACCGGTCCAGGTCGGTCCGGTCCGCCGGGCGGGCGCCGGCCGGCGGCACGTCCAGTGGCGCCACCGGCCGCACCAGCTCGCCGGGAACCCCGAGCGGCCGTCGGCCGGTCGCCAGCACCCGCAGGGTCGGTGCCGCGGCGGCGAGGGCCCGCAACGCACCGGCCACCGGTTCCGGCGCCCGGTCGACGGCGTCGACGAGCAGCAACGCCGGTCGGTCGGCGATGCGGCAGGCCAGATCGGCCGGCCGGGTCACACCGAACACCGAGATGGACGCGGCGAGCACCTCGGCGGCGTCGGAACCCTCGCCGACCAGCACCCCGGCCACCCCGCCGGGGTGCCGGCCCGCCACCGCGTGCCCGACGCTGAGCGCCAGCGCGGTCTTGCCGACACCGGCCAACCCGACCAGGCTGACCACCGGATGCGCGTCGAGCAGGGCGGACACCTCGGCGACGTCCCGCTCGCGGCCCAGCAGCGGCACGGGCTGCGGCAGCGCGACCGGCGGATCGTCGGTGGCCGGAACGACGGATGCCGGCCGGGCCGGCACGTGCCGGGCGGTGGCCGCGAACTCCCGCCGGTCGTCGTCGGTCAGTTCGAGCGCGTCGGCGAGCAGGTCGACTGTGGTGCGTTGCGGCCGGGTGGCCCGACCGCGTTCCAGATCGCGAACGGTCCGCACGCCCACGCCGGCCCGACCCGCCAACTCGGCCTGGGTCAGGCCGGCGGCGAGCCGGTGGCCGCGTAACAGGTCGGACAGCACCGTCCGACCGTCCGGGCTCCGCGAACGGTCATGATCGGGAGTCATGGGCACGAAGAGTACGGATCCCCTCCGACGCTCCACAGCCCATCGTCAACCACCCGACCGTCCATTGCCGATAACCGACAGACCGCCGGGACCGGCGGTCGTCACATGCCGAGATCGCGCGCGATGATCATGCGCTGCACCTCGCTGGTGCCCTCGCCGATTTCCAGGATCTTGGAGTCGCGCCAGAAACGCGCGACCGGATATTCGTTCATGAAGCCGTAGCCGCCGTGGATCTGCGTGGCCTCGCGGGCGTTGTCCACCGCGACGGTGCTGGCGTGCAGCTTGGCGATCGCCGCCTGGCGCTTGAACGGCTCACCGGCGAGCATCCGCGCGGCCGCGTCGTAGTAGGCCAGCCGCGCGGTGTGCGCCTTCATCTCCATGTCCGCGATCTTGAACTGGATCGCCTGGTAGTTGCCGATCGGCTGGCCGAACGCCTGGCGCTCCCTGGCGTACTTGATCGACTCGTCCACGCAACCCTGCGCCAGCCCGACGGCCAGCGCCGCGATGGCGATCCGGCCCTCGTCCAGGATGCGCAGGAACTGGGCGAAGCCCCGCCCGCGCTCGCCCAGCAGGTTCGCCGCCGGCACCCGGCAGTCGTCGAAGGTCAACTCGTGGGTGTCCGAGGCGGTCCAGCCGACCTTCGAGTAAGCGGGCGCGACGGTGAAGCCGGGCGTGCCCGACGGCACGATGATGGTGGACAGTTCCTTGCCGCCGTCCGGCCGCGTGCCGGTGACCGCGGTGACCGTGACCATCGCGGTGATGTCCGTGCCCGAGTTGGTGATGAACGCCTTCGAACCGTTGATCACCCACTCGTCGCCGTCCAGGACCGCCCGCGTCCGGGTGCCGCCCGCGTCCGAGCCGGTGCCCGGCTCGGTCAGCCCGAACCCGGCGAGTGCCTCACCGCTGAGCAGCCTCGGCAGCCACCGCGCCTTCTGCTCGTCGGTGCCGAACCGGTAGATCGGCATCGCGCCGAGCGACACCGCGGCCTCCAGCGTGATCGCCACGCTGGAGTCGACCCGGGCCAGCTCCTCCAACGCCAGGCAGAGCGCGAAGTAGTCGCCGCCCATCCCGCCGTGTTCCTCGGCGAAGGGCAGCCCGAACAGACCCATCTTGCCCATCTGGCGGACGATCTCGTACGGGAAGGTGTGCTGCTCGTAGTGCTCACCGATGGTGGGCGCGACCACCTCGCGGGCGAACTCCCGCACGCTGGCGCGCAGCGCCTCCTGCTCGTCGCTGAGCCGGAAGTCCATTTCGTTCCTCCTGGTGGGACGACGGTACGGACGGGCCGGGCGCTCGTGGCGCCGGGCCCGGAATCAGACCGGGGTGACGCCGTGCCGGCGCCGGGAGAAGTGCCGTTCCTTGCCGCGGGCGGCCGTGAACCGCCGCACCAGCTCGGTGCGCAGCTCGTGCGGCTCGACGATCGCGTCCACCACCAGCTCACTGGCGAGCCGGACCACGTCGATGTCCCGCTCGTACTCCTCGCGCTTCGCGGCCACGAACGCGGCCCGCTCGGCCTCGTCCCCGATCGCGGCGATCTTGTTGGCGTAGACCGCGTTGACGGCGGCCTCCGCGCCCATCACCGCGATCTTCGCGGTGGGCAGCGCGATGGTGGCGTCCGGCTCGAAACCGGGCCCGGCCATCGCGTAGAGACCCGCGCCGTACGCCTTGCGGACCACCACGCAGATCTTGGGTACGGTCGCCTCCGAGATCGCCGTGATCATCTTCGCGCCGTGCCGGATGATGCCCTGCTTCTCCACCGCGCTGCCGACCATGAAGCCGGGTACGTCGCTCAGGAACAGCAGCGGCACGTTGAACGCGTCGCAGAGCTGCACGAACCGGGTCGCCTTGTCGGCCGAGTCGACGAAGAGCACGCCGCCCTTGAACATCGAGTTGTTGCCGACTACGCCGACGACCTCGCCGTTCAGCCGGCCGAAGCCGATGGTCAGCTCCTTGGCCCACAGGGCCTGGATCTCGAAGAAGCTGCCCTCGTCGAGCAGGCCCTTGACGTACCGGCGCATGTCGAAGGCCTGCCGCTCACTGGCCGGGACCAGCGCGGCCAGGTCGACCTTCGCCGGGGCGTCCACGGCCTCGGCGGCCGGCGGCTCCTGCTTCCAGTTCGACGGCAGGTAGGACAGATAGGTCCGCACCACGTCGAGCGCGTCGTTCTCGGTCTTGCAGAGGAAGTGACCCACCCCGGACTCGGCGCAGTGCACCTTCGCACCGCCCATCGCCTCCAGTGTGGTCTTCTCGCCGGTGACCATCTCGACCATGCGGTCCGACCCGAGGTACATGCTGGCGTTGCCGTCCACCATGGCCACCACGTCGCAGAACGCCGGGATGTAGGCCCCGCCCGCCGCGCTCGGCCCGAACAGGGCGCAGACCTGCGGGATCGCACCCGAGGCGCGGACCTGGTTCCAGAAGATCTTGCCGGCGCCGCGCCGGCCCGGGAACAGGTCGACCTGGTCGGTGATCCGGGCCCCGGCCGAGTCGACCAGGTAGACCATCGGCACACCCGTCGCGTACGCCCGCTCGATGGTCCGGATGATCTTCTCGACGGTGCGCGCGCCCCAGCTTCCGGCCTTCACCGTGGAGTCGTTGGCCATCAGGCAGACCTGCCGGCCGTCGATGGTCGCGGTGCCGGTGACCACCCCGTCGGCGGGCAGCCCGTCGGCCATCGCGTTGGCGTAGAGCCCGTCCTCGACGAACGAGCCCTCGTCGACCAGGTACGCCACGCGCTCGCGGGCGAACAGCTTCCCCTTGGCGGCGTTGGCCGCGTGGTACTTGTCCGCGCCTCCGGCACGGGCCCGCTTGCGCAGTTGCTCCAGTGCCTCACCGTCGAGCGTCACGCCGACTCCCGCTGCCACCGCCCGCACGGGCGCCACCGACCTGAACGATCGTTAGGCTACCGCACTCCCCCCGCCCCGGCGACCCCGTACCGCCCCGCCCGCCCTCACCCGGGCGGGAGAGGGCGAGGGCGGAAGGGGTCAGGCGGGCAGGGGGGTCAGGCGGGTACGGGGGCCGGCGCGCAGGACCCCCGACGGGAGCTTCTTACCCACCAGGCTCTCGGCCAGCTCCGCCGCCCCGACCAGGGCGTCCAGGTCGATGCCGGTATCGATGCCCATGTCGTACAGCATGTGCACCGCCTCCTCGGTGGCCAGGTTGCCGCTGGCGCCCGGGGCGTACGGACAGCCGCCGAGACCACCGACGCTCGCGTCGAACTCGGTGACCCCCAACTCCATCGCGGTCAGCATGTTCGCCAGTGCGGTACCCCGGGTGTTGTGGAAGTGCAGCAGCACCGGCAGGTGGGCGTTACGGTCGCGCACCGCGGTCAGCAGCTCGCGGACGCGACGGGGCGTACCCATGCCGGTGGTGTCGCCGAAGGCGACGCGGTCCGCGCCGTCGCGGGCGACCCGGTCCACGATCGCCGCCACCCGCAGCGGGTCGATGTCGCCCTCGTACGGGCAGCCGAAACTGGTCGCCACGATCACCTCGGCGGTGGCGCCCCCGGTGTGCAGCAGGTCGATCAGCTCGGCGATGTCGTCGAGCGACTCGTCCGTGGACCGGTTGACGTTGCGCCGGTTGTGCGTGTCGCTCGCCGACACCACCACCTCGATCTCGGTGAAACCGGCGGCCAGCGCCCGCCGCGCGCCCCGACTGTTCGGCACCAACGCCGAGTAGCGCACCCCGTCGGCCTTCTCCGCCCGCTGCCACACCTCGTCGGCGTCGGCCATCTGCGGAATCGCCTTCGGGTGGACGAAGGAGACGGCTTCGATGCGCCGCACCCCCGTCCGGGACAACGCGTCGATCAGCCGCACCTTCGCGTCGGTGGGGATGGGCTCCTCGTTCTGGAGTCCGTCCCGCGGTCCGACCTCACGGATGCTCACGAAATCCGGCAGTTCCGCCATCAGGGTCACCTCACTTCAGTCCAGCATGGCACCGGTCGGCGTCAGCGCATCCGGGAGACGATGCCGGTGTCGTAGTCGCCGGAGAGGAACTCCGGGTTCTCCAACAGCTCGGCGAAGAACGGCAGGTTGCACTTCGGCCCGACGATCTCGAAGCCGGCGACGGCGGCACGCGCCCGCTCCACCGCCTCCTCGCGGGTCGCCCCGCTGACGATCAGCTTCGCCATCAGGCTGTCGTAGAACGGCGTGACCAGGTTGCCGGCGACGTAGCCGGCGTCCACCCGTACCCCCGGGCCGGACGGCTCCCGCCAGGTGGTGATCGCACCCGGGCCGGGCAGGAACCGCTTCGGGTCCTCCGCGTTGACACGCAGTTCGATGGCGTGACCGCGCGGGGTGAGCGCGTCCGGGTCGAACGTCGGCGCCAGACCCGAGGCCACCCGGAGCTGCTCCTCGACCAGGTCGACGCCGTAGACGTACTCGGTGACCGGATGCTCGACCTGCAACCGCGTGTTCATCTCCAGGAAGAAGAACTCCTGCGTCGCGGGATCGAGCAGACACTCGACGGTGCCCGCGTTGCGGTAGCCCACCGCCTCACCCGCGCGCACCGCGGCGGCCAGGAACCGCTCGCGCAGCTCGGGCGTGACCGCCGGGGACGGCGACTCCTCGACCAGCTTCTGGTTGCGCCGCTGCACCGAGCACTCCCGCTCACCGAGGGCCACCACCCGGCCGTCGGCCAGGCCGAGGATCTGCACCTCGACATGCCGCACCCGGGGGAAGTACCGCTCGATCAGCACCGAGCGGTCGCCGAACATCCGCTCGGCGAACGCGCGGACCTTGTCGTACTCGGTGCGCAGGGCCGTCTCGTCGGCGGCCACACCCATGCCCATGCCGCCGCCGCCCGCGGCGGCCTTGACCATCACCGGGTAGCCGATCTCCGCCGCGGCTGTCACCGCCGCCTCCAGGTCGGCCGCCGGCTCGCTGGTGCCGGCCGCGACCGGCACCCCCGCCGCCGCCATCAGGTTCCGGGCATTGATCTTGTCGCCCATCGCGGTGATCGCGTCCGCTCCCGGCCCGACCCAGACCAGGCCGGCCCGCTCGACGGTACGCGCGAACTCGGCGTTCTCGGACAGAAAGCCGTAGCCGGGGTGGATGGCCTGAGCCCCGGTGCTCCGGGCGGCGTCCAGGATCGCCTCGACGTTGCGGTAGCTCTGCGCCGGGTTCGCCGGGCCGACACAGACCGCCTCATCGGCCTCCGCCACGAACGGCAGCGCGGCGTCTGCCTCCGAGTGCACCGCGATCGTCCGGATCCCGAGTCGCCTCCCGGTACGGATGATCCGGCGTGCGATCTCCCCCCGATTCGCGACCAACAACGATTCGATCATTTTCGGCACGGACGTGACCCCTTCTCGACGTGTAGCCGGGGCCCCTTCTTAACACGCGTTAAGGTGCGCCCGGCGTGTCAGGTCGGGTCGGTGGGCGCGAGCAGGGCCGCCAGGGCCGCGCCGCGCAGCAGCGCCGCCCGGCGACGACGGTCCACCTCACCGCCGAGGAACGGGGTGGAGTTCATCAACCCGAACGCCGCGTGGGCGAGCACCCGGGCCGCACCGTCGGACAGGTCCGGGTGCAACACGGTCAGCACGGCCACCCACTCCTCGACGTACATCCGCTGGAGCTGGCGGATCCGGCGGCGCGGCTCCTCCGGGAGGCGGTCCAGCTCGTGCAGGTGCAGGGCGATCACCGCCGGGTTCGCCAGCGCGAAGTCGACGTGGAAGTCGACGAGCGACTCCAGCGCGGCACGCGGGTCGCCCGGGTGGCCGGCGGCCCGCTCCCGCCCACCCGCGAGCAGCCCCTCACTCACCGGAATGAGCGCCGCGACCAGCATCGCCTCCTTGCCTGCGAAGTGGTGGTAGAGCGCCGGGCCGGTGACCCCGGCGGCCGCGCCGATGTCATCCATCGACACACCGTGATAGCCGCGGGCGGCGAAAAGGCCGACCGCGATCTCCAGGATCTCGTCCCGCCGGGACCTGCGACGGGCCGCGCCCGCCGCCCTCCGCGCCTGCTGTTCCACCGCCACCGGGTCAGCCTAGACCTCGCGTTCCCGGCGGGGCAGCCGCCGACGCCGGTCGGCCACCTCACACCACCCTCTCAGTCCTCCTCGATGCCGTGCTCGGCGCGAACCTTGGCCGCCTCGGCCGAGCGCCCCTGGTCGTCCAGCGCGCGAGCCAGCAGCCAGGCGGCCTGCGCGGCCGGGCGGGAAGCGGCGGGCAACCCGCCGAGCACCGTCCGCAGCAACCCCTCGGCCTGCTCCGGCCGGCCGTCCCGCAGCAGGAGTTCACCGGTCAGGACCTCGACCTGCGCCGCCTCGCCGAACGCCTCGATCGACCGGAGGCGCTCCGGCACGCCGTCCACCCGGTCCAGCGCGGCGGTCAGCCGATCCTCACCGATCAGCACCCGGGCCACCGCGTCCGCGGCCATCGCCCGCTCGTACGTCACGACAGGCGCTTCGTCGGACCCACCGGCGAACGCGGCGGCCGCCTCGTCCACCCGGTCGATCGCCGCCACCGCCGCCGGCAGGTCACCGGACCAGTGCAGCGCGAGCATCTCCCGCCGGCGGGTCCGCAGCTCGTCGACCGGATGCCCGGCCAACCGCCAGGCGGACGCCGCCGCCGCGAACTTCTGCGCGGCCAGGGCGTCCCGGTCAGCGTCGTAGAGCAGACCACCGGACTCCTCCAGCACCTGCGCCCGCTGCGGGAGGTTGTCCGGCCCGTCCAGGTTGACCGCCAACTGGTCGAGCGCCGCGAGCGCCAGATCGATCTCGCCGAGCCCCGCGTAGATCCCGGCCAGCAGATGCCGGCACCCGTCGGCCTCGCCCTGCGCGCCGGCCCGGTCCAGCCCGAGCACCGCCTCCTCGGCCACCTCGGCCGCCTCCGCCAGCCGCCCGGCGGCCCGGTACGCCTCGGCCAACTCCCAGCGCAGCAACGCGTCACCCGGCAACCCCTGCTCGACGCAGAGGGTGACCGCCTCGGCGAGATCATCCACCGCCTCCCCGGCCCGGTCGGCCGCGAGCAGCGCCCGCCCCCGGGTCAGTCGCAGCGGCAACCAGGCGGCCGCCGGAGCCGACGACAGCGCCTCGTCGCAGGCCGCCACCGCCTCGGCCGGGTCGTCAGTGGCCCGGACGAAGGCCAGGCACGCGCCGGTCAGCAACTCGCCGTCACCCACCTCGCGGGCCAGCCGACGGGCCTGCCCCGCCGACTCCCGGAACTCCTCGGCCCGCTCCAACTGCTCCAGCACGTGCGTGCGGTGCAGCGCCATCCGGGCCGCCAGCCACGGATCGGCGTCCGCGTCCCCGCCGGCCCGGTCGAGCGCCTCCAACGCCTCCGCCCACCGCTGCCGGTGCACGTGGGCCAACGCGAGCCGGTCCCACGCGGCGGCCCGGTCGCGCGACTCGCCGTGCTCGGCCAGATAGCCGGCCGCCTCCCGAGCCAGGGCCAGTCCTTCGTCCGCGCTCTCCTCGGCCATGCTGAGCAGCACCCCGAGCCGTCCCGCGACCACCTGCGCCCGCAGCGGGTCCGGCACCTCCCGCCACGCGGCCAACGCGGCCCGGTTGAACT
This sequence comes from Micromonospora sp. DT31, assembly GCF_049841795.1. Lineage (NCBI taxonomy): Bacteria > Bacillati > Actinomycetota > Actinomycetes > Micromonosporales > Micromonosporaceae > Micromonospora > Micromonospora sp. DT31. The sequence continues at coordinate 149,817 of NZ_JBNCKZ010000005.1, read as the reverse complement.
CGATCGCCACCGGCACGCCGTCGTCGTCCTCGGACAACTCACCGGCCCGCAACTCCAGCCGCCACGCCCGGATGGCCGCCGGCAGCTCGGCCTCGCCGTACCGCTCGTCGTACGCGCGCAACGCCGCGAGCAGCCCGTCCCGCCGGTGGGTACGCCAGCACTCCTCGGCCAGCGCCAGCAACTCGTCGGCGCTCGCCTGCGCCGGCACGGTCACCGGCACGGCGGCAGCCGTTGCGCCGTCCGGGCCGCTGCGCGGTGCCGGCACCACCGGCCGGCGCACGCTCGCGGACAGCGGCAGGTGCTCACCGACCGGCCCGGCGGCGAGCATCCGGGCGACCAGCTCGGACTGGCGGCTGGTGCCGTTGCGCGCGTCGAACCGCCCGCCCAGCTCGGTGGCGGTGCCGGCCAGATCGTCGGCGAGCTCCCCGGCCGGCACGTCGGCGGCCGGCCGGTCCCCGGCGGCGCGACGGTGCACGGTCACCTCGGCCGGCACCTGCCGCAGCGCAGCCGACGCAGCAGCCGCGAAGTGCATTGCGGCGGCCGGGGTGGGCGCCCGGTCCAGCCAGTCCAGGTGCCGCTCGACCAGCTCCAACGCCCGGGTCCCGTTGCCGGTCGCGGTGCAGAACTCCACGTGGGCGGCGATGTCCCACAGGTTGGCGAGGTGCCCGCGCAGCCGCCGGTAGGCCTCCCGGTGCGCGTCCCGGGCGGCGTCCGCCCGCCCGGTCTCCCGGTAGGGCGTGAGCAGCGCCGTGAGAATCGCCTGCGGCTGCTCGGTGCAGCTCAACCGGCCCGCGAGCACCGGCTCCGCCAGCGCCACGGCCTCCTCGTGCCGACCCAGACCGGCCAGGTGGGTGACCTGGGTGGTCGGATCGCAACCGGCGCAGTCGGACAACTCGTCGCGGGGCGTGGTCATCCACTGGTGGTACCACCGGGCCGCCGCGTCCTCGTCGCCCACGTGCTCGGCCACCAGGTAGCGGTGCTTGTGGACCGCCTGGAGCGAGTGCCCGGCCGCCCGGTAGCGACGCTCCATGTCGTCGAGCACCCCGTACGTGCGGTCGAGCGGCAGCTCCGGGAACCTCACCATGGCGGTGACCATGTACTTGAAGAACCAGAACAACTGGTGCGTGTAGTTCTGGTGGTAGGGCTGCGGGTCCCGGTCGTACTCCGACAGGCACCAGGAGAACGTGACGAAGGACTTCGCCGGCTCGCCGCCGTAGACGTACGCGGTGGTGCCGGTGATCCGGGCGGCGAACGCCAGGTGCCGGTCGTCGCCCGCGTCGGCCCGGCGCAGCAACTGCTCCAACGCCGCGATCTGCCCCGGGCCGTACGGCATCCCGTTGATCTCGCGGTGCATCCGCCAGAGGTCGTCGTCAGTCACGGTCCACTCCCGGTACGGCCCGGCCGAGCAGGCCGAGGAAGGAACTGTTCAGCAGGGCGGCGTCGGCCGCCCGGATCGGGTGGTGCCCGAGCAGCAGGGCCTGCCCGTAGAGCGCCTCCACGGCCAGCCCGACCAGCTCCGGGTCGGTGAGCGTGGTGACCCGGCGGACCAGCGGGTTGCGGTGGTTGAGCACCAGTTGCGGGCGGTCCGGCGGCGCGGAGGCGGCCAACGCGTCGAGCACCCCGCCCCACAGCTCGTCGGCCCGGTCCCGGCTCGCGGCGAGCTGGTCGTGGAACGCCGCCGAGCGGGAGACCAGGTAGAGCGCCGGCAGCGAGACCGGGTCGTACGCCCGCAGGACCACCTCGCAGCCCAGCCGTTCCAGGGCCCGCTGCGCCGCGGTGCGGAACGGTCGCAGGGCTAGTTCGGTCGCCGGATCGAGCAGCTCGAACCGGGTGGTGAGGTCGCTCGGCTCCAGCCGTTCGATGAGCACCGACCGGTCCACCGTGGGCAGTCGCTCGATCAGCTCGGTGTCGTACGTGTAGCCGCCGTTGACCACCGGCAGGTCCTGCGCGGCGGCCACGGCCGCGAGCTGACGGAACTCGTCCAGGCTGGCGGCGTAACGGATGACGCTGTGGCGGCGGCGGAACTCGGCCAGCGTGAGCGTGCCCACGTTGGTGTCCATCGGCCACCACTGCTCGACCAGGCGCAGCATCTCGTCGTCGTGCACCGCCAGTGCCTTGACCCCGAGGTGGTGCACCTGGAGGAACTCGCCGAGCCGGCGCGGGTCGTGCGTGGCCAGCCGGACCAGCCAGGCGCGGATCTGGTCGCCGAGCGACTCCCGGACGGCGGTCAGCAGCGTGTCCTCGTAGAGCGCCTCGCGGCTCGCGGTGGGCCGCAACTCGGTCGCGTCGACCACGCAGTGGGCGAAGAACGCCCACTCGGGCAGCAGCCCTTCGGCGTGCTCACTGAGCAGCATCCGCTTGAGGTGGACCCGGTGCCCGGCGCGGGCCGCCGGGTTGACCGCGGCGGGCAGGATGAACGCCGCGCCGGTGAGGCCGGCCTCGGGCACCGACAGCGGCAGCACGTCGAACGGGGCGAAGCCGAGCAGTTCCTGCGCGTACCGCTGGAGGGCCGCCCGGTCGACCGGGTCGCCCGGCGTGGTCGGCCACGGCGGCGGGCCGGTGGTGGTGAGCGTGTCGCCGACCCGCACGTCGACAGGCAACAGGCTGCCGTAGAGGCGGGCCAGCTCGGTGACCGTGGGCACGCCGAGCCACTTGTCGGCGTCGCGCCGGGGCACGAGCGTCACCGTGGTGCCGGGTTCGTCGCGGGCCTGCTCCGGCTCGGCGGCCCGCACCGAATACCGCCCGTCGGACCAGCCCGTCCAGAGCACCGTCGGTTCGTCGGCGTGCCGGGTGACCACCCGGATCTCGTCGGCCACCAGGAAGCAGGAGAGCAGGCCGATGCCGAACTGGCCGAGGAACTCGTGCCGGGAGAAACCCAGCTCGTCGCGCTTGGAGCTGCGGCCGATGGTGGCGAGCAGCTCGTGCACCTGCGCCTCGGTGAGGCCGATGCCGGTGTCGTGCACCCGCAGCGTCCCGTCGCCGGTCAGCTCCGGCGGCTCGATCCGCACCCGGGCCGGCGCGTCCGGCTCGGCGGCCCGGCGCGCGGTGATCGCGTCGACGGCGTTCTGGAGCAGCTCGCGCACATAGACCCGCGGGCTGCCGTAGAGGTGATGACTGAGCAGGTCGACCACGCCACGGAGGTCCACCTGGAAGGTACGGTCCAATCGCGCTCCCGGTTCGCGTTTTCGGCGCTCACCGTACCGGCCGCCGCCGACAGTGTCCGTCCCCCTTCCCGTCTGCCGGGCTCGGCCCTCGACCGGGTGCGGGCCGCAGCGCCCGCGCCTCGCCGATCTTGCACTGAGCACCCCGGCAAAAGCCCTGAAAAGGACCAGTCGGGGGCGGCAACTGCAAGATCGCCGCGAGGTGGCGACGGCATCGTCCGAGAACTTGTCGCGGTCACGCTCGCCCCACCCGCGACGCGGGACCGGACCGGCCGGCCCCGCGTGTGGGGGCCGGCCGGGGAGGCTCAGCGGGTCAGGCCGCCGGGCTGGTCACCCTTCACGACGGGGGCCCGGACCAGGTTGCCCCACTCGGTCCACGAGCCGTCGTAGTTGCGCACCTGCGGGAACCCGAGCAGGTGGTGCAGCACGAACCAGGTGTGGCTGGACCGCTCACCGATCCGGCAGTACGCCACCACGTCGTCGGACGGGTCCAGCCCAAGCTGGTCGGCGTAGATGGCGCGGAGCTCGTCGGCGGACTTGAACGTGCCGTCGTCGTTCGCGGCGGACTTCCACGGCTTGCTCACCGCGCCCGGGATGTGCCCGCCGCGCAGCGCGCCCTCCTGCGGATAGTCCGGCATGTGCAGCATCTCGCCGGTGTACTCGCCCGGCGACCGCACGTCCACAAGCGGCCGGCCGGCCGCCACGTGGTCCATGACCTGTTCCCGGTAGGCGCGGATCGGCGCGTCGTCGCGCTCCGGCACCGGATAGTCGGCGCGGGGGCGAGACACCTTGTCCCGGGTCAGCTCCCGCCCCTCGGCGGCCCACTTCTGCCGGCCGCCGTCGAGCAGCCGCACGTCCGGGTGACCGAAGAGCGTGAAGACCCAGAGGGCGTACGCGGCCCACCAGTTGAAGTTGTCGCCGTAGAAGACGACGGTGTCGTCGCGCCCGATGCCCTTGGCCGCGCACATCTCGGCGAAGGATTCGGCGTCCAGGTAGTCGCGGGTGACCTGGTCGTTCAGTTCGGTGTGCCAGTCGACCTTGACGGCGCCGGGGATGTGGCCGGTGTCGTAGAGGAGCACGTCCTCGTCGGACTCGACCACCACGAGCCCTTCGTCGCCCAGATGCTCGGCCAGCCACCCGGTGGTGACCAGGCGCTGCGGGTCGGCGTACGACTGGAGCTGGGGATGCGGATCGTTCGGCACAGGCATGATCCCCAAGGTACGCCGGATCACCGGCTCCGGATGTGACACCGGCCCCACCACCAGGCGAAGGTGGTGGGGCCGGTGCGCTCAACCTCTCAGTCCTCGACGACGAACCAGTGGTAGGCGACGTCCGACTGGTTGCCGGCCTTGTCGATCGCGTACACGGAGAGCGTGTACCAACCCGCCTCGGACGGCGTGAGGGTGACCGAGGCGGCGCCGTCCGCACCCGCCGGCACGGTGACCTCCGCGCCGTTGAACTCGTAGACATACCTGTCGATGTCCGGCATCCCGGGGGTGAACGTGAAGACGCCCGGCGTGCCCGGCCCACCACCCGAGCCACCGGGCGGGTAGGTCGTCGAGCTGACGCCCGGCGCGCTGCTGACCAGGAACGCGAAGCTCGTCTCCGGGGACAACTCGCCGGACGCCGAGCGGGCCCGGACGGTGACCGTGTTGCGGAAGGCCCGGTCCGGGGTGATGGTCAGCTCGGCCGCGGTGCCGTCGTTGACCTCGACGGTCTGCTCCGGCCCGCCGTTGAGCCGGTAGACGAACGCGGACGTGTCCGGCAGGTCGGAGTCGAAGCGGAAACCGCCGGGCACGCCGATGCCGCCGCTGGAACTCCACTCGCTGTACAGGTACGAGATGACCCGCGGCTGCGGGTCGCGGACGGTGAACTGGTAGTCCCGCTGCCCGGTACGCGTGCCGTCACCGGTTTCCGCGGTCACCGTCACGTAGTGCCAGCCGGCGCCGGTCGGGGTCCAGGTGACGGTGGCGGTGCCGTCGGCCGAGGCGTCGACCGTCTTCGTCTCCTCGCCCTGGAACGAGTAGTGGTAGCGGACCACGTTCGACCGCTGCGGCGTGAAGGTGAAGGTGCCGGCGACGCCGGGCAGGCCACCGCTCTGGTCCTGCGGATATTCCGTCGAGGCGACCAGCGGCGCGTCGTTGACCAGGAACGTCCAGACCCGTTCGAGCGAGCGGGTGCCGTCCGCGGTGACCCCGCGGACCGTGAGCGTGTGGCTCCCGCCCTCGGTGGGCGTCCAGCTCACCGTCGCCCGAGGGCCGGTCTCGACACGCTGCTCGGCACCGTCGTCGAACCGGTAGAGGAAGGCCACCGTCTCGGGGATTTGCGAGGTGAACCGGAACTCGCCCGCCTGGCCCGGACCACCCGTGGGCAGGTCGGCCCGGTACGGGTCGGCGGAGACGGCGGGGCGCAGGTCCCGCACCCGGAAGAACCAGGTCGCCGGCTGCGACTCGGTGCCGTCCCGGCTCACGCTCCACACGTCCAGGTTGACCGCGCCCGCCTCGGTCGGCGTCCAGGTCACCGATGCGGTGCCGTCGGCCTTCGCGGCCACCGTGCCCGACTCGCCGTTGAACCGGTAGCGGTAGCTGACGGTGTCGGGCAGGCGTGGGGCGAAGGTGAAGACGCCCGGGATGCCCTGCCCGCCGTCGGTGCCGTACTCCTCGTAGACCGTGGCCGAGATTTTCGGCTCGGTCGGCAGGTTGAACTCCCGACTGCCGGTGGTCTCCACACCGTCGGCCGTGACGCTGGTGACGGTGAGGGTGCGGAGGCCGCCCCGGGTCGCGGTGACGGTGATCCCGGCGGAGCCGTCGGCGGCGGCCTCGACCGTCCGCTCCGGGTCGCCGTCCAACCTGTACCGGTAGCGCACCACCCCGTCCAACTGCGGCCGCAGCTGGAACGTGGCCGGCACCCCGATCTCGGTCAACCGTCCCTCGATGATCGGCGACACGTCCTCGGCGAGGAACGTGTAATCGGTGCTCGCCGAGCGGTTGCCGAGCGCGTCCATGCTCCACACCCGCAGGGTGTTCACGCCACGGTCCGGGGTGAGCGTGACTGTGGCACCGCCGCCCGGCCGGTCCGCGTCGACCGTCTGCTGCGGGCCGGAGTCCCACGAGTAGCCGTACCGCACCACGTCGGCTGAGCCGTTGGCGGTGAAGGTGAACTCGCCGGGCAGGCCCGGATGCCACTGGTCGTCGTCGGGGAAGTCGGTGGACGTCACGCCGGGCGCCGTGGCCGGACCACGGACGTCGAGGCGGAAGTAGCAGGTCACGCTCCAGTCGCCGGTGGCCCGGCTGTCCTTGGCCCGCATCTGCCAGGCGTACGTCCGGTCGTGCTCGAACGGCGACGGATAGATGTGGTCGAAGCGGCCGACGGCACGCTCGCCGTCACGCGCGAGGTTCGCCTGCTCGATCCGCGCCTCCGGCTGGTCGACCGGCCAGACCGCGAAGGTGACGTCGAGGTGGTCCGTGCCGCCGCCGTCGTTGCGGTCCCGGTCGTGCACCACTCCGGAAAGCGTGGGGTTGCGGATCACCTGGTACGGCTCGGCGGTGGTGCACGCCGTACCGGCCTCGCTCTGGAGGTCGGTCGGCACGCCGGGACGGAAGTTGTAGTCGATCGAGATGCCGACCTTGGTGGCGTACTTCCGGGCCAGTGCCGGATCCCGCTCGGCGTCGGCGGGCAGCCGCAGTGAGAGGGTCAGCGTCGACCGGCCCTCGGCAAGCGCCTGGCGCAGCCCTCCGATCGCGTCGAACTCCACCCGGGGCGCCGGGCAGACGGTCTGGTCGGTGAGTTGCCGGCTGTCGACAAGCGCGAGGTCGGCCGGCGGGTTACGCCAGCTCGACCTGGCGGTGTAGGGCGCGGTGCGCCACAGCTCGATCTTCGGACGCTTGGTGCAGTCCGCGCCGGCCGTCTCCTTCACGTCGAGCTTGGCCGACTGGATGTCTGCTCCCCGGTAGCGGGAGATGTCGAACGTGAAGTACGCCCGCGACGTGTGCGGCCGGCCCGCCGCGTCCTTCCAGGTGCCGACCGGCACGTCACCGGCCCGGTCGATGACGATCGTGTCCGGCGTGCGGGAGTCGGTCCACGCCCAGGACCTGTTGGTCTCGTAACGGATGTCGTACGCGGCGGCCGGTGCCGCGGCGGCTACGACCGCACCCGCGGCCACCACCATCGACAGGGCACCGGCGAGCACGGCTCGCCCACCGGTACGGAGCGGATTTCTGACCGGCATGAGGGGCATCCCTCATCCACCTTTCCCCAATGTCACCCCGTACTCGATAACGGGGGCAGCGGATGCTAACCAACCGGGCGGACATCGGGCGATGCCCATTCGACGCGGACACTCCACACCGGACCGAGGGTCGAGAGAAGTCGAGCCGTCCGGCGATCAGGCGCGGCGGTGGACCAGACGGCCGGCGACCACGGTCGCCCGGCAGGACCCGTCGGGGTCGAACACGGCGAGGTCGGCCCGCCCGCCGGCCTCCAGCGTGGGCGGGCGGGCGGCGACCAGCACCGCCACGTCGTTGCGGGCGGCGGCGGCCCGCAGCGCCGGGTCGGTGACGTGCGCGTCGCGTACCGCGGCGACACCGAGGCGGAACAGGGCGTGCACCCGTTCGCGGGGCGTGGGCGCCGGGGGCAGCGGGCCGTCGTGCACGAGCGCCGGCCCGAGCGTGCCGGCCCACCGCCGCACCCGCACCCCCGGGTACGCGTCGGTCAGCTCGGCCACCGGCAGGATCGCCTCGACCCGGTCGTCGCGGACCACCACGGCCAGCCCGGCGCGCGGCGGGTCGTCAGGGGTGAGCCGCAGCAGGTCGGCGGCGTGGGCGGTACGCACCGTTCAGTCGGGCTCGACCGGCCCGAGCACCGGCCGCTTCGCGGTGATGAAGTCGCCGGAGGACCGGCCGGTGAGCCGGCGCCTGAGCCACGGCGCGAGGTGCTTGCCGGCCCAGCGCAGGTCGGCGGCGCGGGCCGCCAGCCACGGACTGGGCGCGGGGTGCGGCGGCACCAACAACCACTCCTCGTCGCAGCCGACGCCGAGTGCGGTGAGCACCTGCGCGGCGACCCGCCGGTGCCCGGCGGCGGACAGGTGCAGCCGGTCGGTGCTCCAGAGCATCGGGTTGAGGTAGGTGTCGTCGGAGTACAGGTCGACCAGGATCGCGCCGTGCCGTTCGGCGACCTCGCCGACCGCGCGGTTGAGCATCGCCACCCGGGGGGCCACCAGCCGCTGGCCGGGCAGGCGGGCCATCACGTCGGCGAACCGAAACAGCACGACGTCGCTGCCGCCGGAACGGAGCCGTGCGACCACCGAGTCGTAGCGGGGGACGAACACCTCCGGGTCGAAGCTGCGCCGCAGCACGTCGTTGCCACCGGCCGCGAAGCTGATCAGGTCGGGCTTCATGGCCAGGGCCGACGGCACCTGCTCGGCCACGACGTTCGGGAACAGCCGACCCCGGATGGCAAGGTTGGCGTAGCGGAAGTCGGGGCCGGTCTCGGCGGCGAGCCGGGTGGCGACCAGGTCGGCCCAACCCCGGTAGCTGCCGTCCGGGTATGCGTCGTCCATGCCCTCGGTGAAGCTGTCGCCCACCGCCACGTAGCTGCGCCAGCGCACGGCGCCCCCCTCAGACGTCCCGGCAGAAGTGCGTCGCACAGTCTGTCACCGTGCGGGCCTGTCCCGCTGGCCTCCCGGGACAGACGTGGCGGATGTCTCGATGTCCCGTTCCCGGCGACCGGTCCGGGCGGACAAAACGTCCGACTCGTCCGCGCGGGGCAGAATACGACGCCCGGACCAGGCATGATGTCTGCCGTCATCCGTTCGGGCGGTCCGTCCGACCGGTCCCGTGTACGGCGCGAGCGAGGAACCACATGACGCAGGGGCACCCCCCGGCAGGCTTGCCGGGACCCGGTCACGCACCGGCTCAGGCCGCCGGCCCGCCCGGTCCACCGCCGCCCGTCCCGGGGGCGTGGCCGGCGTACCCGCCGGGGCCCCCGCCGAAGCCGAAGTCCCGCCGTGGGCTCTGGATCGGGCTCGCGGCCGGTGCGCTCGCGCTGGCGGTCTGCGCCGGCGCCGCGGTCGGCGTCGGTCTGGGGCTGCGCGGCGACGAGGACGCGCCGGCACCGAAGGCGGCGGCCGGCGCCAACGGCGTCACGGTCACCAACGCCGAGCTGACCACCCTGCTCGACCGGCACAGCAAGGCGCTCGCCGCGAAGGACCTGGACGGCTACCTGGCCGCCTTCGACCCGGCCCGCAAGGACCTGGTCGCCGGGCAGACCCGACTGTTCCGCAACCTGGCCAAGCTGCCCCTGTCGGTGGCCCGCTACGAGACGATCGAGAAGCAGGGCCGCGCCAGCGACGCGTTCGGCCAGGGCGTCACGTTCCAGCTCGACGTCTCGTTCGTGCACCAGCTCGACGGCTTCGACCTGGCCCCGGTCAGCCAGTGGTACCGCTGGACGGTCGTCCGCGCGTCCAGGGACGCGCCGGTCCGGGTCACCGCGGTCACCGGCGCGCCGGCCGCGGCCAACGGCAGCTCGAAGACGGTCCACTACCCCGGCCCGTGGGACCGGTGGCGGGAGATCCACGTCGAGCGGACCCCGCACGCGCTGGTCATCGCCGACGCGACCCGGGCCGCGTCGGCGAAGCGGTACGCCCCGATCGCCGAGGCCGCGGTCGCCCGGAACCTGGAGGTGTGGCGGGCCGGTGGGCTGACCGGCGCGGTGCCCGACGGTTTCGTCTTCACGCTCGCCAAGGGCAAGGAGGAGATGACCACGCTCTTCCGGATCGGCACCGAGAAGGCCACCGAGGCGGGTTTCTCCCTGCCGATGGTGGCGGCCGAACGAAAGGACGGGGAGTTCACCATCGGCGCCACCCGGGTGGTGGTGGACACCGAGGACGGCTTCTTCACCCGCTCCGGCGGCGACAACGACGCCGGCATGGTGTTCCGGCACGAGGTGGCGCACTCGCTCATGGCGCACCGGATGAAGCTGTCCGACGTGAACGGGCTCGACCGGATCGACGAGTGGGTGACCGAGGGCTTCGCCGAGTACGTCGCGTTCCACGGCCGCCCATTGAGCGCCAGCGCGCGCACCGGGCCGGCCAAGTGGCTGGTCCGCGACGGGTGGACCGGCAGGCTGCCGAGCAACGGCGAGTGGAAGAACCCGGAACGGCTCGGCTTCCACTACTGGCTCGGCCACGCCGCGATGAACCACCTCGCCGACAAGCACGGTGAGGCGAAGCTGTTCCGCTTCGTCGAGGCCGTCTACGGCGGCACCCCGGCCGACCGCGCCGCCCGGGACGTGCTGGGCGTGTCGCTCGGCGACTTCGAGGCCGGCTGGGCCGCCTACGTCCGCGCCCAGGCACGTTGAGTGGGATCGGAGACCACGGATGACCTACCAGTACCCGCAGCACCCCGCGTACCCACCGCCGGGCTGGTCGCCGCCGGCCCCACCGCCGCCGGCGGCGCCGAAGAAGCGCGGACGCGTGGCGGCGCTCGTCGCCGGTGGGGTGGTGGCCGTGCTGGCCGTGGCCACCGGCACCGCCTACGGCGTGTACCGGATGGTCGGCGGCGGCAGCGACGACAAGGCGCTGCGCACCGCCTGGGTGCTCGACTTCCCCGAGCGGCAGCGCAACGGCCTGAAGACCTACGACGAGCAGGACATCTTCGGCGCCTGGCTGGCCGGTGACACGGTGGTCCGCGCCCACCTGGACGGGATCATCGCCTACCGGCTCGGCGACGGCGGCCAGGCGTGGGGTGTGCCCGCGCCGCAGGGCGGCTCGCTGTGCGCAGCCACCCAGACGCTTGTCGAGGGGCGGGGTGTGATGGCCCTGGGCACCGGCTCCTGCAACACCCTCGTCGGCTTCGACACGGCCGCCGGCACCCGGACGTGGCAGGCGACGTTCCCGGTGGAGCACCGGGATGGACGGTCCACGATCGCCGCCCCGGACCTGTCGCTGACCGACCGTCAGGTCATCGTCCGCGCCGACCAGAACGTCTTCGGCTACTCGCTCGCCGACGGCAAGCGGCTGTGGCAGACCGACACGGACCGGCTGCTGCCCGGCCGGGACTGCCGGCTCGCCGACACGCAGGCGGCCGGCGACCAGGCCGTGGTCACCGCGCGATGCGACGGCGACCGCGGGGCGCTGCTCGGCCTGGACCCGGCCACCGGCAAGGCCCGCTGGAAGCGACAGCTGCCCGCCGCGCAGCAGAGCGCCGGCGTACTCAGCGTCGACCCGCTGGTCAGCCTGCCCGGCCTGGTCGCCGACACGTTCGTCGCCCGCGACGCCACCGGCCGGACGCGGGCCACGTTCGGCAACCCCGTCGACGGTACGCGGTTCAGCGACCTGCCGATCAACAGCTCGAACTCGATCGAGGGGGCGGCGGTACGGCGGTACCTGGCCGACGCCGACACGCTCTATCTGCCCACCGAGGCGACGAACGCGCCCGGCAAGATGCGCGAAACCAACCAGGTGGTGGCGATCGACCTGGCCACCGGCAAGCGACGCTGGGTTTCCAGCGGGCACACCGACTGCCAGGTGGAGCTGATCCGCGTCGACGAGCAGGGACTGCTCGCCTGGGAGGTCGGCGACCATCGGAACCTCGACCCGCGGCTGATCCGCATCGACCCGGCGACCGGCACGGTGAGCGTGGTGGCCGAGGGCCCACGCCCGGCCGGTGGCGAGGGCACCAACGCGAAGGTCCTGGAACGGGACGGGACAGTGGTGCTGGTGCCGTGGAAACACGTCGCTGCGGACGCGGCGATCACCGTGCTGCGCTGAACGACGGAAGGGGCGGGCCACCCCTCGGTGACCCGCCCCTCGTCTTGCGGCCCATGGTCAGGGCACGTACGCCAGCAGCACCCCGCCGCTGAGGCCGACCGGCTCGGTCACGGCCCCGACCGCCCGGAAACGCTTGTCCAGCACGCTGATACCGCTGTCGCGCCGGACCAGCACCGTCCCGTCCTTGCTGAACAGGATGCTGCGGACCTCGCCGTCGCCGGGCATTTCGACGGTCCTGCTGGTGCTGGTGTCCACCACCGCGAAGCTGCCGTCGTTGCGGGACTCGTCCTTGTTGATCCAGCCGACCGCCACGTACCGGCCGTCCGGCGAGACGCTGCGGACCCGCCAGCCGGCGTACCGCGCCGCCTCGGCCTTCGGCGGCGTGTAGCGGTAGAACCTCGGCCCCTCACTGCGCGTCGAGTACGGTCGGCCCTCGGAGACCGCCGCCCAGTTCCGGCCGTCCGGCGTCCACCACTTCAGGGTCTCGTTGCCGGCGTCGCCGTCCGCGGGCCTGCGGGTGGTCAGGTCGATCATCGCCATGTGGCCGTCCTGCTGCACCAGTAGCCGGTCGTCGGTGCTCCACACGAGCGGGTCGTCACCGTCGCAGGGCGTCTTGCCAGAGTAGGGCACCTCCTTGGCGATCGTGGCCCGGCCGCTGCCGTCGATCAGGGTGGTCACCAGCGCGCCGGCCTCCGCCCCGGCCGCTCCCTCCACCCAGGCCAGCCGCTCGCCGTACGGGGAGATGGTGATGGTGTTCCGGACGCAGTCGCCGCCGCCGTAGGGGACGCTGTCGCTCACCCGGTCGGTGCCGCCCTTGACCACGTGCACCTCCGCGGCCCGCTCGCCGAACGCCAGGTAGTACCGGGTGCCGGGCAGGGCGGCGGAGGAGGAGTCCGACGGGCCCGGTGCGGCGGACGACGGGGCGGTGGACGACGGGGCGGTGGACGCAGACGGGGTGGACCCGCCGTCGCCGCAGGCGCTCACGCCCACGGCGACGAACGCGGCGGCGGCGAGGGCGGCGACGGTACGAACTCCGCGGGCGGTGTTGACGATGACGTTCACGATTCGATCCTCAGGGGTTGGGGGGCGCGCGTCTCTGATGCACTCCCAGACGTCGGTTTCGATCTGCGTGGTTGCCGCCTGATCGAAAAATTTCGACCGCCTCGACGGCCCTGGAACGACGAGGGGCGGGGGGCCGGCCGCGGCCCGCCCCGGCGGGGCCCGCCGGCGTTCGCGCCCCCGGGGATCCCCCCGCCGACCACCACGGCCGCCGCGGGGGCCACCGCGGTCCGCCGACGGCGGTACTGGAC